>NZ_JBPJZL010000005.1:0-606470 GCF_051216835.1 Variovorax multivorans
GTCGAAGGGGTTCATGCTCATCTTGACGTTGGCAATGTCCACTCCGGTGCCGTCGCTCTTGACGCGCACTTTCACGTTGTAGTCGACGACCCGTTTGACAGGTACAAGAACCTTCATTGACTTGACTCCATTGGATTGCAAAAAGGGGGCTTCGAGGGCAGCCGGTCATTCTAGGACGCGACCTTTGCGGCCTCTCCATTCTTCTCATCGGCACAGGCGCCAAGAAAAAAGAACGATCGTGCTTTTTCACGATTATAAAACAGCGCCGGGCGCCCGGGCGACTCCTGGCGGTAAAGATGTTGACACACCCTGCTCACGCCATCGCATCAACGGATGACCCTGCCGAAGAGCCCTCGAACATCCGCGTGAAGTCGCAGCACTCCTGCGACAGCATGACGATCGACGAGATCAACGTGCTGCGCTGGTCGCCCTTGTACATGGCGACGTACTTCATCACCGGCGGCGCCGGAGTGCAGGGCACGACCATCAGCGCCCCACTGGCGATCATGGGCGCAAGGCCCTTCTCCGGCATGCAGCCTATGCCCAGGCCCGATGCGGTGAGCCCCATCATGGCCATGAGGTTGTTGACGACGATGACATCGGTCGGCTGAACACCCAGCGACTTCATCCAGCTGTTATGCGCCATGCCGGCGCCCGACTTGCTTCCCTGAAGCAGCAGCCGGCGCGAGGCCAATTCATGCAGCCTGAAGGTCTTGCCCGGCTCGACAAAACCCGGCTTGCACATCCACACGCTCGAGAACTCGCCGATCGCATGGCTCGGCAGATGGGCATCCGCGAACACGTCGGGGACCAGTACCAGGTCCAGTTCGTCCGCCAGGAGCTTTTCCTTCAGGTTGCCGCTGGCATCGACGTCGGGCTCGATCGTGACCTTGGGGTAGTAGCGCTGAATGACCTCGACCAGCCGGTGCAGCCACGTCATGGCGGTGAACTCGGTCACGCCGATGCGCACGCGGCGCTCGACGACTTCCGGCTTGCCAATCTGGTCGATGGCGGCGTCCCTGTGTTCGAGCAGCTTCTTGGCCAGCACGAACATTTCCTCGCCTTTTTCGGTCAGGCGCGCGGTGCGCTGGGAGCGGTCGAAAAGCTCCAGGTCGAAACCGGCTTCAAGCTCATGCACCCGCTTGGACACTGCGGAGGTCGAGGTGTGCAGTTTCTGGGCGGCTTGGGAGAAGCCGCCCAGGCGCACAACCCAATAGAGGGCTTCTAACTGCTTGAACGTCATCATGGTCAGGCCAAACCCTTATTGGTTTCCTTTTTTTCCACCAACTCTTCCGGAATATTTCGCTTTTTGAAATTTTAGGCAACTTTCACAATCCCGCCATCGAATTGATGTTGAGGCGTTTTGTCATGGTTGCTTCCAGTTTTGCCGTTCAACCCACGCCGGCCGTTGCCCCGGAAGATGTGCTGGCCGCTTTCCGGGAAGTGGCCACCCCGCACATCAGCGACAACCTGCAGCGCCTGAGCGGCATCGTCGGCCTGCAGCGCTTCCACCGGCAACGCAAGCTGGTGGGCACGGCGATCACGGTCAAGACCCGTCCCGGCGACAACCTGTTGATCTACAAGGCCCTGATGGATGCGTTGCCGGGCCATGTGCTGGTGGTCGACGGCGGCGGCGACACCACCAACGCGCTGGTGGGCGAACTCATCATGCTCTACGCGCAGCAGCGCGGCTGCACCGGCATCGTCGTCGATGGCGCCATCCGCGATGCAGCGGCCTTCCGCGACGCAGACTTTCCCTGCTACGCGCGTGCCGCCATCCATCGGGGGCCCTACAAGAACGGGCCCGGCGCGGTCAACGTGCCCATCTGCGTGGGCGGGCAGATCGTGCAGCCCGGCGACATCGTGGTTGGCGACGACGACGGCATCGTGACCTTTCCCCTTGCCGAAGCACGGCGGCTGCTCGACGCCATCGACCAGACCGCGCGGTTCGAGGCCGCCATCAAGGCCGAGATTGCCAACGGAAAGGTCGAGCAGTCATGGCTCACCAAGGCATTCGCGCCCCACGGTCTCTGAATCCGTGAAGCGCAGCCTCATTCCAATCGACTTTCCCGGAGAAAACCCAGTGAGCATCCTGTTGGCCCAACGCCTCGGAGGCGTCAAACCCTCGCCCAGCATGGCAGCGAAGACGCGTGTCGACGCGATGCGCGCGGCCGGCCGCCGCATCGTCGACTTCACCATCGGCGAGCCCGACTTCCCGACGCCGCGCCACATCATCGAAGGCGGGGTTGCGGCCCTCATGGCCGGACAGACACGCTACACGGCATCCAACGGCACGCCGGCCTTGCGCCGGGCCATTGCCGACAAGCTGCTGCGCGAGAACGCACTGTCGTACAAGCCGGAGAACATCGCGGTGGGCAACGGCGCGAAGCACATCATCTACAACGCCTTCGCCGCCACGCTGAACGAGGGTGATGAAGTGATCGTGCCTGCGCCGTACTGGGTGTCCTATCCGGACATGGTGGCGCTGCATGGCGGCACACCCGTCGTGGTGCCGAGCACCGCAGGCGAGGGCTTCAAGCTGATGCCGGCAGCCCTTGAAGCGGCCATCACGCCCCGCACGCGGTGGCTGGTGCTCAACACGCCCAACAACCCCACGGGCGCGGTCTACACCCGCGATGAACTGGCGGCGCTCGGCGAGGTCCTGAAGCGGCATCCGCAGGTCTGGCTGATGACCGACGAGATCTACGAGCACTTCGTCTACGACGGCGCCGAGCACCTTTCTCCATTGAACGTGACGCCCGAGCTGGCCGAGCGGACACTGGTGATCAACGGCGTCTCGAAAGCTTATGCCATGACGGGGTGGCGCATCGGGTACGGCGTGGGGCCGGTCTCGCTGATCAAGGCGATCACCATGCTGCTGTCGCAGAGCACCTCCTGCCCCAGTTCCGTGAGCCAGGCAGCCGCGGTGATTGCGCTCGATGGTCCTCAAGAGACGGTTGCCGAAGCCGCGGCCCTTTTCGAAATGCGCAGGGACCGCATGGTGCAGATGCTGCAGGCGCTGCCGGGGTTCGAGTGCGCACCACCGGACGGCGCGTTCTATGTGTTCCCCAGCGTGGCCGGATTGATCGGGCGGACCACGCCGGCGGGCAACGTTCTTTCTTCCGACATCGACGTCGTGCACTACCTGCTGGAACACGCCGGCGTGGCCGCGATCGACGGCACCTCCTACGGCATGCCCAACCATCTGCGCATGTCCTTCGCCACGGGGATCGAGGTGATCGAGCAAGGCGGCAGCTTCCTGCAGGACGCCGTGCGCGATCTTTCCTGATGTTTTCTCGTTCCACTCAACCTTCCCGGAGCCGTCCCATGAAGAAAACCGCATCGACTCTCATCGCCGGCGCCTGCCTGGCATTGCTGGCCAACCTGGCCTGCGCGGACCAACTCGCCGACATCAAGGCCAAGGGCGTGTTCACCTGCGGCACCCTGGGGACGGCCGAGCCGTTCAGTTTCTCCAACACCCAGACGCGCGAGGTAGAAGGCTACGACGTGGACTTCTGCAAGGCGCTGGCCAAGTCGCTGGGCGTCAAGCTGGAGCTGAAGCTCATCTCCGTGGCCGCGCGCATCCCCGAGTTGCAACAGAGCCGCATCGATGCCGTGATTGCCAACCTGGGCTGGAGCGCCGAGCGTGCCGAGCAGATTGCCTTCAGCGACCAGTACTTTGCGAGCGAGCAGAAGGTTGCCGCTCGCAAGGACAGCGGTTTCACGACCCTCAAGGACCTGACGGGCAAGCGCGTCAGCGCGGTCAAGGGCTCCAGCTCGGAGATGCTGGTGCGCAAGGTGATTCCGGGTGCAAGCACCATCACCTTTCAGGATCCGCCCAGCGCCTTTCTCGCCATGCAGCAGGGCAAGGTGGAAGGGCTGGCGGCATCCGAGCTCACTCTCGTGAAGTTCCGCCAGCAGTCCGAAAGCACGGTCCCTATCGCCATACTGGAACCCTCGCTGACGCTGGAGCCATGGGGAGTCGGCATGCGAAAGGAAGAGGCAGGCTTCATCAAGCACGTGAACACCACGCTGGAGGCAATGGAAAAATCCGGCGAAGCGCTGCAGATCTTCAACAAGTGGCTGGGCACGGGCACTTCCTACAAGATGCAGCGCGGCTTCAGGATCGAGCCGATCAAGGGCTGATCCATACGATGCAACAAGGCGCACGTCATGGGTAGCAAGCTCGACTTCTCGGTGCTGTCACGCGGTGAATATCCGCAATGGATATGGCACGGCGTTCTCACCATGTTCGAGCTCACGCTGGCGGCATGGCTGTTCGCCATGGCTCTTGGCATGGTGCTGGCGGTGGTGCGCATGGCGGACAGCCGCGTGGCCAAGGCTTTGGTGGCGAGCTACGTCGAATATCACCAGAACGTGCCCATGCTGGTGCAAGTCTTTCTCTGGTACTTCGGCATGCCTGCGCTACTGCCGCATGCGGCGCAGCAATGGCTCAATGCGCACAACAGCGAGTTTCTCCTGGCCTTCATCTCCATCGGCCTGTGCATGGCAGCCTACGTCTCCGAAGGTCTGCGCGGCGGCATACGGTCCATTCCCAAGTCTCAATTGGAAGCCGCGCGAGCGATAGGACTCTCTTATCTGCAGGCCTCGCGCCTGGTGCTGATCCCGCAGGCGCTGCGGATCGCGCTGCCCACCCTGGTGAGCCACACGGTGCTGCTGTTCAAGAACACCAGCCTCGCCATGACCATCGGAGTGGCGGAGCTGACCTATGCAACGCGGGAAATCGAGAGCCAGTCGTTCAAGACCGTGGAGATCTATCTGCTCTCGACAGTGATCTATCTCGGCATCTCGCTTCTGATCATGACCGCGGGAGCTGGCCTGGAAAGCCGCTATCGCATCCGCACGAGGTAGGCCGTGGACAGCATTCTTTCCATCCTGCGCGAGTACGGCGTTCTGCTGCTGGTCGGCCAGTATCCCAATGGGCCGCTGGGCGGACTGACAATCACGCTGGTTCTTTCCGTGTTGGGCCTTGTGCTCGCGTTTCCTCTCGGCGTTGCAATCGCACTGGCCCGCATCAGCCCGCTCGGCTGGCTGCGCATGCCTGCTGCGGCTGTGATCTACGTGGTGCGCGGCGTGCCACTGCTCATGTTCATCTTCTGGGTCTACTTCTTCGTGCCCGTGCTGACCGGACGCACGGTCAGCGGGTTCACGACCATGGTGATCACGCTGGTGATCTACCAGGCGGCCTACCTGGCGGAGATCGTGCGCGCCGGTATCCAGGGCCTGCCCCACGGACAAACCGAAGCGGCGCGCGCCGTGGGGCTGAGCTACACGCAGACGATGACGAAGGTCGTGCTTCCGCAGGCGCTCTACAACATGGTGCCGGCGCTGGTCAGCCAGTTTGTCTCCACCATCAAGGAGACCTCGCTGGGTTACGTCATCAGCGTGAACGAAGTGACGTTCGCAGCCAACCAGATCAACAGCTCGCTCATGACGCAGCCGTTTCAGGTGTACTTCATCCTCGCTTCCATCTATTTCTGCCTGTGCTTCTCGCTGACGCGGCTGGCACGCTTCCTCGAACGCCGCATCAACGCGCGGCGTGAAGGCACCTTCCGGTCGGCTACTAGCCCCGCGCTCGCGGCAACCAGCCCCATCGCATCCGAGCACGCCGCATGAACATGTTCTCCAGCCCCGCTTCTTCTCCCCTCATCGCCTTCGATCTCGTGAACAAGTGGTACGGCGATTACCACGCCCTGAACAGCATCAGCGCGGAGGTTCACAAGGGCGAAGTCGTCGTGGTGTGCGGCCCTTCGGGGTCCGGCAAGTCGACGCTGATACGCACCGTGAACCGCCTGGAGAGCATCCAGAGCGGATGCATCCGTTTCAACGGTCAGGATGTGAACGCGCCATCGCTCGACATCAACAGGTTTCGCAGCCAGGTCGGCTTCGTGTTCCAGAGCTTCAACCTGTTCCCGCATCTGTCGGTGGCCCAGAACATCATGCTGGGGCCCGTGAACGTGCGCAAGCAGAAGCGGGCACAGGCGAGGACTCGTGCGCTCGAGTTGCTCGACCGCGTGGGCCTGGCTTCGAAGGCCGATGCCTTTCCGGGCCAGCTGTCGGGTGGTCAGCAGCAACGCGTTGCCATCGCCCGGGCCCTTGCGATGGATCCGCCGGCCATGCTGTTCGACGAACCGACGAGCGCGCTCGATCCGGAAATGGTCGGCGAGGTGCTTCAGGTGATGAAGTCGCTGGCACGCGACGGCATGACGATGATGTGCGTGACGCACGAAATGAACTTCGCGCGCGAAGTGGCGGACCGAGTCTGGTTCATGGACCAGGGCAGCCTGGTTGAGACAGCGCTGCCCGAAGCGTTCTTCTCGAAGCCGCGCAGCGAACGGGCGCAGAAGTTTCTCGCCGATCTGCGCTCGCACTAGCGCGCCGGCGCTTGCGCCCGCAGGCCTCCTTGCCTGCCCAATTACTACGACGGAGACAAGCATGAAAAACAAGACCGGCATCGACCGACGACGGGCCCTGGCTCTCATCTCGGGACTGGCTGCGGCACACGCTGGCGTTCGCGCGCAAGCGGCGTTCCCCGCACGCCCCATCACCTTGATCGTCGGCTGGCCGGCAGGCGGACCGGCCGACAACGTGGCCCGGCCGATCGCGGCACAGATGTCCGGCATCCTGGGCCAGCAGATCGTCATCGACAACCGTCCAGGCGCGGGAGGCAACATCGGCTCCGACCTGGCAGCCAGATCGAAGGCCGACGGCTACACGATCATGCTGGCAACCGTTGCCTCGCATGGCTGGAATCCGGCGCTCTATTCGAACCTGGGCTACAGGCCCATCGAAGACTTCGCACCCGTGGGACTGATCAGCACCTCGCCCGGAGCGCTGCTCGTGCCGGTGAACTCACCCTACAAGACGGTTCGCGATCTTGTCGACGCGGCCAGGGCTCACCCGGGAAAACTGAACTACGGCTCCGCCGGCGTCGGATCGTCACAGCACATGGCGGCGGCAATGTTCAAGAAGCTTGCCGGCGTCGACGTCACCCACATTCCCTTCAAGGGCACGGCGCCTGCCATGACGGAGCTGATGGCCGGCCGCGTGGACATGATCATCACGACGGGCGCCACGCCGTTCGTGCGCTCAGGCAAGCTGCGCGCGCTTGCGGTCGCCGCCCGCCAGCGGCTTCCGTCCTTGCCGGACGTGCCGACCTTCGAGCAGGCGGGAGTGAAGGGCTTTCACACCGACAACTGGTATGGACTGGTCGCACCAGCGAACACGCCGCGCGCCATTCTGGAAACGCTGAATGCCGCGCTCGCGAAGGCATTGGAAAACCCCGAAGTGCAGAAGCAGTTCGTCGAGCAAGGCGCACTTCCGGTCAGACCGATGTCGATCGACGGCTACTGGGATTTCGTCAGGAAGCAAATGCCCGAAGCCGCGGAAGCGGTGCGTAACTCCGGCGCGAAGATGGAGTGACCAGAAGCCGTTCTACTCACTGCTGGAGACCGGATTTCCCTGGCCCTCCGGCGGGCAAAGACTCCACCCGCACCACCCGCTGCGGATAGGGAATGTCGATGCCCGCGCCGCGCAGCCCGTCGAGGATGGCGATGTTGATGGCCGAACGCACGTTGTCCTTGCCCTTGTCGGGGTCGGCAACCCAGAAGTTCAGCGTGAACTCCAGGCCGTCGGGCGCGAAGTTCATGAGGAAGGCCACTGGCTCCGGGTCGGTCATCACGCGCGGCTGGGCCTTGGCTGCATCGCACAGGATGGTCTGCACCTGCGCCACGTTGCTCTCGTAGCCGACCACGATGGTGGTCGTGATGTTGAACTTGCGGTCGGCCAGCGACAGGTTTTCCACCCGGCTGGTGATGAGCGATTCGTTCGGCACGATGGCCTCGCGTCCGTTGCCCGCGCGAATCAGGGTGTAGCGGGTCTTGATGTCCGTGATGCGGCCTTCGAAGGTGTCGACCTTCACGTTGTCGCCGATGCGGATCGAGCGTTCGAGCAGGATCACGAAACCGCTCACGTAGTTGGCCGCCAGCTTCTGCAGCCCGAAACCAAGGCCCACACCGAGCGCACCGCCCAGCACAGACAGCGCCGTCAGGTCCACCCCCACCGCCGACAACGCGAACAGCAAGCCGACCAGCAGCAGGAAGGCGCGCACCGCGTTCGATGCCACCTTGCGCATCGACAGGTCGGTGACGGCTTCGCGCAGGATGCGTTTTTCGATGGTGCTGGAGATCCACAGCGAGATCACCAGCACCAGCCCCGCCGACAGCACGCCCTGGAAGATCGTCTGCAGGCTCACGCGCGTCTTGCCGAAGGCCAGCGTGATCTGGTCGAGTTCGGCCAGCACCGGCGGCAGCAGTCCGACGATCCAGAGCACCGCCGCGATCCAGGCCAGCCAGGAGACGGTGCGCTCGATCAGCCGCACGACGTTGGACGCTGGAAACACCGCCCGCAGCACCCGCGCGAACAGCCGGATGACCGCCAGCGACAGGAACACCGGCACCGCGATACGCAGCACCAGCACGGTCTGAAAATCGATCACCACGCGCCGGGCGAGATCGGTGAGCACCAGCGCCAGCAGCGGGAACAGCAGTCCGTCGAAGGTGCTCTCGCCGAACCAGATCGAGTCCTTGGGCTGGTCGCGTCCGAACCATTTGCTCACGGCCCAGGCCAGCGCCACGCAGGCCACCAGCGCAACCAGTTCGATGCCGAGGCCGCGCGCATCGACCTGGGCGAGGCGTTGGGTGAAATCGTTGAAATTCATCTATTGAAAGGAAACGAAAGCGTGGGCGCCATTCGCGCCGGCTGCGCTACAGGTCCGCGAGAACGCGAATGTGGGCTTCCACGCTGCGCGCCAGCGCATCGAGGTTGTAGCCGCCTTCGAGCATCGAGACGATACGGCCCTTCGCATGGCGCCTGGCAACATCGTGTATGCGGCCCGTTATCCAGGCGAAGTCGTTCTCGTTGAGCCCGAGCTGGCCCAGGTCGTCCTCGCGGTGGGCGTCGAAGCCGGCGCTGATGAAGATCATCTGCGGCTTGAACTCTTCCAGCCGCGGCATCCAGATCGCCTCGATCAACTCACGCACGTCCATGCCCCGGGTGTAGGCCGGGATCGGCAGGTTCAGCATGTTCGATGCCGGATGCACCGTGCCGCTGTACGGATAGAACGGATGCTGGAAGAAGCCGACCATCAGCACGTTCGGGTCGTTCGACAGGATGTTCTCGGTGCCGTTGCCGTGGTGCACGTCGAAGTCGACGATGGCCACGCGCTCCAGCCCATGCACATCGATGGCGTGCCGCGCGGCGATGGCGATGTTGTTGAAGAAGCAGAAGCCCATCGCCTGCTCCCGGCAGGCATGGTGGCCGGGCGGGCGCACCGAGCAGAAGGCATTTTCAAGGTCGCCGGCAATCACTGCGTCGGTCGCGGCAATCGCGGCTCCTGCGGCGCGGCGCGCGGCCAGCAGGGTGAAGCGGGTGAGCATCGTGTCGGGATCGACCTGCGCATGGTCGGGGCCGCCGGCAGGCTCGTCGGCCACCAGGCGTTGATGCAGTTCCTCGAGGTACTCGACGTGCTCCGTGCTGTGCGCCCGGGTGAGCTGCTCCAGAGTGGCCAGCGGCACATCGCAGTGCTCCAGCGCGTCACCCACGCCGGTAAGCAGCAGGCGGTCTTCGATGGCATCCAGGCGCCCGGGACATTCGGGATGCCCCCCGCCCATGTCGTGCTTCCAGAAGTCGCGATGTGTGAAGTAGCCTGTCTTGCCCATGTGTCTCTGTCGCCACGTCTAGACCTCACGCGGCATGGGGCCGGCAGGTCTTACGGTATCGTTTGCATATGGATACAAATATGGACGTTGCTGCAAAGCTAGCCACTTTGTTAACTCAGCTTAACACGGTGATCGTGGGCAAAGAGGCCCAAGTGCGCGACTGCGTCGCCTGTCTGCTGGCAGGCGGGCACCTGCTGATCGAGGACGTGCCCGGGGTCGGCAAGACCACCCTCGCCCACGCGCTGTCGCACACCTTCGGGCTGCAATTCTCCCGGGTGCAGTTCACGGCCGACCTGATGCCGGGCGACCTGTCGGGCGTGGCAATTTACGACCGGGGCCAGCAGGCCTTCGTTTTCCACCCCGGGCCGATCTTCGCGCAGGTGCTGCTGGCCGACGAAATCAACCGCGCCAGTCCCAAGACCCAGAGCGCGCTGCTCGAGGCAATGGAAGAAAAACAGGTCACCGTCGAAGGCGAGACCCGCCCCCTGCCCACGCCTTTCTTCGTGATCGCCACGCAGAACCCGCAGGACCAGCTCGGCACCTTCGCCCTGCCCGAGTCGCAGCTCGACCGTTTCCTGATGCGCATCTCGCTCGGCTACCCCGACCGCGCCGCCGAGCGCCAGCTGCTCTCGGGCGTCGACCGCCGCGAAATGCTCGCCTCCCTGCCCGCCATGCTGACCGCCGGCGAGCTGACCGCCCTGCAGCAGCGCGTGCAGCAGGTGCATGCGGCCGATCCGCTGCTCAACTACGTGCAAGACCTCATCGCCGCCACGCGCTCGGGCCGCTGGTTCCTGCAGGGCCTGTCGCCACGCGCCGGCATCGCGGTGCTGCGTGCGGCCAAGGCGCAGGCGCTGCTGGCCAACCGCAACTACGTCGCGCCCGACGACGTGCAGGCCGTGCTGCCGCAGACGATCGCGCACCGCCTCACGCCGGTCGGCGATGCGGGCCGGGGCGCCGTCGAGCAGGTGCGCGCCATGATCGCCGCAGTGCCGCTGCCGTGAGCCCTGCAGGCGCCCTCCGCTCGCGCATCGACGGCTGGTTCCTGTCGCGCCGTCCGCCGTCGGACACGCTGGAGCTGACTCAGCGCAATGTCTACATCGTGCCCACGCGGGCCGGATGGACGCTGGCCGCGACGCTGCTGGTGCTGCTGATCGCCTCGATCAACTACCAGCTCAACCTGGGCTACCTGCTGACCTTCCTGCTCGCCGGCAGCGTGGCCGTGGGCATGCACGTGTGCCACGGAACGCTGCGCGGACTGGCGATGCACATGGTGGCGCCCGACGCGCACTACGCGGGCGCCGCCGCTGTCTTCCGGGTGGTGCTGCACAACACGCGGCGCAGCGTGCGCTACGGCATCGGCATGGCCGTGCGCGGCAGCGGGCAATGGGCCTGGACCGACGTGCCGGCCGAAGGAACGTCGACCGTCGAGATCGCGTTCAAGCCCGAGCGGCGCGGGCTGCACCCGGTGCCGCCGCTGACGGCGGAAACGCGCTTTCCCCTCGGCACGTTCCGCGTGTGGACGGTCTGGCGGCCGGCCGCGCAGATGCTGGTGTACCCCGCGCCCGAAGCGCATCCACCGCCGCTCCCGCCGGGCGAGCCCCTGTCGGGCCCTGCAGCCGTGTCCGCCGCGCTGCGGGCGCACAACGCAGGCGAATACGACGGCGTGCGAGCCTACCGGCGCGGCGATCCGCTGAAGCTCGTGGTCTGGAAGAAGGCCGCGCGGGCGCAGGCGGCCGGCTCGGAAGACCTCGTCAGCCGCGACACGCAGCAGACGCAACGCGAAGAACTCTGGCTCGATGCGCAGGCCACCGGCCTCGCGGACACCGAGGCCCGCATCTCACGCCTGTGCGCCTGGGTGCTGATGGCGGACCGGCTGGGTGTGGACTACGGCGTGCGGGTAGCGGGCCGGATCGTGAAGCCTTCCCAGGGCGAGGCCCACCGGCGGGCCTGCCTGGAGGCATTGGCCCTGTGCTGAACAAGACCGTCGCATGAACAGAGTTGCACGCGAACTCGCCTCGCTTCCCCGCGATGCCAGGGACACCCTTTTCCTTCTCTGCGTCATCGGCCTGATCCTCTTGCCGCAGGTCGAGAACCTGCCCTGGTGGTGCACGGCCATCACGGCAATGGTGCTGCTCTGGCGCGCCTCGCTGGCCGTGCAGGCGCGCCCCCTTCCCAGCAAGTGGTGGCGCCTTGCGCTGCTGATGCTGACGATCGGCGCCACCTACGCCACCCACCGCACGCTGCTGGGCCGGGATGCGGGCGTCACGCTGATCGTCAGCCTGCTCGCACTCAAGACGCTGGAGCTGCGCGCGCGGCGAGACGCCTTCGTCGTCTTCTTCCTGGGCTTCTTCACGATGCTCACGAACTTCTTCTATTCGCAATCGCTGCTGACTGCCTTCACGATGCTGCTGGCGCTGCTGGGCCTGCTGACGGCACTGGTCAACGCGCACATGCCGGTGGGCCGGCCGCCGCTGATGCAGGCCGCGCGCACGGCAGGCTGGATGGCGCTGGCCGGCGCACCGATCATGCTCGCGCTGTTCCTGCTGTTCCCGCGCTTCGCACCGCTGTGGGGCACACCCAGCGACGCCATGGCGGGCCGCACCGGCCTGTCGAACAGCATGCGCGTGGGCACCATCGCTGAGCTGGCGCTCGACGACAGCATCGCCGCGCGCATCAAGTTCGATGGCGACCGCGCGCCGCCGCAAAACCAGCTCTACTTTCGCGGGCCGGTGCTGGCGCAGTTCGACGGCCGCGAATGGACCGCGCTCCCGTCATGGGCGCGTGGCGCGCAATGGTCCTCCAACCTGCGCGTGAGCGGCGAGCCCGTGCGCTACGAAATCACGCTCGAAGCCAACAACCGCCCCTGGCTGCTGACCCTCGACGCCTCGCAGCGCCCTCCCGAGGCCCCCGGATTCGAAGTCACCGGCACGCCCGACCTGCAATGGTTCGCTAACCGCCCCGTCACCGACCTAGTGCGCTACCGCGCCGAGAGCTACACGCAGTTTCAGAGCGGCCCGGTGAAGCGCACGGGCGGCCAGCTCCAGGCCTACCTGGCCCTGCCGCCTGGCACCAACCCGCGCACCGCCGCCCTCGCCGCCGAGATGCGCGCCGATCCCGCACTGGCCAACGCCAACGCACAGGCCTTCGTGCAAGCCGCCCTGCGGCGCCTACGCACCGGCGGCTACAGCTACACGCTGGAGCCGGGCGTCTACGGCAACGACACTGCCGACGAGTTCTGGTTCGATCGCAAGGAGGGTTTCTGCGAGCACATCGCCTCGGCCTTCGTGGTGCTGATGCGCAACCTCGGCATTCCGGCGCGCATCGTGACGGGCTATCAGGGCGGCGAGCTCAACAACGTCGACAACTACTGGATCATTCGCCAGAGCGATGCCCACGCGTGGGCCGAAATCTGGCAGGAAGGCACCGGCTGGACGCGCGTGGACCCGACAGGCTCCGTCGCCCCGGGGCGCATCGGCCAGACGCAACGGCTCGTGCCGCAACCGGGCCTGTTCGCAGGCGCCATCGGCTCGATGAGCCCCACGCTCGCCCAGAACATCCGCGCCGCATGGGAGGCCGTGAACAACGGCTGGAACCAGTGGGTGCTCAACTACACCCAGAGCCGCCAGCTCAACCTGCTGAAGAGCATCGGCTTCGAAGCGCCGAGCCTCGAAGACCTGGCCTACGTGCTGCTCTACCTGCTGGTGGGCGCCAGCCTGGCCGGCGCCGGCTGGACGCTGTGGGAGCGCAGCCGTCACGACCCATGGCTGCGCCTGCTGGGCCAGGCACGCGCGCGGCTCGCCAAGGCCGGCCTGCAACTGCCCGACACCGCCCCGCCCCGCCAGATGGCGCAGGCGGCCGATGCGCGCTTCGGCCCCGCCGCGCAGGCCGTGCGCGACTGGCTGCTGAAGCTCGAGGCGCAGCGTTACGCGCCAGCCACGCCAGACTCGCTCTCCACCCTGCGCTCGGAGTTCCGCCACCTCGCCTGGCCCAGCGGCAACGCACACGGCTGAAACCACATGTGTCCCTGAAGAGGGGCGGCGCGGGCGGACGGCACAATCGGCCGATGCGATTTTTTCTCCCCACGCCTTCGCGCGCCGCTGCGGCAGCCGCTCTTCTCGCCGCATGCTGCGCCTGGTCCACGGGGGCCATGGCCCAGAAATCTTCCAACGGTCGCAACGGGGCAGCCAGCCCGGTGCGCGGCAGCACGCCGTATTCCACGCGCGACGACGCAATGAAATTCGCCGACGACGTGGCCGAGCGTCGCGGCCTCGACCGCGACTGGGTGCGCGCCACCATCGGCAGCGCGCGCTTCTTGCCCAACGTGCCGCGGCTGATGCTGCCAGGCCCGGTCGGCACCGTGAAGAACTGGCAAACGTATCGCAGCCGCTTCATCGACCCGGTGCGTATCGCGGCCGGCGTGCGCTTCTGGCGCGCCAATGCCGACACGCTCGCGCGCGCCGAGCAGGTGTACGGCGTGCCGCCGGAAATCATCGTCGGCATCATCGGCGTGGAAACCATCTACGGCCGCAACATGGGCAACTTCCGCGTGATCGACGCGCTGGCCACGCTCTCCTTCGACTTTCCCGACGGCCATCCGCGCGCGGCCGAGCGCCAGGCCTTCTTCCGCGGCGAACTCGAAAGCTTCCTGAGCACCGAGAGCCGCACCGCCGACGATCCGCTCACGCCCCTGGGCAGCTATGCGGGCGCAATGGGCATGCCGCAGTTCATGCCCAGCAGCATGGCCAAGTACGCGGTCGACTTCGACGGCGACAGCCGCATCGACCTCGTCAACAACCCGGCCGACGTGATCGGCTCGGTCGCCAACTACTTCAAGTCCTTCGGCTGGCAGCCCGGCATGCCGGCCATCTACCCCGTGCATTTCGAGGAAGCGCGGCTGCAGAAGGCGCTGCTGCTGGCACCCGACATCCTGCCGACCTTCAGCGCCGACAGCTTCGTGGCCGCCGGCGCGGTGCCCGAGGGCGAAGGCATCAAGCACAAGGGCCTGCTCGCATTGATCGAGCTGCAGAACGGCGCCGACGCACCACCAACCTACGTAGCCGGCACGCGCAACTTCTACGTGATCACGCGCTACAACTGGAGCAGCTACTACGCCATGTCCGTGCTCGACCTCGGGCAAGAGGTCAAGGCGGCGATGGAGCAATAGGCACCATGACACCCGATGCACTGCGCGCGAACTGGAACGAGGCCTGGCGTGCCCTGGGCGTCGAGTCGCCCGGCGATGCGCTGTGCGCCGAGCTGCAGCGCCGTTACAGCGAGCCGCAGCGGCACTACCACACGATGCAGCACCTGGGCGAATGCCTCGCGTGGTTCGAGCGCGAGAAAGCATCGGCCGAGCGCCCTGGTGAAGTGGCGCTTGCGCTGTGGTTCCACGACGCGATCTACGATGTGCACGCCCACGACAACGAAGCACGTAGCGCCGACTGGGCGCTCCAGGCCCTGCTTGAAGCCGGAGTGGACGAAGCAGCAGCCGAACGGGTTCACGCGCTCGTGATGGCCACGCGCCACGACGCCGTGCCCGAAGGCCGCGATGCCGAACTGCTGATCGACATCGACCTGTCGATCCTCGGCGCCGAACGCACACGCTTCGACGAATACGAGCGCCAGGTGCATGCCGAGTACGCCTTCGTTCCGGATGAGATCCGCCTGCCGCGCCGCCGCGCGATCCTTCAGCGTTTTCTCGACCGCCAGGCCATCTACGCAACGCCGCAAATGCACGCGCAGCTCGAAGCGCGGGCTCGCGCCAACCTGCAGCGCTCCATCGCCGGCTGAGCTGCCCTCTACGTCAGTCGGGCACCAGCCGCCACCACTCGGAGCGCGGCAACTCGTCATTGCGCTCCTCTTCCACGATACCGAACAGCAGTCCATCGCGCGTCGCACCGAGCTTCGCCAGTTGCAGCGTGCGCGCCGCATCGCGGCACAGCGCAAAGCTGGCGTCGCCCTGCCATTCGAGACACCGACCGACTTCGGCCAGCATCAGCGCAGGCTGGCTCTGCATGAAGGTGAAGGGCATCGGCAGGCCCGCATCGAGCTGGGTCAGACCTGCGTGCGTGGCGCCCCACGCGCCGCGCATGCTGGCAACGCGGATGCGCGCGCCGGCCGGCAGCGCTGCCTCGCCGGCGGCGTCCAGGCAGCAGCGCGCGCCGTACATCGCCAACTCGGTCCACAGGCCGACGCGGCGCGGCCGGCGGCCGATGCGGCGGGCCAGGTCATCGCGCCAGTCGGCGGGCGGTGGGTGCGCGACGAAATGAGCTGCGGTGCGCCAGGTGCTCATGGGCCGACATCCTTCAGTACCAACGAGGTGTGCCCACCGCCGAAGCCGACCACGTTGAGCAAGATGTTGCGCAGCCTCTTCGGCGCCTGCTCGCTCAGCGCAATGCCGAGTGAGGCGTCGAGCGGATAGTCCACGGTGGGCCAGACGCCACCTTCGATGCAGCCAACCAGCAAGGCCAGCTCCGCCGCACCCGCCGCGCCCAGCGTGTGGCCGATGGCCGACTTGAGCGACACCAGCGGCGGCAGCGGGTCGAACACCTGCTTCAGCGCCTCCACCTCGATGGCGTCGTTGACCGGGCTGCCGGCGGCCTGCACCTTGATCAGGTCGACATCGCCGGGCTGCAGGCCGCTCTGCGTCAACGCGCCGCGGCACATCGCGAGCACGGCCGAGGCTTCGGTGCCCGAGGGGTTGCGCCCATCGACCACGTTGGCGCCACCCGTGATCTGCCAGCGCGCGGGCTGCGATGTCAGGCGCAACGCAGCCACCGCTTCACCGAGCACCAGCCCCTTGCGCTGTGCGCCGAAGGGCTGTGCGCTGTCGGGCGCCAGCAGTTGCATCGCGCCGAAGCCGGCCACGGTGAAGCGGTTGTCCATCTCGACGCCGATCACAAGCGCTTCGTCGGCCTCCGCGCTTCGGATCAGGTCAGCGGCCGCCAGCACGGCGTTGAGCGCCGAGGTGCAGGCGGTGGAAACGGTGAACACCGGCCCCTGCCAGTCCAGCGCGCGGGCCACGACGCCGGCAAAGTCCTGCAGATCGCCGCCGAGCCGCAGATCCTGTTTCTCGTATTCCATGAAGCCGATGTCGAGCGACGACGAGGCCACGAACAGCGGCGCGGTGCGTGGCTCCAAATCACCGGTCTTGCCGCTCTGCGCAACCACGCTGCGCACGGTGCTGCACAGGCGCTGCGTCCAGTCGCCTTCTCTCGGCGCCAGCGCATAGACCGGCCAGCTGATTCCGTCAGCCACGGTCACCGGCGTCGGCGGCACTCCACCACGCTGCAGCGAAGCCAGCACCGACGGCATGTCGTCCCCCAGCACACAGGCCAGGCCCATGCCGGCCAGGTAGACATCGTTCATGCCTTGCCCGCTTGCGCGAGATGCTCCGCGAGGTGGGCGATGGAAGTCATCGCCCGGCGCGTTTCCTTGCTGTCGGGCATGCGCACGCCGAAGCGCTGCTGGATCGTCATCGACACCTGCAGGGCATCGAGCGAGTCGAGATCGAGCCGGGCCTCGGGGCCGAACAGCGGCTCGTCGTCGCCGAGGCCGCCCGGGGGCGCATCTTTCTCGACGGCCTCGAGCACCATCGCCTTGAGGCTGGCAATGAATTCAGGGGTGACGGTGGTGCTCACGGTGCGCGCCTGCGAAACAGGAAAACGGCCAGAAGAAACATCAGCGCCGCAAACACGACCAGCCGGCCGATCTGCGGCAGGGCATCGGCTACGCCGCCGCCGCGCAGCAGCACGGTCAGCAGCGCCTCGAGTCCCCAGTTCATCGGAGAGATCTCGACCAGCCGCTGCATGAAACCCGGCATGACGAACTTGGGCACCATGATGCCGCCTGCCGCCGCCATCAGCACGTTGACCATCGGCCCGATGGTGGCGGCCTGCGCATGGCTGCGCACCAGGCAAGCCAGTGCGAGCGACAGGCTCACCGCCGCCAGGCTCACTGCCCCCAGCGACAGCAGCAGCGCTCCCCAGTGGATGCCCGCAAGCGACAGCGCATCGCCGCCGATCAGCGGCATGAACCAGATGCCGGCCGCGAGCATCAACACGGCCTGCAGCGCGTTCACGCCCAGGTACGGCAGCGCCTTCGATGCGAGCAGCATGGTGCGCGACACGCCCAGGCTCTGCAGCCGGCCGAGCGCCCCCGAACTGCGCTCCTGCACGAACAGGCTGGAGAGCGAGGCCACCACGAAGAACATGCCGAACACCAGCCACGCCGGCACGTTCTGCTGCACCGAGGTCGGCCGCGGGCCGGCGGTGGAGAAGCGCTCGGCACGCACCATCGCCTCGATGGAGGCCTCGGGCGCCGGACTGGCCGTGCCGGGCACCGCCAGTGCGAGGCGCGCCTTGAGCTCACCCGATGCACCGATGAGTTCGGCGCGCAGAGCGTTGAACAGGTTGGCATCGATGCCCGGCTCAGTCAGCAGATGGATGCGCGCCTGGGTCGACAGCGCGGCAGATTCCAGTTCTTCCGACAGGCCCGGCTCCATCACGATCACGTACTTGAGCGACCCGTTGCGCAGCCGCGCCTGCCAGTCGCTGCCCAACGGCTGCGGTGCGCCGTGGCTGCGCTGCCAGAGCTGCTGCAGCCATTTGGCCGGCGTGGCCGTGTCGCGCATGTCGATGGCATAAGTCAGCTCGGCCAGCGGCGGGCGATAGATGTCCTTCAGCGTGAGCGACATCAGCACGATGAAGACCATCGGCATCAGGAACAGCGCGGCAAGGCCGTGCATGTCGCGCACGAGGGCGAGCAGTTCTTTCTTGATGAGCGCGAGGAGCATGGGGTTCAGTCGCGCAGCGAGCGATGGGTGAGCGCCATGAAAAGCTGCTCGAGGTCATGGCGGCCGAATTCGGCATGGCGCACTTCGATGCCCGCGGCTTCGAGCGCGGCCAGCACAGGTCCCGGGCCGCTGCCGGCGTTCAGGTGAATGCGCCAATGCACTCCCCCCTGCTCCACCGTGCCGAAGCGCGAGAGCATGTCGGCGTCGAGCCCGTCGGCGGCCAGCGTGAGCAGCATCGCGTTCTTCGACAGCAACTCGTCGAGCGAGCCTTCGCGCAGCACGTGGCCGCGGTCGAGGATGGCGACGCGATCGGCAATCGCCTCGATCTCTTCCATGTAGTGCGAGGCGTAGATCACCGCCGCGCCCTGCTGCGCGAGGCTCTTGATGGCGTCGAGGATGAAGGCGCGCGATTGCGGATCGACGCCCACAGTGGGCTCGTCGAACAGCATCAACTCAGGTTCGGGCAGCAAGGCGATGGCCAGGTTGAGCCGGCGCTTGAGGCCGCCCGAGAGCCGCTCCGCGCGCACGCCTGCGAATTGCTCCAACTGCGCAAACTGCGTACAGACCGCGATGCGCTCCTTCTTGCGCGCGCCCGACAGGCCCCCCGCCGCAGCAAAGCAGGCAAGGTTCTCAGCCACGGTCAGCATCGGATAGAAGGCCTGCTCCTGTGGCGCCACGGCAATGCGCGTAGGTGTCTTCGCACGCACCTGCTGCAGCGGCTGACCATCGATGCGGATCTCGCCCGACTGCACGGCCAGCGCGCCCGACAGGTGCGAGATCAGCGTGGTCTTGCCTGCGCCGTTCGGCCCGAGCAGGCCCAGTACACAGCCTTTTGGCACCGCGAGCGATACGTCGGCCAGCGCGGGGGCGTCGGCGTGCGGGTAGCGGTAGCTGAGCTGGCGCAGCTCTAACATCAGGCGACAGCTGCCTTCAGGTCGCGAAAGAAGCTTTCTTCCTGCTGCGCCTGCTCCCGCAGCTTCGCAGCCAACGCAGCCGGGTCGACCGCCTCGCGCCCCTTCACCATGCGCGCCGCCTTGAGCGCGAACGCACGCCAACCGTCACCGATGGCGATGAGCCGCTCGGACATCTGCTGCAGCTGCGGCTTGTCGAGCAACTGCGCTGCCTCCTGCAGAAAGCCCGCGTAGATGAAGCGGAAGCCCGCCCCGCCCGTGCCGATTTCTTCCTGCATGCGCACCACGTGGCCAATGAAGTCGACGCTGCGCGGATCGGCCGGCGACAGCTTCTGCATGCGCTTGGCCAGCGTGTGCATGCCGCGCACACCGACGATGGGAATGGGTGCAAGCATGTTGCGCACCGTCTTGCGGATGGCCTTGACCACCGAGGCCGCATCGACAACCTTGCGATCGATGGCCTGCGGGTAGTACATGAGCCCCTTCGGCGCCAGCACGCCCTTGGCGAAACGCGCGCGTGCCAGGTCGCTGCTCGCGCAACGCACGGGCTCCTCGAACACCGGGTCGCTGATCAGGTAGTCGTCGCCGTCCTTGCCGTACACCAGCAGGTTGTGCGCGTTGAAGTGAAAGCGCATGTTCGGCGGAAAGTACGGTAGCCAGTACACCGACGTTTGCAGGCCCACCAGCTGGCCATCGGCCAGCAGCGCGTCGAGCCTCTGCTGCCCTGCATCGGCGCTGCGAAAGGTCTCGAAGCGAAAGCGCGCGGCCATCGGCGCCAGCAGGCCCTTGATGATGGCCTTGGGCGGCATGCGGTACGAGATCAGCGGCAGGCCCGACAGCTTGATGAAGGGCAGGTACGCGAACGAAATCGCGGACGACAGGCCCAGCGCCATGCTCTCGCTCATCGGCGCGCCGTGGTGGCGCATCAGGCTGGAGATGACGCCGCTTTCGCAATGCGCCGCCTGTTGGTGTTGAAAGTTCACGGCAGGCCTTGCAAGGTGGAAACGGGCAGGCCCAGCGCTTCGCTGTAGCGTGCGAGTTGCGCCGATGACAGCGCGGCGAAATGGCGCGGCTGCAGGTGGCGCCGCACGCGCCACTGCCAGAAGCCGCTGGTCTGCGAGAGCAGCGCCACGTCCATGCGGCGCTCGTACATCCAATATTCGAGCGGCGAAGCCTGCCCCGCCTTCACGCGTTCCTTTGCGGCCTGCGCCTGTTCGACGAGCACGTCGACCGCATGGCTGGTGACGATCTCTTCCGCCTCCCAGCCGCGCGAAGTGGTGGTGACGACGCGGCCCTGCGCGTCGCGGGCGTACATCAGCTTGGAATGGCCGTCGAGGGTCGCATTGCCCTCCTGCGGTACAGCGTCGAGATCCATGGCTACACCGCTTCCATATAAATGAAGCCGCTGGAGAAGCGGCCGCTTTCGGGCACGAACATCAGTAGCTTCTGGCCGGGCTTGATGCGGCCCGAGCGGAACAGCTCGTCGAGCATGATGTACGGCGACGCCGAACCCGTGTTGCCCTTGCTCGCGAGGTTGCTGAACCAGCGCTCGCGCGGAATCGGCAGGCCCAGCGATTCGAGGCACTGGCTCACCGGCTCGACGAAGTATTGCGACGACAGGTGCGGCAAAAACCAGTCGATGTCCGCCGTCTTCAGCCCGCGCCGCTCGATGATGGCCGCCAGCGGCTCGCCCAGCGTGGCGCGCACGATGTTGTCGTTGAGCAGGCGCACGTCCTGCTTGACGGCAAAGGTCGACTCGCGCTGCCAGTCTTCGGGCGACTTGCGCCCCCAGCCGTCGAGGCCGCCTTCGGCATTCTTCTCGGCACCAGCGTACATGCACACCGGCAGCTCGTGCGCGGCGGACGACAGGTCGATCCAGTCGATGCGCAGCGACAGCGGCCCGCGCGGCTCGCGCTCCAGCAGCACTGCACCCGCGCCGTCGGAGAGCATCCAGCGCAGAAAGTCTTTCTCGAAGGCCAGTTCGGGCCGCGCCTCCAGCGCTTCGAGCTTGTGTTCGAGCTCGGCCTCGAAGCGCGAGCCGCGCATCACGGCCGAGGCCAGCTCCGAGCCCGTGGCCACGGCGCGCTGCGCATCGCCCGCGCGCACCGAGAGCCATGCATGCTTCAACGCGGTGGCGCCGGCCAGGCAGATGCCCGCGCAGGCCACCACTTCGAGCCGCGGCCAGCCGAGTTCGCCGTGCACCATCACCGCGTGATTGGGCATGAGCTGGTCGGGCAGCGAAGTGCCGGTAACGAGACAGTCGACCGGCCCCACATCGCCCAGCGCGCGGATCGCGGATGCGGTGAGTTGCGCGTTGGTCATCGCCAGTTCGCCCGTGGCGCGGTCGATGGCGTAGTGGCGCGACTGGATGCCGTTGCTGCGCAGAATCAGCCGCCGCGCGCGGGACGCCTTGCCGCCGATGCGACCGAGGACGTCTTCGATGTCTTCATTGCTGACCGGGGAAAAGGGCAGGAAGGCGGCAGTGCGGGTCAGGAAGACATCAGTCGTCATAGAGGGGGGTGCGGTCCGTGGCAGAGCCCGACGGGCACTCGAATTGGGCTGTCATTTTAGTCAGCCACCCTCTGAACAAAGGTCGCAGAAGCGCCTGCAGGCTCAGGCTCACGGGCACCACCGTAATGATCAGTACCAGCAGAAACAGCACGTACAGCAGCAGCAGCGGCTTGCGCTGCCACGCGCCGGGCCCGCCGGCGGCCATGATCAGCTTGCCCCAGAGGTAGAAGCTGCGCGTGCCGGCCTTCTCGCTGATGAGCAGCCTGGCATTGGCCTGCACGGCTCCGAGGCCGGCCAGCAGCGGCTGCGTGCCGCGTTCCAGGTCGTTGTGCAGCGCATCGCGCAGGGCACGGCCGAAACGGCCGGTACCGTTGATCTGTTCGGTACTGAGCCCCGCATCGGGCATGCCCCAGAAGCCGCGCTTGCGGCCCCAGATCAGCCAGGCCGGCGTGGTGAAGAAGGTGGCGAGCGTGGGGCCGGGGTCGGTCAGCACCACGTTGTCGATCAGGCGCGCGCTCACGTCGTCGAGCATACCCTTGAGCTTTTCGTGGGCCAGAAGCCACATGTTGCGGCAGGCGATGACCGTGACCACCGGCTTGCCCTTGAGCAGCCGCGCCGCCACCGGGTGCTTGAGGAAGGCGGCAACGGGCTGCGAAGGCGCCAGGAACCACACCTGGTACGGCAGCACGATCAGGTCGAAGTCTTCCTCACCCGTGAGCGACAGCGGCGCCAGCGGCTGCGGCTTCATGTGGGCCGACTCCGGAAAGGCGTCGAAGAAGGTCAGGAAGGGCCAGGGAAAGGGGTACGGCGCGAGCGGGCGCAGCGTTTCCTCGTGCACCTCGATCGACGGATCGGCGCGCAACGGCGCCACGATCCGGTCTGCAACCTCGTCGAGCTGGCCGGATTGCGAATAGCGAAGAACGAGGACGCGCTTGACGCTTCGAGGGGGGCTGGAGGGGCTGGAAGTCACTGGCGGTGGCGTTTCGGGGGCCGTCGAATGTACGCGATGCCTGTAGCGAACGCATCTGCCAATGGTCATGGCGTCGCGGCAATCAGACGGTCGAATCGGTCAAATGGCCGGCGATGCGGAAAAAGAACAAGAAAAAAGGGCCGCACCTTGCGGCACGGCCCCTGTCTCGGCGCGAAAGGGAGGCTCAGCGCACCTTGCCTTCCTTCCAGGCGGTCAGCAGCTTGTTGTAGTCGATGGTCTCGCCCTTCGGCTTCTCGTTGGCCAGCTTCTTCCACGGGGCGTGGTCGTCGCTCAGGTACTTGGCCGGGTCGCCCTTGGGGTTGAGCTTGGGCGCGCAATGGGCCATGCCGGCGCGCTCGAGGCGGGCCATCACGTTGTCCATCTCGTCGGCCAGGTTGTCCATTGCCTTCTGCGGGGTCTTCTCGCCCGTGACGGCCTCGGCCACGTTCTTCCACCAGAGCTGCGCGAGCTTCGGATAGTCGGGCACGTTGGTGCCGGTCGGGGTCCAGGCCACGCGCGCCGGGCTGCGGTAGAACTCGATCAGGCCGCCGTACTTGTTGGCGTTCTGCGTGAAGTAGTCCGAGCGGATGTCGCTGTCGCGGATGAAGGTCAGGCCGGTGATCGACTTCTTCAGCGAGGTGGTCTTGGCGGTGATGAACTGCGCGTAGAGCCAGGCTGCTGCCGTCTTGTTGGCGTCATGGCCCTTGAAGAAGGTCCACGAGCCCACGTCCTGGTAGCCGTTCTGCATGCCCTGCTTCCAGTACGGACCGTTCGGGCCAGGGGCCATGCGCCACTTGGGCGAGCCGTCGTCGTTCACCACGGGCAGGCCCTTCTTGGTCATGTCGGCGGTGAAGGCCGTGTACCAGAAGATCTGCTGGGCGATCTGGCCCTGCGCCGGCACCGGACCGGATTCGCCGAAGGTCATGCCCATGGCTTCCTTGGGCGCGTACTTCTTCATCCAGTCGATGTACTTGGTGAGCGCGTACACGGCGGCCGGCGAGTTGGTGGCGCCGCCACGCGACACCGAGGCGCCCGTGGGCGTGCACTTGTCGGCGGCCACGCGGATGCCCCATTCGTCGATCGGCATGCCGTTGGGAATGCCCTTGTCGGCGGAGCCGGCCATCGACAGCCACGCATCGGTGAAGCGCCAGCCCAGCGACGGATCCTTCTTGCCGTAGTCCATGTGGCCGTAGATCGGCTTGCCGTCGATGGTCTTCACGTCGACGCTGAAGAACTCGGCGATGTCTTCGTAGGCGCTCCAGTTGAGCGGCACGCCCAGGTTGTAGCCGTACTTGGCCTTGAACTTGTCCTGCAGGTCCTTGCGTGCGAACAGGTCGGCGCGGAACCAGTACAGGTTGGCGAACTGCTGGTCGGGCAGCTGGTAGAGCTGGCCGTCGGGGGCGGTGGTGAAGCTGGTGCCGATGAAGTCCTTCAGGTCGAGGCCGGGGTTGGTGAACTCCTTGCCCGCGCCGCCCATGTACTCGGTCAGCGACATGATCTTGCCGTAGCGGTAGTGCGTGCCGATCAGGTCGGAGTCGGACACCCAGCCGTCATAGATCGACTTGCCCGACTGCATCGAGGTCTGCAGCTTCTCGACCACGTCGCCTTCCTGGATCAGGTCGTGCTTGACCTTGATGCCGGTGATTTCCTCGAAGGCCTTGGCCAGCGTCTTCGATTCGTACTCGTGGGTGGTCAGGGTTTCGGAGACGACGGACACCTCCTTGACGCCCTTGGCCTGCAGCTTCTTGGCCGCATCGATGAACCATTTCATTTCCTCCATCTGCTTGTCCTTGGACAAGGTAGATGGCTGGAACTCGCTGTCGATCCATTTCTTGGCTTCAGCCTCGCCGGCCGTTGCCGCACCGTGCGCGGCGAACATCGCCGCTGCCAGTGCCAATGCCGTGTAGCGCATCTTCATGAAGTTGTCTCCTCGGTTGTTGCTTCCCCGGTGTTGTGTTCGATCACGGCTCCGGGGAGGCGGAGAGCCGGAACGCATTCGGTTGAACGAATAAGGCGAAAGGCGGTGCCCGCTCAGCCCTTGCGCATCACGAGCGCAAGCAGGCCCATCGACAGCACGAAGCTGATCCAGATCGAAGGCTCGGCCTCCAGGCTGAACCACTCCTGGAACTTGCCGGCCAGGCCGATGAAGACCAGGTTCAGGTACGCCGCCGACAGCAGCCCGATGAAGAGCCGGTCGCCGCGCGTGGTGGCCATCGGCAGCCAGCCGCGCCGCAGCGTGGTGGGCGACTTGAACTCCCACACCGTCATGCCGACCAGCATGAGCGCGATGCAGATGAAGAACACGGCCACCGGGGTGGTCCAGACCATCCAGTCGAACATCTCTCGGCCTCCTTAAACACGACCCATCGCGAAACCCTTCGCGATGTAATGGCGCACGAACCAGATGACGATGGCGCCCGGCACGATGGTCAGCACGCCGGCCGCAGCCAACGTTGCCCAGTCCATGCCCGAGGCACTCACCGTGCGCGTCATCGTCGCCACGATGGGCTTGGCGTTCACGCTGGTGAGCGTGCGCGCCAGCAGCAGCTCGACCCAGCTGAACATGAAGCAGAAGAACGCCGCCACGCCCACGCCGGCCTTGATGAGCGGCAGGAAGATGGTGAGGAAGAAGCGCGGGAACGAATAGCCGTCGATGTACGCCGTCTCGTCGATCTCGCGCGGAATGCCGCTCATGAAGCCTTCCAGGATCCACACCGCCAGCGGCACGTTGAACAGCAGATGCGCCAGCGCCACGCCCAGGTGCGTATCCATCAGGCCGACCGTGCTGTACAGCTGGAAGAACGGCAGCAGAAACACCGCGGGCGGCGTCATGCGGTTGGTCAGCAGCCAGAAGAACACGTGCTTGTCGCCCAGGAACGAATAGCGCGAGAACGCATAGGCCGCAGGCAGTGCCACGGTGAGCGAGATCACCGTGTTGATCGCCACGTAGATCAGGCTGTTGATGTAGCCCGAGTACCACGACTCGTCGGTGAAGATGCGCGCGTAGTTGGCCCAGGTGAGCTGCTGCGGAAAGAACGAGAAGCTCGACAGGATCTCCTCGTTCGTCTTGAAGCTCATGTTGATCATCCAGTAGATGGGCAACAGCGCGAACAGGATGTACAGCACCAGGAAGATGCTGCGCTTGTGAAATCTCTTCTCGTTCATTTCTCCACCTCCGCTTCCTGCGTGCCGACCCGCTGCATCCAGTTGTAGAGCACAAAGCAGAACAGCAGGATGATGAGGAAATAAATCAGCGAGAAGGCAGCGGCCGGCCCCAGGTCGAACTGCCCCACCGCCTTCTGCGTGAGGTACTGGCTCAGGAAGGTGGTCGCGTTGCCCGGCCCACCGCCCGTCAGCACGAAGGGCTCGGTGTAGATCATGAAGCTGTCCATGAAGCGCAGCAGCACCGCGATCATCAGCACGCCGCGCATCTTGGGCAGCTGGATAAAGCGGAACACCGCGAACTTGCTCGCGCCGTCGATGCGCGCGGCCTGGTAGTAGGCATCGGGAATCGAGCGCAGGCCCGCGTAGCACAGCAGCGCCACCAGCGGCGTCCAGTGCCACACATCCATCACCAGCACGGTGAGCCACGCGTCGGTGGCGCTGCCGGTGTAGTTGTATTCGATGCCCATCGTCTGCAGCGCGTGGCCCAGCAGGCCGATGTCGGCGCGGCCGTAGATCTGCCAGATGGTGCCGACCACGTTCCAGGGAATCAGCAGCGACAGCGCCACCACCACCAGCACCGCCGACGACTTCCAGCCCTTGGCCGGCATCGACAGCGCAAGGCCGATGCCCAGCGGGATCTCGACCAGCAGCACCGACAGCGAGAAGCCCAGCTGGCGCCACAGCGCCTCGTGCAGCTCGTCGTCGCGCATCACCGAGGCGAACCATTCGGTGCCGACGAAGACGCGGCGCTCGGGCGAGATGATGTCCTGCACCGAGTAGTTGACCACCGTCATGAGCGGCACGATGGCCGAGAACGCAACGCAGATGAGCACCGGCAGCACCAGCCACCACGCCTTCTGGTTGATCGGTTTGTTGGTGGCGTTCATTGAAATACCTCCGTGCTTCGCACTGCGGTGCGAGCTTGCTTGGGGCGGCCCGGCGCGGCGCTCATGCGACCAGTTCCTCGTCTTTGTAATAGCAGGTGTGCGTGTCGAGCACTCGCACCCACACCGTGTCTCCCGCTGCCGGCGGCTGGTCATCCGAATGCAGCCGCACCTTCAGCACGCTGCCGTCGGCCACCACGCTCAGCATCACGTGCGTACCCACGTCCTGCACCTGCTTCACCACGGCCGGCACCGCACCGGCGGCGCCCGCGTTGGACAGGCGCAGGTACTCGGGACGGATGCCGATCTTCAGCGGCCCCTGCGGCAGTTCGCGCGTGGGCACCAATGGCGTGCCCGCAACCTCGATGGTTCCGTTCGCGCTCTTCGCGGACAGGAAGTTCATGCCCGGCGAGCCGATGAAATGCCCGACGAAGGTGTGGGCCGGCCGCTCGAACAGCGCTTCGGCGCTGCCCACCTGCACGGCCTTGCCGCGCGTCATCACCACCACCTCTTCGGCGAAGGTGAGCGCCTCGACCTGGTCGTGCGTCACGTAGATCAGCGTGAGCTTCAGCTCGCGATGGATCTGCTTGAGCTTGCGGCGCAGTTGCCACTTCAGGTGCGGATCGATCACGGTGAGCGGCTCATCGAACAGCACCGCCGACACGTCGCTGCGCACCAGCCCGCGCCCGAGAGAGATCTTCTGCTTGGCGTCGGCCGCGAGGCCGGCGGCGCGCTGGTTGAGCTGCCCGCTCATGTCGAGCATCTCGGCAATCTCGCCCACGCGCTTCTTGATCTGGTCGGCCGGCACCTTGCGGTTGCGCAGCGGAAACGCGAGGTTCTCGGCCACGGTCATGGTGTCGTAGATCACCGGAAACTGGAACACCTGCGCGATGTTGCGCTCCTGCGGCGTGGCGCGCGTCATGTCGCGGCCGTCGAAGGTGACGGAGCCCTGCGAGGGCACGAGCAGGCCCGAGATGATGTTCAGCATGGTCGTCTTGCCGCAGCCCGAAGGGCCGAGCAAGGCATACGCCCCGCCGTCGCGGAAGCTCATCTTCAGCGGCAGCAGCGCATAGTCGCTGTCCTGCGTGGGGTTGGGGCGGTAGGCGTGGGCCAGGTCGAGGTCAATGCGTGCCATGACTAGCTTCCTTTGCGCCATGCCGGCGCCAGCGCCAGCTTTTCGCTGGCATCGAACACATAGGCCTGCGACGCGCTGAAGTACAGCGTGATCGAGGCGCCCAGCTCGAAGCGGTGCACACCGGTGAGCTGCGCCACCAGTTCGCCCACCGCCGTCTCGACGTGCACGAAGGTGTCGGAGCCCGAGATTTCGGCCAGCTCCACCTTGCCGGGCAAGGCAATGTCGCCCTGCCCCGCATCCACGTTCAACGCGCTCGCGCGCAGGCCGACCGTAATGGCGCCTGCAACGCTTTCGGGCACGGCCAGAGCCAGCGCGGGGCCGCCGGCCAGTTGCACTTTGCCAGCAGTCGCGGTGCCAGACAGCAGGTTCATCGGCGGATCGCTGAAGGCACGCGCCACGCGCAGCGACTGCGGCGCATGGAAGACCTCCGCCGTCGGGCCGTACTGCAGCAGCTCGCCGGCATCCATCACGGCCGTGTAGCCGCCGAGCAGCAGGGCTTCACCAGGTTCGGTGGTCGCGTAGATCACCGTCGAATCGCCGGTGGCAAAGAGCTGCGTGAGCTCTTCGCGCAGGCCTTCGCGCAGCTTGTAGTCGAGGTTGACCAGCGGCTCGTCGAGCAGCATCAGCGGCGCATTCTTGGCGAGCGCACGCGCCAGCGCCACGCGCTGCTGCTGGCCGCCCGAGAGCTCGGCTGGATAGCGGTCGAGGAACATGCCGATGTGCAGCTTGTCGGCCAGCGCCTTCACACGCGCATCGATATTCGACTCACCGCGCAGCTTGAGCGGCGAGGCGATGTTGTCCGCCACCTTGAGCGAGGGGTAGTTGATGAACTGCTGGTAGACCATCGCGACATTGCGTTCGCGCACGGGCATGCCGGTCACGTCCTTGCCGTCGACCAGCACCTTGCCTTCCGTGGGCGTGTCGAGCCCCGCCATCAGCCGCATGAGGCTGGTCTTGCCGGCCTGCGTCGCGCCCAGCAGCACGGTGACCGCGCCGCTCCTGGGCGCGATGCTCTGCTCGTAGAGCCATGTCTGCGCACCCACCTTCTTGGTGACGCGCTCCAGTGTCAGTTGCATTGGCGCTCTTTCCCTTGTGTTCGTCTAGTTGTTGTCGACGCGGACTGGCTGCAGCAGCAGCCAGCGCGCGACCTGCTCGCGCTCTTCGGGCGTGTAGTGCAGCCCCAGCTTGGAGCGCCGCCAGAGCACGTCTTCCGCGCTCACGGCCCATTCGTGGTCCTGCAGGAAGCGTAGTTCGCGCTCGTACAGGCCCGGCGCCACTTCGTCGCCCAGGTCGGAAAAGGACTTCGCGTCGCCCAGCAACTCCGCTATGCGGGCGCCGTAGCCCCGCGCGAGGCGGCGAGCCAGATGGCCGTAGAGCCACGGATACCTGGTTTGCACGGCCGACACGAAGCGTTCGAAATCGTCGTCGGGCCGCTTCGCGGCGCCGATCCATGCCGACAGGTCACCGCCCGCGAGAAAGGCGCCATCGGTCCAGGCCGGGCGCTGCGCGCTCGACTGGCCCAGCATCCTGCCGACCTCGTCGGCCGCGTCCTCGGCCAGCTTGCGGAATGTGGTGATCTTGCCGCCCCATACCGACAGCAGCGGCGCGGCGGTGGTGTTCGATTCGAGCATGTAGTCGCGCGTGACGGCCGATGGGTCGCCCGAGTCGTCGTCGAGCAGCGGGCGCACGCCGGAGTACGTCCAAACCACGTCGGCCGGCACGATGGGCTTCTCGAAGTAGCGGCTGGCCTGGGTGCAGAGGTAGTCGATTTCTTCCTGTGCGATGCGCGCGGCGCCGGGGTCGTCGCCGGTGAGTTCGATGTCGGTGGTGCCGATCAGCGTGAACTCGTCCTGGTAGGGAATAGCAAAGATAATCCGCTTGTCGGGGTTCTGGAAGATGTAGGCGTGGTCGTGCTCGAACAGGCGTGGCACCACGATGTGGCTGCCCTTCACGAGCCGCAGGCTCTTGGTGGCCAGCGCCTCGCCCTTGGCCGACTGCGCGACACCACGCAAGAAAGATTCAGCCCACGGCCCCGCGGCATTGACCACCGCGCGGGCGCGCAGCGTGCGCCTGTTGCCGTCGGCGCCTTGCAGCGTGGCAGTCCAGCCGTCGGCGTCTCGCTGGGCGTGCACGCAGCGCGTGCGGGTCAGCACCTCGGCACCGCGCGCCTGCGCATCGAGCGCGTTCAGCACCACGAGGCGGGCATCGTCAACCCAGCCGTCCGAGTAGATGAAGCCACGCTTGTACTGGTCCTTCAGCGGCTTGCCTGCAGCATGGCGGCGCAGATCGACACTGCGCGAAGCCGGCAGCACCTCGCGTTTGGCGAGGTGGTCATACATGAACAGGCCGATGCGGATCATCCAGGCCGGGCGCATCGAAGGGTCGTGCGGCATCACGAAGCGCAGCGGCCACATGATGTGCGGCGCGCTCTTGAGCAGCACCTCTCGCTCCTGCAGCGCCTTGCGCACCAGCGAGAACTCGTAGTACTCGAGGTAGCGCAGCCCGCCGTGGATCAGCTTGGTGGAAGAAGACGAAGTGTGCGAGGCGAGATCGTCCTTTTCGCACAGCACCACGCGCCAGCCGCGGCCCGCGAGGTCGCGCGCGATGCCGCAGCCGTTGATGCCGCCGCCGACGATGAGCACGTCGCAATCGGTGGCCGGCGCAGGCGAACTGGAAGAAAAATCGCTCACAGGAATTGGGTCCGTTGAAGCGTGACTTTGGTCACTAACGGCGGCCATTGTATTTTCGTGTTTTTTCATTTGGGTTCCTTTTGGCGCGATTTTCCTCCGAGTTTTCCCTTACTCGTCTTCGTTTTCTTTCGCTTTAAAGTGACGCGCCCTGTACCCTCGACCGCAGTCTTCCTGCTTTCCACGACGCCTCTGTGAACTCCAACCCGCGCCAGATCAACCTCCTGGACACCGTGCGCGCGCGCGGCTCCGTCACCGTCGAGCAACTGGCCGACATGCTCGGCGTCACCCTGCAAACCGTGCGGCGCGACGTGCAGCGGCTGGCCGACGAGGGCTTGCTCACACGCTTTCACGGCGGCGTGCGCATGCCCAGCTCGACCACGGAGAACATCGGCTACCAGCAGCGCGAGACGCTGCACGCCGAAGGCAAGGCGCGCATCGCCCGCCGCGTGGCGGAGCTGGTGCCCAACGACTGCTCGCTGATCCTCAACATCGGCACCACCACCGAGGCCATCGCCAAGGCGCTGCTGCGCCACACGGGCCTGCGCGTGATCACCAACAACCTGAACGTGGCCACCATCCTGAGCGGCAACACCTCGTGCGAAGTGATCGTGGCGGGCGGCTCCGTACGCCCGCGCGACCGCGCGATCGTGGGCGAGGCCACCATCGACTTCATTCGCCAGTTCAAGGTCGACATTGCGCTGATCGGCGTGTCGAGCATCGAGGCCGACGGATCGCTGCGCGACTTCGACCTGCGCGAGGTGAAGGTGGCGCAAACCATCATCGCGCAGGCACGCGAGGTGTGGCTCGCGGCGGACGCCAGCAAGTTCAACCGGCCGGCAATGATCCAGCTCGGCACGCTCTCGCAGATCGACCGGCTGTTCACCGATGCCGAGCCGCCGGCGCCATTCGCCGACCTGCTGCACACCGCCCAGGTGCGCCTCGAGATCGCGCGCGAGAACTGACAAGAAGGAACACGAACGAATGACCACCTACCTGCTCGCCCTCGACCAAGGCACCTCGAGCTCCCGCAGCATCGTGTTCGACCGCGAAGGCCACATCGTCGCCATCGCGCAGAAAGAGCTGACGCAGATCTACCCGCAGCCGGGCTGGGTCGAGCACGACCCGATGGAAATCTGGCGCAGCCAGCTCGCCACCGCGCGCGAGGTACTTGCCAAGGCGAAACTCAAGCCCACCGACATCCACGCCATCGGCATCACCAACCAGCGCGAGACCACCGTGCTGTGGAACCGCAAGACGGGCCAGCCGGTGCACCACGCCATCGTCTGGCAGGACCGCCGCGCCGAGCCTTTGTGCGCAAGGCTGCGCGACGAGGGCATGACCGACACCATCCGCGAGAAGACCGGGCTGGTGATCGACGCGTACTTTTCCGGCACCAAGCTGCGCTGGCTGCTCGACAACGTGCCCGGCGCGCGCGCGCAGGCCGAGCGCGGCGAACTGGCCTTCGGCACGGTCGACAGCTGGCTCATGTGGCAGCTCACCGGCGGCAAGGTGCACGTGACCGACGTGAGCAACGCCTCGCGCACCATGCTCTTCAACGTGCACGGCAACGAGTGGGATGCCGATCTGCTGAAGGCGCTCGACATTCCCGCCGCGCTGATGCCGAAGGTGCAGCCCTCGAGCTCGCACTTCGCCGACACCGATGCAGCGCTGCTGGGCCATACGCTGCCCATCGGCGGCGTGGCCGGCGACCAGCAGAGCGCCCTCTTCGGCCAGGCCTGTTTCGAGGCCGGCATGGCCAAGAACACCTACGGCACAGGCTGCTTCCTGCTGATGCACACCGGCGGCGCCTTCCAGCCCTCGCACAACGGCCTGCTCGTGACCAGCGCCGCCCAGACCGATGCGACGCCGCAGTACGCCATGGAAGGCAGCGTGTTCGTCGGCGGCGCCGTGGTGCAGTGGCTGCGCGACGGCCTCAAAGCCATCAAGGGCAGCGCCGAAGTGCAGTCGCTGGCCGAGAGCGTGCCCGATGCCGGCGGCGTGATGATGGTGCCGGCCTTCACCGGCCTCGGCGCGCCCTACTGGGATGCGGATGCGCGAGGCACCATCACCGGCCTCACTCGCGGCACCACGGTCGCGCACATCGCGCGCGCCGCGCTGGAAAGCATCGCCTACCAGAGTGCCGCGCTGCTGCAGGCCATGAGCCGCGACGCGGTGGCCGCCGGCGGCAAACCCGTGGCCGAGTTGCGCGTGGACGGCGGCGCGAGCGTGAACGATCTGCTCATGCAGTTCCAGGCCGACCTGCTGGGCATTCCGGTGGTGCGGCCCGAAGTGATCGAGACCACGGCGCTGGGCGCCGCGTACCTCGCGGGCTTGTCGACCGGCGTCTACACCGACGCGCGCCAGCTCTCGAAGCTGTGGAAGATCGAGCGCCGCTTCATGCCGACCATGGGACGCGCGCAAGCCGAGGAATCGATGGCGCGCTGGGAGCGCGCGGTGCGGCAAGCCACTGCGACCTGACGACCCAAAAGACCTCGCCACCATCGGGGCACTGAGGTCCGTTGCGCGAGCCCCGGGGCAGAATTCGGCCGCCCCCGACCTGCCGCGCTGCCTGCTTGACCACTCCAACCAACGAAGTTTCTCCGTCGCGCAACGCGCTGCTCGCCTGCGGCGTGGTGGGCGCAACGCTGCTGGCGCTCATCGCGCTGGGCCATGACGGCCGCCGCATGGCGCAGCTCGCGGTGCTGGCAATGCCGATGGTGCTGTGGCTTGCCTGGCCGTTGCGCAGCGCGCGGATGCGGCGCATGCGCACGCTGCTGGTCTGGCTCTGGGCCATGGGCTTCGCGCTCGACGGCGCGGTGCGCGCCTATCTGCTCGACGCCTACCAGGCCGCGCCCGACGGCGCGATGGTGCTGGGCGCAGCGGCCAACACCAATGCGCGCGAGGGCTCCGAATACCTGTGGATGCATTGGCGCTCGGCTGCGGTGTGGTGTGCCGCGCTGGTCGTGGCGGGCGTGCTCGTGGGCATGTTCGCGCGGCGCGGCGCTGTAGCCGATGCGGCGACTGCATCAGCACGGCCTGCTCGATGGGTCGTGGCGCTTGTCGCACTGCTGCTTCTCGTCGCATGCGTGGCCTACGCAAGCAAGCCCTGGCGCCGGCTGCATCCCGCGATCTTCTGGACGCAGTGGGCAGATTCCGTTCACACGCTGCGCACCGCCTGGGGCGACCAGCAGAAGCAGCGCGACCGTCTGATGGCGCAGGCCAAAGGCATCGCGCCAGTGATATCGCAGGCTGGCCCTTCCACTGTGGTGCTGGTCATCACCGACAGCATCAACCGCGACAACATGGCGCTGTATGGCTACGGCCGCCCGACCACGCCGCGCCTGCTGGCGCACAAGGCGCAGACCGGCGACCAGATGGCGGTGCTGAAGAACGCCTGGTCCGTCGACGCAAGCACCCTGCCCGCGCTGCGCAACATGTTCCACTTCGGCCTGCCCGAGAGCGAGAACCCGCCGCATCTTCTGGCCCTGGCGCGCGCCGCCGGCTACAAGGTCTGGTGGATCAGCAACCACGACGACCTCGCCATCGAGCAGCAGCATGCGCGCCTCGCCGATGTGGTCGACATGGTCAACCGCACGCCCGGCCGCGCCAGCGCCTCGCTGGACGGAGAGATCCTCGACTGCATGCAGGAGGCGCTGGCCGATACGAGCACCGACCGCAAGCTGATCGTGGTCCATTTGATGGGAGCGCATCCGCACTACAGCCTGCGCTTTCCAGCCAACGCCAACCCCTTCGACGACGATGTGGATGCGGTGGAGAACGGCCTCGTGAAAGACGGCCGCTCGGCCTGGGTGCGCCGCTTCCGCCAGGAATACGACGCCGCGCTGCTGTATCACGACTTCGTCGTATCAGAGCTGCTGCAGCAGACGCGCAGCGCGGGCAAGCCGGGCGACTACCGCGCGTGGATGTACCTGTCGGACCACGGGCAGGAAGTAGGCCACGTCAGCGACCGCGCGGGGCACAGCCCGGCGACCGCCTCGGGCTATCGCATTCCGGCCGTGGTGTGGCGCAACCAGCAGCCGCTGCCGTCGGCCGCGGCGCAGCAACAATCGTTTCGCGCAGACTGGTCGGGCTGGACGCTGATGGACCTGCTGCACATCCAGTGGAACGGGCAGAAGCCAGAACGCGATGTGCTGCAGGATGCCTACCGCTGGCAGGCGCCCACGATTCCAGTGGCCGTCGAATCCTTCTCGCGCTAGCCGTGCCGGGGCGACAGATGAATGCCGGCGATCATGCAGCGCACCGATCCGCCCGCCATCTCGATGGTCGGAACCGGCAGCGGAACCAGCCGCGCGGACCGTTCGATGACAGCCTTCTGCTGGCTGCTCAGGCTGTTGCAGGCGCGCTGCGACAGCGCGAGCACGCGGCCATCGCGGCCTGACAGCTCGATTGCATTGCCTGCGAACTCGGCGATCTGCCCTGCAGTGAGCGCAATGACCTCGCGCCCCGATTCCTCCAGCCGGGCGCGCACCTCGGCCGCACGACGCGCATCCGGGATCATGTCGAAGCCGACCAACGCAAACGCCGTGGCCACGCACATCAGCACATTGGTGTGATAGATCGGCCGGCCGGCTTCATCGGCCGTGTCCACCAGCATCGGCTCGAAATTGAAATGCGTGCTGAAACGCTCCAGCGCCACCGCATCGGCCCGGTTGGAGCGTGCGGTGTAGGCCACGCGCGCCAGGTGGTCGAGCACCATCGCGCCGGTGCCTTCGAGAAACAGGCCGTCGTGCTCGAGGCCGGAATAGTCGATGACGTCCTGCACCCGGTAGTTGGCCTTGAGCATCTCGATCACGTCGGCGCGGCGCTCGCGGCGGCGGCTCGGCGAATGCATCGGGTAGATGGCGACATGCCCGCCCGGATGGGTAGAGAACCAGTTGTTGGGAAAGACCGAGTCCGGCGTGTCGTGCTCTCCCCGGTCTTCGAACAGATGCACGCGCACGCCTTCGGCTTCGAGCCGCTCGACGGCTGCAGTCACCTCGCGATAGGCGGCATCGGCCACGGCCTGCGCGGCCTCCTTGGCGGCTGCGGTCTGGAACGCGTTGTCGGCAGCAGTCTCCGGATTCGGCGTGAACCTGTGCGGACGGACCATGACCACGGCGGCCGGCGCCTGAACGGAGCGGATCGCGGCCGGCATCATCAAGCCACCCTTCGGATGACCGCACGCGAGGCGCCGCTGCGCGTGTGGCGAAACAGGTCCTTCGGGTCATCGGCCCGGGGCACCAGTTCGACGTCCACGCCAAGGTTGCGGCGCTCGGCCTGTTCGTGCACATAGCGCAAGGTGGCGTAGTCCTCCAGCGCGAAGCCGACCGAATCGAACACCGTGACCTGTTCGGCGCTTTCGCGCCCCGCTGCCATGCCGGCCAGCACGCGCCACAGGTCGACCACGGGGGAGTCTTTCGGCAACTGCTGGATGTCGCCCTCGATGCGCGTCTGCGGCTCGTATTCGACGAACACGCGCGCGCCGCGCAGCACGTCGGCATGCAGTTCGGTTTTGCCTGGGCAATCGCCACCGACAGCGTTCAGGTGCATGCCCGGCTCGATCATGTCCGGCGTGATGATGGTGGCGCAGGCCTTGTCGGCAGTCACGGTCGTCACGATGTCGGCGCCGCGCACGGCCTGCGCCGTGGAGCCGGCACGAATGATCTTGAGCGACGGAAAGGCCGAGAGGTTGCGCACCAGCTTGTCGGTGGCGTGGGCGTCGATGTCGTACACGGCAATTTCCTCGATGCCCAAGTGACAGTGAAAGGCCAATGCCTGGAATTCGCTCTGCGCGCCGTTGCCGATGAGCGCCATGCGGCGGGCGCCGGGCCGCGCCAATGCGCGCGCCGCCATCAGCGAGGTAGCGCTGGTGCGCAGCGCAGTGGCAAGGGTCAGTTCAGACAGCAGCACGGGGTAGCCGGTCTCGACATCGGCGAGCACGCCGAAGGCCATCACCGTGTAGAGGCCGCGGCCGGTGTTGGCCGGATGGCCGTTGACGTACTTGAAGGCATAGCGCGAGGCGTTCGACACAGGCATCAGCTCGATGACGCCAATGTCCGAGTGGTTTGCCACGCGGGCCGATTTGTCGAAATCAGGCCAGCGAATGAAGTCTTCCCGGATGGTGTCGGCCAATGCGCCGATGAAGGGGGCCACGCCGATCTCCTGCACGAGGCGGGACATGGCGGGAACGTCGATGAAGCGGGTCATGGGGGTCTCCTGAACGGTCCGGCCGCATCGCGCAGCCGTCTTTCGATTGTTCCGGGGAGACGTGCCAGATTGAACCCTCCAACTTGTCAAGTTAGCGCTTGAACCTTACATTTCGCTCGATCTGATCAGCAATTTGACAAATGGCAATGGACGACATCGACCGACAACTCATTGCCCTGCTGCGCGACGACGCGCGCATGCCGGTGGTGGCACTGGCCCAGAAGCTCCGCGTGGCGCGGGCGACCGTGCAGAACCGGATTGCCAGGCTGGAGAACGACGGAACCATCGTCGGCTACACCGTGCGGCTGAAGCCCGAAGCGGAGGTGCACCGCATCCGCGCGATCATGAGCATCGAGATCGAGGGGCACCGCGCCGAACGCGTGAGCCAAGTGCTTCGCGGTCACCCCAACGTCGTGGCCCTGCACTCGACCAACGGCCGCTGGGACCTGATGGCCGAACTGCGCGCCGACTCGCTCGAAGCCTTCGACAAGGTGCTCAACGCCATCCGGCAGATCGAAGGCATTTCGAGCACCGAGACGAGCATCCTGCTGTCGACGCACAAGCTCTGAGGCTGGCGGCGCGGTCGGCGCCAGCCTCGTTCGGTCAGCCTCAGTGCGCAGGAACCAGGAAGTCCTGACTGATGCGCCCACCCAACTCGTTCACGCGGTCGAGGAACTGCGTGAGGTAAGCATGCAGGCCGGTCGCGAGGATCTCGTCGACCCGCGCGTATTGCAGGTCGGCCAGCAGCTTGCCAGCGCGGCGCTGCGTTTCGGCGCTCTGTTCGTTCTGCACCTTCGCGAGGTTGTTCACCACCTCGACCAGGCTCGCGTGCAGCGAGCGCGGCATGTCGGCGCGAAGAATCAGCAGCTCGGCCACGCGCTCGGGCTTGATCACGTCGCGGTACACCTTGCGGTAGACCTCGAAGGCCGAGACGCTGCGCAGGATCGCGCTCCAGTGATAGAAGTCGTACTCCTGGTCTTCCTCGGTGGCGGCGCCGAAGAACTCGCTGTTCAGCGCGTGGAACTTCACGTCCACCAGGCGCGCGGTGTTGTCGGCGCGTTCCAGGAAGGTGCCCAGGCGCGAGAAGTAGAAGGCCTCGTCCTGCAGCATGGTGCCCAGCGTGACGCCGCGCGACAGGTGCGAGCGGAACTTGACCCACTCGAAGAACTGGCCCGGGTCGCGTTCGAAATCGCCCGCGCGCAGCATGCGGTTGACTTCGAGCCAGGTAGTGTTCTGCGTTTCCCAGGCTTCGGTGGTGAGCGCGCCGCGCACGGCGCGTGCGTTCTCGCGAGCGGCCTTCAGGCAGGAGACGATCGACGAGGCGTTGCTCTCGTCCTTGACCATGAACTCCATCACGTCGTGGGGCGTGATCTGGTCGTACTTCTTGTTGTACCAGGGCAGCAGCTCGCTGATGGACAACACGCCCTGCCAGCCGTACTTGGCCACTTCGGCGGACTGCGGCAGCAGGGAGGTCTGGTAGTTGACGTCCAGCATGCGCGCCGTGTTCTCGGCGCGCTCGGTGTAGCGGGACATCCAGTAGAGATGGTCGGCGGTGCGAGACAGCATCGGTTGTGCTCCTACTACGATTGGCTTTGCGACTGCGCGGGCGCCGCCTTGGGCTTGGGCGCGCGGTCGGCTTCGAGAATCCAGGTGTCCTTGGTGCCGCCGCCCTGCGACGAGTTGACCACCAGCGAGCCTTCTTTCAGCGCCACGCGCGTGAGGCCGCCGGGCACCATCTGCACCTCGCTGCCCGAGAGCACGAAGGGGCGCAGGTCGATGTGGCGCGGCGCGATGCCGGCGTCGACGAAGGTGGGCGAGGTCGACAGGCTCAGCGTGGGCTGGGCGATGTAGCCGTCAGGCTTGGCGATCACGGCCTTCTTGAAATCTTCGATCTCGGCCTGCGTGGCGGCCGGGCCGATCAGCATGCCGTAGCCGCCGGCGCCGTGCACTTCCTTGACGACCAGGTCCTTCATGTTGTCGAGCGTGTATTGCAGCTCGTCCTTGTTGCGGCACATGTAGGTGGGCACGTTCTTCAGGATCGGCTTTTCGCCGAGGTAGAACTCGACCATCTTCGGCACGTAGGGGTAGATCGACTTGTCGTCGGCCACGCCGGTGCCCACTGCATTGCAGATGACGACGTTGCCTTCGCGGTAGGCGCGCATCAGGCCGGCGGTACCGAGCGTGGACGTGGGGCGGAACACCTCGGGGTCGAGGAAGTCGTCGTCCACGCGGCGGTAGATGACGTCGACGCGCCGCGGTCCGCGCGTGGTACGCATGTAGACGAAGTTGTCCTTGACGAACAGGTCCTGGCCCTCGACCAGTTCCACACCCATCTGCTGGGCGAGGAAGGCATGCTCGAAGTAGGCGCTGTTGTACATGCCGGGCGTGAGCACCACCACCGTGGGCTCGGCCGTGGCCGGCGGCGCGCTGGCGCGCAGCGTTTCGAGCAGCAGGTCGGGGTAATGCGCGACCGGCGCGATGCGGTTCTGGTTGAACAGCTCGGGGAAAAGCCGCATCATCATCTTGCGGTTTTCGAGCATGTAGCTCACGCCGCTGGGCACGCGCAGGTTGTCTTCGAGCACGTAGTACTCGCCGTTGCCGTCGGCATCGGGGGCACGCACGATGTCGATGCCCGAGATGTTCGAATAAACGTTGTGCGGCACGTTCACGCCCATCATCTCGGGGCGGAACTGGGCGTTGTTCAGGATCTGCTCGGCCGGGATGATGCCGGCCTTGATGATTTCCTGGTCATGGTAGACATCGTGAAGAAAGCGGTTGAGCGCCGTGACGCGCTGCACCAGCCCCTTTTCCATGCTGTCCCACTCGTGGGCGGGAATGATTCGAGGCAGCAGGTCGAACGGGATGAGCCGCTCGGTGCCGGAGCCGTCCTCGTCCTTGGCGCCATACACCGCGAAGGTGATGCCGACCCGGCGGAAAATCAATTCCGCCTCTTCGCGCCGCGAACGCATCACCTCACCGGGTTGCTTCGCGAGCCATTGGTCGTAGCGCTTGTAGTGCTGTCGGATTGCAGCCCCCGCATAGGGCAACTGCTCATACATCTCGTCAAATTTGTGCATGGAACGACCAATCTCCTTGAGCTATAGCTTAGCAAGTTCAGGGCCAGTAGAACCCCTTATGCCAAGGCCGGAGACGGGCCGGAAGACTTTTTCTTCGCTCAGCGCTCAGGCCCTTCCTCGCTGGCCGCCTGCCTCTTGCGGGGCGAGAGAAATCCCTTGATGCGCTCCCCGCTCTCGTCGCTGTAGAGACTGGCCAGGAAGGATTCGCGCTCGGCGTCGAGCTGCTCACGCCGGCTGCGCCCGCGCGCCGAATACACGAGCTGCTTGATGCGCGCCTGCACCTCGAACGGGCCGCGCGCGAGCTGCTGCGCCCAGGCAAGCGCGGTGGCGCCGGCTTCCCCGTGGGGCACGACCTTGTTGACCACGCCCAGTTCGTGCAGCCGCTTCGCGGTGCTGGGCGTGCCGTCGAGCAGCATTTCGAGGGCGGCCTGCGGCGGCAGCGCGCGCACCAGCGAATCGGTGCCGCCGCCGTCAGGCGTGAGGCCGACATTCACATAGGACATGGCGAACTTCGCATCTTCCGCGGCCACGATCAGGTCGCAGGCCAGGCACAGCGAAAAGCCTCCGCCCATGGCCGCGCCCTCGACGGCGGCAATGACGGGCTGGGGTGCCTCCTGGATCGCCATGATCCATTCGTGCAGCGCATCGATGTGGCCATGCTGTTCGGCGGCCGGCAGCTTGCGTTGTCGCGCCAGGCGCCGCAGGTCGCCGCCGCCGCTGAAATGGTCGCCCTCCCCGCACAGCACGATGGCGCGCACGGTGCGAAAGCCCGAGGTGGCGCGCATCGCCTTGGCGGCCGCGCGATAGACCGACGGATTGAGCGCATTGCGCGCCGCGGGGTTGCTCAGCGTCAGCACCAGCACCGGGCCTTCGCGGTGCATCTTGAGCCGCGCGCCGGGCGCAGCCGCGGCGCTCGTGCTGGTGATGGCCGGAACAGCGGCCGTCACGGCGTATGCCCGGAAAACAGGTCCCACCGAAGGCCTTGACGGTTGTCCATACTGTCCCCTCTTCTGAGTTGTAGCCAAACGATACAACGCATGGGACGCCAGTACGAGCACGCTGACAAGTGGCCTTTTGGGCTACTTTTGACAATTAGTTCACGATTTCAGGGCTGTGCTGCCAGTACCGCGCGTGGCGCTCGCGCTCGCAGGCCACGTCGGCGGGGCGTGTGCTGGTCCAGTGCGCGGCGCCGCAGCGAGCGTTTTCGACCAGCCGCACGCCGCGGTCCCGGTAGCGCGCCGCCACCTCCTGCGCCGGGTGGCCGAAGCGGTTGCGATACCCCGCCTGGACAAAGGCGATGCTCGGCTGCACCGCATCGAGGAAGGCCGGGCTCGACGAAGTCTTGCTGCCATGGTGCGGCGCCAGCAGCACGTCGGCCCGCAGCAGCTGCGGTGTGCGCACGACGAGCGCGGTTTCCTGCAGCCGCTCGATATCGCCGGCCAGCAGCGCCGCTGCGCGCCCGTTGCCTATACGCAGCACGCACGAGACGGCATTGGGCTTGGTGAAGCTGCGGTAGTCGGTGTCGAACGGATGCAGCACCTCGAAGCGCACGCCGTCCCAGGTCCAGGCCTGCCCCGCCTCGCAACGCCGTGCCGCCAGCGTCGCCTGCAGCGGATGCGTGGCTTCGAGGGAACTCAGCAGCTCGGCCCGCGGCTGCATCGCGAGCACCGCGGGCGCACCGCCGGTGTGGTCGGTGTCGCGGTGGCTCAGCATCAGCGTGTCGAGGCGCTCACCATAGGCCCGCAGCAGCGGCACGAGCACACGATGGCCGGCATCGCTTTCGAGGCTGTAGCGCGGGCCGGCGTCGTAAAGCAGGCTGTGCGTGGCAGTGCGCACGAGCACCGCGTTGCCCTGGCCGATGTCGGCGGCGAGCAGCTCGAATTCGCCGGTCGCCGGCCGGGGCGCCTGCCACAGCAGCACCGGCAGCAGCAGCGGAATGCCGAGGGCACGCAGCGACCAGGACAGCCGCATGGCCAGCAATGCGCCGCCTGCCACGCCGCAAGCGGCCATCCACAAAGGCGGCGCGGCCATCGACAGCGTGGCATACGGCAGCCCGGCCAGCCATTGCAGCAGCAGCGTCAGCACCTGCACGGCCCGGGCTGCGAGGTCCCACAGCGGCGCCACGGCCACGCCCAGCATGGCCAGCGGCGTGATCACAAGCGTGACCCAGGGGATCGCCACCGCATTGGCCAGCAGGCCGATCAGTGACACCTGCTGGAACAGCAGCAGGCTCAACGGCGTGATCGCCAGCGTGATGACCCATTGCTCGCGAAAGAACTGCAACAGACGGAAAGACGCGCCGGTCTTCCGCTCGCCCGGCACCGCAGCGTCCGTGGCGAACAGCACACCCACCGCCACGAAGCTCAGCCAGAAGCCGGCCTGCATCAGGGCCCACGGATCGAGCGCGACCACCACCGCAGCCGTCAGCAGCCACACGTGCGGCCAAGGCCAGCGCCGGCCCGTGAGGCGCAGCAACGCGACCGTCGCCAGCATCCACACCGTGCGCTGCGAGGGCACGCCCCAGCCGCTGAAGAGCGCGTAGAGCGTGGCCAGCAGCACGCCACCGACAAGCGCTGCCCGTTGCGCGGGCAAGCGCAGCATCAGCCGCGTGCTGCGTCGCCAGAGCAGGCCGACGATGTGCGCGGCCAGCCAGGCAAACATCGTGACGTGGAGGCCGGAGATCGACATCAGGTGCGCCACGCCCGTCGCGCGGAACACGTCCCAGCCAGAGCGGTCGATGGCGCTCTGGTCGCCAGTGACCAGGGCTGCGATCACGCCCGCCTGGGCGCGGTCGGGCACGCGTTCGAAGACGCCGTCGCGTACGGCTTCTCGTGCGCGCTCGATGGGATGCCGCCACGTGCTTGCCACCAGCATGGGCGCCGCATCGCGCGCACCGGTTCGCACATAGCCGCTGGCATGCAGGCCCTGCTCCCACATCCAGAGTTCGCTGTCGAAGCCATGGGGATTGCGGCTGCCGTGCGGCGCCTTCAGACGCACCGTCAGTCGCCATCGCTCGCCGGCGTGCAGGGGGCCGACGGTGCTGGTCAAGGGCGCGCGGCTTTGGGACGCCCGGCTCCACAGGCTCGAGCCTTCGGCATACCAGCCGAGTGCAATGCGATCGGGTACGGCGGGTTGTCCCTGTGCGTCCGGATCGGCCCAGCCCGCGGACTCGACATCCAGGCGGAACTGCGTTCCAGCTTCGTTGCGCTGTGGCATCTCCGACACAACGCCCGTGACCTGCAGGTCGCGCCCTTCGAGCGCCGGGTCGAGCGCGCCGCTCGCATAGACCGCCGCGCGCCATCCCGCGAGCCCTGCGCCGGCCATAGCGCCGCATAGCAAGGCGATGAGCATCAGGCCCCTGCCCGGCATGCGTCGCCAACACAGGCCGGCCACTGCCACGAACAGCAAGCCGGCGTAGGCCCACGCCGGCCAAAGCACCGCCTGCTGCAACTGCAAGGCCGCTCCCAGCAGCGAGCCACCCAGCGCCACGAACGCCCCCGCTCCACCCATGGCACCGCCAGACGCACGAAACGGCGTCAACGAAAAACTCCCGAACCCATGATGCAAACCCTCCCCAAAGTCACGCTCAGTGGCGCGTTAATTGCTTGGCATCTGGGCTAGTATGCGTCTCACAAGAGACATCTTTTCGATGCAATCTCGCAGTACTGCACACAAAAACGCATGTCCATTCACGCCGCTCTCCACCACGTCACCCACTACAAATACGACCGCCTGGTGCAGTTGGGCCCACAGGTCGTGCGCTTGCGTCCCGCGCCGCATTGCCGCAGCAACGTCATCTCGTATTCGCTGCGGGTCGAGCCGGCCGAGCACTTCGTCAACTGGATGCAGGACCCGTTCGCCAACTACCAGGCGCGGCTCGTGTTCCCCGAGAAGACGCGCGAATTCAAGGTCACGGTCGACCTCGTCGTCGAGATGGCGGTCTACAACCCCTTCGACTTCTTCCTCGAGCCGCAGGCCGAGAACTTTCCGTTCAAGTACACGGCCTCGCAGGCCGAAGAGCTCGCGCCCTACCTCGTCACCGAAGCACCCACGCCGCTGCTGCAGGCCTACCTCGACAAGATCGATCGCAAGGAGCAGCGCACCATCGACTTCCTGGTCGGCATCAACCAGCAGGTCCAGCAAGACGTCAACTACCTGATCCGCATGGAGCCCGGCGTGCAGACGCCGGAAGAAACGCTCACCAGCGGCAGTGGCTCCTGCCGCGACTCGGGCTGGCTGCTGGTGCAGTTGCTGCGCCACTGCGGGCTGGCCGCGCGCTTCGTCTCGGGCTATCTGATCCAGCTCACGCCCGACGTGAAGGCGCTCGACGGCCCGAGCGGCACCACGGTCGACTTCACCGACCTGCACGCCTGGTGCGAGGTGTTCCTGCCCGGCGCCGGCTGGATCGGCCTTGACGCCACCTCGGGCCTGCTGGCCGGTGAAGGCCACATTCCGCTGGCCTGCACGCCCACGCCTTCGAGCGCGGCGCCCATCGAGGGCGGGGTCGACGAATCCGAGGTCGAGTTCGGCCATGAGATGAAGGTCACGCGCATCTACGAATCGCCGCGCGTCACCAAGCCCTACACCGAAGAGCAGTGGGCCGAGGTGCTGGCCCTGGGCGACGCAGTCGACGCGCGCCTGAAGGCCGGCGACGTGCGCCTCACCATGGGCGGCGAGCCGACCTACGTGGCCACCAGCGACCGCGACGCGCCCGAATGGAACACCGACGCCCTCGGCCCCACGAAGCGCGGCTACGCCACCGAGCTCGTGCACAAGCTGCGCGCCGAGTACGGCAAGGGCGGCTTCCTGCATTTCGGCCAGGGCAAGTGGTACCCAGGCGAGCAACTGCCGCGCTGGGCACTGTCGATCTTCTGGCGCGCCGACGGCCAGACGCTGTGGCACGACCCCGAGCTGTTTGCCGACGAGCGCTTCCCCACGCACTACACCAGCGAAGACGCGCGCCGCTTCACCACCGTGCTGGCCCACAAGCTCGGCCTGACCGAGCGCTACATCCAGCCCGGCTACGAAGACATCTACTACTACCTCTGGCGCGAACGCCGCCTGCCGGTGAACGTCGACCCCTTCGAGTCGAAGCTCGACGACGAACTCGAACGCGTGCGCCTGCGCCGCGTGTTCACGCAGAAGCTCGACGCGGTGATCGGCTACATGCTGCCCATCGAGCCCGGCAATGCGGACGGCGACGCCCCCGCGCTCGCAGGGCCGGCCTGGAAGACCGGCCCCTGGTTCCTGCGCGACGACCGGCTCTACCTGATCCCGGGCGACTCGCCCATGGGCTACCGCCTGCCGCTCGACTCGCAGCCGTGGGCCAGCAAGGGCGACTACCCCTACCTGATCGAGCGCGACCCGACCGCCCCACGCGGCACCCTGCCTAGCGCGGCCGACTACCGTGCGCGCTACAGCACGGGTGTGGCCGGTGCTGCAGGCCTCGGCGACGTGCCCTACACCTTCGGCACGCCGCCAGTGGTGCCTGCGTCGCTACGCATGCAAAGCCCCGGTGATGCGGCGAGCGGCGATACGGCAGCAGCAGCAGCAGCGGCCGATGAGTCCACCGACAAATCGACCACCCGCCAGCCGCTGCGCGGCGAATCAGCCCACTGGGTCACGCGCACCGCGCTGTGCGTCGAAGTGCGCGACCCACGCCGCGCCAACGGCCCCTCCGCCGAGAAAAAGGGCAATGCATCGGGCGTGCTCTACGTCTTCATGCCGCCGCTCGCGCGCCTGGAGGACTATCTCGACCTGGTCGCAGCAGTCGAAGCCACCGCGCGCGACCTGGGCGTGCGCATCGTGATGGAAGGCTACCCGCCGCCGCGCGACCCGCGCCTGAAGATGCTGGCCGTCACGCCCGACCCGGGCGTGATCGAAGTCAACATCCACCCGGCCCACAACTGGAAGGAACTGGTCGACCACACCGAGTTTCTCTACAACGCCGCGTTCGAAACCCGCCTGTCGGCCGAGAAGTTCATGACCGACGGCCGCCACACCGGCACCGGCGGCGGCAACCACTTCGTGATGGGCGGCGCCACGCCCGCCGACAGCCCGTTCCTGCGCCGGCCCGAGCTGCTGGCCAGCCTGCTGCTCTACTGGCACAACCATCCGTCGCTGAGCTATCTGTTCTCAGGCATGTTCATCGGCCCGACGAGCCAGGCGCCGCGGGTGGACGAGGCCCGCAACGACCAGGTCTACGAGCTGGAAATTGCCCTGAAAGAGATCGCCAAGAACCGCGAGATCTACGGCCAGAACATGCCGGCCTGGCTGGTCGACCGCACGCTGCGCAACATCCTGATCGACGTGTCGGGCAACACGCACCGCAGCGAGTTCTGCATCGACAAGCTCTACTCGCCCGACTCGAGCACCGGCCGCCTCGGCCTGCTGGAGCTGCGCGCTTTTGAAATGCCGCCGCATGCGCGCATGAGCATCGCGCAGCAACTGCTCATTCGCGCGCTGGTAGCCCGCTTCTGGGACGAGCCCTACAAGGCGCCCGTTACCCGCTGGGGCACCGAGCTGCACGACCGCTTCCTGCTGCCGACCTTCGTCAAGATGGACTTCGACGACGTCATCAGCGAGATGCGCCAGGCCGGCTTCGCCTTCGATGCCGACTGGTTCGCGCCGCACTTCGAGTTCCGCTTCCCGCTGGTGGGCCAGATGCAGGCGATGGGCGTGGAGCTCTCGCTGCGCAACGCGCTCGAACCCTGGCACGTGATGGGCGAGGAAGGCTCGGCCGGCGGCACGGTGCGCTACGTCGATTCGTCGCTCGAACGCATCGAAGTGCGCGTGACCGGCCTGAACGAAAGCCGCCACGTCATCACCGTCAACGGCAAGGTGCTGCCGCTGCAGCCCACCGGCGTGGTCGGCGAGTTCGTGGCCGGCGTGCGCTACAAGGCCTGGAACCCGCCTTCGGCCCTGCACCCGAGCATCCCGGCCCACGCGCCGCTGACCTTCGACCTGGTCGACACCTGGATGAAGCGCTCGCTGGGCGGCTGCCAGTACTTCGTCGCCCACCCGGGCGGGCGCAATTACGACACCTTCCCGGTCAACGCCTACGAGGCGGAAAGCCGCCGCCATTCGCGCTTCACCCGCACCGGCCACACGCCCGGACTCATGCGCACGCCCCCGGCGACCATCGAGCTGCCGGGCAGCCGCGAATTCCCGTTCACGCTGGATCTGCGGCGATAAGGGGACATTTAGCACGCTGCCCAAACGGATACCCGTGAAGGCAGTGTGACAATCCCCCTCCTGTGGAACCTTTGAACGAATCCCTGTTCGACGCCCAGGCACTGGAGTTTCCAGCGGCCCTGGCGTCGGCGCTCGCCCCGCCGGCCCTGCCCGGCCATTTCGACGAACTGCGTGGGCAGGCCACGGCGGTAGCGCCTGTGCGACCAGTGCCGGGGGCTGCGCCAGCCCCTGCGCCCGCCCCGCTGCTGTACGACGCCGCGGGCGAACGGCCACCGGCCGCTGGGCAGTCGCAGTCCCAATCGCAGTCGTCGCAGTCTCAATCGCAGACGCAGACACAGGGGCCCTCCGGCGAACAACCGCCGCTCACGCCCGCCTGGAACGCCTTCTTCGAACAACTCGGCCCGAGCGGCTTCAACGACCTGCCCCGGCGCGCGGCCAGCCTCGAGCGGCAGATCCGCGACAACGGCGTCACCTACAACGTGTACGCCGACGCCAATGGCCCGCAGCGGCCTTGGTCGCTCGACCTGTTCCCGCTGATCGTCTCGCCCGAAAGCTGGAGCCAGATCGAGGCCGGCGTGCTGCAGCGCGTGCGCGTGCTCGACCGCGTGATGGCCGACGTCTACGGCCCGCAGCAGTTGCTGGCCGAAGGGCTCATTCCCCCGGCGCTGGTGCGCGGCCACCCCGGCTACCTGCGCGCGCTGCACGGCGTGAAGCCGCCGGGCGACACCTGGCTGCACATCACCGCCTTCGACCTCGCGCGCGGTCCCGACGGCAACTGGTGGGTGGTCTCGCAGCGCACGCAGGCGCCCTCGGGCCTGGGCTACCTGCTTGAAAACCGCCTCGCCATCACGCGGCAGTTTCCGCAAGCCTTCGAGGCGCTGCACGTGCAGCGCCTGGCCGCCACCTACAGCGCCATGATGGAAGGCCTGCAGCGCATGTGCCCGGCCGGCGTTCCGCCGCACATCGCGCTTCTCACGCCCGGCCCGTACAACGAAACCTATTTCGAGCACGCGTACCTTGCGCGCTACCTGGGCATCACGCTGGTCGAAGGCAGCGACCTCACGGTGCGCGACCAGCGGCTGTACCTCAAGACGCTGCAGGGCCTGCGCCCGGTGCACGGCCTCATCAAGCGGCTCGACGACCAGTTCCTCGACCCGCTGGAGCTGCGCCCCGACTCCACACTCGGCGTGCCCGGCCTGCTGCAGGCCATTCGCGCCGGCAACGTGCTGGTGGCCAACATGCCAGGCTCGGCGTTCCTCGAATCGCCCGCGCTGCTCGGCTTTTTGCCGGGGCTGGCGCGCCGACTGATCGGCGAAAAACTCAAGCTGCCCGCGCTGCCCACCTGGTGGTGCGGCGAACGCGCCGCGCTCGAATCGGTGCTGCCCCAACTGGCCGACTGCGCCATCAAGCCCACCTACCCCGGCTTCGACGGCCGCGCCAGCTTCGACGCCGTGCTCGGCAGCCAGCTCGGCCGGCGCGAGCTCGACGAATGGGCCGGCCGCATCGTGCGCGAGGGCGACGTGCACACCGTGCAGGGCTACCAGCCGCTGTCGCAGATGCCCACCTGGGCCAACGACATGGGCCCGGGCCACATCGCGCCGCGCGCAGTACTGCTGCGCGTGTTCGCGGTGAGCGACGGCGCGCAGTCGTGGCGCGTGCTGCCCGGCGGCCTGGCCCGGCTTGCGGGGCCCGATGCGCAGATCGCGTCGATGCAACGGGGCGGCAGCAGCGCCGACGTGTGGGTGCAGACCCACGGCGAGGTCGACCGCACCACGCTGCTGCAGCCGCACGCCACGCCGGCCTCGCTCGCGCGGCACCGCGCGCCCGTTACCAGCCGCGCCGCGGAGAACATGTTCTGGCTCGGCCGCTACACCGAGCGTGCCGAGAACGCCGTGCGCCTTGCGCGCCTCACGCTCAACTTGCTGGGCAGCGAAGACCAGTCCTCGCGCCCGTTGCTCGAATGGCTGCACCGCATGGCGCTGCGAAATGCACTGGTGCCGGCCGAAGTGCCGAGCGCGCCGCAATCGCGCCGCGTGTTCGAACGCGCGCTCATCGCCGAACTGGGCGATGTGGAGCGCGGCGGCAGCGTGGGTTTCAGCCTGATGTGTATCCGGCAAGCGGCCGCCGCCGTGCGCGAGCGCCTGTCGCAGGACAACTGGAACCAGATCGTGCGCGCCGAGACCGACTTCCTGCGCCGCGCGGCCGAGCAGGCTGGCGAGGGCAGCTTTGCCAGCAGTGCCGCGTTGCGCGCCCTCGAATCCGCCAGCACAGCGCTGGCCGCCATGACCGGCGCGCAGACCGACCGCATGACGCGCGACGACGCCTGGCGGCTGCTGTCCATCGGCCGCCATATCGAGCGCCTGGGCTTCTTGTCGAACGCGCTGGAGGCCGGCTTCGACAACGGCGCCGTGCACGAGGTGAGCGGCTTCGAGGCAATGGTGGCGCTGTTCGACAGCACCATCACCTTCCACGCCCGCTACCAGCAGCGCCGCGACGTCGCCACCATGGTCGACCTGCTGGTGCTCGACGCCGAGAACCCGCGCTCGCTCGCATGGGTCACGCAGACCCTGCGCGGGCGCATCGCACGGCTGGCCGGCAGCGCGCCCGGCAAGCTGACCGCGCTGTCGTACGAGCTGCCTGACCCGGCCAGTTGGACGCTCGAACACCTCTGCGCCGCGGGGCCCGAGGCCAACTACCCGGCCCTCGTCGAGCTGCTCGCCAACTGCGAGACAGCCGCCTACCATGTGTCCGATGCGATCGGCACACGCTACTTCACGCTGACATCCGAATCGCTGCGCTCGGTCGGAGCTTGATTCCCAGACAAAGACAGTTCCAAGGAGGCATTTCCATGTCAGGCATCGCCATCAATCGACGCTTCGCACTCACCACTGCCGGTCTGCTCGCGGCGCTCGCCATCGCGGCCTGCAGCAAGCAGGAGCCGGCCGCGCCCGCCGCAGCCAGCGCACCGCCCCCACCGGCCGCCGCCCGCGTGCTCGTGGTCGGCACCGACGCCGCCTACACGCCCTTCGAGTCGCAGAACGACAAGGGCGAGATCGTGGGCTTCGACATCGATGTGGTGAAGGCGGTCGCGCAGAAGGCCGGCATCGAGGTGAAGTTCGTCAACACGCCATGGGAAGGCATCTTCAACGCGCTCGACCAAGGCGACCGCGACCTGCTGGTGTCGGCCATCACGATCACTGACGAGCGCCGCCAGACGATGGATTTCTCGCAGTCGTATTTCGACGCGAGGCAACTCATCGCCGTGAAGAACGACTCGCCCGTCACGAAGTTCGATGACATCAAGACCCTGAAAGTCGGCGTGCAGAACGGTACCACCGGCGACGAGGTCGTGGGCAAGCTGCTGGGCAAGTCGAGCACCGCCATCAAGCGATTCGAATCGACGCCGCTCGCGCTCAAGGAGCTCGAAGCCGGCGGCGTGCAGGCCGTGGTGGCCGACAACGGCGTGGTGGTTCACTACATCGCCAACAACACCGCGGGCGGCTTCAAGACGGTGAGCGACGCGAGCTTTCCGGTCGAGAAGTACGGCATTGCCGTGAAGAAGGGCAACGCCGAGTTGCTGGCCAGGATCAACCAGGGCCTCGAAGGCATCCGGGCCGACGGCACCTACGCCAAGATCTACGCTTCGCACTTCGGCGCCGAGTCGAAGTAGGCCCGTTCACCATGCTGCTTCACGTCACCCACGAAACGCGCTACGAGTACTCGCCGCCGGTCGAGACGGCGCAGCACCTCGCCCACCTGAAGCCGCTGGCCACCGATTCGCAGCGGCTCGTGAGCCACAGGCTCGCCATCGAGCCGGCGCCCGCGCAGCGCAGCGAGGTGGCCGACCTGTACGGCAACACGCGCGCCTTCTTCGCGCTGGAGGCCACGCACGACCGGCTCGTCGTCACGGCCGAGAGCGTGGTCGAAACCTCGGTGCCCGTGCTGCCCGCCACCGTGGCGCGCGAGCTGCCCTGGGAGAGCGTGCGCGAGCGCTTCCGCTTCCGCAAGGACGCCACCTTCGATGCAGCCTCGGAGTTCGTCTTTCCCTCGCCCTACGTGCCGCGCCACGACGATTTCACGGCCTATGCGCGCGCCAGCTTCGTGCCCGGCCGCCCCACCTTCGACGTGGCGATGGACCTCACCGAGCGTATGTACGAAGACTTCGCGTACGACGCCGACAGCACCGAGATCAACACCCCCGCCGTCGAGGCCCTCGCGCAGCGCAAGGGCGTGTGCCAGGACTTCGCCCACATCATGATCGCGTGCTTTCGCACCATGGGCCTGCCCGCGCGCTACGTGAGCGGCTATCTGCTGACGCAGCCGCCGCCCGGCCAGCCCCGGCTGGTGGGCGCAGACGCCTCGCACGCCTGGGTGTCGGTGTACCTGCCCGGCGACGGCCCCGAGGGCGTCGGCAGTCCAGGCGGATGGGCCGATTTCGACCCCACCAACGGCCGCCAGCCGGGAGAAGACTATGTCACGCTCGCCATCGGCCGCGACTACTCCGACGTGTCGCCGATGCGCGGCGTACTCCATGGCGGCGCAAGGCACACGCTGCGGGTCGGCGTGACCGTGCAGCCAGTGGGGGAAGTGATCGAGGGCCTGCCGCAAACCCGGACACAATCGCCTTCCCAAGACAAGGAGTCTCCATGAGCGTTTACGACAAACTTTCCAGCCTCGGCATCACCCTGCCCCCGGTCTCCGCCCCCGCAGCCGCCTACGTGCCCTTCGTGCAGACCGGCAACCTCGTTTTTCTCTCGGGCCATATCGCGAAGAAGGACGGCAAGGTCTGGGCCGGCCAGCTCGGCGCCAACATCAGCACCGAAGAAGGCAAGCAGGCCGCACGCGCCATCGCCATCGACCTGCTCGGCACGCTGCATGCGGCCGTGGGCGACCTCAACAAGGTCAAGCGCATCGTCAAGGTGATGAGCCTGGTCAACTCGGTCGGCACCTTCACCGAACAGCATCTGGTGACCAACGGCGCGAGCGAGTTTTTTGCCGAAGTCTTCGGTCCTGAAAAGGGCGCGCATGCACGCAGCGCCTTCGGCGTGGCGCAGGTGCCGATGGGGGCTTGCGTGGAAATCGAGCTGATCGCTGAAGTCGGCTGATCCGCTTCTTTCGCCTCTCCACGATTCGAGGCCTGACGGCGATGGTCGTCAGGCCTCTTTGCATTGCGTCGACACCATGCCATTGACACCCACCGGCCTGATCGAGCAAGCCACGCAGGACCCAGTCAACGCCGCGCTGCTTTCAAGGCTGCCCAGCCTCGGGCTTCGCCAGGGCTTCCTGACCGCCGGCTGCCTGTTCCAGGCGACGTGGAACCGCCTTTCCGACAAGCCGCCCGGCTGGGGCGTGAAGGACTACGACGTCTTCTACTTCGACGACACCGACCTGTCGTGGGACGCCGAAGACGCCGTGATCCAGCGCGTGCAGAAAGCGGTGGCCGACCTGGGCGTGAGCGTGGAGGTCAAGAACCAGGCGCGCGTTCACCTCTGGTACGAACAGCGCTTCAAGTCGCCCTACCCCCGGCTCGGGTCCGCGCGCGACGGGATCGACCACTACCTCATCGCGTGCACGCGCGTCGGCATCGACCTGGCCGACGGATCGCTCTATGCGCCCGACGGGCTGGACGACCTGGCAGCGGGCATTCTTCGCATGAATCCGCTGCTCCCGATGCGCGATCTTTTTCTCAAGAAGGCTGCGGACTACCAGGCGCGATGGCCGTGGCTGCGGATCGTGCAGCCAGAAGCGGCTACTTGCGCTTCCAGCTCGATACTGTGATGAACGCGCCCACGGTGCTCATTCCTCATGCTCCCCGGGTTGCTGCGAGCCGCGAACACAGCAGTCGCATGGCGGCCGAGATGGGCGCGACCACCGGCACGTCGAACCGTGGGGCCAGCGCCAGTGCGGCCTGCCCCAGCGGGCCGCCACCGATGATCACCGCCTGGGCGCCGTCTTCGTCGATACAGCACCGCACGGCCTGTGCCAGCGCGTCTTCCAGCGCCTGCGGATCGGCCGCCAGCGCGCGCGGGTCGCCTTGCGTCAGGCGGATGCCGGTGTAGAGAGCGCGCAGTCCCAGCGCGGCCGCCCTGCCCTCGATGGGCGACACCAGTTCGGGCGTGACCGTGGCAATACCGAAGCGGCGGCGGCCCTCGCTGGCCGCGAGCATCGACGCCTCGGCGATGCCGACCACCGGCACGCTCGCTTCACGGCGCAGCAGCTCGATGCCCGGATCGCCGAAGGCGCTGACGATCACGCCGTTCCACCTTCCGCCGGCGGCAGAACGCCAGGCTTTCAACACCTCCGTCGCAGCCGCATTCAGCTCGTCTTCATTGACGATCATGGTCGGCCCGCCGGCCGCGGTGATGCCTGTCACGCGGCATCCGGCCGGCGCCTCGCTGCTGGCGATCTTTGCCATCATGGCGGTGGTCGACGACGACGAGTTGGGATTGATCAGCAGGATTTCTTGCATGCGTGAGGACTCTCTGAAAATTCAACCCGGCTGCACTATCTTCGTGGTCGGGGCAGCGTCATCGCCAGGGCTTTCACCCGGCAGCGGCAACGCATCGGGCGACTGGCCATAGGTCTCGGGCACGCTCTGCACACTGACCACGAAGACCGCATACATACCGGCCGCAAGGCTGAACACGCCGACCAGACCGAAGGCATCGAAGAGCCGGCCCGCCACCAGCGGCATCAGCGCGCCTGCCGCTGTGCCAGTGGCAAGAATGAAGGCCGTGCCGAAGGCTCGCACCCGGGTCGGGTACAGCTCGGGCGCAAAGATCCAGATCGTCGTGTTGAGCAGCAGCACGAAGAACTGGAACACCGCGCCGGCAATCAGGATCACCACGATGCTCTTGGCAACGAAGCCGATGATCAACGCCGCCAGGCAGGCGCACACGGCGCCGGCCGTCAGCACGCGCTTGCGCGGAAAGTGAAAGCCCAGCAGCGAGGCCGCGATGGCCCCCAGCAGGCTGCCGCCCTGCATCACCATCGTGAAGAGCAGGCTCTTCGACATGCTGTAGCCCAGCGTGACGAGGATGGTCGGCATCAGCGTGAGCACCGAGATCTGCGCGCCATAGGTCATCCAGATCGTGATGCACAGCGGAATGGTCCGCCGCGCCAGCGCGCCGCGAAAGATCTCGGTCACGCGCACCTTGACGCGGGCATTCGGCGCGGCCAGCCCATCGTCGGTGATGTACTGATGCTGCGGCACGTTCTTCTTCGAAAGCCTGCCCGACGCCAGTCGCGACAACACCGCATTGACTTCCTTCACCTTGCCCTGCGACAGCAGGAAGCGCGGCGTCTCGGGGATGTAGCGGCGATAGAAAGCACCGAGCAGCGCCGGCACCATCAGGCAGGCGAACAGCCAGCGCCATGCGTTGTCGCCCGGGAACATCCAGAACACCAGCAGGCCGAAGCCCGGCGCCAGGAAGTTGCCGAGCCCGCCCGCGCCGACGTTCACCAGCCCGACAGCGGTGCCGCGGAACTTGGTCGAGCAGAACTCGGCCAGCATGGTGACGGCAATCGCGATCTCGCCGCCCAGCCCGAACCCCACGACCGCGCGGCCCAGCGCCATCACCGCCAGGTTGGGCGCCATCGCGCAGATGCCTGCGCCGAGGGTGAACAGCAGCAGGTCTATCGACAGCATCACGCGCCGGCCGTAGCGGTCGGCGATGAAGCCCGAGATGATCCGCCCCACCGCCGCGCAGGCAAAGGTAATGGTGTTCAGCAAGCCGATGTCGGAAGCGCTGAGCCCCCACTGCTCGCGCAGCATCGGTCCCACGATACCCACCGCGTTCTGCTCGAAGCTGTCGAACAGGCAGCCGATGAGGATCAAAAAGATGATCGTGTGGTGCGATCGCGTGACGCCGATCTTGTCGAGCGCTCTGTCGAGTTCGGCGACCCGGGGCGAGTCGGGTCCGGAAGAGAGTGCAGGTCCTGCCATAGGAAACCCCTTGAGAAAGGTATGAAGTGCTTTGCTCGGCGCAGTCCGGAATCGCTTCGCATGCTATCGGCGACTCCATCAATCTGACATATCGATTTCACCTAGTTTGTTTTTGTGAAATCTTAATTTCATGCAAAGCATCCCTATGCAAGCGACATGCCCGACTGCGCGTGACGCACGAAAGCCACCTGCCGCTGGGGTACTTTTCAGAGGGGAAAGCGTGGAAGGGCCGTCACAGGCGGGCACATCCGAGACATGTTGCAGCCTTTGCGGATGCACCTTGGATGGGCAAATGCGCACTACGGTCGTGCGTCTTTTCAGTGCGCTCCGACCAGATCAGGCCGGCCGAGCGCCGCTGCCGCTCAAAGCTCGCCGTTTTCCTCGTGCTCGAGCTCGATCGCGGCCAGACGCTTGCGGCCGGCGGAGCCCGAGGCCTCGATCACCATCGTGGCGATCAAGTCGCAGATTCCCATCACGGCGGTGTGATTGTCCAGAAGCCCCGGTCCCCGGCAATCGCATTGCAGCGACCAGGTGGCCCCAGCAAAGTCCGGCGAGGCCTTGTCGCTGATGTAGACGATCTTCGCGCCGGCCTTGCTGGCGCCCGCGAGCAGGATGTCCATCTGCCGCGTCTGCCGTCGCGTGCCGAAGACGATCACGCAGTCGCGCCCGGTCAGGCCGGCCAGGTGCTCGGCCAATGTCTCGCCGGGCCCCGGAATGGCGGTGACGCGCGGCACCACCTGCACAATCTGCCAGCGCAGGTAAAGGGCAAAGGCATGGCTGCTGCGGCTGCCGAAGATCAGCACCTGCCCCGCGCCGATGATCGCCTTCACGATGCCGGCCATCTGCCTGTCGTTGAGCCGGTCGAAGGTGCTGGCCAGGTTGGCCTGCGACTGCTGGAAATGCGTGGCGACAAGGTGGCCGCGCTTCGACGCCTCGGTCGCGTTCTGGAACAGCGGCGAACCTGTCTGCTTTTCCTCGCGAACCTGGCGCCGCGCCTCTTCGTAGTTCTCGTAGCCGATGCGACGGATGAAGCGGCTCACCGTCGAAGGCGACACCCCCGCCAGTTCCGCCAGCTCGTTGCCCGCATAGCTGGCCAGCTCGCCCGGAAACTCCAGGACGAAATCGGCAAGCTGCCGCTCGGTTGCGGACAACTGGTCGAGCTGGCTGCGGACGCGGCGGACAAAGGAATCTGCGGACATGGGCATGCGAGTGGGAGAGGCGCACGATGATGCCATGCCGTCCCTTCCCGCAGCAGACGGACATCCGGAGGGCCAGCGAGGCGAATGCTGCGAGTGAGGGGCGAGCGCACCAAGCACCGTTTTTCGCAACGGGCGAACTAAAAAATAGTTCTCCTTGCGCGCTCCCAATGACATTGCGGTGCATGCGCCGTTGCGGCTTGCACCGTCCTCGGGAAACCGATAGTTTGCGCCGCGGGCGCAGGGAACGCTCAGGCGTCCTGCCGCGGGGCGACGACGTGCGCCCCCACACGCTGGCGACGCAATGCGGGCACCGGCCTTGTCCGTCGCCCGCCCAGTGCCCTCGGACGATTCCGCTGCGCCACGTTGACGACAGGCAGCGGCCGAACCTGTTGCCGGTGGGCCTCGAAGCGCGCCTCTTTCTGCTTCAGGTAATGCATGAGCACATGCGAAACCATGTTGAGCCCGAAGGTGCCGAACGCGGCAGGAATGATGTAAAGCGCAATCGACAGTTCGGACGAGAAGACGATGTCGTCAGCCAGCGAAGGCGTGGCCTGCGCCTCCAGCGAGAGCGCGCGCAGCACGAAGATGTCGACGCCCGCGAGCAGGATCAGCAGCAGGCCGAAGGCAAGCACGGCCTTCTTGGAGAACTCGCGCCGCACGAACAGCGTGACGAAGATCGCGGCCGGGCACACCAGCGAGCAAAGCACCAGCACCCAGAAGCGCACCTGCGTGAAGACCGTGGCGTCCGAAAGCATATGCATGAAGGACATTGAGCCACGAACCGCACCCGTCAATTTGTCCGGCACGTGAACCGCCGGTAAAAGCGCCTCTCAAAAAGTGTGGGCTAAGTCTTCGCGCGCGTCCCCGTGAGCGTAGGCATTTCGGTTGCGCTGGAGTTCACGTTCACGCTGCGGTCGAAGCGCATGTACGGCCCCGAGAAGCGGCACTCCACGGTGTCGCGGAAGGCCGACTCGACGAAGGTCCAGGTCATGACGAAGGTGCGTGCGTCGCGCCACTCGCCGCTGGCCACCACGCGCATCACCTCGGGCTGGTACTCGTGGTGCAGCTTGTTGCCGGTGATGGTGGTGTCGCCCTCGAAGGGCTTGCGCAGGCCGACCTGCACCTTGTGCGTGCCGCGGTCGTCTTCCATGGTGAAGACGCACGACTCCGCGGAAGAGAAGTCGAGCCGCATGGACTTGATCTTCTCCGGGTTCTCCGCAAAGTCGAAGCGCTGGCCCGACACGTTCGCGGCAACGGGCGAGCTGGTCGGCTTCACCGGCGGCAGCAGTTGCAGCGTGCGCGTGCGGGCCTTGAGCGCGGCGTAGTCCTTCTCGCTGGTCAAGGCAGTAGCGCCGAATGCTGCGGGAAAGTGCTTGTACAGAATGCCCGCGTTGAACCCCGCCTTGGGCGGCAGCGCGGAATTGAGCGCGAGCACCGCGTTCTGCTCGGGGAACACCACCGAGTACTGGCCGAACAGACCATCGGCGTTGTACGCGCCGTGCTGGCCCAGCCACCACTGGTAGCCGTAGCGGTCCTTGGTGTGCGGCGCGTGCACCGAATCGACCCAGGCCTTCGTGAGAATCTGCTTGCCGTTCCACTGCCCGTTCTGCGCATGCAGGATGCCGAGCTTGAGCGAGTCGACCGTCTTCCAGCTCAGGCCGTTGGCACCCGGCGAGATGCCCTCGGGGCCCACGTCCCACTCGTAGCCGGTGATGCCCAGTGGATCAAAGAAGCGCGGCTTGAGGTAGTCGGCCGTCGACTGCCCGGTGGTCTTCGTGACGATGGCCGACAGCATGTAGGTAGCCGCGCTGGTGTAGACGAACTTGCTGCCCGGCGTGTAGACCACGGGGATCTTGAAGAACTCCGCGATCCAGCTCGTGCGAATGGGCCGCCACACGGAGCCCGACACCATCGACTCGTGCCCGGTGCGCATGGTCAACAGATCACGCACGGTCATTGCCGCGAGGTTGGCGCTGACCGTGGGCGGCAGGTGCTCGGGAAAGAAGGACACGACCTTGTCGTCGAGCCCGAACTTGCCGTCGGCAATGGCCATGCCGACCGCGCACACGGTGACGCTCTTGGTCAGCGAGTGCGTCATATGCCGGCGCTCGGGCTTGTAGGGGTCCCACCAGCCCTCGGCCACCACATGGCCGTTGCGCCACAGCATGAAGCTGTGCAGCTCGAACGCGCCGCGCTCGGCGTCATCGAGAAAGGCGAGGATCGACGCCGACGAGATGCCCTGCGCCTCGGGCCGGCTCCGCGGCAGGCCGTCGGTGAAGGCGGGTACCGCGGCGCCGGTGGCTGCCCAGCCGATGCCGGGCAGCGAGGCCATGGCGGTGCCGCCGAGCGAAAGGCGCAGCAGGCCGCGGCGCGAGATGGCGGGGGTCGTTGTTGTTGTCTCTTGCATGTTCCTGGCTTCCTTGTCTTTCGGGATGGACCGGTTGCGACAGTGTCGTGCCGGTGACTGTCAATCGCCTGTCTGCAGCGGCAGAGGAAACCCGATGAGGCCCCGGTCGCGCACCATGTGTTCAAAGGTCAGCGAGGCAGCGCCCCCTCAACCCGATCAACGCTCGCCTGCAGGGCCCGCCTCGATATCGACCGCAAACTTCTGCAGGAGCCGCACCAGCTCCTCGAAATCCTGCTGTTCCCACTTGGCAAATATGGCTCGCCCCAGCCGTTCCCTTGCCGTATCCACGGCATCGGTCATGACCTTGCCCTTCGGCGTCACGATCGCTTCTCGCACGCGTCGGTCGTGGGTGCCGCCCTGGCGCTCCACCAGGCCAAGACTCTCCAACTTCGCGACCTGCCGGCTGACCGTGGTGTAGTCGCGCCCGACACGGTCGGCGAGCTCGACCACGCCGATCGGTCCTACGCGTTCGATGCCCACCAGCAGCGGGAACAACGCGCGGTCGAGCGAGATGCCCGCTTCGCGAACCATCGCCTCGTCGCGCTGCGGGCGATTCATGACGCTCACCACGGTCAGCAGCGCACCGTGCAACGCCCGCAATTGCGCGGACATATGTGTATCTTGCACATTTATTTTCTTTGGCATAGCATCCGCTCCTATTGAGTGCATATTACACATATTGGAGTTTGCCATGACACATCAGTTTTCCGCCGACGTCCTGATCTGCGGCGCCGGCGCAGCCGGCCTCACGCTCGCCATCGACCTGGCGCGGCGAGGTGTTTCCTTCCGCCTTATCGAGAAGATGGACGCGCCTTTCCGGGGCTCGCGCGGCAAGGGCATCCAGCCGCGAACGCAGGAGGTCTTCGAGGATCTGGGCATCCTCGAGCGGATCGTCGCGGCCGGCGGCCTGTATCCGCCCTCGCGGGAATACCGCGCCGATGGCAGCCACACCGATTCGCTGGTGATGGTGCACGAGGCACCGACGCCTTCCGAGCCCTATGGAATTCCGTTGATGGTGCCGCAGTTCCTGACCGAGGGCGTGATGCGCGAGCGCCTGACCGAGCTCGGGCATCGACCCGTGTTCGGCTGCGAACTGATCGGCTTCGAGCAGGACGAGGACGGCGTGACGGCGCAGCTGGCCGGCGCGGCAGGTGAAGAAACGCTCCGCGTGCGATTTCTCGTCGGCGCCGACGGTGGCCGCAGCTTCGTGCGGCATTCGCTGGACATCGGCTTTCCGGGCAAGACGCTGGGCGTGCGTGCCGTGGTGGCCGACGTCGTCCTGTCAGGGTTGGGGCGCGAAGCATGGCACCGCTTCAACGAAGGCGAGATGAATGCGCAGATGTCCCTGTGCCCGCTCGCCGGGACGGAGCTGTTCCAGCTGCAGGCACCGATACCGCTGGAGGGCGACATCGACCTCTCCGCACAGGGACTGGCCGCGATGGTTGCCGAACGCACCGGCCGCGACGACATTCATATCCACTCGGTCTCATGGGCCTCGGCGTTCAACATGAACGCACGGTTGGCCGATCGCTACCGGGCAGGTCGCGTGCTGCTGGTCGGCGACGCCGCACACATCCATCCCCCCACCGGCGGCCAGGGGCTCAACACCAGCGTGCAGGACGCCTACAACCTTGGCTGGAAGCTGGCGGCAGTTGCCGCCGGCGCACCCGGTACCGTACTCGACAGCTATGAGGAGGAGCGCCGCCCGATTGCCGCAGACATGCTCGGGCTTGCCACGAAGTTGCTCGGCGAAGCGAAGCGGGGCGAGATGCGGCGCGGGCGGGAAGTGCATCAGCTCGACCTCGGGTACGCCGAATCGTCCCTCGCGATGGAAAAGCCTGCGCGCATTGGCGGCCTGCAGGCAGGTGACCGCGCGCCCGATGCGCCGGTCACCGGCGCTGCCGGGCAACCGACGCGCCTGTTCGAGCTGTTCAAGGGCGCGCAGTGGACGCTGCTGGGCCACGAGGTCGAGCGTCGCGACGTGGCACCGCGCCCAGGCTTGCACATCCACACCTTCAGCGAAAGAGGCGACTTGCGCGACCATGGCGGCCATTTCCGCGAAGCCTATGGGCTCGCGTCGGGCGACTGGGTGCTGGTGCGCCCGGACGGCTATGTCGGCGCCATCGTCGACTCCGCCCACATCGAAGAGCTGGAGGGGTATCTGCACGACCTCGGCATGACCTCGGCCTGACTTCGGAGACAAGGGAAAACGCCAAGCCCTGATTGCACGTTCATTCCTACAGTCGAATCCGTCCGCGCGGACGCAGGCAGCACAGAACAAAAGGAAGAAGCGCCATGGAATTCGACTACGTCATCGTGGGTGGCGGCTCCGGCGGCGCCACGCTGGCCTCGCGGCTGAGCGAAGACCCCGCCGTGAAGGTCTGCCTGGTCGAGGCCGGCGGCGACGGCCGCGGCATCCTGGTGCGGGCGCCTGCCGCCACGGTGGCGATGCTGCCGGGCCGCCCGCGCATCAACAACTACGCCTACCAGACCGTGCCGCAGCCCGGCCTGAACGGGCGCAAAGGCTACCAGCCACGCGGACGCTGCCTGGGCGGCTCCAGCGCGATCAACGCCATGCTCTACGTGCGCGGCCATCGCGACGACTACGACGACTGGGAGCGCGCGGGCTGCACCGGCTGGTCGTTCGATGCGGTGCTGCCCTACTTCAAGCGCGCCGAGGGCAACCAGCGCGGCGCGAGCGCACTGCACGGCGCCGACGGGCCGCTGCAGGTCTCTGAGCAGCAGAGCCCGCGCCCCATTGCCGACGACTTCGTGCGGGCCGCGGCGGAGTGCGGCATTCCGCGCAACGACGACTTCAATGGCGCCGAGCAGGAAGGCGCGGGCCTCTACCAGGTCACGCAGTTCCACGATGGTGCGCGCAACGGCGAGCGCTGCTCGGCGGCGGCTGCCTATCTTCATCCGGTGATGAACCAGCGCCCCAACCTCACGGTGCTGACCGACACGCAGGTCCTGCGCGTGGTGCTCGAAGACCGGCGCGCCACCGGTGTGGAAGTGCGGCGCAAAGACGGCAGCATCGAGACCCTTCACGCGCGGCGCGAAGTGGCGCTGTGCGGCGGCGCATTCAACTCGCCGCAGCTGCTGATGCTCTCGGGCATCGGCGATCCGGCCGAGCTGGGCCGCCACGGCATCGCCGTGCAGCATGCGCTGCCGGGCGTCGGCCAGAACCTGCAGGACCACACCGACTTCATCCTCGCCTACACCTCGAAGCACACCGACCTGTTCGGCATCGGCGTGGTGGGTAGCCTGCACCTGGTGAAGGCCATCGCCGAGTGGCGCAAGAGCGGCAAGGGCATGATCGCGACGCCGTTCGCCGAGGGCGGCGCGTTCATCAAGTCTTCGCCCGAGCTGCGGCGGCCCGACCTGCAACTGCACTTCGTGATCGCGATCACCGATGACCATGCGCGCAAGCTGCACGCGGGCTTCGGCTTCTCGTGCCATGTGTGCGTGTTGCGCCCCAAGGGCCGCGGCGACGTGCGCCTGAACGATGTCAGCCCGGGCTCGGCACCGCGCATCGACCCGCGCTTTCTGTCAGACCCGGAGGACATGGCGCTGCTGCTGCAAGGCGTGAAGAAGATGCGCGAGATCCTGCGCGCGCCAGCACTCGAAAAGTACCGCCACCGCGAGCTCTACACGGCCGACGCGCACACCGACGAAGAACTCATTCAGCACATTCGCGCGCGCGCCGACACCATCTACCACCCCGTGGGCACCTGCAAGATGGGCACGGATGCGATGGCGGTGGTCGATGCGAAGCTGCGCGTGCACGGCATCGAGAACCTGCGCGTGGTCGATGCCTCGATCATGCCGACGCTGATCGGCGGCAACACCAACGCGCCGACGATCATGATTGCCGAGCGCGCGGCCGACTGGATGCGCGGGCCGATCACCTTCGACCGCGCGCAGCAGGACGCTAGAGCGCCTGCGACGAGCCTCGCACCACCAGCTGGCCAGGCAGCAGCAACTGGCGCGGCGCCGCGTCCAAGCCACGCAGCCGCTCGATCAGGCAGGTAGCGGCCGTGCGGCCGATGGCGTCGGTAGGCTGGGCCACGGTGCTCAGGCCGGGGCCGATGAGCGAAGCCCATTCGGGATCGTCGAAGCCGACAAAGCCAAGGTCCGCACCGAACTGCCAGCCCAGCCGCGCCATGGCCTGCGCGATGCGCAGCGTGACCACGGCATTGCCCGCGACCACCGCAGCGCGGCGGCCGCGCTTGGCGCGCTGGCGCAGGGCGCGCAGGGCTTCGTCGAGCGCATCGCTCTCGCCCTCGACGCACTCGAACACCTCGCCCGCCACGCGCGGCTCGTGCGCGGCCACGCAGGCACCGAATGCGGCCGTGCGCTCGCGCCGCGAGCTCACGCCCTTCTGCGGCTCGGTGACGTAGAGCAGCTCGCGATACCCGCCTTCGACCAGATGGCCGCAGGTGGCCTGCATCGCGGCGTGGTTGTCGAGCGAGACGAAGTCGGTGTGCATGCCGGTGTGGCGCCGGTCGACCAGCACCGCCGGCTTGCCATGCAGCGTGACCGCGTCGACCACGTTGCTGCCGCGGCCCAGCGTGTTGAGGATGAAGCCGTCGACCTGGTAGCCCGCCAGCGCGTCGATGGCCTCGCGCTCGCGTTCGCTCTCGTTGCCGAGGTTGAACAGCATCACGAGGTAGCCGGCGTCCTGGCAGGCCTTCTCGGCGCCGCGCAGCACCGCGACGGAATACGGGTTGGTGATGTCGGCCACGATCAGCCCGATGAGCCGCGAGCGGCCATGGCTCAGGGCCTGCGCCATCGGGCTCGGCGAATAGGCCAGCGCCGCGATGGCGACTTCGACGCGCGCGGCGATATCGGGGCTCAGCAGCCGCTCGCGGTGATTGAGGAAGCGCGAGACGGTGGCCTTGGAGACGCCGGCGGCTTCGGCGACGTCGGCAATGGTGGCGCGGCCGGTCGGCTTCATGGGCGGCTCTCGCTCCTTCTCCCCTTGGGGAGAGGGCTGGGGTGAGGGTCGGCGGCGATGGCGAGGGCAGCGTTTGCACAAACGCCCCTGCCCTCACCCCAACCCTCTCCCCAAGGGGAGAGGGGGCAAGACAAGTTCCTCATGCGCTCGCCGTGTCGTACGGCGCAGTCGGCTTCTCGCCGGCCAGCACCTGCAGCAGGTTCGTCGTGGCGAGTTCTGCCATGGCATGCCGCGTCTCGTGCGTGGCCGAGCCGATGTGCGGCAGCGGCGTCACGCGCGGATGGGTGCGCAATGGTGAATCAGCCGGCAGCGGCTCTTTCGCGAATACGTCGAGGCCGGCGGCGCGCAGTGTGCCGTGGTCGAGTGCGTAGAGCAGCGCGTCTTCATTCACCGTGGCGCCGCGGCCACCGTTGATGAACGCGGCACCGGGTTTCATGCGTGCAAAGAAGGCGGCGTCGATCATGCCGCGCGTCGCGTCGGTCAGCGGCAGCATCGCGAGCACGATGTCGGCGCGCGCGAGCAGGTCGTCGAGCGGCGTGTGCGTGGCGCGGCCTTGCAACTCGGGCGCCTGCGTGGCCAGGTCGACCGGGCGACGTGCGTGGTACAGCACCGGCATGCCGAAGCCCAGCGCACCACGGCGCGCCACGGCCTGCCCGATGCGGCCGAAGCCGAGGATGCCCAGCGTCTTGCCATGCACGTCGGTGCCGAAGAGTTCTTCGCCGATGTTCTTCGTCCAGCGGCCTTCGCGCACGAGCGTCGACAGTTCGACCACGCGGCGCTGCGTTGCCATGAGGATCGCGAACACCGTGTCGGCCACCGTTTCGGTGAGCACGTCGGGCGTGTGGCACAGCACGATGCCGCGCTTGTGCAACTCGGCCAGCGGGTAGTTGTCGACACCGACCGACACGCTCGAAATCACCTGGAGCTGCGGCGCCCCGTCGAGCAGCGCGGCATCGACCGTATGGCTCGACCCGATCAGCCCGTTCGCGCTGCGCAGCGCGGCGGCAAAGGCCTCGGGCTCCTTGCGCGGGTCGGCAACGACCACATGGTGCACGGCTTGCAGGCGCGCCAGCTGGTCTTCGGGCAGAGGCCGGAAGACGAGGACGTTCTTCTTCGACACATTCGTCATGGTGTTCAGAGCCCCGCTTCTTCGAGTTGCGCCCGCGTCGGCAGGCCTTCGGTGTCGCCCAGCACCTGCACGGCGCGCGCGCCGATCCATGCGCCGCGGCGCACGGCCTCGGGCACGCTCTTGCCTTCGAGCAACGCACTCACCACGCCGGCTGCGAAGCCATCGCCCGCGCCCACGGTGTCGATCACTTCCTTCACCGGGAAGCCGTCGACGCGGCCGGTGCCGGCCACATCGCTGTCGTAGTAGGCGCCCTCGGCGCCGAGCTTGACGACCACCAGCTTCGCGCCGCGCTCGCGATAGAACTTCGCCACGCCCTCGGGCTTGTCGTGGCCGGTGAGCAGCAGGCCCTCTTCGATGCCGGGCAGCACCCAGTCGGCGCGCGAGGCGAGTTCGTTGATCCAGTGGCGCATGGTCTCGGTGGACGACCACAGCGTGGGACGCAGGTTGGTGTCGAACGAGATGGTGCGGCCGGCAGCGCGCATCACGTCTATGGTCTTGAGCGCGGCCTGCAGGCTGGTGTCGGAGATGGCCGCGAACACGCCGGTGGCGTGCAGGTGGCGTGCCGAACGCAGCCAGGCTTCGTCGACATCAGCCGGGCCCATGTGGCTCGCGGCCGAGCCCTTGCGGTGGTATTCGATCGGCGGGTCGCTGCCGTCGGTGACGCGGCCCTTGAACTGGAAGCCGGTGCGCTGCGTTGCGTCGGTGATCACGTGCGAGCAGTCGATGCCTTCGGCGCGCATCGCGGCCAGCAGCGCGCGGCCCATCGAATCGGTGCCGAGCCGGCTGGCCCAGCCCACCTTGAGGCCCAGGCGCGAAAGGCCGATGGCCACGTTGGTCTCGGCGCCGGCTGTGCGCTTATGGAACGCCTCTGCGTTTTCCAGCGGGCCGGGGCGGTCGGCCACGAGCAACAGCATGGCTTCGCCGAAGAGTGCGACGTCGAAGGCGGTTGGTTCTGTCATGTGTTTGTTCCTACGCCCGCGCGGCGCGGATGAAGTCGATCTGCGCGCGGGTAACGGCCAGCAGGTCGTCGCCCACGAGCGGGTATTCGATGGCGTGCGGCACGTCGGCCGGCAGCGCGCGCAGCACCGAGCGCCATGGCGCGACTGAGTCGCCCAGCGGCACCGCCACCCATTTGTGCGGCAGGCGCTGCGCGCCCTTGCAATGCACGTAGCGCACGCGGTGGCCGAGCGCCTGCGCGGCCTGCAGCGGGCACTCGCCGAGCCAGTGCCAGTTGCCCATGTCGAAGGTCATGCCCAGCGACACGCCGGCGCGGTCGGCCACGTCGAAGAAGGTCTGCAGCGCGGGCAGCGTGCCGGCGCGCACGGTCTGGTCGTTCTCGATGAGCAGCTCGACGCGGGTTTCAGCAAGCTCCACCTTCAGGCCCCAGAGCGAGCCATGCGAGGAAGCCTGGAAGTCGCCGATGGACATCTTGAGCCGCTTCGCGCCCACGCGCGTGGCGGCAGCAATGCCGCGCTTGAGCGCGGCGCTGTCGAGCCAGCCGCCCTGGGCCCACAGACCCTCGGGGCTGGAATACACGGATGCGAGCCCGTTCAATGCGGGCAGCTCTGCATCGGCGTCGCGCAGCATCTCGCCGCGCACTTCCACCGAATCGGCGCCTGCGGCGCGTGCCAGCTGCGAACACCAGAGCTGGCCATGCCGCCCCACCTCGGCCGCGCCGAAGGACGACAGAGAAATCAGAACGGAGAAGGACATTCAGTGGGCTTGGTGGGAGCTGAGAATCTGGCCCAAGAACTGGCGCGTGCGCTCGTCCTTCGGGTTGCCGAAGAATTCTTCGGGCGGCGCCTGCTCGACGATCTTGCCTTCGGCCATGAAGATCACGCGATCAGCGACGCTGCGGGCAAAGCCCATCTCGTGCGTCACGCACAGCATGGTCATGCCGTCTTCGGCCAGGCCGATCATGGTGTCGAGCACTTCCTTGACCATCTCGGGGTCGAGTGCCGAGGTGGGCTCGTCGAACAGCATGATCTTGGGCGTCATGCACAGCGCGCGCGCAATCGCAACGCGCTGCTGTTGGCCGCCCGAGAGCTGGCTGGGGTACTTGCCGGCCTGCTCCGGAATGCGCACGCGCGTGAGGTACTTCATGGCCACCTCTTCGGCCTGCGCCTTCGTCATGCCACGCGAACGCATCGGCGCGAGCGTGCAATTCTCGAGGATGGTGAGGTGCGGGAACAGGTTGAACTGCTGGAACACCATGCCGACCTCGGCACGCACCGCGTCGATGTTCTTGCCGCCGGCCGTGAGGTCGATGCCGTCGACCACGATGCGGCCCTTCTGCACCGTCTCGAGCCGGTTGATGCAGCGGATGAGCGTGGACTTGCCCGAGCCCGAGGGCCCGCAGATCACGATGCGCTCGCCCTGGCGCACCGACAGGTCGATGCCGGTCAACACCTGGAATTCACCGTACCACTTGTTGACCGCTTCCATGCGGATGATCGATTCCGTCGTCATGCCAGGATTCCTTCAGCCTCGGGGGGTTGCTTATTGCATCTTCGGAAGATCGGCCTGCAGCCACTTCTGGTAGAGCTTGTTCAGCTCGCCATTCGCGGTGTTCTTCTGCACGAACTCGTTCACCGCCTTGTGCAGATCTTCCTGGCCCGGGCGCATCGCGATGCCCATCGACTGCTGCACCAGCGTGAACTTGTTTTCGAAGGTGTTGGCGGGCACGCGCTTGGCGATTTGCGCTGCCACGGTCACCGAGCAGCCGATGGCATCGACCTGGCCCGAGATCAGCGCCTGCATGGCCGAGGCGTCGTCGTCGAAGCGGCGGATTTCGGTGCCTTCCGGTGCGGCCTTGGTCACGGCCACGTCTTGCGTCGATGCGCGGGCCACGCCCACGCGCAGGCCCTTCAGGTCGGCTGCCGCCTTGATGGGGGCCTTGGTCGCGCCATACAGCACGATGGTGGCGGCTGCATAGGGCTGCGAGAACTGCACCTGCTTCGCGCGCTCGGGCGTGACGGCCAGCGAAGCCACCAGCAGGTCGACCTTGTTGGTCAGCAGGAAGGGAATGCGGTTCGGGCCCGTGACCGGCACGATGTTGGCCTTGACGCCCCAGTCCTTGGCCAGCAGCTTGGCCACGTCGGCGTCGTAGCCGTCGGGCTGGTTCTTCGCGTCGGTGGTGCCGTAGGGCGGAAAGTCGACCAGCATGCCGATGGTGATCTCGCCCTTCTTCTTGATGTCTGCCACGGTCTGCGCCGAGGCGAAAGGTGCGAACACGGTAAGGGCGGCGCCGAGGCCGAGGGCTGCGAGCGCTGCGCGGCGGGAGGTGATGACGGTCATTGGATGTGTCTCCTGAATAAGGGAAGGAAGCGACGAGAAAGAGAAAGGAAAACGGAAAGGATCAACGCGCGAGCGCCCGGGCCCGGCGGCGCTCCATGCGCGCGGCCAGCAATGAAAGCGGCCAGCAGATGGCAAAGTAGATGGCTGCCACCACCGAGAACACGATGAGCGGCTGGAAGGTGGCGTTGTTGACGATCTGCCCCGCACGCGTGACCTCGACAAAACCGATGATGGCCGCGAGCGATGTGCCCTTGATGATCTGCACCACGTAGCCCACCGTGGGCGCCAGCGCGATCTTGAAGGCCTGCGGCAGCACCACGTCGCGCATGCGCGAGCTGTACTTCAGACTCAGCGCCTCTGCTGCTTCCCACTGTCCGCGCGGAATGGCCTCGATGCAGCCGCGCCAGATCTCGCCGAGGAAGGCCGCGCTGTTCAGGATGAGGGCGAAGCCGGCGGCAACCCACGGATTGATGTCCAGCCCCAGCACCGGCGCGCCGAAGAACACCAGGAACAGCTGCAGCAGCAGCGGTGTGCCCTGGAAGATCTGGATGAAGGTGGTCGATACGGCGCGCGCCCACGTCGATTCAGACGTGCGCATCAGCGCAATGATGAGCCCCAGGATCGCGCCGCCGACGAAGGCGATGGCCGACAGCGCGAGCGTCCACTTGGCCGCTTCGAGAATGAAAAGGAATTCGGGAAAACCGAAGGTGCGCATGTTGTTGTCTCCGTCCGTCGTCTGGGTTACCGGCGGTCCGGGTAGTTGAGCGTGCGCTTGTAGATCAGCTTGAACATCGCCGAGAAGGCGAGCGCCAGCGCCAGGTAGATGGCAGCGACCACGATGTAGATCTCGAAGCTGCGGAAGGTCTGCGACTGCAGGTTGGCGGCCACCGAGGTCAGGTCGTCGGCCGAGATGACCGACACCACGGCCGAACTCAGCATCAGCAGGATGAACTGGCTGGTGAGCGCCGGGTAGATGGCCTTCAGCGCGGGCTTGATGATGACGAAGCGGAAGATTTCCCAGGGCTTGAGGTTCAGCGCCCTGCCCGCTTCGATCTGCCCCTTGGGAATCGACTCGATGCCCGCGCGGATGATTTCCGTGGCGTAGGCGCCCAGGTTCACCACCATGGCCACCAGCGCGGCCGTCTGCGGCGACCAGCGCAGACCGATGGCCGGCAGCGCGAAGAAGAAAAAGAACAGCTGCACGAGGAACGGCGTGTTGCGGATCACCTCGATGTAGGCATTGACCAGAAAGCGCAGCCAGCCCGGCCCCGAGGTCTTGCCCCAGGCACAGAAGATGGCCACCACCAGGCCCAGCACCGTGGCAATGAGCGAGAGCTGGACCGTGATCCACGTGCCCTTGAGCAGCAGCGGCCAGGCGGCAAAGACGGCGTCGAATTGAAACTGGTAGTTCATGGTGGGCGGACCCGAATGCGCGCCGGGTGGGCGCGTGCGTGCCCCGAAAGCAAGGCTTGCAGCTTATATGAAACCGGTTTCAGGCTCATATAGGGATTCCCCTAGGTGGTCGTTTTGTCTCACCTTCTGCCTACACTGAAGCCCATGCTGAACCCACCCGCGGCCACCATGCCCACAGAGGCACACACGCCCCTCACGGGCGCCCCCACCGTGCAGCATTTCCGCCAGGCCCTGCTGTGGCCCTTGCGACTGATGCCTGCGCCGCACGCCGCGCACCATCACGGGCCCTGGCACGTGCTGCGCGAGATGGGCGACGCATCGCCGTGGCGCGAAGAGGTCGACGAATACACCGGCGACAGCAGCCGCTTTCACGAGCGGCACTACAACGAGTTCGTGAGCTTCCTGCCGTACGTGCAGCGCTTCCTGTACGGCGAAGGCCGCTCACGTGGCGACGGCGTGGGCGGCGACGGCGATTCGCCGATGCGCATCTTCCGCCGCCATGACATTGCGGCCGTGCGCCTGGTGGCGCAGCCGGGCGACGCGCCGGTCACGCTCGACGTGATCCATTGCGACCTGTATTTCTTCTTCGACATCGACGTGGTGCTGCTCAACCTCGAAGTCGGTGCAGACAACCTGAGCCTTGCGCAGGCTCAGGACATCCTCTACCGTTTCGGCCGCGCCTACCCTTCAGGCTGGGAGCCCGACGGCTCGGCGCTGCACTGCATGGCCAGCGTCGAATGGCTGGCCGCCGACGGCCATGTGCTCGCGAGCTCCGACGCGCAGCAGCGCGAGGCCTTTCTCTCGCACGTGGCGCAGCACCGCGCGCCGCGCATCTCCGCCCACTGGGCCTACCTGATGCAGCCGCTGGTGAGCGACCATTCGGAAGACCCCGGCGTGCTGCGCTACCGGCAGATCGAGTACTACCGCATGCCGGTCATGGCCTACCTGTCGCTGGACGATCCGCGCCGCCTCACGCGCGACGACTTCGTGCGGCTCGCGCTGGTCACCGGCGCAGGTGCCACCGACGCCCACCTGCCCTACGCCGAGCACCATCTCGCCGACTTCGAGCACAAGTACTGCTACGACCGCTTCTGGGTGAACGCGGGCGCAGCACCCAACACGCGCTACCTGTGCAACGGCCATGCGCTCGTCGTGGTGGGCGATGCGAACTCCGAATTCTTCTGCTGCCGCGACCGCGGCGTGCTCGCGCAGTTCAGGCACCAGCACTTCCTGTTGTTCCTCATTGCGCACTTCCAGAAGGCCTCGCTGCTGATGTTCTCCGACCAGCTGGTGGAGGCGCTCAAGCGGCTGGACATCCGCAGCACGCCGAGCGTGAAGCAGTTCAAGCGCGCCATCCGCGCGAGCTTCGAACGCTTCCTGCGCTTCACGCACCGCTACTGGTTCCACGAAATTTCGGAGCAGGCGCAGGTGCGCGCGCTCTCGCACATGTGCGCCACGCACCTCGGGCTGGACCCGCTCTACGACGAGGTCAAGGCACGCATCGCGGACATGAACACGTACCTCGACGCCGACAGCCTGCGCAGGCAGGCCAGCACCGTCGTGCGGCTCACGGTGGTCACGCTGTTCGGTCTCATCGGCACCATCACCACCGGCTTCCTGGGCATGAACCTGCTGGCCGAGGCCGATGCACCGCTGTGGCGCAAGGCAGTGTGGTTCGGCGTGGTGTTCGTCGCGACGACTTGGCTGACGATCTACACGATGGTGAAGTCGCAGCGGCTGTCGGACTTCATCGATGCGCTATCGAACGACAGGCTGGGCTTCAGGGGAAAGATGGCCGCGCTGGCGCGGGTGTGGCGGCCCGGCGCGGACTGATCGATCAGAAAGCGATGTCCGCGCTCGCCACCGCGCGGATCGGCACGCCGAAGCTCGTGATGTCCGACAGCGTGACGTTGTGGTGCTCGCGAATCTGTGCGCCCGTGGCGTGCGGCTTGTCGTGCGAGGTATGGGCATCGGCCGCGAGCACCACGTGATAGCCCAGCCCGGCGGCGCGGCGCGTGGTGGTGTCCACGCAGAACTCCGACGAATAGCCGCAGATGACCACGCGCTTCACGCCGTGCTCCGACAGCCATGCTTCGAGCGGCGTGCGCAGGAACGAATCGGGCGTGGTCTTGCGGATTCTTGCGTCGCGCGAATCGGTGTTCAGCGCACTGGCGAGCTGCCAGCGTTCGGAGTCGAACTCCAGGTCGACGGCGTTCTCGTGCTGGATGAAGGCCACAGGCACGCCGGCTGCGCGGGCGCGTTCGGTGAGCGCGTTGATGCGCTGCATCACCTCCCCGGCTTCGTGAGGGCGCGGCGGATCGTCGCAAAGGCCACGCTGGACATCGATGACGAGGACTGCAGTTTTCATGGTCTTGGAAAGAGGCGAAGTTCTTGACCGACCAGAGTATGACGCCCGGCAGCAGCGTCGAGATCGCCCCCTTCGACCTACCTACCCCCAGGCGCTGACCTCCAGGCGCACCTTGCCGCTGATGCCGGGCGCGGCCGGTGCTGCCCCGAGGCTGGACAGCGGCACCACGAACTGCAACTTGCCGCCGGCCAACTGCTTCGGGCTCATCGGCAGCGAGGCCCGCCCTGCCGTGTCGGTCTGCCAGCCGTACTTGACGTTCCAGTTCTGCGCCGGGTCGTCGGCCTGGGGCGGCGCGATCTCGATGATCAGCGTGTCGCGGAACAGCGAACTTCCCTCGTAGTGGCCGTCGAGCCAGAACTTGTTGTTGACCTGGTAGTCGGGCACGCGCACGCCGAGCGTCATGGCGTAGGCCAGCGTCGGGCGGTCCTGCTTCACACGGGCCTTGTTGGCGAGGAACACGGTCGAAAGGTAGATCGATCGGCGATCGGCCTTGGCCGGGTCGGTCAGCTCCTTGTGTGTGCGGCAGGCGGGCGAGTCTTCTTCTGCCACGCGCCGGCTCAGGTACCAGCGCTTGCCGCGCGGCGCGGCGAGCAGTTCGACCTGGTAGAGCGCATCGACGTCGGCCCCGGCAGGCAGGTCGGGCGGCAGCGTGACGCCGTCTATGTCGAACCACAGGTCGACCCGCACGTCGCCGAACAGGAAGCGTGTGAGGTTCTGATACGCCTCCTCGGAATTGACGATGCCGAAGAAGCCCGAGTGCGACCGGTAGGTGAAGGCGGTGGCCACCGGCTGCGTCTTGCCCGCGGCGTCGGTGGACCAGAGCGAGGCGTTCTCGATGCGCACGAGCCCGTCGCTGCCGTGGCCCGCGAACATGCGCGACAGGCCCTTGGCGCTTTCATAATCACCGCGGTTGGTGCCGACCATGCAGAAGAAGCGCTCGGCCGGAAAGGCCGTGGCCGGCAGGTAGTCCATGCGGCCGTTGATCGGCTGCGTGGCCAGGAACTCGGACATCTTCTCGCGGTTGAAGGTGTTCATCTCGTTCACCGTGAGCCAGGCCGGCACGTTGATGCCGCCCATGTCGATGCCGTTGTGCGGCGTGGCGTAGGTGAACACCTTGTCGACGCAGGCGCGCGCGGCCGCATCACCGAGTGCGGCGTTCTGCAGGAAGGCACGCACCACCAGGCCGCCCATGGAATGCGCGACGAGGTAGCAGCGGAAGTCGGCGGGCGAATAGCCCGGCCCCTCGCGCAGCGCCACGAGCTCGCGCACACGCAATATCAGCTGGCTCAGGCCTTGCGCGTACACCTTGACGTCCTTGGCCTGGCCGTCGCCGAGCAGCTCGGAGCCCGAGTCGTAGTAGCGGTAGATGATGACCGAGGCCGAGGGGATGCCATCGACGTCCCGGCCGTTCTCGTCGGGCGAGGGCTTCCAGTCGGGGTCGAGGATGTCCAGGCCGTTCTGGTAGACGCTCTGGTACTGGAAGTCGGCCAGCAGGCGCACCATGGGCGATTCGAAAACGAACTTCTGCGCCGGCGCCTCCTTCTTGACGGTGGCGCGATACACCGTGGAGCCGATGTTGAAGCCGCAGAACGGGTCGGCCGCGGTTTCGTCCCGCTCGGACTCGGTCATGGCATAGCCGCGCACGTAGATGATGGGATAGCGATTGCTGCTCATGGAATCTGCCGCCTCGTCGAAAGTCGATGAAGCTTTCCAGTGTGCCGAACCTGGCAGGGGCCCGCCATACGGCTCATGGCATAGGAAGGCCGGGGGACATTCGCGCAGGGGAGACCGATATATCCCTGCGCCCCGAATGTTTCTGCCGCTGAAACCATTGAAACGTCCGCCATGGCTACTCTCGCGCCATCCTGCAAACAACGATCCAGAGGGTTTTCTCATGGCTGACGATTCGGGCTCCCAGGGCTCCTACCTGCCCCAACTGCTGCGCCGGGGCACGGTGCTGGCCGCTGCCGGCTGTGCCCTTGTTGCGGGTTGCGGCGCCGCCGGCAGCGGCGAGACGCGCTACGACAGCTCGCCGCAATTCAAGGACGGTGGCTTCCACAACATGGCCAACCCCGACCTGCCCGCGCAGGCCAGCGCATGGCGCATCTGGTCGCGCTTCATCGTGGGCAGCAAGGTCGACACCGTGCCGGTCGATGCAATTCCGGTGAAGGCGCTGGACCGCAGCGCGCTCGATTCACTCGACACCAAGGCCAACCACGTCGTACGCCTCGGCCATTCGTCACATCTGCTGAAGCTGCGCGGCAAGTACTGGCTGATCGACCCCGTGTTCAGCGAACGTGCGTCACCCGTGCAGTGGGCCGGGCCAAAGCGCTTTCACCAGCCACCAATCACGCTCGAACAGCTACCGCCCATCGAAGGCGTGATCCTTTCGCACGACCACTACGACCACCTCGACGTGGCGACCATCGAATACCTGTCGAAGAGCGTGCAGCGCTACTTCGTGCCGCTGGGCGTGCGCGCGCGGCTGATAGTGATGGGCGTGCTGGCCGAGCGCGTGACCGAACTCGACTGGTGGCAGGGCGGCGAGCACGACGGCGTGAAGCTCACCGCCACACCCGCACAGCATTTCTCGGGCCGCACGCTGAACGACCGCGACCGCACCCTGTGGGCCTCATGGGTGGTGCAAAGCGGCGACCAGCGCATCTTCTACAGCGGCGACTCGGGCTACTTCCCGGGCTTCAAGCAGATCGGCGAGCGCTTCGGCGGCTTCGACATCGCGCTGATGGAAAACGGCGCCTACGACACCATGTGGCCCGCCGTGCACATGACGCCCGAACAGAGCGTGCAGGCCTTCGAAGACCTGCGCGGCAAGGTGTTCTTCTCGGTGCACAACAGCACCTTCGACCTAGCCTTCCACACCTGGCATGACCCGCTGGACCGCATCGCGGATCTGGCGGAGGCGAAGAAGATCGAGCTGGCGACGCCGGTGATCGGCGAAGTGGTGACGGTGGGGCAGGCGCGCACGAATACGCGGTGGTGGCAAGGGTTGCGCTAGTCGCAACGCGAGGCGCTGGGCTCCTCGATACGTGAAACCTCGCCGTTTCCGGCCAGAACAATCCTGCGCAGCTGAATGGTGCAGCGAGGCGCCGATGCAGGCCAGAGAAAAATCGCTTCGTACTGTTCGCCGCTGCGAGGGACGAAGCGAAGGGTTCCCACGCAATTCGACCACACGGTGCTGCCGCCAGCCAGCAGCACCACTTCAGCATCCGCCGGAATGATTCGCTCAGAGCTCATGAAGTCGGTACTCAGACGGGGCGCCATGCCTGCCCTCCTGGACTCCGATCGCTCGTTGAAGAGCACGCCGCCCTTGGGGCCCTCCCTGCGGCAACTCTCGCGCACCGCGAAGGAGTAAGAGATCACCCGGGCCGACGCATTCTGGACAACACGCAGCCTTGCAGTCCTGTCGCCCGTCGCGTCCTTGTATTCGACGCTCGCACACCCCGACAACACAGCCGCTGCGCCTGCGAACGCGATATAGCGAACGCAACCGAGCAATCCCTCTGCTACTGCCATAACGCTCCCTCCTCCTGCTGTTCGACTCCAGGCGCAAGCGGCCGTGTTTATTCGCCGCGCTCCTTGCGCTCCCGCGCGCGCCGCACCTGCCGCGTCTCGTTCGCCTGCGACGCAATGCGATTCTTCTCGCGCTTCTTCGCCGCCCGCTTCTCACGCATGCGACGGCCCAGCACATAACTGCCGAGGCCCGTGACCACGGCAATGAAGATCCCGATGACGCTGATGTCGATGCCGCCCATCACAGCACCCGCACGATGCTCGTCGGCTTGAAGCCCAGGTCGGCCGCCTTACCCTTGCGCGCGCGGCTGCCGCGCGCGTTGTTGAGCGTGCGGATTTCCAGCGTTTCTTCGCGCTCCTTGGCACCGCGACCGATGCCTTCGATCTTCACGCTGCGCGTGTAGGCAGCGGCTCCGGCCAGGGTGTCCTTGGGCTCGAGGTCGATCAGCGTGAGACCCCGGCCGCCCTTCGGCAGGCTCTTGAGTTCCGTGATGTCGAAGGTCAGGATGCGGCCGCCGGTCGAGGCGCAGGCCACATGCGTGGCCGGGAGCATCGGCTCGGCGCCGCTCGCGCCGCCCACCAGGGACGGGCGGCACAGCTGCTCGCCCTCGCCCACGTCGATGAAGGCCTTGCCGCCGCGCTGGCGCGACATCATGTTCTCGACCGTGGCGATAAAGCCGTAGCCGCCGGTGTTGGCCAGCAGCACGCTGGCGCCCACCGGGCCCGCGAAGAAATGCGTAACGTGCGTGCCGGCATCGAGCTCGATGAGCGTGGTGACGGGCTGACCGTCACCGCGCGCGCCGGGCAGCGAGGCCACGGGCACGGTGTAGACGCGCACGCTCTTGTCCTTGGCGCTGCCGAAGACCAGCAGCGTGTCGACGCTGCGGCACTCGAAGGCGCCGTAGAGCGAGTCGCCCGACTTGAAGCTGTATTCGGGCGGTGCGCCCTTTTCTCCGTTCGCACCGTTGCCCGCGGCCTTCTCGCTCGCCCAGCCCTTCTGCGCACGGACCCAGCCCTTCTGCGACACGATGACGGTGACGGGCTCGTCGACCACCTTCACTTCGGCTACAGCACGCTTCTCGGCCTGGATGAGCGTGCGACGCGCGTCTTCGAAAGTCTTGGCGTCGGACTCGATTTCCTTCACCAGCAGGCGGCGCAGCGCAGTCGGGCTGCCGAGGATGTCTTCGAGCTTCTTCTGCTCGTCGCGCAGGCCTGACAGCTCCTGCTCGATCTTGATGGCCTCGAGCCGCGCAAGTTGGCGCAGGCGGATTTCAAGGATGTCCTCGGCCTGGCGTTCGCTGAGGTTGAAACGCGCGATGAGCGCCGCCTTCGGGTCTTCCGCAGCACGGATGATCGCGATCACCTCGTCGATGTTCAGCAGCACCAGCTGCCGGCCTTCGAGGATGTGGATGCGGTCCATCACCTTGCTCAGCCGGAACCGCGAACGCTTCTCGACGGTGATCTCGCGAAACGCGATCCACTCGTTGAGCATCTGGCGCAGCGACTTCTGCGTGGGCTTGCCGTCGATGCCGACCATCGTGAGGTTGATGGGCGACGAGGTTTCGAGCGAGGTCTGCGCGAGCAGCGTGGTGATGAACTCGTCCTGGCTGATGCGCGAGGTCTTGGGCTCGAACACCAGGCGCACGGCGGCGTCCTTGCTGGACTCGTCGCGCACCACGTCGAGCACCGACAGCATCGCGGCTTTCAGCTGGGTCTGCTCGGCGCTCAGCGCTTTCTTGCCGGTCTTGACCTTCGGGTTGGTGATTTCCTCGATTTCCTCGAGCACCTTCTGCGTGCTGACGCCCGGCGGCAGCTCGTTGACCACGAGTTGCCATTGCCCGCGCGCCAGGTCCTCGATCTTCCAGCGCGCGCGCACCTTGAGCGAGCCGCGGCCGGTGCGATAGGCGTCGGCGATGTCGCTCGCACTGCTGATGATCTGCGCGCCACCCGGGTAGTCGGGGCCGGGCACGATGGCGAAGAGCTCTTCTTCGCTGAGCTTGCCGTTCGACTTGATCAGCGCCACGCAGGCGTCGGCGATCTCGCGCAGGTTGTGGCTCGGAATTTCGGTGGCCAGGCCCACGGCAATGCCGCTCGCGCCGTTGAGCAGCGTGAACGGCAGCCGCGCGGGCAGCAGGCGCGGTTCTTCGGTGCTGCCGTCGTAGTTGGGAATGAAGTCGACCGTGCCTTCGTCGATCTCGTCGAGCAGCAGGCTGGTGATGCGCGCCAGGCGCGCTTCGGTGTATCGCATGGCCGCGGCGCCGTCGCCGTCGCGGCTGCCGAAGTTGCCCTGGCCGTCGACCAGCGGGTAGCGCTGCGAAAAATCTTGCGCCATGCGCACCAGCGCGTCGTACGCGGCCTGGTCGCTGTGCGGATGGAAGCGGCCGAGCACGTCGCCGACCACGCGCGCGCTCTTCACGGGTTTGGCGCCCACGGTGCCGTTGGCGCCGCCAAAGCCCAGGCCCATGCGCGACATCGAGTACAGGATGCGGCGCTGCACCGGCTTCTGGCCGTCGGACACATCGGGCAGCGCGCGGCCCTTGACCACGCTGAGGGCGTATTCGAGGTAGGCAGTCTGGGCGTAGTCGGCGAGGGTCAGGGTCGTGTCGCCGTCGGTGGGACCCTGGAGATCGAGCGGAGGTTGGGAATCCATGAAAGAGAAGGTGAGAAAAACAGTTGCTGCAGGCCGTGCGCGAGGGTAGTCGCGATCAGCCCAGTGTGAATGCCTCGTGCACCGCGGACTGCACGGCGCCGCCGAGTACCGCGCCGCCGCCCGCGACGTAGATCCAGTCGCCGATGACGGCCGCGCCCACGGCGTGGCGCGGAGTGGTCATGGGAGCATGGCGTTGCCATGTGTCGTCCACGGGGTTGTAGCTTTCCATCTGGCCGAACACCTTGGCTTGGCGCGGCACGCCGCTGACGAGAATACCGCCCTCCCCGCCCATGGCGAAGAAGCGGCCTCGATACACCACGAGGCCATGGCCCGAGCGCGCGGTAGGCAGCGGCGAGCGCAGCTCCCAGGTGTCGCGTGCGGGCAGGTAGACGTGGTGCAGGTCGGTGTTGTATTCGAAGGTGTTGAAGCGCCCGCCGATCACGTGGATCTGACCGCCGTTCGACACGCAACCGACGTGATCGCGCGCACCGGGCAGCGGCTTGGCGGTGGACCAGCGATCGGCCTTGGGGTCGTACACCTCGTGCCAGCTGACGCTCGCGCGCTCGGCAGCAGGCTCCGACGCTCCGCCGATCAGGTGCAGCGCGCCGTCGAGCATTACCGCGGCCGCAGCGCCGCGCGGTCGCGGCAGCGGCGCGATGGTGGTCCAGCGGTTGGCGGCGATGTCGTATACGTAGGCGTTCGTGTCGGAGCGGCGGTTCTGCTCGACGAAGCCGCCAAGCGCATAGACGCGGCCGCCCTCGGCCGTCACCGCAACATGGTTTGCACCGCGCGGCAGAGGGGCGCCGTCGAGCCAGCGGTCGGCCTTCGGGTCGTAGATGTGGTGGTAGTCACGGTTGACCTTGCCTTCGCCGTAGCCGCCGACCACATGCATGCGCCCCATCGCGGCGGTGGCCCAGGCCATCTCGCTGCGCGGGATCGGCAAGGCCGCGCGCGGCTCCCAGCGGCCTTGCGGGCCGGGCGGCGCGGTGCTCTCGGTGAAGCGCTGCGCCTCCTGGTCGGGCGTCATGTGGTGCGGCACGCCGCCCTGCAGCTTGGCATAGGGTTCGGCCGACGAAGGCACTGCCGGCAGCGTGTCGTGCGTGGCCGGATGCTGTGCACGCGCAGTGCCTGCCACCATGCCGGCAGCGGTCGCGAGGACGAAGCTTCGACGATGCATGGCGGTCTCCTTCATCAGGACAGCGGCGCGCCGGGCGCATCGGCTGCGCCGGTCGGCACCGCCGAAGGCTCGGGGATATCGGGCATGGTCGGCATGTTGCGCGGTGCGTCGGACGGCATGTTGCCGCGGCCGATGGCCCCGCCCTGCGGCACCGTCAGCTCCATGCGGATACGGCCCGGCGTCTTGCCGCCGCGCACGGCACCACCGCCGCTACCGCCCGTTGCCACGGACGGCTTCAGGTACGCATACAGCTGCAGCACTGTCTGCACGTAGTTCTGCGTTTCCTTGTAGTTCGGGATCTTGTTTCCCGCGCGCTGCACTGCACCCTCGCCCGCGTTGTAGGCGGCCAGCGCCAGCTCGATCTGGCCCGGGAACATCGCGATCAGGTCGCCGAGGTAGCGCGAGCCGGCGGCGATGTTGATACGCGGGTCGAACAGCTTTTTCTCGATGGTGTTGCGCTTGTCCGCCGACACGCCGTAGCGCTGCGCCGTAGCGGGCATCAGCTGCATAAGGCCCATGGCGCCCTTGGGCGAGACGGCCTGCGCGTCGAAGCCCGACTCGGTCGCGATGAGCGCCTGCAGCAGTTCGTAGTCGATCGAATGCTTGTTCGACGCGTCGCGCAGCGCCGTCTTGGCGGTCTTGTAGCCGGGCGAGGCCTCGAACATGGCGAGCAGGCTCTGCGAGGCGGGTGACACCTTGCCGTCGAGCTTTCGGCCACCACGGCCCAGCGGAGAAATGCCTTGCGCCGTGTCGAAGCTCTGGCCGCCGCGAAAGAAGATCTGGTAGCGCTCGTCGATTTTTTCGGAAGCGAAGTGCGCGATGCCCTTGCTGTCGATGTAGCCGTAGATGTCAGCGGCGTGCGCCAGCCCCTGCTGCGTACACAGCAGGAAGGCCAATAGCAACAAGCGCTTGAAAACTGACATGCGTGGTGGAGGAATCAAACATCGATGTCGACATCGTCGGCGCGCAACTCCATGAGTTCGCGCCGGGCTGCCGCTTCGCCCTTGCCCATGAGCTTGGTGATTTCGCCCTGGGTGGACGTGAAGTCGAACCGGCCCAATTGGACCTGCATCAGGCGCCGGGTGTCTGGATTGAGCGTGGTTTCCCACAATTGTTCCGCGCTCATTTCGCCCAGGCCCTTGAAGCGGCTGATGCTCCAGGCGCCTTCGCGCACGCCATCTTTACGCAATTTGTCGAGCGTGGCGGTCAGTTCGCCCTCGTCCAGCGCATAGACCTTGGAGGCCGGCTTCTTGCCGCGCGCAGGCGCATCGACCCGGAACAATGGCGGCTTTGCGACATACACGTGGCCGGCTTCGATGAGTTTCGGGAAGTGACGGAAGAACAGCGTGAGCAGCAGCACCTGGATATGCGAGCCGTCCACGTCGGCATCGCTCAGGATGCAGACCTTGCCGTAGCGCAGGCCGCTCATGTCGGGCGTGTCGTTGGGGCCGTGCGGATCGACGCCCACAGCGACCGAGATGTCGTGGATTTCAGTGTTGGCGAACAGCCGGTCGCGCTCCACTTCCCAGGTGTTGAGCACCTTGCCGCGCAGGGGCAGGATGGCCTGGCTTTCCTTGTCGCGGCCCATCTTGGCGCTGCCGCCGGCGGAGTCGCCCTCGACCAGGAAGACTTCGTTGTGGCTGATGTCCTTGCTCTCGCAGTCGGTCAGCTTGCCGGGCAGCACGGCCACGCCGGAGCCCTTGCGCTTCTCGACCTTCTGGCCGGCGCGCTGACGCGTCTGCGCGGCCTTGATGGCCAGTTCGGCGAGCTTCTTGCCGTAGTCGACGTGCTGGTTGAGCCACAGCTCGAGCGCGGGGCGCACGAAGCTCGACACCAGGCGCACGGCGTCGCGCGAGTTCAGGCGTTCCTTGATCTGGCCCTGGAACTGCGGATCGAGCACCTTGGCGCTGAGCACATACGAAGCGCGCGCGAACACGTCTTCGGGCAGCAGCTTCACGCCCTTGGGCAACAGCGAATGCAATTCGATGAAGCCTTTCACCGCGGTGAAGAGGCCGTCGCGCAGGCCGCTTTCGTGCGTGCCGCCGGCGCTGGTGGGAATCAGGTTGACGTAGCTCTCGCGCACCGGCTGGCCGTCTTCGGTGAAGGCCACGCACCAGTCGGCGCCCTCGCCTTCGGCGAAGTTGTCGGCGTTCTTGTCGGCATGGCCGCTGCCTTCGAACAGCGGAATGACGGGGTCGCCGTTGAGCGTCTGCATCAGGTAGTCGCTCAGGCCGCCCTTGTAGAGCCACTGCTGCGTTTCCTTGGTCTTCTCGTTCGTGAGCGTGACGCTCACGCCGGGCATCAGCACGGCCTTGCTGCGCAGCAGATGCGTGAGTTCGCCCATGGGCAGCACGGCGGTTTCGAAGTACTTGGCGTCAGGCCAGGCGCGCACGGTGGTGCCCTGCTTGCGCTCGCCGGCTTCGAGCTTTCGGATTTCGAGCGCCTCGATCACATCGCCGGCACTGAAGGCCAGCTTGGCGGCCGAACCTTCTCGATGCGAGGTGACTTCGAGCCGCTTCGACAGCGCATTGGTCACCGACACGCCCACGCCGTGCAGGCCGCCCGAGAAGCTGTAGGCGCCGCCCGAGCCCTTGTCGAACTTGCCGCCCGCGTGCAGCCGGGTGTACACGAGCTCGATCACGGGGGCCTTTTCTTCAGGATGCAGGCCGAAGGGAATGCCCCGGCCGTCGTCTTCGACGCTGACGGAGCTGTCGGTATGCAGCGTGACCTTGATCTTCTTGCCGTAGCCCGCGAGCGCCTCGTCGGCGGCGTTGTCGAGCACTTCCTGGATGATGTGCAGCGGGTTGTCGGTGCGGGTGTACATGCCCGGGCGCTGCTTGACGGGCTCGAGGCCCTTGAGCACGCGGATGGAGCCTTCCGAGTAGCCGGAGGACGCGGACGGTGAATTGGGGGGAGTCTTGGGGGGAGTCGCCATGGGGGCGGATTGTAGTCAGTCGCCGCCAAACAACTGGATACCCATACAGGAGGCGCTCAGGAACTGCTTTGATGCCCGACGCGCATTGAAACCGCCCCGATAAATCATCAATGGCTTTGGCCGCCGTGCCGCCTGCCGGAGCAGGTGAATCGTTACATTCGAAGTCATGCAATCCCCCGCCGCTCCCGCCCTCTCGGTCAAGCAAGTACTTTTCTGCGGGGCGATGATCGTCACGCTCTCGATGGGCATCCGCCATGGCTTCGGGCTCTGGCTGCAGCCGATCACGCAGGCGCAGGACTGGAGCCGGCAGACCTTCTCGTTCGCGCTGGCCATCCAGAACCTCTCATGGGGCATCTTCGGCGTGTTCGCGGGCATGCTGGCCGACAGGTTCGGTGCTTTCCGGGTGTTGATCGGCGGCTCGGTGTTCTATGCGCTGGGGCTGTTCGGCATGGCGCATTCGCCGACGCCGCTGCTCTTCACGCTGAGTGCGGGCGTGCTGATTGGCGCGGCGCAGGCTGGCTCGACCTATGCGGTGATCTACGGCGTGATCGGGCGGCAGATTCCGGCCGAGCGGCGCTCTTGGGCCATGGGCGTGGCGGCAGCAGCCGGCTCGTTCGGCCAGTTCCTGATGGCGCCCATCGAGGGGCGGCTGATCGGCCACCTGGGCTGGCAGACGGCGCTGGCGGTCGTGGCTGTGCTGGTGCTGGTCATCATCCCGCTGGCCTTCGGCCTGCGCGAACCGAGGACGGCGGCGCTGGCCGGGCACCGCGAACAGTCGGTGCTGCAGGCTGTGGGCGAAGCCTTCCGCTACCCCAGCTTCGGCCTGCTGATGGCGGGCTACTTCGTCTGCGGCTTTCAGCTGGCGTTCATCGGCATCCACATGCCGACCTACCTGCGCGACCGCGCGCTGCCAGCCGAGGTGGCTGGCTACGCGCTGGCGCTGATCGGGCTGTTCAACGTGTTCGGCACTTACACGGTGGGACTGCTGGGGCAGAAGCTGGCCAAGCGCAAGATCCTCGCGGCGATCTACTTCGCACGGGCGGTGTCGATCGCGCTGTTCCTGATGGCGCCGATCTCCCCGCTCAGCGTGTATGTGTTCTCGGCGGCGATGGGCTTCCTGTGGCTGTCCACCGTGCCCGCGACCAATGCGATCGTGGCGGGCATCTTCGGCGTGGCGCATCTTTCGATGCTCAGCGGCTTCGTGTTCCTGAGCCACCAGGTCGGCTCGTTCCTGGGCGTGTGGCTGGGCGGCTACCTGTACGACACCACCGGCAGCTACGACATCGTCTGGTACATCGCGATCGCGCTGGGCGTGTTCGCGGCGCTCATAAACCTGCCGGTGAAGGAAAGCGCCATTGCGCGCTCGTCGCCCCAGCCGGCCGGCGCTGCGGGTTGATCTATAAATCAGGATGACTCCGCAAATGCGCCACCACATCGTCCACGCGGGCTGGCTGGCCGCCGCGCTGGCTGTGCTGGGCGGCGTATTCGCGCTTTACGTGCACCCGGACTTTCTGGTGACGCTGGTCGATCAGATCTGGTCCTGCTTCTGAGGCCAGGTCGGATATGAAAGATGTAGCACCCATGCACGGCCTGTCCGCGCCTTCCGAATGGATCGTCCGATGGTCGCACCTGCTCGCGCCAGGAGCCTCGGTGCTCGACGTGGCTTGTGGCGCCGGGCGGCACATGCAGTGGTTCGCGGGCCGCGGGCACCCGGTCACCGGTGTCGACCGCTCGCCCGAAGCCGTCGAGGCAGCCGGCGCCTTCGGCCGCATCGTCGAGGCGGACATCGAATCCGGCCCCTGGCCCTTTGCCGGCCAGGCCTTCGGCGCTGTTGTCGTCACCAACTACCTCTGGCGTCCGCGCATGGCCGACATCGTGGGCACGGTGGCGCCGGGCGGCGTGCTGCTTTACGAAACCTTTGCCGTGGGCAATGAGACCGTCGGCAAGCCCTCGCGCCCCGACTTCCTGCTGCAGCCCGGCGAACTGCTGGCGGCCTGCGCCGGCCTGCGGGTGGTGGCCTACGAGGACGGCTTCATCCCGGAACCGGCGCGCTTCGTGCAGCGAATCGCGGCCATTCGCCCGGCCGCACCCGACGCCGGCCAGCCGCCCCGCCACCTCCTTAAGGGAAACTGAGGGGGTCGGGGCGGCTGTCTTGCGGGGCGCCGGAGTAAGTAGAATCGGCGCTTTCGTCCACCGACAAAGAGATTCCCCCTTGGAGCAACTGACAGGCAGCATCGTCGCGCTCGTCACGCCGATGCACGACGACGGCAGTGTCGACTACCCCGCCCTGCGGCGGCTCATCGACTGGCACATCGAAGAAGGCACCGACTGCCTAGGCGTGGTCGGCACCACCGGCGAATCGCCGACGGTCGATGTCGAAGAGCACTGCGAAATCATCCGTGTCTCGGTCGAGCAGGCCAAGGGCCGCGTGCCCGTGATGGCCGGCTGCGGCGCGAATTCGACCAAGGAAGCCATCGAGCTCGCCAAGTTCGCCAAGGGCGTTGGCGCCGATTCGCAGCTCCAGGTCGTTCCGTACTACAACAAGCCCACGCAAGAGGGCCAGTACCAGCACTTCAAGGCCATTGCCGAGGCCGTGGGCGACCTGCCCATCGTGCTTTACAACGTGCCCGGCCGCACCGTCGCCGATATGGCGCACGACACCGTGCTGCGCCTGGCGCAGGTGCCCGGCATCATCGGCATCAAGGAAGCCACCGGCAACATCGAGCGGGCCCAGTGGCTCATTCGCGATGTGCCGAAGAACTTTGCCGTCTACTCCGGCGACGACCCGACCGCGGTCGCGCTCATGCTCTGCGGCGGCCAGGGCAACATCAGCGTCACGGCCAACATCGCGCCGCGCAAGATGCACGAGCTGTGCGTGGCGGCGCTGGCAGGCGACGTCAAGCGCGCCATGCAGATCCAGTTCGAGCTCATGCCGCTGCACCGCAACCTGTTCGTCGAGCCCAACCCGATTCCGCTGAAGTGGGCCATGGCCCGGCTCGGCCTTTGCGGTGGCGCGTTGCGCTTGCCGCTCACCGAACTCGGCGAAGCGAGCCGCCCCGCAGTCGAAGGCGCCCTGCGCGCCACCGGCCTGCTGAAGGGCTGAGCACCCCTCCCCGTACATTCCGGACCTGCCTTTCCCCTGGTCGCAGCAAGGTTAAGCAACCTTTTGCCCGAACCGTGCTCTGAGATGGCGGGCACTGCGGCCCATAGATAGACCGAACCATTCCAACAAGGAAGACGACGTTGAAGAACCTTTCGCGACTTGCACTGCTGGCCCTCGTTGCCAGCCTCGCCGCCTGCTCCGTCCTCGAGAGCGACAAGATCGACTACAAGAGCGCAGGCAAGGCCCCGACGCTCGAAGTCCCACCCGATCTCTCCCAACTCTCGCGCGACAACCGCTATGCCATTCCCGGCGGCGCAGTGACTGCCAATGCCTACCAGGCCGGCATCGCCAACGCCCCCGGCATCCCCACCGCCGTGAGCAACATCGGCGACGTGCGCATGGAGCGCTCGGGCACGCAGCGCTGGATCATCGTCAACCGCACGCCCGACCAGCTCTGGGACCCGGTGAAAGACTTCTGGCAGGAAAGCGGCTTCCTGCTGACCACCGACCAGCGCAACCTGGGCATCATGGAAACCGACTGGGCCGAGAACCGCGCCAAGCTGCCGCAGGACATCATCCGTGGCACGCTGGGCAAGCTGGTCGATTCGGTCTACTCGACCGGCGAACTCGACCGCTTCCGCACCCGCCTGGAGCGCACGCCGACCGGCACCGAGATCTTCATCAGCCACCGCGGCATGCAAGAGGTCTACAACAACTCGCGCCAGGACCAGACCGTGTGGCAGCCCCGCCCCAGCGATCCTGAACTCGAAACCGAATTCCTGCGCCGCCTGATGGTCAAGCTCGGCGTCTCGCAAGAGCAGTCGAAGATCCTGGCCGCCACCACCGCGCCGACCAAGACCGCCACCATCGCCAAGGTCGGCAACCAGCCGGTCGTGCAGATCAGCGAAGGCTTCGACCGCGCATGGCGCCGCGTCGGCCTCGCGCTCGACCGCACCGGCTTCACCGTGGAAGACCGCGATCGCAGCGCCGGCCTGTACTACGTGCGCTACGTGACACCCGATCCCGACAAGAAGGAGCCCGGCTTCTTCGGCAAGCTGTTCAGCGGCTCGAGCAAGAGCGAAGCGCCGCTCAAGTTCCGCATCTCGGTCAAGGGCCAGGGCGAAGCCACCACGGTGTCGGTGCTCAACGAAACCGGTGCGCCCGAAACCTCGGCGAATGCCGAGCGCATCGTCAAGGTCATCGCCGACGACCTGAAGTAACCCGCATGCTCCGCTTCCGAAGTCTCGGCAGCGGCAGCACGGGCAACGCCGCGCTGGTCGAAGCGACCAGCGGCGGCCGCACCTCCCGCCTCCTGATCGACTGCGGCTTCGGCCTCAAGCAGCTCGATCTGCGGTTGGCCCAGGCGGGCCTTGCCGCCGGCGACATCGATGCGGTTTTCGTGACCCATGAGCACGGCGACCACATCGGCTGCGCCCATTCGCTGTCGCGGCGCAACCGCATTCCCGTCTGGATGAGCGAAGGCACGTGGCTCGCCACCGGCGGCCGCGATTTCGAGGGCCTGCTGAACCTGGCACGCGACGATGCAGAGTTTGCGGTCGGCGACATCTGCGTGCAGCCTTTCACCGTTCCCCACGATGCTCGTGAGCCGCTCCAGCTGCGTTGCACCGACGGCAACCGCACGCTGGGCGTATTGACCGATCTGGGCCACGCCACGGCCCATGTGCTGGCCCGTCTGGGCGGCGTGCATGCGTTGCTGCTGGAGTTCAACCACGACAGCGAACTGCTGGCCAACTCGGCTTATCCGCCCTTTCTCAAGCACCGAGTCGGCGGCAACTACGGGCACTTGTCGAACACGGCCGCGGCCGAGATCGCGCGCGCGGTGCTGCACGACGGCCTGCGCCATGTGGTCGCGGCGCACCTGAGCGAGCAGAACAATCGGCCCGAGATCGTGCGACGCCTGATGGCCGAAGCACTCGGCGGTGATGAAGCCGAGATGCTTACCGCCACCGCATCAGAGGGTTCGCCCTGGCTCGACGTGTGAGCCGAAGCGTCCTCACTCTCTCCTAAGAAAAAAAGCCGCCTCATGGCGGCTTTTTGCATGGCGGATGCCGAGGCCTTGCTTATTGCTTCGGCGCTTCATTCTTCTTCGCGGCCTCGGTGGCTGCGTTCGCGGCATCGAGTGCAGATGAAGCACCAGGTGCAGGCGCTGCAGCGGGATCGGTGGCAGGCGCAGGGGCCGGAGCGGGCGCGGGTTCGGTCACGGGCGCAGGAGGCGGCGTCACGACAGCCGGCGCTGCGTCCTCCTTCTTTCCGCAGGCGACGAGCGCGGCAGCGGCAATCAGCGAGGCAATCAGGACGGACGATGACTTCTTCATGGAATCTCCTTTGGCAATGAAGGTCTGGACGAAAAAATTCTAGACCTGCATACCCGCCCGAATATGTCTCACGGCCGCATTCGCGGCATTGGCTTACAAGCCGAGTGTCGATGCCGGAAACGCGGGTCGCCCGAGGCGCCAGCACTCGTCGATGGCCTCGCGCAACGCACGGCGCGCACGCGCGTCGTCACCGCTCACGCCCCTGCTGCGCTCGGGGTCGATGCGGTGCACGAACCACGTGGGCGTCCAGATGGCGCTCGGCACGTCGGAGCCTACAGCCTTGCCAGTCGCGCGGCATTCGATGATGTGGTCCCACATGCGGCGCCACGGCACGAAGCGCGCATGGCCTCGTTCTAGAACATCGAAGCGCTGCGCGAGCAGCATCAGGCGGCGGCCACTGGCCGACCAGGCCTGCAGTGCTTCGATGGTCGCGCGCTCGCCCAGGGGCCAGTCGGCGAAATCGGGGTCGCTGAAGACGATCTCTTTCCAGCCCTGCTGCGCCGCGGCCGACAGCGCGCCGCGCAGGAGCGCATCGAAGGCCTCGCGGCCATCGAAGCGCCCTTCGGGCAACGATGGGCTGGGCGCGTCGTCATTCGGCATGAAGCCACCCTGCTTCGCACCACTCGCCCAGCAGTGCGAGTGCGCCTTCGCTCGCTCGCGCCAGTTCGCGTGCGCCGAGCGCGCGCTGGTCGGCCAGACGGCGCATCAGCGTCGCATCGGCACCGCCCGCGCGAAAGCTCTCGCCGTTGATGTAGATGTGCCGCGTGTCGTAGAGCATGCGCGTGCGGCGATCCAAAGACACGCGCTGCATTGCATCAGGCGCCTCGCCGCCTTCGCCGAACCAGACGTTGGCCTTGGGCTCGGTGAGCGACTCGCCCAGCGCGCGGTCGATGGCATCAGGGTCGCGCAGTGCGGCCTCGATGGCCTTGCGCGCGAAGCCCTGGAGCGCGGCAGGCATTGCGGCCGGCGCATCGACCGCGGGCTGTGCCGGATCGCGGTAGCGCGCCAGCTCGGCCGGCCCGGCATCTTCCAGGTCTTCTGCATAGGCCTGCGCCATGCGCGCCAGCAGGTCGGAGCCGAGCTCACCCAGGGCCGACGAGCGCAGGCCTATGGAGCAGGTCATGCAGTCGTCGCCCACGGCCACGCCGTCGTGGGCATAGCGCGGCGGCAGGTAGAGCATGTCGCCGGGCTCGAGCACGAAGGTCTGCTCAGGCTCGAAGTTCTCGAGAATCTTGAGCGGCACGCCCGGCTGCAGGCGCAGGTCGCTCTGCTTGCCGATGGACCAGCGGCGGCGTCCCTGCGCCTGCAGCAAGAAAACGTCGTAGCTGTCGAAATGCGCGCCGACGCCGCCGGTATCGCTCGCGTAGCTGATCATCAGGTCGTCGAGGCGGGCATCAGGCAGAAAGCGAAACTGCCGCAACAGTTCGTGCACACCCTCGTGATGCAGGTCGACGCCCTGCACCAGCAGCGTCCAGGCCGGCTGCTTCAGCGGCGGCAAGGCGCGCCGGGCCAGCGGCCCATGCTTGAGCGACCAGCCGGCCTTGCCGTGGCGGATCAGGCGCGATTCGACGTCCTCGCGTTCGGCCAGGGCGAACAGATCAGTGCGCTCGATCGGTGGCACCATCGCGGGTATCGCCTGGCGGACGAGCAATGGTTTTTTCTGCCAGTACCGCCGCATGAACTGCGCGGCGCTCAGGCCGCCGAGCAACGGCAGCGGTTGGTTAATCTCCATGGGAGAATTCTGCAATGGAAATCTCTGAACAATGCGTGGTCGGCTTGACCTGGACCATGAAAGACACGCTTGGCGACGTGCTGGATGTGCTCGACGAGCCGGTGGAATTCATGGTCGGCGGCGACGATCTCTTCGACGTGATCGAAGCGGCCCTGCAAGGCCATGAGCCCGGCGCCCGGGTGCAGTTGCAGATCGAACCCGAACAGGGCTTCGGCGACTTCAACGACCAGTTGCTTTTTCTGGAGCCCCGCTCGCTCTTCCCCGAAGGCACGGAAGAAGGCATGACCTTCGACGGCTCCGCTCTGCCCAAGGGCGTGAACAGCAACATTCCAAAAGACGCGATCTACACCGTGGCCGAGATCTACCCCGACCATCTGGTGCTCGACGGCAACCATCCGCTGGCCGGCATCGCGATCCGGCTCGACATCACGGTGCGTTCGGTGCGCGAGGCCACCGAAGAGGAAGTCGGCCGGGGTTCGGCGGGCACGGGCTTCTTCAAGGTGTCGCCGATGGCGCCAAGCAACCAGACGCTGCACTGACCAAAGGGCCGCCAGCGAGCGCCCACAAAAAAAGCCGGGCAACGCCCGGCTTTTTTCCCGCCCCGAGGGACGAGACGGCTTACATGCGCGAGATCTGACCGTTATCGATGCGCACGCGGTCGCCGATGCGCAGGTCGCCCGGGCTCTGCACGTCGAAGGCGCGGAAGCCGCCACGGTCGGTCTGCACCGACACGCGGTAGGTTTCATAGGCGCGCGGGCCGTTCTGCTGAGCCTCGATGGTGTTGCCCAGCAACGCGCCGCCCACGATGCCCAGCGCGGTGGCTGCGGCACGGCCGTTGCCGCGTCCGAACTGGTTGCCCACCACCCCACCGATGACCCCGCCGGCGACGGCGCCGCCGCCCGTGGTGCCGGTGCCAGCGGTTTCGCTGCGCAGCACCTCGATGTTGGCCACGTGGCCGTATTCGACATAGGAAGCTTCGCGGTACTGAATGGCCTGTGGGGGCGCCTGGTACGGATAGCGCGAGGTCTGGTAGACCGGCGCCGGTGCCACGCATGCCGTAAGCGTGGCCACGGCCAGCACGGAAGCGGTGACGGAAACAAAGCGCATTGAGATCTTCATGTTGGGAGGCTCCTCGAATAGAACGATGCATGAAGAATGCATGCATCGGCTTGTGCCTGCCTGACTAACGCCGCAGCGCCCGCTGCGATGACGTCAGAACACACACTGATACCTTCGAGGCTGGCCGGCCTTTGCCGGTTCCGCTCTTTACCGCTCGGAAACCCAACTTCCCTCCCAGATCGGCTCAGTGCTTGCCCGTGGAGCCGTAGCCGCCCTCGCCCCGTTGCGAAGGTGCAAAGTCTGTGACCACCCGAAACTGCGCCTGCACCACCGGCACGATCACCAGTTGCGCGAGCCGTTCCATCGGCTGCAGCACGAAGGGCGTGTCGCTGCGGTTCCAGGCGCTGATCTTCAGTTCGCCCTGGTAGTCGCTGTCGATCAGGCCGACGAGGTTGCCCAGCACGATGCCGTGCTTGTGGCCCAGCCCGGAGCGCGGAAGTATCAGCGCCGCATAGGCCGGGTCGGCCAGGTGGATCGCAATGCCGGTGCCCACCAGTTGCCAGCCGTTGGGCTCCAGCGTGATGGGGGCATCGAGGCAGGCCCGCAGATCGAGGCCGGCGCTTCCGGGAGTGGCATACGCGGGCAATTGATCCACCATGCGCGGATCGAGGATACGAACGTCGACTTTCACTTACTTGCTGCCTTGCTTCTGTTGCTGTTCTTTTTGCTTGCGGGCGGCTTCCTCGAGCACCTGCTGCCATTTGGCGACGCCGGGGGTGAGCTTCACGCCCTTCAATTTCTTGCCGAACCAGACGGCCAGGCCCGCCAGCAGGACCAGCACGCCGAACGGCACGCCGGCCGCCCACAGCACGAGGAACACCAGTGCGCCGCCGACGCCCAGCACCTTGAGGGTCATGGGGTCGAACGACCCGGGCTGTGACTTCGGCACTTCGCCGTTCGACGCTGCCTCGTTGCGTTGCTGCATGGCGGCGGTCACGGGCCCGCCCTGCTGGCCAGGTGCCGTCGTGATGCCGACATCGAGCCCGGGCTCGCCAGGCTGCGCGGCCCGCTTCGGCAGCGCGGCCCGTGCCGAGAGTTGCTCCACGTAGCGGGCAAAGTCGCCATTGGGCGGTGTATTCGATTCGGTATTCATCAGACCCTCCAGTCGGGAAGCCGGGCTGCAATCTCTGTGATGAGTTCGCGCGCCAGCGTGAGCTTGGGTGCACGGGGGAGTTCGCGCACGCCGTTGGCATCCACCAGCAGCAGCGCGTTGTCGTCCTGCCCGAAGGTCAGCGGGCCGATGTTGCCGACCAGCAGCGGAATGCCCTTGCGCTCGCGCTTGGCCTTGGCGTGCTCGGCGAGGTTTTCGCTCTCGGCGGCGAAGCCAACGCAGAAGAGCTTCTTCGACTGGGCCCGTTCGCTCTTGGCGACCGTGAGGAGGATGTCCGCGTTCTCCACGAAATTCAGCACCGGCGTCTTGCCACTGCCGTCCTTCTTGATCTTCTGGTCGCTGTGCGTGGCAGGCCGCCAGTCGGCCACGGCGGCCGTAGCTACAAAAATGCTAGCAAACTGCGCAGCACGGGTGGTCGCTTCGAGCATGTCCTGCGCCGACAGCACGTCGACACGCGTCACGCCGCGCGGGGTCGGCAAGTGCACCGGGCCGGCCACCAGCGTGACTTCGGCGCCCGCCTCGCGGGCCGCACGGGCAATGGCAAAGCCCATCTTGCCGGACGAGTGGTTGGTGATGCCGCGGATCGGATCGAGCGCCTCGAAGGTCGGGCCGGCCGTGACCAGCACCTTCTGCCCCGCCAACAGCTTGGGGCTGAAGAAGGCGGTGATGTCCTCCAGCAGTTGCACCGGCTCCAGCATGCGGCCATCGCCGGTTTCGCCACAGGCCTGCCAGCCGTTGCCCACGCCCAGCACGGTCGCGCCGTCGGCCGACACCTGCATCAGGTTGCGCTGGGTGGCGGGATGGACCCACATCTCGCGGTTCATGGCCGGCGCGATCAGCAGCGGGACGCGGTCCATAGGGCGGGCCAGGCACATCAGGCTCAGAAGGTCGTCGGAGCGACCCTGCACCAGCCGCGCGATGAAGTCTGCGCTGCAGGGCGCCAGCACGATCGCATCGGCCTCGCGGCTCAGGTTGATGTGCGGCATGTTGTTGGGCTCGCGGGTGTCCCACTGCGAGGTGTAGACGGTGCGCCCGGAGAGCGCCTGCATGGTCACGGGGGTGATGAACTGCTCCGCCGCCTCGGTCATCACGACCTGGACGGTCGCGCCCGCCTTGACGAACAGGCGGCACAGCTCGGCCGACTTGTAGCAGGCGATGCCCCCTGTGAGGCCCAGGACGATGTGTTTGCCGGCGAGATCTTGCATGGGGCGTATTGTTGCTCACATGCCATCCGGCAAGCGGCAACAAGCCCTTGGAGAAAGGTGTCGCGAAGGGCACACCTATAATCGCAATTTCCCACTGCCCGGATTCACAGCGTCCGGAACTGGCATGACCAAATTTGTCTTCGTCACCGGTGGTGTCGTTTCTTCCCTTGGCAAGGGAATCGCCTCCGCCTCGCTCGCCGCGATCCTCGAATCGCGCGGCCTCCAAGTCACCCTCATCAAGCTCGATCCGTACATCAATGTCGACCCCGGCACGATGTCGCCCTTCCAGCATGGTGAAGTGTTCGTCACCGATGACGGCGCCGAGACCGACCTCGACCTCGGCCACTACGAGCGCTTCATCAACACGCGGATGCGCAAGGCCAACAACTTCACGACCGGCCAGATCTACAAGACCGTGCTCGAAAAAGAGCGCCGTGGCGACTACCTCGGCAAGACGGTGCAGGTGATCCCGCACATCACCAACGAAATCCAGGAATACATCAAGCGCGGCGCCGGCATCGGCACGGCGCACGAGGTGGACGTGGCCATCGTCGAAATCGGCGGCACCGTGGGCGACATCGAATCGCTGCCCTTCCTCGAAGCCGTGCGCCAGATGAGCCTGCGCATGGGCCCGAACAACTCGGCCTTCGTGCACCTGAGCTACGTGCCCTGGATCGCCGCCGCCGGCGAGCTCAAGACCAAGCCCACACAGCACACCGCCAAGGAACTGCGCGCCATCGGCATCCAGGCCGACGCCCTGCTGTGCCGCGCCGACCGCCCGATCCCCGACGACGAGCGCGCCAAGATCTCGCTGTTCTCGAACGTGCCCGAATGGGGCGTCATCTCGATGTGGGACGTGGACACCATCTACAAGGTGCCCCGCATGCTGCACGAACAGGGCCTGGACGGCCTGATCTGCGACAAGCTGCGCATCAACACCCCGCCTGCCAAGCTGCAGCGCTGGGACGACCTGGTGTACGAAGTCGAGCATCCGCAAAAGGAAGTGTCGATTGCCATGGTCGGCAAGTACGTCGACCTGTCGGACAGCTACAAGTCGCTGAACGAAGCCCTGCGCCACGCCGGCATGAAGAACCATGCCCGCGTGAAGATCGACTACATCGACTCCGAAACCATCTCGGCGCAGGACGTGTCGCGCCTGGCCAAGTACGACGCCATCCTGGTGCCCGGCGGCTTCGGCCAGCGCGGCGTCGAGGGCAAGATCTCGGCCGCCCGCTTCGCCCGCGAAGGCAAGGTGCCCTACCTCGGCATCTGCCTGGGCATGCAGGTTGCCACCATCGAATACGCCCGCCACGTGGCCGGCCTGAAGAACGCCAACAGCACCGAGTTCGACCCCGAGACGCCCACCCCCGTGATCGCGCTGATCACCGAGTGGAAGGACCGCGACGGCACCGTGAAGACGCGCGACGAGAAGTCCGACCTCGGCGGCACGATGCGCCTGGGCGCTCAAAGCTCCGACGTGGCTCCCGGCACGCTGGCCCACAGCATCTACGGCGACGTGGTCACAGAGCGCCACCGCCACCGCTATGAAGCCAACGTGAACTACCTCGACGAGCTGCGCAACGCCGGCCTCGTGATCTCCGCGCTCACGCAGCGCGAGCACCTGACCGAGATCGTCGAGCTGCCGCAGGACGTGCACCCGTGGTTCATCGGCGTGCAGTTCCACCCCGAGTTCAAGTCGACCCCGTGGGGCGGCCACCCGCTGTTCAACGCCTTCATCAAGGCCGCGCTCGAGCACAAGGACAAGGGCGCCGGCAGCACCAACAAGACACTGAAGGCAGTCGCATGAGCAGCGGATACGTCATCGCCCACGTCGAGGTGACCAACCCGACGCAGTACGAGGAATACAAGAAGTGGTCGACCGTCGCCATGCAGGCGCACGGCGCCGAAGTGTGCGTGCGCGGCGGCCAGGTGCAGCCGCTGGAAGGCGACTGGAAGCCCACGCGCATCGTCATCCTCAAGTTCGCCAGCTTCGAGAAGGCCAAGGCCTTCTACGAGACACCCGAGTACCTCAAGGCACGCGAAGCGCGTGCCGGCGCGGCGATCATGAACATGATCGCCGTCGAAGGCCTCTGATCCCAATTTGTTCATCCGCCAAAGAGACCAGAAAGAGAAAGACAAAAGATGAGTGCAATCGTTGACATCGTCGGCCGCGAAATTCTCGACAGCCGAGGCAACCCCACCGTCGAATGCGACGTGCTGCTCGAATCGGGCACCATGGGCCGCGCAGCCGTGCCTTCGGGCGCATCGACCGGTTCGCGCGAAGCCATCGAGCTGCGCGACGGCGACAAGAGCCGCTATCTCGGCAAGGGCGTGCTCAAGGCCGTGGAGAACATCAACACCGAGATCTCGGAAGCCGTGCTCGGCCTCGATGCCAGCGAACAGGCCTTCCTCGATCGCACGATGATCGACCTCGACGGCACCGACAACAAGGGCCGCCTGGGCGCCAACGCCACCCTCGCCGTGTCGATGGCCGTGGCCCGTGCAGCAGCCGAAGAGTCGGGCCTGCCGCTGTACCGCTACTTCGGCGGCATGGGCGGCATGCAGATGCCGGTGCCGATGATGAACGTCATCAACGGCGGCGCGCACGCCAACAACAGCCTCGACCTGCAGGAGTTCATGATCATCCCCGTGGGCGCCAAGAGCTTCCGCGAGGCCGTGCGCTATGGCGCCGAAGTGTTCCATGCACTGAAGAAGATCCTGGGCGACCGCGGCATCAGCACGGCGGTCGGCGACGAAGGCGGCTTCGCCCCCAGCGTCGAGAGCCATGAAGCGGCGATCCAGCTGATCCTCGAAGCCATTGACAAGGCCGGCTACACCGCCGGCGAGCAGATCGCCCTGGGCCTCGATTGCGCGGCCAGCGAGTTCTACAAGGACGGCAAGTACGTTCTGTCGGGCGAAAACCTCTCGCTCACGGCCGAAAGCTGGACCGACATGCTCGCGACCTGGGTCGACAAGTACCCGATCATCAGCATCGAAGACGGCATGCACGAAGGCGACTGGGACGGCTGGAAGCACCTGACCGAACGCCTGGGCAAGCGCGTGCAGCTGGTGGGCGACGACCTGTTCGTCACCAACACCAAGATCCTGCAGGAAGGCATCGAAAAGGGCATCGCCAACTCGATCCTGATCAAGATCAACCAGATCGGCACGCTGACCGAGACCTTCGCCGCCATCGAGATGGCCAAGCGGGCGGGCTACACGGCCGTCATTTCGCACCGCTCGGGCGAAACCGAAGACAGCACCATCGCCGACATCGCCGTGGGCACCAATGCCGGCCAGATCAAGACCGGCTCGCTGTCGCGCTCGGACCGCATCGCCAAGTACAACCAGCTGCTGCGCATCGAAGAAGACCTCGGCGACATCGCCGTCTACCCGGGCCGCGGCGCGTTCTACAACCTGAAGTAACGCCCGGACGCCACGCGGCATGCGCGCCCGCCTCGTTCCACCGATCGTCCTGCTGCTCCTGTTGGCCATCCTGCAGTGGCAGCTGTGGAACGGGCGCGGCAGCGTGCGCGACGTGGCTCAGCTACGCACCAAGCTTGCCGACCAGAAGGAAGCCAACGCCAAGGCTGCGCTGACCAACGAGCGCCTGATCTCCGAGGTCAACGACCTCAAGGACGGCCTCGAAATGGTCGAGGAGCGTGCACGCGCGGAACTCGGCATGGTGAAGCCGAACGAAGTGTTCGTACAGATCACTCACTGACCTTTCTTCACCTTTTCGCCTGCTGATGACCGAGCTTCTCTCGGCCCCCGCCTTCCTGCTGTGGGGCTCTCCTGTCAGCTGGCTCGAACTCGTGGCCTCGCTCCTGGCGCTCGCCATGGTTGGCTGCAACATGCGCGAGATTCACTGGGGATGGCCGCTGGCCATCGTCAGTTCACTGCTCTACGTGGCGGTGTTCGCCAAGGCGCGCATCTACGGCGACGCCTCTCTCCAGGTCTTCTTCGCTTTCGTCGCCCTGTGGGGCTGGTCGCAATGGCTGCGCGGCCACCGGGCCGACGGTAGCGCGTTGCATGTCACCCAGCTCTCGCCGCGCGGCATCGCCCTCACGCTGGCCGCCTGCGCACTGGCGTGGCCGGCCGTCGCCCTCTTCCTGCGCCGCTTCACCGACACCGACGTGCCCTGGTGGGACGGCTTCGCCACCGGCCTGAGCCTGGTCGGGCAGTTCCTGCTCGGGCGCAAGTTCATCGAGAACTGGCTGATCTGGCTGGCCGTGAATGTCGTGAGCGTGGGCCTGTTCATCCACAAGGGGCTTTGGCTCACCGTGGGCCTGTATGCGGTGTTTGCGGTGCTCAGCGTGGCGGGCTACATCGCGTGGCGGCAGCGCATGCCCGCTCAGGCGGTACGCGCATGACGCCCACACTGCCGACCGGCTGCGTCATCGCACTCGTGGGCGCCGAAAGCACCGGCAAGACCGAGCTGGCCCGCGCCATCGCGCAGCGCCTGCAGGACCGCGGCACGCCGGCCACGCTTGTGGGCGAGTACCTGCGCGAATGGTGCGAGCGCGAAGGCCGTACACCACGCCCCGACGAGCAGCAGGCCATCGCCGACGAGCAGACCCGCCGCATCGATGCGGCTGCAACCACCGGCGTGGTGGTAGCCGACACCACAGCCCTCATGACCGCGGTCTACAGCGAGCAGCTGTTCGCCGACGCCACGCTCTACGAAAGCGCCCTTGCCGCGCAACGACGCTACGCCATCACGCTGCTCACCGCGCTCGACCTGCCCTGGGTAGCCGACGACATGCGCGACGGCCCGCATGCGCGGCAGCCGACTGACACGCTGGTGCGCGCCGCGCTCACGGGCGCGAAGCTCTCGTATGCCGTGGTGCACGGCACGGGCGGCGAACGGCTCGCCAATGCCTGGAACGCCATCAATTCCATCGCGGGCAACGAGGGCCGTCCCCGCACGCGCGCCCAGTCCGACGCTAAGCCCGCCTCGTGGTCGTGGCCTTGCGAGAAATGCTCCGACCCGGAATGCGAACATAAGCTCTTCAGCGACCTGATCGCGCGCCGCGAGTAGCGCGCGCCTCACCCCTTACCGGAGACCCGATGCCCCTTTCGACTGCCGCACGCGTCACGCTTCTTCCCTGCACTCTGGCCGCCCTGCTGCTGGCCACAAGCCAGGCCACCGCAGCCCCCGTTGCCGCCACTGTCGAGAACGGCACCACCACCACCGCCTGCGCCGAGGAAGACAACGTCTCGCTGACCCTGCGCGGCGACGGCATCCGCCGCATGCGCATCGAGGCGCTGCAGCCCGACTACCTCGACAAGATCGGCAACGACGTCACCAAGCCCGACTTCTCGGGCTGCAACTTCGACGGCGGCGCGCACCCGACCGACCCGGCACACCGCTTCCGCAAGCGCACCGTGGTGCTGATGGACAACGCCCAGTGGCGCATCGTCGGCATGACGCTGCCGACCTTCTGGCGGCCGCAGCGCGTGCCCGTGCAGGTGGGCAAGCGCAAGGACAGCGGCTTTCACCTGCTGCAGGTGTTCAAGAAGGAAAACGGCAAGGCGCTCGAAGCGATCGTGCTCTATCCGTCCGACGGCTACTGGCGCATCAAGCCGCTGCCCGAGGCTCGTTTCGGCGATGGCGTGTATGGCTCGTCGTTCCTGCTCGGCCCGGTCGAGGCGGCTGCGCGGCCGGTGGTGAACATTGCATCGATCCGGATCGTGCCGCGGCCGCTGGCCATTAACGTGCGCTTCACCGACGGCGGCAGTGCCGCGGTGCGCGTGGACGAAATCAGCCGCGCACGTACCGCGCTCGACGTGACGCTGTCAAAGCCCACCGCGAGCGCACAGCCCTTCGCTGTGCTGCGTTCGATGTACGTTGCGCCGGACAACGCCGACGTGAGCGAAGTGCGCTGGCAGGCATCGCCTCAAGCTGCGCCGCAGGTACTGCCGTTGCCCGAGGTGAAGACGCTGCAGGTCACGCAAGTGCGCTTCGGCCGCAGCCTGCCGTCGAAGCACAACACGAGCGCACCCGACATCGCTTTCAGCGAATTCGACGACGGAGCTCGCTGAGCCCGATCGGCTTCCTGCTTACTGAACGACCGGGCTACCCGGAATCTGGTCACCCAACGGCTTGAACAGCTGCGCTGCATCGACCGCATCGAAGCGGTACTGCTTGCCGCAGAAGTCGCAGCCCACCTCGATGTCGCCGCGCTCGGCGAGGATGCTCTCGGCCTCCTCCACACCCAGCCCGCGAATCATCTGCGCCACGCGCTCACGCCCGCAGGTGCAGGCGAAGTGCGGGCCCAGCAGGCCGGCCTGTGGCTCGAAGCGCAGCAGCTTTTCTTCCCAGAACAGGCGGCGCAGGATGGTCTCGATGTCGAGCGTCAGCAGCTCGTCGCGCGTCAGGCTCGACGCGAGGATCGAGATGCGGTTGTAGTCCTCGTTGCGACCGATCTGGTCTTCGTTGGCCTGGTCGTGGTCCTTGTCGGAGGTGCCTTCGAGGTTGCCCTCGCCCTTCACCGGCAGGCGCTGGATCAGCAGGCCCGCGGCCACCTTGTCGTCGGCAGCAAGCACCAGCGTGGTGTCGAGCTGCTCGCTTTGCAGCATGTAGTGCTGCAGCACGTCGCTGAGCTTGCCGAGCTTCTCGCCCTCGTCGCCGAAGAGCGGCACCACGCCCTGGTAGGGGGTGGCGCCCGGCAGCTTGTCCTTGGGGTCGAGCGTGATGGCGCATCGGCCCTTGTTGTTCACGTTGACCATGTCGGGCAGGCGCGCGTCGGCGGGCAGGTCGCCGATCACCTTGGCGGTGGCGCGCAGGCTCAGGTCGGGCTTGGCCTCAGCCACCGCGACCTTCACGGGACCGTCGCCGAAGATCTGCAAGATGAGCGCGCCGTTGAACTTGATGTTGGCCTGCATCAGCGTAGCGGCAGCCGTCATCTCGCCGAGCAGTTCGGCCACGGGCGGCGGGTAGGCGCCGGTGGCGGTGTTGGAGGCGCGCCGCGCAAGGATCTCCTGCCACGCATCTGTCAGGCGCACGATCATGCCGCGCACCGGCAGGCCATCGAACAGGAATTTGTGCAGCTCGCTCAAAACGTCTTCTTTCTCTGTGTGCCTGCAACCGGGGCGGTCAGGCGATCTTTTTCAGGCCCTTCGCGAAGCGACGGGCGTTCAACACATAGTGTTCGGCACCCTGGCGCAGCTTGGCGGCCGCGGCGTCGTCGAGGGTGCGCACCACCTTGGCCGGCGAGCCCATGATGAGAGAGTTGTCGGGAAACTCCTTGCCCTCGGTCACGACGCTGCCGGCGCCAACGATCGAATTGCGGCCGATCCTCGCGTTATTCAAGACCACGGCCTGGATGCCGATCAGCGTGTTGTCGCCGATGGTGCAGCCATGCAGCATCACCTGGTGGCCGATGGTCACGTTGTCGCCTACGGTCAGCGGGCAGCCGATGTCGGCGTGCAGCACCGACAGGTCCTGGATGTTGCTGTTGCGCCCGACGGTCAGCAACTCGGTGTCGCCGCGCAGCACTGCGCCGAACCACACGTTGGCGTTGTCCGCCAGCTTGACGTTGCCCATGACTTCCGCGCTGTCGGCCACCCATGCTCCTTCGCCCATCTGGGGGGCCACGCCGTCGAGTTCGTAGAGCGCCATTGCTTTCAGTCCATGGAAGGTCAAAAACTAGAATTGTAGGGATGCACCCCCGATTGAGCGCGCTCGCCGCGCTACGCCTGACAGACCCTGACGAAAAGGTGGCTGCAACGCGCGCCATATCTTTGCCCGGCGCTACCGATTCCATAGCAACCGACCCGATCCGCACAGCCGGCGACGATGTTGGCGTGCCCGGCCGCCCGGAACGACCGCTGCGCGTGGCCGCCACCGCCGTGCAAAAACGCTCGCCGTTCACCACCGAAGGACGGGCCGCGCTGATCCATTCGATCTGCCACATCGAGTTCAACGCGATCAACCTCGCGCTCGACGCCGTGTGGCGCTACGACGGCATGCCCGAGGCCTACTACCGCGACTGGCTGCGCGTGGCCGACGAAGAGGCTCTGCACTTCACGCTGCTGCACACGCACCTGCAGGACATGGGCTGGCGCTACGGCGACTTCCCCGGCCACGACGGCCTGTGGAACATGTGCGAGAAAACGAAGGACGACGTGCTCGCCCGCATGGCGCTGGTGCCGCGCACGCTGGAGGCGCGCGGGCTCGACGCCACGCCGCTCATCCAGGGCAAGCTCAAGCGCGTGAACACGCCCGATGCGCTGCGTGCGGTGGAGATCCTCGACATCATCCTGCGCGACGAAGTGGGCCACGTGGCCATCGGCAACCACTGGTACCGCTGGCTGTGCGATGGCGCGGGCCTCGATGCGGAGGCAACCTACCCCGCCCTGGTGGCGCGCTACGACGCACCGCGCCACAAACCGCCTTTCAACCTCGAGGCACGCAGCCGGGCGGGCTTCAGCCCCGAAGAATTGCGTGCGCTGACCGACTCCCGCCCCGAATGAGCAACGTGATTTCCGACCAGACCTGGTCACGCCCCGACCTGCTGGCCTGCCTGCAAGACCGCAAGGGCGCCGAGCCGCTGCATTTCGAACGCTGCGATTTCGACGAGGCCGACCTGTCCCGCCTCGACCTGCGCGGCGCGCAGTTCACGCTCTGCAACTTCGCCGAAACCTCGTTCGATCGCACGCTGCTGTCGGAGACGCGCTGGGCCGGGTGCAGGGCACGCCAGGCCGACTTCGGCCTCGCGGACCTGACGAACGCGCGCTTCCAGGACTGCGACCTGAACAACACGCAGTGGATGCGCGCCAAGCTGGCCTCGGCATTCTTCAGCGGCGTAAAGCTCACGGGCGCGCACTTCGGCGAAGTCTCGGCGCTGGGCATCGGCTTCAAGGATTCGCTGCTGGTCGATGCGCACCTGCGCGGCATGTCGTTCCGCAAGCAGAAGCTCGAACAGCTCGACTTCTCGGAGGCCGACCTGTCGGGCTGCGATTTCCGCGAGGCTGTGTTCGAAGGTGGCAGCCTGCGCAACGCACACCTGAAGCTCGCGCGCTTCGAAGGCGCCGATTTGCGCGAGGTCGATCTCGGCGGGCTGCGGCTCGCTAACGCGGCCCAGTTCAAGGGTGCCACCATCTCGCACCGGCAGGCCGCCTCGCTGGTCGAGGAACTGGGCCTGCGCGTGGTCTGAAGAACTCAGGCCGACGTGGGCCTGCTGTGCACCACCAGCTTCGGCGTGAAGGCCTGAAGCACTTCGCCGCGCTGGTTGAGCGTCTGGCAGCGCATCGTCACCATCGCGCGACTAGGCTTGGAGCGCGAGGGCGTGATGTCGACCACCTCGCTCACCACGTGCAGCACGTCACCTGGGCGCGTCGGCTTGGGCCACTGGAGCTCGCCGCCCGAGCCGATGATGCCGTCGGCCAGGGGAATACCGCTGTCGACCAGCAGCTTCATCGTGAGCGCGGCCGTGTGCCAGCCGCTCGCGGCGAGGCCGCCAAAGAAGGTGGCTTTGGCGGCCTCTTCGTCGGTGTGGAAAGGCTGCGGATCGAACTGCTGCGCGAAGGCCTTGATCTGCGCCACATCCAGCGCGTGCTCGCCGCTGGTGAAGCGGTCGCCGACCGCCAGGTCTTCGAGATACAGCTTGTGCTTCGCGCCGGCCTCAGTGCTTGCAGTCATCGGGTCTCCTTGTGGTTTCCGCCCACATTCTCGGACGCTCAGACGCGCTCGAGAATCGTCGCAATGCCCTGCCCGCCGCCGATGCACTGCGTGGCCAGCGCGTAGCGGCCCTTCTCGCGCGCCAGCAGCGACGCCGCCTTGCCCGTAATGCGCGCACCCGTCGCACCCAACGGATGGCCGATGGACAAGCCGCCGCCGTCGAGGTTGATCTTCGCCGGGTCGAGCCCGAGGTCGCGGATGCAGGCCAGCGCCTGCGAGGAGAAGGCCTCGTTGATCTCGATCACGTCGAGGTCGGCCGCGCTCAGGCCGGCGCGCGCCAGCGCCTTGCGGGTCGCGGGAATCGGGCCGATGCCCATGATGGCCGGGTCGACGCCCACTGTCGCAAACGACCGGATGCGCGCCAGCGCCTGCAGGCCATGCTTGGCGGCAAAGGCATCGCTGGTGACGAGCACCACGGCCGCTCCATCGGTCAGCGGCGACGAGGTGCCGGCAGTCACAACGCCATCGGGGCGGAACGCGGGCTTCAGGTTCGCCAGCGCCTCGGCCGAAGTCGTGGGCCGGATGCAGCCGTCGGCATCGACGATGTCGCCCGATGCCAGGCTCACGGGCACGATCTCGCCTGCCAGGCGCCCCTGCGCGCGCGCCTCGGCCGCCTTGCGGTGTGACTCCACAGCAAAGGCCTCCTGGTCGGTGCGGCTCACGTTCCAGCGTTGCGCCACGTTCTCGGCCGTCTCGCCCATCGAGATGTAGGCGTCGGTGTTCTCCTTCAGCTCGGGGCTCGGCGAAAAGTTGAAACCGCCCTGCGGCACCATCGTCATCGACTCCACGCCGACGCACAGGAAGGCGTCGCCCATGCCCGCCTCGATCTGCGCGGCAGCAATGTGCACGGCCTGCATCGACGAGCCGCAGAAGCGGTTCACCGTCATGCCGCCCACCTCGTGCGGCAGGCCGGCCAGCAACCCGACGATGCGCGCGAGGTTGTTGCCTTGCGAGGCTTCGGGGTACGCGCAGCCGAGGATGACGTCTTCGAGCAGCGCAGGGTCGAGGTCTGTGCGCTGCAGCAGGCCGCGCACCACGCCGGCGGCGAGCGTGTCGGGCCGCACCTCGGCGAGTGCGCCTTTCTTCGAGAAATGAAAAGGGGAACGGGCGTAGGCGGAAATGACGGCTTTCATGGGTTGCTCCAGCAGGTTTTGTCTACCATCCAATCGGTAGGCTGTTAGGTCAAAAAATAGGCACGCCGAGGCGTGCCTGCATCAAGCCTGGCGGTCAGCCAGGCAGTGAACTCCTGAGTTGCGCGACAGCTTCGTCGAAGTCGTCCACGCGCCCTGTCATGCGCGCCGACAACAACGCGCCCTGGCAGACCGAAAACACGTACGCGGCCAGCGAAGCGACAGACGTGCCCTTCTTCTTCGCCGGCATCAGCGCACCGAGCACGCCGGTGAGCCACGTCACCTGCGTGTTGCGCAGCTCCTGCACGGCCTGGCGCAGCTCGTCGTTGATGACGCCCCAGCCGGGCGCCAGCGCCCCGGCGGGACACACGCCCGAGCCGGCCCTGAGCGTGTTGCGGTACATGCGGAAATACGATTCGAGCGCGTCCTTCGGCTCGCGCGCCCGGGCGGCGTCCCAGTCCTTGAAGCCCTGCGTGGCCGCGCGAATCACTGCGACGCCCAGCGCCTCCTTGGTCGGGAAGTGGTGGTACAGGCTGGCCTTGCGCACGCCAACCGCGTCTGCCACGTCCTGGAAGCTGAAGCCCAGGTAGGAACGCGTTTCGATGAACCCGCGCGCCACCGCGAGGATCTGCTCGCGGGTGCTGCCGGTGGCAAGGGCGGTGGCGCTGGTCATCTACCTACTATAAGGTAGGGAAAATCAAACCACAAGTCGAGGTGTCATTCAGGCGTCAGTCGGCCTTGATGCCCGCGGCCTTCACGATGCGGCCGTTGCTTTCGAACTCGCTGGCGATCTCTTTCGCAAACGCGGCCGCGGTGCCGCCGGTCGGCACGTTGTCGGTGGCCGTGAGCTTGGCGCGCAGTTCAGGGCTGGCCAGCGCCTTGTTGATCTCGGCGTTGTACTTCGCAACCAGAGCGCTCGGCGTGGCAGCGGGCGCGAACACGCCGAACAGCGAATTGATATTGGCCGCCTTGTAGCCCAGCTCGCCCAGCGTAGGCACCTGCGGCAGGCTCTCGAGGCGCGCAGGCGCGCCCACCGCCAGCGGGCGCAGCTTGCCCGACTGGATGTGCGACGACAGCGTCGGGCTCGCGTTGGTCGAAAGAATCTCGAACTGCCCGCCGATTGCATCGTTGAGCTGCTGGCCGCCGCCCTTGTAGGGCACGTGCGTGATGTCGACGCCCGCCGCCGCACGCAGCTGCTCCAGCACGATGTGCCCGAGCGAGGCCGGCCCCGACGTGGCCCAGCGCACCGCACCCGGATGCGCCTTGGCATCGTCGATCAACGCGCGGAAATCCTTTGCCTTGCTGGCCGGCGTGGCAATCAGCAGCACCGGCGAATACATCACGCTCGCCACCGGCGCCACGTCTTTCAGCGGGTCGAAGGACAGCTTGCCCAGATGCGGGCTCAGCACCAGCGGGCTGATGGCCGAGAAGCCCAGCGTCGCGCCGTCGGGCGCGGCCTTGGCGACGGCGTCCATGCCGATGGCACCGCTAGCGCCGGCGCGGTTGTCCACGATCACCGTGATGCCCATCTGCGCTGCGAGCCGGTCGCCCAGTGCGCGCGCGACCACGTCGCTGACGCCGCCCGCCGGATAGGCGACGATGAGCCGCACGGTCTTGGGCACGGCCTGCGCGTGCGCACCGGAAGCGGCGCACAGCGCGGCCGCGGCAAGAAGGCGGGTTGCCACGCGGTGCGAAGGCTTCGATGAAGCAAGGAAATTCATGGTGTCTGTCGTTCGTCTGCAGGTGTTGCGTCGCTTCTCATTGTCCGCCTTCATCCACGCGGATGGTGCTGCGCATGCAGCTGCTTCAGGCGCTCGCGCGCCACGTGCGTGTAGATCGTCGTCGTCGAGATGTCGGCATGCCCCAGCAGCAACTGCACCGCGCGCAAATCGACCCCGTGGTTCAGCAAATGCGTGGCGAAGGCATGGCGCAGTGTGTGCGGCGACAGCGGCACGTGGATGCCCGCTGCAGTGGCGTGTTTCTTCACGATGATCCAGAACATCACGCGCGTCATGCCCGCGCCGCGTGCGGTCACGAACAAGTCCGGCGTCTGCTGCCCATCGAGGATGACGGGGCGCGACTCCTCCAGGTAGCGCTCGATCCAGCGCCGCGCCTCGCCGCCGAAGGGCACGAGCCGCTCCTTGTTGCCCTTGCCCAGCACGCGCAGCACGCCGTCGTTCAGGCTCATGTCGATGGCCTTGAGCGCCACCAGCTCGCTCACGCGCAGGCCGCTCGCATACATCAGCTCCAGCATCGCGCGGTCGCGCAGGCCGAGCGGCGACTCGACGTCCGGCGCGGCCAGCAAGTCGTCGACCTGCTTTTCCGACAGTGTCTTGATGGCACGCGGCATCTGCCGCGCGGGCGCGAGCCGGATGCTCGGGTCGGCCACGATACGCCGCTCGCGCAGCGCCCAGCGGTAGTAGCGCTTGAACACGGTGAGACGGCGGTTGGCCGAAGTGGCCTTGCCCTTGGTGGACAGGCGCACGCCCATGTAGGCCTGCAGGTCGTTCTCTTTCGCGGCATCGAGCCCGGCGCCGTTGCGCTGCGCGTGCAGCCACTGCGCGAACAGCGCGAGGTCGCGGCGGTAGGCGGCCAGCGTGTTCTTGGACAGCCCGTCTTCGAGCCAGAGGGCGTCGATGAAGTCGTCGATGTCGGGTGTCTGCGTGGCTGCCTCGGTCATGCCTTGCAAGATAACAAAAGAAAAAGCCGCCCGGCATGCGGGCGGCTTTCTTTCGTGCAAAGAAGAGCTATCAGTCGAGCTTCAGGTTCTGCTTCTTCACGACCTGCTTGTAGACCTCGTACTCGGCCTTGATCTGCGCGGCGAACTGCTCGGGCGAGTTGGCCACGATCAGCGAGCCCGTGTCCTCGATGCGCTTGCGCACCGCCGGTTCTTCCACGGCCTTCTTCACGCCGGCGCTGATCTTGTCGACCACTTCCTTCGGCAGGCCCTTGGGGCCGAGGATGCCGTAGTACGCCATGCGGTTCACCGGCTCAAGACCCACTTCCTTGAAGGTCGGCACGTTGGGCAGCGCGGCCAGGCGCTGCGGCGCCGACACCACGATGGGGATCAGCCGGCCGCTGGTGATGAAGGGCATGGCCGAGGGAATGTTGTCGAACATGATCGGCACCTGGCCGGCCACCACGTCGTTCAGCGCCGGGCCCGCGCCGCGGTACGGGATGTGCGTGACGAAGGTGTTGGTCAGGCTCTTGTAGAGCTCCATCAGCAGGTGGCCGATGCCGCCTGTGCCCGACGAGGCGTACGAATACTTGCCGGGGTTCTTCTTCAGCTCGGCCACGAACTCGGCGTAGTTCTTGGCCGGGAAGCTCGGGTTGACGGCAATGATGTTCGGCGTGGCCGCGATGTTGATGATCGGCGTGAAGTCGTTGATCGGGTCGTACGGCGTCTTCGGGTTGATGGCCGGGTTGGCCGCCGTGCTCGACACTGTGGCAATGCCGAGCTTGTAGCCGTCGGGCGTGGCGCGTGCCGTTTCGGCCGCGCCCACGATGCCGCCGCCACCTGCGCGGTTGATCACCACCACGGGCTGGCCCAGCACCTTGCCCAGCGGATCGGAGATCACGCGCGCCACGATGTCCGTCGTGCCGCCTGGTGCGAAGGGCACGCTCAGTTCGACGGGCTTGTTGGGGTAACCCTGCGCAAAGCTCTGACCCGCGATGGCGACCAGTGCGGCGCCTCCCACCAGCGCGCTCCATTGACGACGTTGCATCGAAAACTCCTTGGTATTTGAATGAATGATGTCGAAAAACAAAGCCCGGATGCTAGCGGTTCAGAAGCGCTCTCCGTGCTGTGGATTACCCATGGTCAAGCGGGTTTATCCTCGAAGCGGTGAATTACGCTCAGCTGCTTTTCCCCGACTTCTCCCTCATCGCCATCGGCTGGCTCCTGTGCCGCTACACCGCGCTCGACCGCCGCGTGTGGGACCAGGTCGAGAGCCTCGTCTACTACTTTCTTTTTCCCGTACTGCTGTTCCATTCAATCGTGCGCAGCCCGCTCGACTTCGGTGCGACATCGAGCCTGCTCACGGCGGGCGTCGGCGTTGGTGCCTGCGGCATCGCGATGGCTTATGCCCTGCCCTTCGTTCCGGGCCTGCGCACGCACATCGACCGGCGCGACCACGCGGCCAGCGCGCAAGTCGCGTTCCGCTTCAACTCGTTCATCTGCCTGGCGCTGGCGGAGCGGCTGGCGGGCCCAGAAGGCCTGTTGCTGATCGCTGTGCTGATCGGTGTGTGCGTGCCTATCTTCAACATCGCGGCCGTGTGGCCGATGACGCGACATGCGCAGACCGGGTTCGTGCGGCAACTGGTGCGCAACCCACTGATCGTCGCGACGGTGGCAGGGCTGCTGGCGAATGTGCTGGGCTTGACTGTGCCTGCCTGGGTGACGCCCACATTGACGCGCATCGGGGCTGCGTCGCTCGCATTGGGGTTGCTGGCTGCGGGGGCGGGGATGAAGTTTTCCACGCTGGGGGCTGGGAAGGTGCTGGCTGTTTCGGTGTTGGCGATACGGCATCTGTTCTTGCCGCTTATTGCCTGGGGGCTGGCGCTTTGGTTGCGGCTGGATGCTACGCACGCTGCCGTGTTGATGGCTTTTTCTGCTGTGCCTACGGCTTCCAGTGCTTATGTGCTGGCTGCTCGGATGGGGTACAACGGGCCTTATGTGGCGGGGTTGGTGACGTTGTCTACCTTGTTGGGGGTTGTTAGTTTGCCGTTTGCTTTGGCTCTGCCTCGGTGAAGTGCTGTCTTCTGTAGTGCGTTCCGGGGCCGGGTCTCGCCCCGGCGGGCGAGCTACTTTCTTTTGCTTCGCCAAAAGAAAGTAGCCAAAGAAAAGGCGACCCTACTGTCTGCGTCCCTACGCTTCGCTACGGGCAACCTGCGGTGCTCGACGTAGACGGGGGGCCGCAGAACTCGCTTCGCTCAAACAGCTGCGGCCCTGATCCCGTCTACGTCTGCGCTCCTCGGCGCAGCCAGAAGGGATTGGGGAACCCAGCAGGCCATCGCTGCGCTCGGCTCTCGAATACCCAACAGCCAATACCAACCACCGCAGGCGCGCAGCGCCTGCGGTGGCATGGTGGCCGAGCGAAGCAAAGGCCCGCCCATCTCCCCCTCCCCTCTGGCTGCGCCGAGGAGCGCAGCGTTTCGCGGATCAGGGCTCGCCCTTGTCTGAGCGAAGCGAGTTTGGGCGAGACCCCGCGAAACGCGAGCACCGCAGGTTGCCCCTTCGCGCAGCGAAGGGGTCGCAGACAGTGGGGTCGCCTTTCTTTTGCCTACTTTTCTTTGGCGAAGCAAAGAAAAGTAGGTCGCCCGCCGGGGCGAGTCCCGGCCCCGGAAAACAACCCCTCAGCGCCGCAACAAAGCCGGCAAAGCAGAAGCCAACAAAGCCACCCCAGAAGCAGTCAACAACCCCAACACCAACTTCCGAAACGCCACCTCACTGATCCCGATATAAAGCCGAGCCCCCAGCAACACAGGCACAGCAACAGCCAGCGCAACAAGCCCCAGCAACGGCACAACAGACCGCCCGATGCTCCCGCTGAAAACATGAATGGCAAACGCCACCATCAACATCGACAGATTGAAGTTCTGGATCACAGCCCGCTGCGTATCGCGCTGAAAGCCGCGCAAGGTGCACCAGAGCGTGGGAATGGTCCCCGAGAACCCACCGATCCCAGCCATCGCGCCCCCGATAGCCCCGGCCACGCCATCAGCCCAACGCCCACCGAACGAAACCTTCGGCAGATGCTGCGACATCAGCATCGCCGGGCACCACAGCACCAGCAGCACGCCAAGACACAGCTTGAAGACGACAAGATCAAGGTGCGGCAGCAGCCAGACACCGAACGGCACTCCGACCAGCCCGCCCAGCACAAAGGGCCAGAGAACACTCTTGTCGAATGACCGCCGCACGGTGACAGCCGCGATCACCTGCCCCGTCAGCGCGCCGAACAGCGCAAGCACCGCCGCGAGCTGCGGCTCCAGCGTCCACGCCCAGACCGACATGGCTACCAGCCCGAACGCAAAGCCCGACAGGCCCTGCACGAAACCCGCCAGTACAGCACCGGCGATCACATAGACATACAAGGCTTGCATGCGGCCGATGATATCGACCGCACTTTCAATCAAAAGAAGGGACTCAGGCCGACGCAGGCACCAGCGCCGTGCGCCGCACACGACGCACGTTGAATGCACTGGCGATCAGCACGCCCTGCACCAGCGCCAGGCCCACGATCACGCTCGTGTACTGCCCGTGGTCCATCAGCCGACCGAACACCAGCGGCGCCAAGGCCTGTCCGATGTCGAGCCCCGCATACACCACGCCGTACACGCGCCCGGTCGCATTGGGCGGCGTCGACTTCTTCACCAGCAGATCGCGCGACGGCCCGGCGACACCCGAGACAAAACCCATGGCCCCGAACAGCACCGGCACCACGACCGGCGGAAAGCTCGCGAACGCCAGCACCAGCGCCAGCGCGGCCGCAATGCCAAAACCCGCGCCCACGATGCGCTCGCAGCGCGTCGGATCGGAAGCCAGGAAGCCCCCCACCACCATGCCCGCGGCGCTCGCCACCATGTAGACCGTGAGGCACACCGCCACCAGCGCCACCGGCACCGCATGCAGTTGCCCCGCGGCCACCGGCGCGAAGGTCTGCACCACGCTGATCACCGCGGCATAGAAGAAGAAGAAACCGAAGCACATCCACACGGCCGGAATGCGCAAGAAGTCGAATTCGCCGCCGACGGGCGCAGGCTCGCCCTGCCCCGTCGCCTTGTGCACGGCCGCCGCGTCGAGCGACAGCACGCTGCGGTACGCCCACAGCACCAGCAGCACCACGAGCGCCACCACGCCCGCCGAAGCCAGCGCCACACGCCACGAGAAAGCGATTGCGATCGGCACCACGAAGGCTGGCGCCAGCGCCCAGCCCAGGCTGCCGGTGATGCCATGCACGCTGTAGGCATGGCCCAGCCGCGTCGGCGCGACCTTGCGGTTGAACAGCGTGTAGTCCACCGGATGGAACACCCCATTGCCGATGCCGCCGACCACCGCGCACAACAGCAGCATCCAGTAGCTCTGCGCCGCGGCATAGCCGAAAGCCGCCAGCCCCAGCGCCCCGAGTCCGACGAACAGCACCGGCCGCGGGCCCAGCTTGTCGACGATGAAGCCCGAGGCCGCCTGCACGATGCACGAGACCACGAAGAACACCGTGAGCACCGCGCCCAGCTCCACATAGCTCACGTTGAACGCGTCCTTCAGCCACGGGAACAGCGGCGCCAGGATGAGCTGGCTGAAATGGCTGACCGCATGAGCCAGGCCGACCAGCCCGATCAGCTTGGCGTCGGTGCGCAAGGTGTTGTTGTGAGGAGGAGAACCAGCGCTCGCGGACGAAGTGGAAGACATGGATTGCTACAAAAAAACGGGGCAGGCACCGATGCTATGCGCCGGGGACGCGGCAGAATGGCGATACAGCGACAACATTTGTCGAAACCATGCCAAGCGCCGCCTCACCCACTTCCAGGAGCGCCGCGCCCGCCAGGCCGCGCGGCGCGCTCCCCGCCCCGATCACCAGCGTTGCCTCCCTCACGCCGCACCTCTACGCCCCCGACGCGGTGCGCCCGCTGCGCGCCAAGGAGCACTTTCTCAGCGCGGACACGCTGGTCGAACTGCACGAGCACCCGTGGCCGCAGCTCACTTTTTCCACGCGCGGCGTGATCCGTTTGAGCACACAGGACGGCAGCTACATCGTGCCGCCCTCGCGCGCGCTCTGGGTGCCGGCCAACATGCCGCACAGCATCACGCTGATCGAAGACGCCGAACTGCGCACGGTCTACCTGCACGCCTGGATCGCACCCACCTGGGAAAAGTGCGAAGTGCTGGAGATCAGCCCGCTGCTGCGTGCGCTGATGCTCGCGCTCGACACCACGCCCGACGGCCTGCCACCGACCGATCCGCACGCGCCGCAGCGCGAACGCATGATCGCGCCGCTGCTGGTCGACGAGGTCGAGCGCGCCACGCAGATCCGCATCGACGTGCCGCTACCCACCGACAAGCGCCTGCGCCAGCTCTGCGAGGCGCTGCTGCGCAACCCGGCTGACCGCGCCACGCTGGCCGAGCGCGCCGCCACCATCGGTGCCAGCGAGCGCACGGTGGCGCGCCTGTTCCGCGACCAGCTCGGCATGAGTTGGCAGCAATGGCGCCAGCAGGCCGTGATGGCGCATGCGCTGCCGTTGCTGGCGCGCGGCATGGCGGTGAGCCAGGTGGCGGCCGCCAGCGGCTATGCCACCGACAGCGCGTTCTGCGCGATGTTCAAGGCCGCCACGGGCCGCTCGCCCACTTCGTTCCAGCACCGCAAGCGGCCCGCCGCCCCCTGATGCAGCGGGGCATCGCGGGGGATGCTTCATGGTGCTCTGGCAAGATCGGCGACCGACAACACCATGCACTCACCGATCCCCCTGCACATAGCGCCCGACGCCCGGCCCCCGACGTGGACTGCCGAGATCTGGTTGCGCGTGCGCCGCCATTTCCTGCTGAAAGCGGTCGGCACCACCGTCTTCACTTGGCTGTTCTTCATCGGCTACTTCCACCTGCTGCGCAACCCGGCCTTTCCGGTGGCGGTGATGCCGCTGACGCCGCTGGACCACCTGATTCCGTTCCAGCCCTACACGCTGGGCGCGTATCTCTCGCTCTGGGTGTACGTGGGCATCGCGCCGGGGCTGCAGCTCACGTTTCGCGAGCTGGTGGTCTACGGGCTGTGGATCGGGGGGCTGTGCATCACCGGCCTGAGCCTCTTCTACTTCTGGCCGACCCAGATACCCCCTATGGCCATCGACGGCACCGGCTACCCCGGTTTCGCGATGCTGCAGGGCGTGGACGCGGCGGGCAACGCCTGCCCCTCGATGCACGTGGCCGTGGCCATCTTCACCGCCATCCGCGTCGAACATGTGCTGCGCGAGGCGCGCACGCCGGCCCTGTGGCGCGTGCTGAACTGGGCCTGGTTCGCCGCCATCGCTTATTCGACGCTGGCGGTCAAGCAGCACGTGGTGCTGGACGTGGTGGCCGGCGCGCTGCTGGGTATGGCCTTCGCACTACCCTCGTTGCGCTGGCGCCCGGGGGCGCGTTAGCGAGGAGATGCCCCTCGGGTCGGAGCGGATATCATCTGCAATCACTGACCACACTCACCACTGGCCGACGAGGAAGGGATCGATTCAATGGCAACCACCACACGGTGGCAATCGATCAACGGCACATGACGACAGGCATTGCACGATGAGTTCGCTGAAGGAATTGCAGGACCTGATCCACGAGAAGTACGGCATCGAACCGTCGAAGCTCGACCCCCACGCCTCGATGCGGGAAACCGGCGGACTCGATTCGCTGGCCCTCGCCGAGTTTCTGTTCGCCATCGAAGACCACTTCGGCATCACCATGCCCGACGAGGACGCGAGCATCGACACCCTGGCCGAACTCGCGCTGCTGGTCGACAAGGTACGAGCCGCGAAAGTCGCGTGAACCACGAGGTCGCCGTCACCGGACTGGGTGTCATGGCGCCGCACGGCGGCGAGCCCGACGCGTTGTTCCAGGCCCTGCTGGATGGCCGATCGGCCATCCAGCCCATCTTTGCGGATCTGCCTAAGCCAGCCGCCGCGGCCACCGTGGCCTTCGACGAAACCCGCTGGTTCACCAAGCTGCAGCTCGCGGGCGTCGACCGCGTGAGCCAGCTGGCCGTGGCCGCCGCCGACATGGCGATGCGCGACGCGGGCCTGGCCGTTGCCGACGCTGACCCGGAGCGCGTGGGCGTCTTTGCCGGCTGCGGCATGGGTGGCGCCGCAGCGCTCGAAGCGGCCTACCGCGGCAATGGTCGCGTGTCGCCGCTCACCATTCCCGCCTTCATGCCCAACGCGCCGGCCGCCCACGTGGCGATGCGCCAGGGTGTTCAGGGCCCGGTGCTCACCTACTCGGTCGCCTGCGCTTCTTCTTCGGCCGCGATTGCCGAAGCGGCCAAGGCCGTGCAGCGCGGCGAGGTCGACATCGCCATTGCCGGCGGCAGCGAAGCGCTGATCGTGCCGGGCGTGGTCGTGGCCTGGCAGGCCATGCAGACGCTGGCCACCTTCCAGCCCGGCGAAGCGGCCGGCGCGGTGCGGCCTTTCGCAACCGACCGTAGCGGCTTTGCGCTCGGCGAAGGCGCAGCCTTCCTGATCCTCGAATCCGCCGAGCGGGCACGCGCACGCGGCGCCCGCAGCTACGCCACGCTGGCCGGCTGGGGGCTGAGCAGCGACGCCACCCACCTCACCAAGCCCGACGCACCGGGCCAGGCCCGAGCGCTGCGCACCGCCCTGCGCCAGGCCGGCCTGCAGCCGCGCGACGTGGGCTATTGCAACGCCCACGGCACGGCCACGCGCATCGGCGACGTGGTCGAGCGCAATGCGCTGGCCGAGGTGTGGGGCGACGAGCTCGACACGCTGCGCGTGAGTTCGACCAAGGCGCTGCATGGCCACCTGCTGGGCGCGGCGGGCGCGCTCGAAGCGCTAATCACCGTGCTGGCGCTGCACCAGCGGCAACTGCCGCCCAACGCCAACTGCCGCGAGATCGACGCAGACTGCAGGCTGAACCTCGTGACGCAAGACGACGCGGCAGCGCCGTCGCTCGAAGCCGCCATCAGCAACTCGTTCGCCTTCGGCGGCACGAACTCCGTGCTGCTTTTCCGCCGCGCCTAGGCCGGCGAGGTCTCTGGCAGCGCGGCCGCCGCGCACAGCCAGGCCACGAAAGCGCTGACCAGCGGATCGTCCGTACGGCTCGGCGCCACGAACACGCTGTAACCCCGGCTCGACGGCGCCCGATGCGGGCAGGCCAGCACCAGCTCGCCCGAACGCAACTCGCGCTCGACGAAGTACTCGGGCACCAGCCCCACGCCCAGGTCGGCGCGCACTGCCGCGACCAGCGACGAGAACAGGTCGAAGCGGTGCCCCGTCACCAGGTTTTCGGGCCGCTGCGCATGTGTCGTCTGCTCAAACCATTCTTCCCAGGCGCCCACACGCGTGCGCAGTTGCAGCAGCGACGCTGCGCGGAAATCGCCGCGCGCCATGGCCGTTCGCCCCTTTGCCTGTGGCGAGCACACCACCACGCAGGACTCGCCCATCAACGGCAGCGCATTCGCGCCGGGCCACACCGCGTCGTCGTACTGCACGCCCACATCGAAGGACATGTCTTCCATGTAGAGGTGCGTCGGGAACACCTGCAGGTGCAGGCTGCAGCCCGGGTGCCGCGCGATGAATTCCGGCAGCCGCGGCGTCAGCCAGCCCTCGGCCAGCACCGGCACCGCACCCACCAGCAGGCGCAGGCCGTCGGTGCGCTGTGCCATGGCTTCGAGCGTGTGGTTCTGCAGCCGCAGCAGGTCGCCTGAAATCTGCCCGTGGTAGCGCCGCCCGGCCTCGGTGAGTTCGGTGCCGCGCGCCGTGCGCTGCACCAGTCGCACGCCGATCTGGGTTTCCAGCAGCCGCAGCTGCTGGCTCACCGCGCTGTGCGTGAGGCACAACTCCTCCGCGGCCTTGCCCACGCCATGGTGGCGAGCCACGGCGTCGAAGATCAGCAGCGCGCGGGTGCTGGGGATGTGGCGGCGCATGGTGGGCATTGTTAGAAAAACTGACGACGCCGAAGATTAAACCAGAGCACTCGGCTAACACAGCCGTAAGAATCGCTGAAGACGCCGCGTCGGCGTTGCTCGCCTACAAGGACATCCCCGCACCATGCCCCGCCCCGTGTCGCTTCGCCTCGCCCCGCTCGTTATTGCCCTGGCCTCCGCGGCCGCCGGCCTCGCGCACGCCCAGAGCGGCAGCGTCGCGGCCACGCCCACGCAGGTGCGGCCCGACGTGGACAAGGCCTACACACAGCTGATGGCCTCACCCTCCATCCAGAAGCTGCTGGACGCGGTCAAGGCCGACCACGATCGCTCGGTCGAAGACCTGAAGATGCTTACCGAGATCGAGGCGCCACCCTTCAAGGAACAGAAGCGCGCCGAAGCCTTCCTCGCGCGCATGAAGGCCCTTGGCCTGACGGAAGCGAAGATCGACGCCGAAGGCAACGTGGTCGGCCTGCGCAAGGGCACGGGCAACGGCCCCAAGCTGCTGATCTCGGCCCACCTCGACACCGTGTTCCCCGCCGGCACCGACGTGAAGGTGAAGGAGCGCGACGGCAAGCTCTACGCGCCCGGCATCTCCGACGACACGCGCGGCCTGTCGGTGCTGCTGTCGTGGCTCAAGGTACTGAACGACAACAAGGTCCAGACAGTGGGCGACCTGCTGTTCGTGGGCAATGTCGGCGAGGAAGAACTTGGCAACCTGCGCGGCATCAAGGCCATCTTCCGCGACAACCTCGACATCGACGGCATGGTCGGCCTGGAGCCCGCGCCAGACGGCTCGGTGCTGATGCTGGGCACGGGCAGCCACCGCTACGAAGTGACTTTCAAGGGCCCGGGCGGCCACAGCTACGGAGCCTTCGGCCAGGTGCCCAGCGCCATCCACGGCATGGGCCGCGCCATCGCCAAGATCGCAGACATCCGCACGCCGAGTTTCCCGAAGACGACGTTCACCGTCGGCACCGTGGGCGGCGGCACCTCGGTCAACACCATCGCGCCGGACGCGCGCATGGCAGTCGACATCCGCTCCGACGAAATGGCGCCGCTGCTCGAAACCGAGAAGAAGATCCTGGCCGCCATCGACGAAGCCGTGGTCGAGGAAAACAAGCGCTGGAACGTGAGCACGCTGAGCGTGAGCACCAAACTCATCGGCGACCGTCCGGGCGGTCGCACGCAATCAGACACCGTCATCGTCGAAGCCGCCACGCGCGCGAACAGCGCCTTCGGCCACAAGACGCTGCTGACGGGCGCGAGCACCGACGCCAATGTGCCGATGTCGCTGGGCATCCCGGCGATCATCATCGGCGGCGGAGGCAAGACCGGCGGCTTCCATGCGCTGTCCGAGTGGATCGACGTGACCGACGGCTGGAAGGGTGCGCAGAACTCGCTGGTGACGGTACTCGGCCTGGTCGGCGTGCAAGGCACCAGCGCCCCTCTGCTCGAGAAGCGCCCGCCGCGCACGAAGTAAGCAGGCAAGCGGGCGTGCACCGAGGGGGTGCGCCCATGGAAGTCTCCGGTATGCTGGTGGCCGCTTTCCATCACGCTTACCGACAGGAGGACACCATGCACGCTCGTTCCACCCTCATCGCCCTGGCGCTGCTCGCGGCAGGCGCCTCGGCGCAAGCCAACGACCTGCTCGACCAATTGAAGGAAAAGGCCGGCGAAGCGGCCTCCTCCAACTCGCAAGGCAGCGCCGGCGGATCCGCGCTCGGCAGCCTCGGCAGCAACCTGGGCTTCAAGATGCCCGCCATCGGCTCCAGCACCATGGGCAACGCGGCCGGCGTGCTGCAGTACTGCGTGAAGAACAACTACCTGGGCGGCGACGCGGCCTCGGTGAAAGACAAGCTGCTCGCCAAGATCACCGGGCAGAAGAAGCAGGAGACCGGCTTCGCCAGCGGCGCCAAGGGCCTGCTGCAGGGCGGCGACGGCAAGTCGCTGAACTTCAAGGGCCTGTCGTCGAAGGTGAAGGAAAAGGCCTGCGACTACGTTCTCAAGAACGCGACCTCACTGATCTGACTTCGACCCGCATTCCACATCGCTCCCGCGCGGCGCACCGCGCATGTGCCTGCAGTTTTCCCCAGTGCGCCCGCAAATCTCCATGACCCCGGCTGCCCCCTCTCCCTCCCTGCGCCAGCGCCTCGCGCGCTGGGTTCCCTGTCTCGCCTGGCCGCGCCCTTCCGCCGCGCTGCTGCGCAACGAGGCAATGGCCGGCATCACCGTGGCGCTGATGGTCATTCCGCAAGGCGTGGCGTATGCGGCGCTGGCGGGCATGCCGCTGGTCACGGGCGTGTACGCGGCGCTGTTCCCGGCGCTGATCGCGGTGATGTTCAGCTCGTCGCAGCGGTTGTCGGTCGGGCCCACGGCGCTCACCAGCCTGCTGGTCGGCGCCTCGCTCGCGCCGCTGGCGGTGGCGGGCAGCGCCGAGTGGGTGGCAATGGCGGTGTGGCTCACGCTGATGTCGGGCACCATCCAGATCGTGCTGGGCGCGGGGCGCTTCGGCTGGCTGCTGCGGCTGGTCAATTCGCCGGTGCTCATCGGCTTCACGCAGGGCGCAGCGGTGCTGATCGCCATCTCGCAATTGCCCGCGCTGCTGGGCTTCACGGGGCGCACCATTCCGCAAGTGCTGCAGGGCGGGCCGCTGCCCGATCTCGTGGCCATTGCCTTCGGGCTCGGCAGCATCGCGGTGCTGTGGCTGGGCAAGCGCATGCTGCCGCGCTTTCCGACCACGATGGCGCTGGTGGCCGGCGCCGCCGCCATCAGCTGGGTCATCGACTACGCGCTGCGCGGCGGCGCAGTGGTGGGCAGCCTGCCTTCGGGCCTGCCCTCGTTCTACTGGCCCGGCCTGTTGCCGGTGAGCACCTTCAGCGCGCTGGTGCTGCCGGCGCTGATGATCACGCTGGTGAGCTTTCTTGAAACCGCGTCGAGCGCCAAGGTCGACAACGCGCGTGCCGGCACGCTGTGGAACGAAAACCAGGACCTGATCGGCCAGGGCCTGGCCAAGCTGGCCTCGGGCTTCACGGGTGCGTTTCCTACCAGCTCGTCTTTCTCGCGCTCGGCCATCACGCTCTATGCGGGCGCGCAGACCGGCTGGGCCACGCTGTTCAGCGTGGTCGTGGTGGCCGGTGCGCTGCTGTGGCTGATGCCGCTGCTGTATCACGTGCCGCAGGCGGTGCTGGCGGCGGTGGTGGTCACGGCCATCCTCGGGCTGGTGAAGCCGGCGAGCTTCGCGGCGCTGTGGCGCATCTCACGCATCGAGGCGGGCATTGCCTTCGGCACCTTCGTGCTGACCATCGCGACTGCGCCGAGCATCTACTGGGGCGTGCTCGGCGGACTGCTGGCCGCCCTGGCGCACTACATGTATCGGCACCTGCACCCGCGCATCATCGAAGTGGGCCTGCACCCCGACGGCAGCCTGCGCGATCGCAACCTCTGGAAGCTGCCGCCGCTGGCGCCGCAGCTCTACGCGCTGCGCATGGACGCGGAACTCGACTTCGCCTCGGCCTCCACGCTGGAACGCGCGCTCACCGTGGCGCTGGCCGAGCGGCCCGAGCTCACCGACGTGTGCCTGTTCGCGCAACCCATCAATCGCATCGACATCACCGGAGCCGAGGTGTTCGGCTCGATCCGCCGGATGATGGAGTCCAAGGGCATCCGCCTGCACCTGAGCGGCCTGAAGCTGCCCGCGATGCAGGTGCTGGAGCGCGCCGGCCTGCTGGCCCCGGGGCCGATGCTGTTCAGCTACCGCACCGACGGCGAAGCGCTTGCCGCGCTGATGCCGCGCATCGGCGACATACCCGTGGCGCAGGAAGCCGAAGCCTGACCCGCCAGTGCCCATGAAGACCACCATCGAAGAACTGGTCGCGTTCCGTACGGTGGTGGACACGGGCTCGATCACGGCTGCGTCCGAGCAACTGGCGCAAACGGTCTCGGGCATCAGCCGCGCCCTGAGCCGGCTCGAACAGAAGCTCGACACCACGCTGCTTCGACGCACCACGCGGCGGCTCGAGCTCACGGAAGAAGGCGCGGCCTTTCTGCAACGCACGCGCGCCATCCTCGATGCCATCGACGACGCCGAAGAGCAGATGGCCGCGCGCCGCCAGCAGCCCGCCGGGCGCCTGCGCGTGAACGCGGCCTCGCCCTTCATGCTGCATGCCATCGTGCCGCTGGTGCCGGAGTTTCGAAGGCTCTATCCGCAGATCAGCCTCGAACTCGACACCGACGACCTGCCCATCGACCTGCTGGAGCGCCGCACCGACATCGCGATCCGCATCGGGCCGCTGCGCGATTCCACGCTGCATGCGCGGCCACTGGGTACGCACCGGCTGCGCGTGCTCGCGAGCCCGGCTTACCTCGAAGCGCACGGCAAGCCGCGCAAGGTGGCCGACCTGGCCGAGCACGCGCTGCTGGGCTTCACCCAGCCCGAGTCGCTGAACCGCTGGCCCCTGCGCGGCGTGCATGGCGACGAATGGAACATCGCGCCAACGCTGATGGCGTCGAGCGGCGAAACGCTGCGCCAGTTGGCGCTGGCCGGCGTAGGCATCGTCTGCCTGTCTGATTTCATGACGGGTGCCGACCGCGCGAGCGGCGCGCTGGTGCAGGTGCTGGCGAAAGAAACGGCGGACGTGCGCCAGCCGGTCAACGCGGTGTACTACCGCAACACGCAGCTGACGGCGCGCATCACGTCGTTCCTGGACTTCCTGTCGCAGCGCATGGCTTGAGCTGCGCGGCCGGCGATTACCGCGGCTTACTGCGGCTGCTTGGCCACGAAGCGCTCGACCGCGGCCGACTTGATCTCGTAGCCGCTCACGCCCATGTCCACCGACGAATAGCGCGCCGCTTTCAACGTGCCGCTGACGTACACCGTGTCCATCGCGTGCAGGCCCTTCACGGTGGTAGCCGCGATCACGTGCACGATCTGGTTGGCGGGCGGCGGCGGGGTGTGGATGCAGGCGCCGAAATACGGCACCAGCAGGAATTCGCGGATGCCGTCCTGCGTGCTGTCCAGCGGCACGACGAAGCCCGCCAGCTTGGCCGGCTTGTCGTCCAGCGCCACGTTGACCGGCGCGTTATCCCAGACGGCGCGCATCTCGTCGAGCATCTGGATCGCGCGCGGGTCGTTGTCGCGCAGCGCCTCGAGGCTGATGTTGCGGTAGCGCTTGGTCGGGTCCCAGCTCTTGGGAACAAGCTCTTCCCACTTGAGCTCGGGGGCCGGGGCGGCGCTCGCGGTCTGCTGCGCCGCCACTCCCGGACCGCAGCCGGTCAGGAGCGCCGCGGCCGGCACCAGCAGGAGCGCGGCCAGCACGGCGCGCGAAAAGAGCCTTCTCATGACCACGATTGTGCTTGGGAGATGTTTCAGGCCCGTAAAGCAGGGCCTTTTGCACTCATTTCATCCCAGATTCCACAAATTTGATGTAACGCGCCAGAATGCCGCACCACGATAACGAGGGGATCCGCATGGCACCTACAGGATGGCTGGGACTCACGTCCCTGGGCACAGTTCATACCGCGATCAGCCTGATCGCCGTCGTTGCGGGCCTGCTGGCCCTGTTCCGCTACAAAGAGATCACGATGCGCACCGGGCTCGGCCAGGTCTTCGTGTGGACCACGGTGCTCACTTGCCTCACGGGCTTCGGCATCTTCCAGCACGGCGGCTTCGGCAAGCCGCATGTGCTGGGCATCATCACGCTGCTGGCGCTGGCCGTGGGCACGCTCGCGGGCCGAGGCATGCTCTTCGGCAAGTCGGCACGCTATGTCGAGGCCATCGCGTTTTCGGCCAGCTTCCTGTTCCACTGGATTCCGGCCTTCACCGAAACGCTCACGCGCCTGCCGCTCGGCGCCCCGCTGCTGCCGAACGCCGACGCGCCGGAGCTCAAGGCGATCACCGGCGTGCTGTTCGTGCTGTACCTGATCGGCGTCGGCCTGCAGATCCGCCGGCTGCGCGGCGGCGCTGGCGCGCTCAGTCCCGCACCGGCCCGCGCAGGTTCTTGATCTGCGCGCGCTGGCTCTTGCCTTCGAGCCGGCGCTGCTTCGAGCCGTAGGTCGGCTTGGTGGCGCGCCGCACGCGCGGCGGCGTGGCCACGCTGTCGATCACCGCCTGCAGGCGCGCGAGCGCGTCGGCACGGTTCATCTCCTGCGTGCGGTGCTGCTGCGCCTTCAGCACGAACACGCCCTCCTGCGTGATGCGGCTGTCGCGCAGCGCGAGCAGCCGCTCCTTCACGTCGGCCGGCAGCGAGCTGGCGTGGATGTCGTAGCGCAGGTGCACCGCGCTCGACACCTTGTTGACGTTCTGCCCGCCCGCACCCTGCGCCCGGATGGCGCTGAAGTCGACCTCGTCGGGATCGATCAGGATGGGTGGGCGGAGCATGTGCTCAGACTCTTTCGAAGACGGCGGCAATGCCCTGCCCGCCGCCGATGCACATCGTGACCAGTGCGTAGCGGCCACCCGTGCGGTGCAATTCGGCGATCGCCTTCGTCGTGATGATCGCGCCGGTCGCGCCCACCGGATGGCCCAGCGAAATGCCAGAGCCGTTCGGGTTCACCTTGGCCGGGTCGAAGCCCAGCTCCTTGATGACCGCGCAGGCCTGCGCCGCGAAGGCTTCGTTCGACTCGATCACGTCGAAGTCGCTCACCTTCAGACCGGTGCGCTCCAGCACCTTGCGCGTGGCTGGCACGGGGCCGATGCCCATGTATGCGGGCTCGACACCGGCGTGCGCGTAGCCGACAAGGCGCGCCAGTGGCTTCAGGCCCCGCGCCTTGACGCTTTCGCCGCTTGCCAGCACCACGGCGGCAGCGCCGTCGTTGATGCCCGAGGCGTTGCCGGCGGTGACGAGGCCGTCCTTCTTGAACGCAGGCTTCATCTTCGAGAGCGCGTCGACGGTGGTGTCGGCGCGCACGTGCTCATCGGTGTCGAACAGCACGACGCCCTTGCGCGTCTTCACTTCGACCGGAACGATCTGCTCCTTGAAGCGGCCCGCCTCGATGGCGGCTGCCGCGCGCTGCTGGCTGCTCACGGCCAGTTCGTCCATCTGCTCGCGCGTGATGCCGTAGCGGGCAGCCACGTTCTCCGCGGTGATGCCCATGTGGATCTTCTCCCACGGGTCGTGCAGGATGCCCAGCATGTAGTCGACGAGCACCGCGTCTCCCATGCGCGCGCCGTAGCGCGCCGAGGTGTCGAAATACGGGCCGCGGCTCATCGACTCCGATCCGCCGCCGATGGCGATGTCGCAGTCGCCCAGCGCAATGGCCTGCGCTGCCGACACGATGGCCTGCAGGCCCGAGCCGCAGAGGCGGTTGACGTTGAAGGCCGGCGTCTCGATGGGGCAGCCCGCGTCGATGGCCGCCACGCGACTGAGATACGCGTCCTTCACGTCGGTGGGAATCACGTTGCCCATCACCACGTGGCCGATGGCATCGGCCGCGAGGCCGCTGCGCTCGATGGCGGCCTTGACGGCGGTGGTGGCCAGGTGGGTGTTGGGCACGTCCTTCAGCGCTCCGCCGAAGGTGCCGATGGCGGTGCGGGCAGTGCCGACCACGAAGATGTCGCGCGATGTCATGGAATGTCTCTCCTGATGAAAAGCGAAAAGCCGCACTCAGCGGCGGCTGCAGGAGGACGATTCTGACGGTGAAAGGCGTGACGGGTTGTCGCGCCTGAAATAGCGGTGGCTCAGCCGCGCGAGACCGATTTCGGCGACACGTCGGTCACGTCGCTGGCGCTGCCGCGAATGCGCACCGGACGCTCCACCGATTCGCCGCGTGCCCGCGCATTGGCCACGTCGGCGGCGGTCGGCTCGGCCGGCTGTGCCGCATTACGAAATTTATCGAAGCCCGAGCGCGGATTGAAGCGCATGACCCAAGGCGTCACGGGCTTGCCCGTGAGACGCCCCCAAGCGTAGCGCACACCCCACACAGCCGCCAGCAGCATGACCGCCACAGCCAGGCTGGCCGCGAAAACCAGCCCCAGGAGCAGAAGAATGACGCGAAAAATGAAGTTCATCATCCAACTTTAGGCCGAAGCCGCCGCCGTTGGTTCCCCGGCCTTGGCGAACGAGAACTTGCCCGGCGACTGGATCGGGTCGGTCGTGACCTCGATGGTGTCCTTCGGCCCGAAGCTGCCGTCAAGCAACAGCTTCGAGAGCGGGTTCTCGATGCGCTGCTGAATGGCACGCTTCAGCGGTCGCGCGCCGAACACCGGGTCGAAGCCGACCTTGGCAATTTCTGCCAACGCCGCCGGCGACACCTCCAGGCCCAGATCCATCTTCGCGAGCCGCGCCTTCAGCACCTTGAGCTGGATCGCGGCGATCGATTCGATGTTCTTCGCGTCGAGCGCGTGGAACACGACCGTCTCGTCGATGCGGTTCAGGAACTCGGGGCGGAAGTAGTTCTTCAGCTCGTCCCACACCGCCTCTTTGATCTCTTCGGAAGGCTTGCCCACCATGGCCTGGATGATGGGCGAGCCGATGTTGCTCGTCATCACGATCACGGTGTTCTTGAAGTCCACGGTGCGGCCCTGGCCGTCGGTAAGGCGGCCATCGTCGAGCACCTGCAGCAGCACGTTGAACACGTCGGGGTGGGCCTTCTCGACCTCGTCGAGCAGCACCACGCTGTAGGGCTTGCGGCGCACGGCTTCCGTGAGGTAGCCGCCCTCCTCGTAGCCCACGTAGCCCGGAGGCGCGCCGATCAGGCGGGCGACCGAATGCTTCTCCATGAACTCGCTCATGTCGATGCGGATCAGGTGGTCTTCGCTGTCGAACAGGAAGCCTGCGAGCGCCTTGCACAGCTCGGTCTTGCCCACGCCCGTGGGGCCGAGGAACAGGAACGAGCCGGTCGGGCGGTTCGGATCTGAAAGACCCGAGCGCGAGCGGCGGATCGCGTTGGCGACCGCGCCGATGGCCTCGTCCTGGCCGACCACGCGCTCGTGCAGCTTGTCTTCCATCACGAGCAGCTTGTCGCGCTCGCCCTGCATCAGCTTGGCGACCGGAATGCCGGTGGCGCGCGCCACGACTTCGGCGATTTCTTCCGCGCCGACCTGGGTGCGCAGCAGCGTGGGCGCGCTGGACTTGCCCTTGTTCGCCTCGTTGGCCTCGGCCTCCTTCAAGCGCTTTTCGAGCGCGGGCAACTGGCCGTACTGGAGCTCGGCGACCTTGTTGAAGTCGCCCTTGCGCTTCCACTCTTCGATCTGGAACTTGATCTTGTCGACGTCTTCGCGCACCTGCGCGCTGCCCTGGGCCTGGGCCTTCTCGGCCTGCCAGATCTCGTCGTAGTCGGCGATTTCCTTCTGCAGCTTCTCAATCTCGTCCTCGATCAGGCCGAAGCGCTTCTGCGAGGCCTCGTCCTTTTCGCGGCGCACGGCTTCGCGCTCGATCTGCAGCTGGATCAGCCGGCGGTCGAGGCGGTCCATGACCTCGGGCTTGGAGTCCATCTCGATCTTGATTTTGGCCGCGGCCTCGTCGATCAGGTCGATGGCCTTGTCGGGCAGGAAGCGGTCGGTGATGTAGCGGTCAGACAGTTCGGCCGCAGCCACGATGGCCGGGTCGGTGATCTGCACGCCATGGTGCACTTCGTATTTTTCCTGCAGGCCGCGCAGGATGGCGATGGTGGCTTCGACGCTGGGCTCGCCCACGATGATCTTCTGGAAGCGGCGCTCCAGCGCGGCGTCCTTCTCGATGTACTTGCGGTATTCGTCGAGCGTGGTGGCGCCCACGCAGTGCAGCTCGCCGCGCGCAAGCGCGGGCTTGAGCATGTTGCCCGCGTCCATCGCACCTTCGGCCTTGCCGGCACCGACCATGGTGTGCAGTTCGTCGATGAAGACGATGGTCTGGCCTTCGTCCTTCGCGAGTTCGTTGAGCACGGTCTTCAGGCGCTCTTCGAATTCGCCGCGGAACTTGGCACCAGCCAGCAACGCAGCCATGTCGAGCGACAGCACGCGCTTGCCCTTGAGCGAATCGGGCACTTCACCCGCAACGATGCGCTGCGCCAGGCCTTCGACGATGGCGGTCTTGCCCACGCCCGGTTCGCCGATGAGCACGGGGTTGTTCTTGGTGCGGCGTTGCAGCACCTGGATGGCGCGGCGGATTTCCTCGTCGCGGCCGATGACCGGGTCGAGCTTGCCCAGGCGGGCGCGCTCGGTCAGGTCCATGGTGTATTTCTTGAGCGCTTCGCGCTGGCCTTCGGCATCGGCGCTGTTCACGCCCTGCCCGCCGCGCACGGCGTCGATGGCGGCTTCGAGCGACTTGCGGCTCAGGCCGTTTTCGCGGGCGGTCTTGCCGATGTCGGCCTTGCTGTCGGCCAGCGCGAGCAGGAAGAGTTCGCCGGCAATGAACTGGTCATTGCGCTTGAGGGCTTCCTTTTCGGTGGCCTGCAGCAGCTTGCCCAGTTCGGGGCCGACCTGGACGATGTCGTGGCCCTGCACCTGCGGCAGTTTCTTGATGGCGGCCTCGGCCGCTTGCGTCAGGCCGGGCACGTTGACGCCGGCACGCTCGAGCAGGGCGCGCGGGCCGTCGTCCTGGCGCAGCATCGCGACCAGCAGGTGGGCCGGTTCGATGTAGGCGTTGTCGCTACCCAGCGCGAGCGTCTGGGCATCGCCCAGCGCTTCCTGAAATTTGGTGGTGAGTTTGTCTTGTCGCATGGTGGTATTCCTGCATCCAAAATAGGGCTGTTCGGGCACGATTCAAGGCTGCCGGCCACGCCGGTGCCGTGGGCACGGCTATTGCACAAGGTCCGTTTCCCCTGCCCGTAGGCATTTCTCTCTCTCGAATGGAGTCGATCATGGTTTTTTCAATGCAGCGCGTTCAACCGGTGCGCCGGGCGATCAGCGTGGGCCTCTTTCTAGCCGCCATGGGCCTGTCCGGCCTTGCGCAAGCGCAAAGCGGCACCCCCATCCGCCTGCTCGTGGGCTTCCCCGCCGGCGCCGGCACCGACGCCATTGCACGCACGCTGGGCGAAAAACTCAAGGACGTGCTGGGCGTGCCCGTGGTGGTCGAGAACCGCGCCGGTGCGGGCGGGCAGATTGCTGCAACGGTGCTGAAGTCTTCGCCGGCCGACGGCCACACGCTGTTCCTGTCGCACGACCACACCATCTCGATCCTGCCGCAGGTGGTGAAGAACCCGGGCTTCAACCCCGCCACCGACTTCGTCCCCGTGGCCGGCTTCGCCACCTTCGCCAACGTGCTGGCGGTGTCGGGCGGCACGCCGGCCAAGAGCATTGACGAGTACGTGAAGTGGGTCCGCACGCAGAAAGGCGGCAAGGAAACCATCGGCATCCCGGCGCCGGCGTCGATCCCCGAGTTCCTGGTGAAGATGATCTCGGACAAGTACAAGATCGACGTGCAACCCGCGCCCTACCGCGGCAGCGCGCCGATGACGGCCGACATGCTGGGCAACCAGATCACCGCAGGCATCGCCTCGGTGCCTGACTTCATCGAAAACCACAAGGCGGGCAAGGTGCGCATCGTGGCCTCCATCGGCGCCAAGCGCCAGGCCGTGATTCCGAACGTGCCGACCTTCACCGAGCTGGGCTTCTCGAACCTGGAAGACCTGCCCTACTACGGCATCTTCGCGCCGGTGGGCACGCCGCAGCCGATCATCGACAAGTACGGCGATGCGCTGCAGAAGGTGCTGGCAATGCCTGACGTGAAGCAGAAGCTCACGACGATGGGGCTGACGGTCGGCTACGAGCCGCAGGGCCAGTTCGCGGGCCGCGTGCGCACGTACACGCAGACCTGGGAGCGGATCATCCAGGCGAGCGGCTTCAAGCCACTCTGAGCGGCTTCAGGCGTTCGGGGCGCTGATGCCCCAGCGCGCCAGCGCCGTGTCGTCGGCCACGCGCGCATCGACCCAGCGGGCGCCTTCGGGCGTCTGCTCTTTCTTCCAGAACGGCGCCTGGGTCTTGAGGTAGTCCATCAGGAACTCGCAGGCCTCGAAGCTCTGGCCGCGGTGCGCCGACACCACCGCCACCATCATGATCTGGTCCAGCGGCTGCAGCAGGCCCACGCGATGGATCACGCGCGCGCCGAGGATGTCGAAGCGCTTGTGCGCCTCGTCGATCATGGCTTCGATGGCCTTTTCGGTCATGCCGGGGTAGTGCTCCAGCTCCATCGAGGTGATGGTGCCGCCGTCGTCTTTCGCCGCCGGGCCGCCCCAAGGCGAAAGCGCCCCCTCGGGGGGCAGCGAGGACACGCCAGTGCCGAGCGTGGGGGCACTATTTCTGTCGCGCACGGTGCCCACAAAGCTGCAGACGGCGCCCACGCGTTTGTCGCCGTCGCGCAACGCGGCGACCTCCTGCGAAAGGTCGAAATCGGCCGTCTGGATCGAAACACGCGCAACGCTCATGTCCGAATTGTGGCATCGCGATAGACTGCCGTAATGCCTTGTCCCGCCACGCTCTTCCCGGTGCCCTCGCACCCCGAAGGCCGCCGCGCGCGCCAAGGCAGCAACAAAGCCAAAAAACCAAAGCTCGTCTGACCGGAGCCGAGGTTCCGTCGTCGGATGAGCGACGGAACCTGCAAAAGGCTTTGGCCCCTCTTGGGTTGTGCGCGCATCGGACGGTGGTTCTTTCCATCGGTCGATTCCTGAAAGGAAACCCGCGTGCCTCAACAACAACCAAGCTCCACCATCCCTGATTTCTCCGGCTTCTGGGTGGCCCTCGTCACCCCGTTCCGCGACGACACGGTGGACCATGCCGCCCTCGCCACGCTGACCCGGCGGCTCGCCGACGACGGCGTGACGGGCTTCGTGCCCTGCGGCTCCACGGGCGAGGCCGCCGCGCTCGACGAAACCGAGCAACTGGCCGTGCTCGACACCGTGCTGGAAACGGCCTGCGGGCTGCCGGTCGTGATGGGCATTTCCGGCTACCACCTGGGCAAGGCCACGGCCTGGGCGCGCAAGCTCTCGGAACGCCCGCTGGCGGGCCTGCTGGTGTCCGCGCCAAACTACATCCGCCCCTCGCAGGCCGGCCTGCTCGAATGGTTCCGCACGATCGCCGATGCGAGCACGGTGCCGGTGCTGGTCTACGACATTCCCTATCGCACGGGCGTCACCATCGCCCGCGACACGCTGCTGGCGCTGGCCGAGCATCCGCGCATTCGCGGCATCAAGGACTGCGGCGGCGACATGGCCAAGACGCGCGCGGTGATCGCCGACGGCCGGCTGCAGGTGCTGACAGGCGAAGACCACCAGATCTTCGGCACCATGGCCGAAGGCGGCGTGGGCGCCATCGCGGCCAGCGGAAACGTGCAGACGCGCCGCTTCGTGCGGCTGGTGCGCCTGCTTGCGGAGAACCGGCTGCCCGAGGCGCGCGCCGAATGGCAGGCGCTGCAGCCGCTGGTGGAGATGCTGTTCGCCGAACCGAACCCGGGCCCGCTGAAGGCATTACTGGCGCACATGGGCGAAATGCGCGACGAGCTGCGCTCGCCGATGACCCGCGCATCCGACGACCTGCGCGAGCGCCTCGTGGCGCTGGACGCCCGGCTCAACCGCCCGTGACGGGAGGAAAGAAAGCGACTTCGCAGCCTTCGCTCAAGGTGGCGGCCTCGTCGCTCATGGCCTGATCGAGCGCCATGCGCACCGCCTTGCCGCGCGCAAGCGCGGTGGCGTAGGCGCCGCCCCGGGCGATGAGTTCGTCGCGCAGGGCCGACAGCGTTTCGGCTCGCGTGTCGACGGTTTCGCCGCTGCTGGAAAGTGCCTCGCGCACCGAGGCGAAATAACGGACCTGGACCTTCATGCGATTCAGCCCAGCAGCGATGCGAACGGAATGAAGTTGACGGTGTCGCCCGACTTGAACGTCTGGCCCGACGGGTTGTCGACCAAGCCGTCGCCCCAGACCATCGACGTGAGCACGCCCGAACTCTGGTTGCCGAACAGGTCGAGGCCGCCGGCCGCATTGCGCCGCGCGCGCAGGAACTCGCGGCGCTTGTCGGCACGCAGCCAGTCGAAATCGGCGCGCATCTTCACCGCTTCCGGCGCGACGCGCGTGCCGCCCTGCAGCGTCAGCAGGAAGGGCCGCACCAGCATCAGGAAGGTGAGAAAGCTCGACACCGGATTGCCGGGCAGCCCCGTCACATGGCATGCACCCTGCCCGTTGCTGCGCGCAATGGAGCCGTAGGCAAAAGGCTTGCCGGGCTTCATCGACAGCGACCAGAGCTGCAGCTCGCCGAGCGACTGCAGCGCCGCGCGGATGTGGTCTTCCTCGCCGACGGAGACACCGCCGGTCGTGATGATCAGGTCGCTGGCCTCGGCCGCGTTGCGCAGCGCCGCGATGGTGGCTTCGCGGTCGTCGGGCACGATGCCCAGGTCGTTCACCTCGCAACCCAGGCGATACAGCAGGGCCCGCATGAAGAAGCGGTTGGAGTTGTAGATGGCGCCGGGCTTCATCGCGTCGGGCGCAACCTCGCCGGGCATCACCAGCTCGTCGCCGGTGGAGAGCATGGCCACGCGCGGCTTGCGGGCCACCTGCAGCTTGTGGAAGCCGACGCTGGCCGCGAGGCCGAGCGCGGCGGGCGTGAGGCGCTCGCCCTGCTTCAGCACGACGTCGCCTGCAGCCACGTCTTCGCCTGCGCGCCGAATCCACTGCCCGGCCGCCGGAACGATGGCGATGCGCACCGAGCCCAGGCTGCCTTCCTGTGGCGTGGCCGTGGTGTCTTCCTGCATCACGACCGCATCGGCTCCTTCCGGAATCTGCGCGCCCGTGAAGATGCGCGCCGCGGTGCCGGCCGCGAGCGCCGTGCCGACGGTGCCTGCGGGAATGCGCTGCGCCACTGTCAGCTCGGCGCCAGGTGCGGCGCAGTCGGCCACGCGCACGGCATAGCCGTCCATCGCACTGTTGTCGCGCGGTGGCACCGTGAGACCGGAGACGAGGTCTTGCGCCAGCACGCGGCCGTCGGCGTCGAAGGTGCCGACGCTTTCGGTGGGCAGCTTCGGCGTTGCCTTCGCGAGCAGGACCGCAATGGCCTCGTCCAACGGCATCAGTGGCGGACGCGACGAAGAAGCGGAAAAAGGAACGGGTGAATCAGCCATGGTGCTCGGGGTTGTATTCGAAGCGGTCGCCGCTGTCGATCAACCACTTCGCAATGGCCTCGGCGTCGTTGAGGTCGAACAGTGGCCGTTCGGTGGGCGACGGCAGGCTGGCCGGTGCGTCGGTGGCCACGGCGGTGACGAAAGGATCGTTGGTGTACAGCACGGGCCGCGAAGGCTCGCCCGCTTCCGGCTCGCGCCAGACCTCGATCTTGAGCACGTCGCTGTGCCGGAAGCCCTCGACCAGCACCCAGTCGGCGGCCGGGTGCACCTCCACCAGCAACTGGTGCACGCTGAGCTCGACGGGAACCTCGAACTCGCGCATCACGGCGAGCCGCTTGTCGGATGCCACGACCACCTCGAAGGCGCCGGCCTCGCGATGGCGGTAGGTGTCCTTGCCCGGATGGTCGATGTCGAACTTGTGATGCGCATGCTTGACCACCGACACGCGCTGGCCAAGCCGCTTGAGCGCCGGAATCAGGCGCTCGAGCAGCGTGGTCTTGCCCGCGCCCGAATAGCCGGCGAAACCGACGACCTTCATGCGGGAGCCCGGGCGCGATCAGTCACAGTTCTCGGCGATGTAGGCCTTGACGGCTTCCGCGTCGGCCGGCAGCTTGACGACGCGCTTGGGCAGCGCCTCGATGCCTTCGAACTTCTTCGGCCGCGCAGGCTCTTCGCCCAGTGCCTCGACCAGCGTGGCGGCGAACTTGATCGGCAGCGCGGTTTCGAGCACCACCATCGGCACGCCGGGCGTGATCTGCTCGCGCGCGGCCTTGAGGCCGTCGGCCGTGTGCGGATCGATCAGCGTGGCAAAGCGCTTCTCGGTGTCGCGGATGGTGGCCAGGCGGTCGGCGTGCGTGCTGCGGCCACTGCGAAAGCCGAAGCGCCCGGCAGCCTGCTTGAACGCCGGGTCGGCGCTCAGGTCGAAGCTGCCCTGCAGGCCCAGGTCGTCCACGAACAGCTGGCGCAGCCTGGCGGAGTCGCGTCCGACCAGGTCGAACACGAAGCGCTCGAAGTTGCTGGCCTTGCTGATGTCCATCGACGGGCTGGAGGTCTCGTGCGTGTCGACGGCCGCGCGCACGCGGTACACGCCGGTGCGGAAGAACTCGTCGAGCACGTCGTTCTCGTTGGTGGCGACCACCAGCGTCTGGATCGGCAGGCCCATCATGCGCGCCACGTGGCCCGCGCAGACGTTGCCGAAGTTGCCCGAGGGCACGGTGAAGCTCACGGGCTTGTCGTTGCTCGCCGTGGCCTGGAAGTAGCCGGCGAAGTAGTAGACGACCTGCGCCAGCAGGCGCGCCCAGTTGATCGAGTTGACCGTGCCGATGCGGTACTTGCGCTTGAAACCCAGGTCGTTCGACACGGCCTTGACGATGTCCTGGCAGTCGTCGAACACGCCGGTAATGGCAATGTTGTGGATGTTGGCGTCTTGCAGGCTGAACATCTGCGCCTGCTGGAACGGGCTCATGCGGCCGTCGGGCGAGGTCATGAAGACGCGCACGCCCTTCTTGCCGCGCATGGCGTATTCGGCCGCGCTGCCCGTGTCGCCGCTGGTGGCGCCGAGGATGTTGAGCTCGGAGCCGCGACGGGCCAGTTCGTACTCGAACAGGTTACCCAGCAGCTGCATCGCCATGTCCTTGAAGGCCAGCGTGGGGCCGTTGGACAGGGCTTCGAGGTACACGCCGTCTTCGAGCTCGCGCAGCGGCACGATCTCATCGGTGCCGAAAACTTCGGCTGTGTAGGTCTTCGCGCAGATCGCCTTCAGGTCGGCCGGCGGAATGTCGTCGATGTAGAGCGAGAGGATCTCGAAGGCCAGCTCGGCATACGGCAACGCGCGCCATTTGGCGAGCGTGGCGGTGTCGACCTGCGGATACGTTTCGGGCAGATAGAGGCCGCCGTCGGGCGCAAGGCCTTCAAGAAGGATTTCGCAGAAGCGCTTGCGGTCGGGGTGGCCGCGGGTGCTCAGGTAGTTCACTTCAGCTCTTCCTTGCGGATGCGCACGATGGGCTCGAGCACGGTCGGCAGCGCCTGCAGCTCGGCAATGACGTCGTTGACGGTACCTTCGCGCGCATCGTGCGTGAGGATGATGAGGTCGGTCTGCGTCGAGCCTTCGCCGCCTACTTCGTCGGCTTCGCGCTGCAGCACGGCGTCGATGCTGATACCGGCGGTGGCCAGCAGACCCGTCACCTTGGCGAGCACGCCGGCCTGGTCGGCCACGCGCAGGCGCAGGTAGTAGCTGGTGACGACTTCCGACATCGGCAGCACCTTCAGGTCGCTCATCGCGTCGGGGTGGAAGGCCAGGTGCGGCACGCGGTGCGCTGCGTCGGCCGTGTGCAGGCGGGTGATATCGACCAGGTCGGCGATCACGGCGCTGGCGGTCGGCTCGCTGCCGGCGCCCTTGCCGTAGTAGAGCGTGGTGCCGACGGCGTCGCCGTGCACCACCACCGCGTTCATCGCGCCTTCGACGTTGGCCAACAGGCGCTTCGACGGCACGAGCGACGGATGCACGCGCAGCTCGATGCCCTTGGCGGTTCGCTTGGTGACGCCCAGCAGCTTGATGCGGTAGCCCAGCTGTTCGGCGTACTTGATGTCCTGCGCGGCGAGCTTGGTGATGCCTTCGATGTGGGCCTTGTCGAACTGCACCGGAATGCCGAAAGCAATGGCGCTCATCAGCGTGACCTTGTGGCCGGCGTCGACGCCTTCGATGTCGAAGGTCGGATCGGCTTCGGCATAGCCCAGGCGTTGCGCTTCCTTGAGCACGGTCGCGAAGTCCAGGCCCTTGTCGCGCATCTCGGACAGGATGAAGTTGGTGGTGCCGTTGATGATGCCGGCCAGCCACTGGATGCTGTTGGCCGTGAGGCCTTCGCGCAGCGCCTTGATGATCGGGATGCCACCGGCCACCGCGGCCTCGAAAGCCACCATCACGCCCTTGGCGTGCGCGGCCGCGAAGATCTCGGTGCCGTGCACCGCAAGCAACGCCTTGTTGGCCGTGACCACGTGCTTGCCGGCCGCGATGGCCTCGAGCACCAGTTGCTTGGCAATGCCATAGCCACCGATGAGCTCGATGACGATGTCGATGTCGGGGTTGGCGATGACTTCCCGCGCGTCGCTGACCACCTTGACGCCTTCGCCAACCACTTCGCGGGCGCGGGCGGTGTCGAGATCGGCCACCATGGTGATCTCGATGCCGCGGCCGGCACGGCGCTTGATTTCTTCCTGGTTGCGCTGGAGCACCTTGAAGGTGCCGCTGCCGACCGTGCCTGCGCCGAGCAGGCCTACTTGGATGGGTTTCATTGGGAGAGTCGCGTTCATGGTTTGGATGGGGTGGCTGACGGCGTGGAAGTCACGACGCGGCTGACGTAGCGGGGCAAGGTCCAGGCGCCGCCGGCAAAGCCGCGGCACATGCCGTCGCCTGTGGAGCCGGTGCGCACGAAGTCCTTGCCGTTGAAATGCCAGGTCTCGCTCGACCAGCAGTCGCCGATGCCTCGGCCTTTCATGGCAGAGGTGACGCTGCCTTCCTTCTCGTCGAAGTCGCCATTCGCCTCGATGGACACCGGCGCGAAGGGCGGCTTGTCGTTGGCGATCCAGAGCAGGCTGGAATAGTTGTAGGCGCCCATGCCACAGCCCAGCGACAGCAGCACCTTCCGGTCGGTCAGGCGCGAGACGGTCAGCGACTTGGCGTTGATGTCGTCGCGGTTGTTGCAGTCTTCCTTGGCGCTGTCCAGTTTCAGGGACGGGAAGATGCGCGCGGCCAGCGCGTCGTCGCCGGGGTGCGCCTTCGGCGGCACGACCACGCTCACGACAGGGGCCGGCACCGGCGGCAGCACCGAAGACTCGGGCTTGTTGCCGCGGCGCACCAGCGCGCCCGGCGTGCCGACGCGGCCCTGGGCCTCGTCCATCTTCAGCAGCACGGCGTTGAGGCCGGCGAGCGAAAGGGTCCACTTCTTGCCGCCGTTGGCGGTCACCGTGGCGTCGTCGCCCTTGAGCAGTTCGGGCAGGACGGTGCGGACCTGGCTGTCGTCGAAGCTGGCGGTGCCCGCAGCCAGGCCCGAGACGGTGGCCTTGCCGACCTTGAAGCGCAGCGGGCCCTTGACGCCGTCGTCATCGCCGATCTGCAACTGAATATCAACTGTCGCGCCGGGCCCCGCCTTGCGGGTGATGAGCATCGACACCGGCTCGCTCGCCCCGCTTTCCGGCTGGTAACCGGCGGCGCGGCAGGTGCGCGTGTTGTCGCAGGCCAGCTCCCAGTCGTTGTGCGAGAACGAGACGGACTCCTTGTCGGCAGCTCCGGCGGACAACGCGGCGAGCGACAGCGCCGCAGCAGCGATGCAGGCAGATTTCATGAGCGCGACTTGCGGCGCAAACGGTACTGCTCAAGGAACTTCGCGATGCGGTTGATGGCCTCGCGCAAGTCGTCTTCATGGGGCAGGAACACGATGCGGAAGTGGTCGGGCGTGGCCCAGTTGAAGCCGGTGCCCTGCACCAGCATCACGCGGGTTTCCTTCAGCAGCTCGAGGAAAAACTGGCGGTCGTCCTCGATCGGATAGACCTCCGGGTCGAGCTTGGGGAACATGTAGAGCGCTGCGCTCGGCTTGACGCAGCTCACGCCCGGGATGGCGGTGATCAGCTCGTAGGCCAGGTCGCGCTGGCGACGCAGGCGGCCACCCTCGCACACGAGGTCGTTGATGCTCTGGTAGCCGCCGAGCGCCGTCTGGATGGCCCACTGGCCCGGCACGTTGGCACACAGGCGCATGTTCGAGAGCATGTTCAGGCCCTCGATGTAGTCCTGTGCGCTGCGCTTGTCGCCCGACACCACGAGCCAGCCGGCGCGATAGCCGCACGAACGGTAGCTCTTGGACAGCGAATTGAAGGTGAGCGTGAGCACGTCGGTCGACAGGCTGGCAATGGCGGTGTGCTTGACGCCGTCGTACAGCACCTTGTCGTAGACCTCGTCGGCGAAGATCACGAGACCATGCTCGCGCGCGATGGCCACGATGCTCTTGAGCAGGTCGTTCGAGTACAGCGCGCCGGTCGGGTTGTTCGGGTTGATGACCACGATGCCCTTGGTGCGGGGCGTGATCTTGGCGCGGATGTCGTCGAGGTTGGGCATCCAGCCGTTGGCCTCGTCGCACAGGTAGTGCACCGGCGTGCCGCCCGACAGGCTCGTGGAAGCAGTCCACAGCGGGTAATCAGGGGCCGGCAGCAGCAGTTCGTCGCCGTCGTTGAGCAGCGCGTTCGTGGACATGGCAATCAGCTCGCTGGCGCCATTGCCGAGATAGATGTCGTCGAGGGTGACGCCCGCAATGCCCTGCTTCTGCGTCTCGTGCATCACCGCCTTGCGCGCGGCGAAGACGCCCTTGCTGTCCGAATAACCGGCCGAGGTGGGCAGGTTGCGGATCATGTCCTGCTGGATTTCCTCGGGGGCATCGAAGCCGAACACGGCCAGATTGCCGATGTTGAGCTTGATGATCTTCTGGCCGTCTTCTTCCATCTGCTTGGCGGCATCCATGATAGGGCCGCGGATGTCATAAAGAACGTTGGCCAGCTTGGCCGATTTCTTGAGCTGCTTCAAAAGGCCCTCCCGGGCGCGGGTTGCGGAGTTGCTTAACGAGTAGTCAAAGGCCCTTGCGAGCCCCGTGGCACTAGGGAAAACCTATAATTTGACCACAGTTCCCAGTGCCCAGATGAAGCTCCAGCCCGACAAATCCGACGCTCAGTCCCTCACCGCACACGGCCCCGGCTGGGTGGCAATCAACAACGAAAAAGTCGAAGGCAGCGTAGTGGTTGGCTCGCGCGGCGAGCGCTTCGAATGGAATTGTTCGAGCTTCGACCAGCTCGGCGCCGAACATTTCGCGCAATTGGCGGCCCTGGGTGCGGAATTGATCATTTTCGGCAGCGGAAACCGCATCCGCTTTCCCCAGCCCGCATGGCTGAAGCCCCTGATGGCGCAGCGCACCGGCGTCGAGACCATGGACACCGCGGCAGCCTGCCGAACCTACAACATCCTGGCCGGAGAAGGCCGGCACGTGATTGCCGCCCTGCTGGTCGAGAGCCCGGCGGGTGGCTGAGAGAGGTATTTTCGGGGTAAAATACCGGGTTGCGAACAGGCCCGCTACCCCAAAGTTAGCAACGACCAATCCTCCATTCCTTGAGCAAGTCCCGTCCGAAACGGGACGAGAGGGCTCGGGAACGGAATCTAACGGAGAAAACAAGTTTCATGGCGATCGTTGTCAACAAACCCATTCCTGAATTCGACGCCAACGCCACGGGCGGCCTCAAGGTCTCGAATACCTCGCATCTCGGCCACGTGCTGGTCATGTATTTTTACCCGAAAGATAACACTCCGGGTTGCACCACCGAAGCCATGCAGTTTCGCGACCGCTACAAGGACTTCGAAAAGGCCGGCGCCACGGTGTTCGGCGTGTCCCGCGACAACATGAAGTCGCACGACGAATTCAAGGCCAAGCTCGAGCTGCCCTTCGAGCTCATCGCCGACACGGAAGAAAAGATGTGCCACATGTTCGGCGTGGTCAAGAACAAGATCATGTACGGCAAGAAGGTCAAGGGCATCGAGCGCAGCACCTTCCTGATCGGCGCCGACGGCATCCTGAAGGCCGAATGGCGCGGGCTCAAGGTTCCGGGCCATGTCGACGACGTGCTCAAGGCCGTCAAGGCGCTCAAGAAGGCTGCCTGACCGCCGCCCGGCGAGCCGGCCGTGCACTTTTCCGCTCTGGCGTGGGGAATGCCCAACGCAGCGCGTAAAGAGCCTCCGGCGCGTCATCTGCGGTGTGCATAATGGTTTCATGCCGTTGAGCTCCACGACCGCATCCCCCGAACAAAGCCGCCTTGGTCTTCAGGCGGCTTTTTCGTTTTCTGGTTCCCACTTTCTGCGAGCGATCTGACACATGCCACTGCCCCCCGCCCCCACGAAACGCGCTGCATTGCTCTCGCCGGACGCACTCGATGCGCCCGCCCGGTCCTCGCACAGGGGCTCGCGCCGTTCCGGCGATTCGCGCGCTGACGAAGCCACGGTGCACAGCCCGCAGCCGCTGGAATTGTTCGACAGCCTCGGCACTGAAGGCGCCGGCGGCGCCACCGTGCGCCCGACGCGCCGGGGCAGGTCCAAACCCGCACCGGCCCCCGTGCCCCCCGTGAGCGCACCGCAGCCGGAGGCCATGGTGCAGGTCGAGACGAGGAAGGCGCCGGTCGTCGAAGTCACACCAGCTCCCGCTCCAGCGCCGCAAGCGCCGACGCGACCCAAGCGCAACAAGTCCAATGGACCGGCCAAGCTGTTCGTGCTCGACACGAACGTGCTGCTGCACGACCCCATGTGCCTGTTCCGCTTCGAGGAGCACGACATCTTCCTGCCGATGATCGTGCTGGAAGAACTCGACGGCCACAAGAAAGGCACCACCGAAGTCGCGCGCAACGGCCGCCAGACCAGCCGCACGCTCGATGCGCTGGCCGGCGCCCAGGACGCCGACATCGACAAGGGCCTGAAGCTCGACACCACCGGCCACCGCGAAGCCGGCGGCCGGCTGTTCTTCCAGACCGCCCCGCTCGACTACTCGCTGCCGATCAGCCTGCCCCAGGGCAAGGCTGACAACCAGATCCTCGGCGTGGTGCACGCGCTGCGCGACGAGTACGCCAAGGACCGGCCGGGCAAGCCGAAGCAGGAAGTGGTGCTGGTGTCGAAGGACATCAACATGCGCGTCAAGGCGCGCGCGCTGGGCCTTGCCGCCGACGACTACCAGAACGACAAGACGCTGGAAGACGGCGACCTGCTCTACGCCGGTTCGCTCGCACTGCCGCCCGACTTCTGGACCCGCCAGAGCAAGACGGTCGAAAGTTGGCAGAGCGGCAGCAATACCTTCTACCGGATCAGCGGTCCGCTGGTGCCCAACCTGTACATCAACCAGTTCGTGTACTTCGAGGCGCCCGGCGAGCCGAGCATGTACGCCCGCGTCACCGAAATCCGCGACAAGACCGCGGTGCTCAAGACGCTCAAGGACTACAGCTCGGGCAAGAACGCGGTCTGGGGTGTGAACACGCGCAACCGCGAGCAGAACTTCGCGATGAACCTGCTGATGGACCCCGAGATCGACTTCGTCACGCTGACCGGCACCGCCGGCACCGGCAAGACCCTGATGGCGCTGGCTTCCGGCCTCACGCAGGTGCTCGACGACCGCCGCTACACCGAGATCATCATGACCCGCGCCACCGTGAGCGTCGGCGAAGACATCGGCTTCCTGCCCGGCACGGAAGAGGAAAAGATGGGCCCCTGGATGGGCGCGCTCGATGACAACCTCGAGTTCCTGGCCAAGGGCGACGGCGGTGGTGCCGGCGAGTGGGGCCGCGCGGCCACCAACGAGCTGATCCGCAGCCGCATCAAGGTCAAGAGCATGAACTTCATGCGCGGACGCACCTTCCTCAACAAGTACGTGATCATCGACGAGGCGCAGAACCTGACGCCCAAGCAGATGAAGACGCTGATCACCCGCGCCGGCCCCGGCACGAAGATCATCTGCATGGGCAATCTCGCGCAGATCGACACGCCGTACCTGACGGAAGGCTCCTCGGGCCTGACCTTCGCGGTCGACAAGTTCAAGGGCTGGCCGCACGGCGGGCACATCACGCTGGCGCGCGGCGAACGCTCGCGGCTGGCGGATTTCGCCAGCGACGTTCTCTAAAACCAGCGGCACAGGCCGACACAAGCCCGCGCATGCTCCCCGGAGCATCGCGGGCTTTTTTTCGCCCGCAATGACAGGCTACTGACAAGACGTTGTCAGTAGGCGGCTCGCACCATCAGGGCTCCTTCAACCGACACGAAAGAGAGCCCCAAAATGCAAAAACAGAACGCCATCAGCTGGTTCGAGATCCCGGTCGCCGACATGGACCGCGCCCAGGCCTTCTATGAGACTGTGCTGGCCCGCAAGCTGCGCCGCGAGAACTTCGGCGGCGAGACGCTGGCCGTGTTCCCCTACGACGATCCCGCCACGGGCGGTGCCCTGCAGGCCGGAGCCAACGCCAGCGCGCGCGCCGGCACGGGCATTCGCATCTACCTCGACTGCAACCCCGGCATCGACGCAGTGCTTGCGCGGGTCGAAGCCGCAGGCGGACAGATCGTGGCGCCCAAGTCCGCGCTGCCTCCCGGCATGGGCTTCATCGCCCACATGCGCGACACCGAAGGCAACGAAGTCGGCCTGCACGCGCTGGATTGATCCCGTCATGACGCAACGCAACTGGATCGCCGTAGCCAGCGCCGAGCACGCACGGCTCGGCCGCGATCATCGGCCGCTCGGCTTCATGCAGGTCGGCCACGGCAAGCATTCGCCGCTCAAGCGGCTCTCGGCGGGCGACCGCGTCGCCTACTATTCGCCGTCCACGGTGTTCGGGGGCACGGACAGGCTGCAGAGCTTCGTCTCGATCGGCGTCGTGCAACCCGGCGAGCCGTATGAGTTCGACATGGGCAACGGCTTCGTGCCCTGGCGGCGCGACGTGGCCTATGCAGCCGGGCACGAGGCGCCGATCGCACCGTTGATCGAGCGCCTGGCCTTCATCGAGAACCCCAAGCAATGGGGCTACAAGTTTCGCTTTGGCATGTTCGACGTCACCGACGCCGACATGAAGCTGATCGCCCAGGCCATGAAGGCCGATCTGAAAACACTGTCGCTTTGAGGAGAAGCCCCCCTATGGAACCTACCCGCCAACACCAGGATGCCTTTCACGTCGCGGGCCTCACCATCCGCACCACCAACCACGAAGAGAACGACCCCACGACCGCCCGCATCGGCAAGCTGTGGGGCCGCTTCTTCGGCGAAGAGACTTACGCATCGACGCCGGACCGCACCGGCGACATCCGCATCTTCAGCGTCTACTCGGCCTACGAGTCCGACGCCCACGGCGCCTTCGACGTGACGGCGGGTGTCGCCGTCTCGGGTGGCCAAGACAGTCTGGCCGTCGAGGCTGGCGACTACCTTGTGTTCACCGGCCAGGGAGAGATGCCGCAGATGGTCATCGCCACATGGCAGCGCATCTGGCAGTATTTCGAGGCACACCCGGAAGTCGCGCGCCGCTACCGCAGCGATTTCGAAGCCTACGAAGGGCCGGACAAGGTGGCGATCCACATCGGAGTTTCATGAGCCCCAAGAAGAGCTGGCGCGACAGGTTGGCCAGCTACCCTCACCTGCCGAACGTCAAGGAGATTCCCGCCGCCATGCGCCCTCGGCGCGGCGAAGGGACCATCGCCACGCCGTCGCCGCGGGAGGTGGAAGCCGCGATGCGCAGCATTCCGGAAGGCCGGCTCGCAACGGTAATGGGCATCGGCGAGGACATCGCGTTGCGCCACGAGGCGACCATTGGCTGCACGGTGACCACGGCGATCTTTGCCCACATGGTCGCGCATGCAGCCGAGGAGGCAGCGAGGACGGAAGAACGAACGCCCTACTGGCGCACTCTCAAGATCGGCGGCGAGCTCAATGCCAAGTACCCCGGCGGCATCGAGGCGCAAATGTCGAAGCTCGAAGCCGAGGGCCACACAGTCGTGCAGCGCGGCAAGCGCTACTTCGTCGAAGACTTCGCGAAGAAGCTCACCGGAACACGCTGATGCGCCGCGCAGACCGCCTGTTCCAACTCGTGCAGCTCATCCGCGGGCGTCGGCTGACCACGGCCGCATTCCTGGCGCAGCGCCTCGAAGTGTCGGAGCGCACGGTGTACCGCGACGTGGCCGACTTGCAGCATCAAGGCGTGCCCATCGAGGGCGAAGCTGGCGTGGGCTACCGTCTGGGCGCCGGCTTCGAGCTGCCGCCACTGATGTTCACGCAGGACGAGGCCTCGGCTCTGGTGGCCGCAGCGCGGCTCGCACAGAGCTGGGTCGATCCAGCGCTGGCACGCGACATCGAGACCGGGCTGGGCAAGATTCTGTCGGTGTTGCCGCCGGCGGCGCGCGTCTCGGCCGAAGCTCTGGCGCTCTACGCCCCCGCGATGGGCCTGGACAAAACCCTGCGCACGCGGCTGCAGACGCTGCGCGAAGCGGTGCAGTCGCACAACAAGCTGCTGCTGCAGTACCACGACGTATCGGGCGACGCCAGCGAACGCACGGTGCGGCCGCTCGGCTGCTTCTATTGGGGCAAGGTCTGGACGCTCTCGACCTGGTGCGAGCTGCGCAACGACTTCCGGGGGTTTCGCCTGGATCGCATGGACGCGATCGAGGTGCTGCCCGAGCGCTTTCGCGACGAGCCGGGCAAGACGCTGGCAGACATGCTTCGACAGATGAAGGCCGAGACGGCGCAGGGCAAGGTGGTGCCGCAGAAGCCATCGGACTCGCCGCCCTGGTCCGGCAACGGCTCCAGCTGACGACCTTCCGCGCCGGCTCAGTACTCGTCGTTGTGGCTGTAGCCCACCAGGTTCTCGAACTTGGTGATCGGCTTCAGGAAGGCCAGCTTGATGGTACCGGTCGGGCCGTTCCGGTGCTTGCTGATGATCACCTCGGCCACGCCCGGCTCCTTCGACTCCTTGTTGTAGTAGTCGTCGCGGTAGATGAACATGATGATGTCCGCGTCCTGCTCGATGGCGCCGGATTCGCGCAAGTCGCTCATCATGGGGCGCTTGTCGGTGCGGCTTTCAACGCCGCGGCTGAGCTGCGACAGCGCGATCACCGGGCACTTCAGTTCCTTGGCCAGCATCTTCAGGCCGCGCGAGATTTCGCCCACGGCGGTGGCGCGGTTCTCGTCGCCCGAAGTGCTGGTCGACATCAGCTGCAGGTAGTCGACCACGATCAGGCCCAGGCGCCCGTACTGGCGCGCGAGGCGGCGCGCGTTGGCGCGCAGTTCGCTGGTCGAGAGGCCAGGCGTTTCGTCGATGTGCAGCGACACGGTGCGCAGCTTCTCGATGGCCTCGGTCAGGCGCGGCCACTCTTCGTCGCTGAGCTTGCCAGTGCGCAGGTGGCCCTGGTCGATACGGCCGATGGAACCCACGATACGCACTGCCAACTGCGCGGCGCCCATTTCCATCGAGAACACCGCCACCGGCAGACCTTCTTCGAGCGCCACGTGCTCGGCGATGTTGATCGCGAGCGAGGTCTTCCCCATCGAGGGACGCGCAGCCAGCACGATCATGTCGCCCGGCTGCAGGCCCGAGGTCATCTTATCGAAGTCGTTGAAGCCGGTGCGCACGCCCGTGATGTCGTTCGGGTTCTCGGCCATTTCCGTCACGCGGTCGAGCAGTTCGACCACCAGGGCATCCATGCTCTGGAAGCCCTGCTTCATCCGCGTGCCTTCTTCGCCGATGTTGAAGATCTTCTGCTCGGCTTCGTCGAGGATCTTGTCGACCGCCTTGCCCTGCGGATTGAAGGCGTTGGTCGCGATCTCGTCGCTGGCAGAAACCAGTTTGCGCAGGATCGAGCGCTCGCGCACGATCTCGGCGTAGCGGCGGATGTTGCTCGCGCTGGGCACGTACTGCGCGAGCGAATTCAGGTACACCAGCCCGCCGATGTCGTCGGCCTTGCCGAGGTTCTGCAGCTGCTCGTAGACGGTGATCACGTCGGCCGGCTTGCTGGCGTTGATCAGCCCACCGATGGCGGCGTAGATCAGCTTGTGTTCGTGGCGGTAGAAGTCGCCGTCAACCAGCAGGTCGCCCATGCGGTCCCAGGCGCCGTTGTCGAGCAGCAGGCCGCCGAGCACGCTGGATTCGGCCTCGATGGAATGAGGCGGAATGCGCAGCTGGGCAACCTGGCGATCGGCCGACGGATCATTGTCGGCATAGGAGAAAACAGCGGACATGGACTTCCCTTGCAACCCTGCATGCTAAGCCGCGCGCGCTGATGCGCGTGTGGACAAGGTTGTGAATAAACGGTGATCTTCCAGTGCAATTGACTGGAAAACTCGGGCGCAGAAAAAGAAAAGCCGCCCGAAGGCGGCTTTTGCTGCAGCGCACAGGCGCTGTGGACGATCAGGCGGTTTCGCCGTAGACCGTCACGGTGATGTCGACCACCACGTCGGTGTGCAGGGCCACGCTCACAGTGCTGTCGCCGACGACCTTGATCGGGCCGTTGGGCAGGCGCACTTGCGACTTGGCAACCTTGTAGCCTTGCTTGCCCAGTTCTTCGGCGATGTCGCCGTTGGTGACCGAGCCGAACAGACGGCCGTCGACGCCAGCCTTTTGCGTCAGCTTGATGGTCGTGCCACCGAGCTTTTCGCCTTGAGCTTGCGATTCGGCCAGCTTGGCGGCCGCAGCCTTTTCGAGTTCGGCGCGCTTGGCTTCGAATTCGGCCTTGTTGGCGGCGGTAGCGCGGCGGGCGCGGCCCGTCGGAATCAGGAAGTTGCGTGCGTAGCCGTCCTTGACCTTGACGATGTCGCCCAGGGCGCCGACGTTGACAACCTTGTCCAGAAGAATGATTTGCATGGTATCGACTCCTCTTAGACGCGGTGCTGGTCGCTGTACGGCACCATGGCCAGGAAGCGCGCGCGCTTGATGGCGGTGTTCAGCTGGCGTTGGTAGATCGCGCGCGTGCCGGTCAGGCGGGCGGGGATGATCTTGCCGTTTTCGCTGATGAAGTCACGCAGCGTGTCGATGTCCTTGTAGTCGATTTCCTCGACGCCAGCGACGGTGAAGCGGCAGAAGCGCTTGCGCTTGAACAGCAGCGACTGGGTGTTGCGCTTCGGGCGCTTGTCTTTGTTGAATTTCTTGAACGTGGCCATTTGGGGACCTCTTGTCGAAAATTAATCTTGCTGAAAATCCTGGATGTGCAGGACCGGATGCTTGCCGTTGCCCGGCGTCGCGAGAAAGCCCTGAAAACGCCAGAGACTTCCCATCGACTGCCTTGCGAGCCGTTCGGCGATGGCGCCGAAGGCAACGGCCTTGAGGGCCGTCTTCACCTGCCTGGGTTTACCTGCCTCCTGGAGCGTCGACTCGTGTTCGAGCTTCAGGTCTATGGCGGGCAAGCCGGCTGGCGTGAATCGCAATGCTCCGAGTTCGGCAACGGAGGCGGTCAGCAGAAGCTGGTTGACCCCGGTTGCCGCAGCGGCAGCAGTCACGCCATCAGTTGTTGTTGGCGGCGTATTCGGCCTGCTGGGCCTTGCGAGCCTCTTCGCGCTCGACCGTCTTCATCATCGACGAAGGACCGGTTTCGGCCTTCTTCTTCTGAACGGTCAGGTGGCGCAGCACGGCGTCGTTGAACTTGAACGCGTGTTCGAGTTCGCCCATCACGGTTTGCTCAGCTTCGATGTTGACGCACAGGTAGTGGGCCTTGTTGAGCTTGTTGATCTGGTAAGCCAGCTGACGACGGCCCCAGTCTTCAACGCGGTGGATCTTGCCGCCGCCGGCCGTGATCAGGCCCTTGTAGCGCTCCAGCATGGCCGGAACTTGTTCGCTCTGATCCGGGTGGATCAGCAAAATGATTTCGTAGTGACGCATGGCACTCCTTGTGGATTCTTCCGAGGAAGAGGAAAAGCCACCTGCAGCGTCGGGCGCAGTGTGGCAAGGCAAAGCCGGCGATTATAGCCCTGTAGCGCGCACTTCGGCAAGCCACCTCAGTCGTTGAGGGCCTTGTCCAGGGCAGCGGCCTTCTCCGGGCCCACCGCGGCGCGGATCTTGGGCGCCAGCGCCAGGAGGTCTTCATAGCTCGTCGTGCCCTCGACCTGCAGGTTGAGCCGGAAGCCCATCAGGCCCAGGCTGCCGGTGAGCTGCGTGGCGATGGGATAGGCGTCCTTGTAGCGCTGCTGATTGCTGCGCCCGGAGGAGCCCACAGCGGGAGCAGCGGGTGCGGCCGGCGCGACCGGTTTCGCCACTGCCTCAGCGGATGCGCCTCCGGCGGCCGGCGGTGCTGCACTGCCCTCCGTCGGCTCGAGCAGCCCCAGCGCCACCATCTGGTCGATGTCTTCGCGGGCGATGCCCATGCCGTTGGCCAATATCTCGTCGACCGAGCGCTTGCCATCGAAAAGGATGAAGGCCGAGCGCTGGCGCGGCGACAGAGGGACCGAGCGGTCCTTGAGAACCTGATGGCCCGTTTGCGTCTTGACAAGAATCATGGTGGTCTTCCCTTCCGGGATGCGCCCGTGAATCTCACAAGTCTGGCATCAATTACGCAATTCGTTTCAATAACACCCCACCGTCGCGGGAATCCCCCCATGGGGATTTCCGCAGTCCGGGCTTCAGCGCTTGGCGAGCTGCTGCCAGGTGTCGATCACGCTGTCGGGGTTCAGGGAAATCGATTCGATCCCCTCCTCCGCCAGCCACAGCGCGAAGTCCGGGTGGTCGCTGGGGCCCTGGCCGCAGATGCCAACGTACTTGCCCTCAGCCTTGCAAGCCTTGATGACACGGCTCAGCAGCGCCTTGATGGCCGGGTCGCGCTCGTCGAAGTCGGCCGCCAGCAGCTCGAGGCCCGAGTCGCGGTCCAGGCCCAGCGTGAGCTGGGTCAGGTCGTTCGAGCCGATCGAGAAGCCGTCGAAGAACTTCAGGAACTCCTCGGGCAGGATGGCGTTGCTCGGCACCTCGCACATCATGATCAGCTTGAGGTCGTTCTCACCGCGCTTCAGGCCGTGTTCGCCCAGCAGCGTGGTCACGCGCTCGGCCTGGCCCAGGGTGCGCACGAAGGGCACCATGATCTGCACGTTGGTCAGGCCCATGTCGTTGCGCACGCGCTTCAGCGCTTCGCACTCCATGGCAAAGGCCTCGCCGAAATCGGCGCTCAGGTAGCGCGCGGCGCCACGGAAGCCCAGCATCGGGTTTTCTTCTTCCGGCTCGTAGCGGCTGCCGCCGATCAGTTTGCGGTACTCGTTCGACTTGAAGTCCGAGAGGCGCACGATGACCTTCTTGGGCCAAAAGGCCGCCGCGATGGTCGCGATGCCTTCGGCAACCTTGTCAACGTAGAAAGCGCGCGGCGAGGCGTGGCCACGGGCCACCGACTCGACAGCCTTCTTCAGGTCGTTGTCGACGTTCGGATAGTCGAGGATCGCCTTCGGGTGCACGCCGATGTTGTTGTTGATGATGAACTCGAGCCGTGCGAGGCCCACGCCGTGGTTCGGCAGCTGCGCGAAGTCGAAGGCGAGCTGGGGGTTGCCCACGTTCATCATCAGCTGGATGTCGATTTCGGGCATCACGCCGCGCTGCACTTCGGTCACTTCGGTTTCGAGCAGGCCGTCGTAGATGAAGCCGGTGTCGCCCTCGGCGCAGCTCACAGTCACCAGCGTGCCGTCTTTCAGCAGGTCGGTGGCGTCGCCGCAGCCGACCACGGCCGGAATGCCCAGTTCGCGCGCGATGATGGCCGCGTGGCAGGTGCGCCCGCCGCGGTTGGTGACGATGGCGGCAGCGCGCTTCATCACGGGCTCCCAGTTGGGGTCGGTCATGTCGGTGACGAGCACGTCGCCGGCCTGGACCTTGTCCATCTCGCTGATGTTGTGCACCAGCCGCACGGGGCCGGTGCCGATCTTCTGGCCGATGGCACGGCCCTCGGCCAGCACGGCGCCCTTGCCCAGCAGCTTGTAGCGCTGCTCGGCCTTGCCTTGCTGCTGGCTCTTCACCGTTTCCGGTCGCGCCTGCAGGATGTACAGCTGGCCGTCGGTGCCATCCTTGCCCCACTCGATGTCCATCGGGCGGCCATAGTGCTCTTCGATGACCAGCGCGTACCTGGCGAGTTGCTCGACGTCGGCGTCGCTCAGCGAGTAGCGGTTGCGCTGCTCAGCCTTGACGTCGGTGGTCTTCACCAGCTTGCCGGTCGCCTTTTTTTCTTCAGGCGTGGCGAACTCCATCTGGATCAGCTTGGAACCCAGGTTGCGGCGGATGACGGCCTTCTTGCCGGCGCGCAGCGTCGGCTTGTGCACATAGAACTCGTCGGGGTTCACGGCGCCCTGCACCACCGTTTCGCCCAGGCCGTAGCTGGAGGTGATGAACACCACGTCTTCGAAGCCCGATTCGGTGTCGATGGTGAACATCACGCCGGCGGCGCCGAGGTCGGAGCGCACCATTCGCTGCACGCCGGCCGACAGCGCGACCACGTCGTGCTCGAAGCCCTTGTGCACGCGGTAGCTGATGGCGCGGTCGTTGTAGAGGGAGGCAAACACCTCCTTCATCTTGTGCAGCACGTCGTCAATGCCGACCACGTTCAGGAAGGTTTCCTGCTGGCCCGCGAAGGAAGCGTCGGGCAGGTCTTCAGCGGTGGCCGACGAGCGCACGGCGAACGAGGCGGCGGGGTTGCCCGAGCTCAGCGTGGCAAAGGCCTCGCCAATGGCCTTCTGCAGGTCGGCCGGGAACGGCTGGGCCTCGACCATGGCGCGGATCTCGGCGCCGGCGGTGGCCAGTGCGCGCACGTCCTCGGTGTCCAGCGCGGCAAGCCGCTTGCTGATCTTGTCGGCCAGGCCGTCGTGGGCCAGGAACTGACGGAATGCGTGCGCCGTGGTCGCGAAACCGGTGGGCACCCGCACGCCCTGCGGCAGCTGCGAGATCATTTCGCCGAGGCTGGCGTTCTTGCCGCCAACCGCCTCGACGTCGGTCATTCTCAGGTTTTCAAACGGTACGACCAGGGCGGTCGCGTCGAAAAGTGCAGACATGGGGAAGCTCCAGAAGTTGAAACCGGTGCCGCATGCAGACGGCGCGGCACGATCGTTGTCGTTGCTTTGGGTGCGGGCGCGGTGTGCATGGAAAGAATTGGGGCTGGGAAGCGGATTCCCGATAATGGCCCGGATTGTAGGCGTGGCAAGGTTGCCCGCGCCGCAGGACAAGGCCGCATGACCACGCATTCACGCACTGTTTTCTTCATTTCCGACGGTACGGGCATCACCGCCGAAACCTTCGGTAACGCCGTTCTCGCCCAGTTCGAGATGAAACCGCGCCATGTCCGACTACCTTTTACCGACACGGTCGACAAGGCCCACCAGGCGGTACGGCAGATCAACCACACGGCTGAACTCGAGGGCGTGCGCCCCATCGTCTTCACCACGCTGGCCAACATGGACGTGCTGGAAGTGATCGAAACCGGCTGCAAGGGCATGTTGCTGGACATGTTCGGCACCTTCGTGCGGCCACTCGAAATCGAGCTGGCCGTGAAGTCGAACCACCGGATCGGCCGTTTCAGCGACGTCAGCAAGAGCAAGGAATACAACGACCGCATCGCCGCGATCGACTTCAGCCTGCAGCACGACGACGGCCAGAGCAACCGTGACCTGGAAGGCGCCGACGTGATCCTGGTGGGCGTGAGCCGCAGCGGCAAGACGCCAACCTCGCTCTACCTGGCAATGCAGCACGGCCTGAAGGCGGCCAACTACCCGCTGATTCCGGAAGATTTCGACCGCCGGCAGCTGCCGCCGGCCCTGATTCCGCATCGCAAGAAGATCTTCGGCCTGACCATCCAGCCTGAGCGGCTCAGCGAAATCCGCAACGAGCGCCGGCCGAATTCGCGCTACGCCAGCCTCGAGAACTGCCGCCACGAGGTGAGCGAAGCCGAGGCGATGATGCGGCGCGCCGGCATCCGCTGGCTGTCGACGACCACCAAGTCGATCGAGGAAATCGCGACCACGATCCTGCAGGAGCTGCGGCCCGAGCGACTGGTCTACTGAGGTTGATTGCTATCTTTTGGATAGCAAGCAGCGACATCAGCGACAAAAGCTACCCGAAAAGGTACTGGACCGTGCCGTCCGCGCTTGTCACGGGCTGGCACGGCGTGCCCCAGACCGCCTCGATCAGCCCCGGCTGGAGCACTTCGGCTGCCGCTCCCTGCATCAGCCCGCCCGAAGCGCCGCCCAGCACCACCACCTCGTCGGCATAGCGCCGCGCCAGGTTCAGGTCGTGCAGCACGGCCACCACGCCCACGCCGCGCGCGGCCCAGGCGCGCAGCAGGCGCATCGCGGAATGCTGGTGCGCGAGGTCCAGCGCCGCGGTGGGCTCGTCGAGCAGCAGCCAGCGGGTCGCGCCGTTGGGCCGCGGATGCCAGAGCTGGGCCAGCGCCCGCGCCATGTGGGCCCGCGCCTTCTCGCCGCCCGACAGGGTGTTGAGGATGCGCGGCGCCAGCGCCGATGCATCGGTCAGCCCCATCGCCTCGTCGACGATCTCATCTTCGTCGCGGCCCGGCGAGCGGCGGTGCGGGTAGCGGCCCAGCGCCACGATCTCCTGCGCGGTGAAATCGAAGGCGACCGCGCTCTCCTGCGGCATCAGCGCCCGGCGTAGCGCCAGTGCCGGCATGCCGTGGTCTTCGAGCGGACGGCCATCGAGCGTCACCCTGCCCCGTGTCGGCGCCCGCTGGCCGGCCAGCACCGAGAGCAGCGTCGACTTGCCGGCGCCGTTGGGTCCGAGGATGGCCGTCACCCGGCCCGGCGCCAAGTGGACCGAAGCGTCGGCGAGCAGCGTCTTCGCCCCAACGCGGACCTCGACACTGGCGCAGCACAGCGCCATCTGATCGCGTGGCAACGTCGCCGCAGTCATATGCGCCCCTTGAAGTGCCGCAGCATCCACAGGAACATCGGCACGCCGATGAACGCGGTGAGCACGCCCAGCGGTAGCTCGGCCGGCGCCATCACCGTGCGTGCCACCGTGTCGGCAGCCAGCACCAGCGCCGCTCCCAGCAGCGCCGACGCCGGCAACACCACGCGGTGATCAGGCCCCGCCACCATGCGCACCCAGTGCGGCGCGATCAGGCCGATGAAGCCGATGATCCCGGTCGTCGCCGTCACCGCCCCCACGGCCACGGCCGTGACGACGATGGCGCGCCGCTTGATGCGTTCGACGTCCACGCCGAGCAGCGCCGCCTGCGCCTCGCCCAGCGCAATGGCGTTCAACGGCGCCGCCAGCGACCGCGCCGCCACGCACGACAGCAGCACCGCCACGCCGACCAGCAACACGGCACTCCAGCGCGCCCCGCCCAGGCTGCCCAGCAGCCAGAACTGCAGGCTGCGCAGTTGCTCGTCGGTCGCCATCACGCTGAGAAAACCGAGCCCCGCGCTCGCCAGCGCATTGACCGCAATGCCTGCCAGCAGCATCAGTGCCATGCGCGTGCCGCCTTCGCTGCGCGACAGGCCGTAGATCAGCAAGGTCACCGACAGCCCGCCGCCGAACGCCATGAGCACCAGCGTCCAGCTGCCAAGCGTGCGCGGCAGCACGGGCCACAGCCATGCGCCGAGGATGATCGTGACACCCGCCGCCAGCGCCGCACCACTGCTGATGCCAACAAGCCCAGGGTCGGCCAGCGGATTGCGGAACAGCCCCTGCATCAGCGTGCCCGCCATGCCGAGCCCCGCGCCCGCCGCCACGCCGAGCACGAGGCGCGGCAGGCGGATGTTGAGAAACACCAGGTGCTCGGGCGATTTGTCGGCCCCCTGCCCCAGCGAGGTCAGCACGCCCCAGAGTTGCGGCAGGCTGATGGCATACGCCCCCGAAACGGCCCCCACCACGAAGGCGGCGACGAGCAGCAGCGCACTGCCGCCCAGCACGGCCTGTGCCGAGAAGCGCTGGCTCATGCGGTGGCAGCCAGGAATTTTTCGTGCAGTTCGGCGATGGCCGCGGGCATGCGCGGGCCGAAGCCCAGCAGCAGCAAGGCGTCCTGCGTGATCAGGCTGCGCTTCTTGAACGCCGGCGTGAGCGCAAGCTCGGGCCGCTGCCAGAACTTGTCGACGCCGCCGTGAGCTTCGATGCTCTGCGTGCTGGTGAGGATGATGTCGGGCGCGGCGCTGGCCATGGCCTCGGCCGTCATCGGCCGGTAGCCCTGGAAGCCGCCGAGTGCGTTGACGCCACCCGCCAAGCCGATCACCGAATGTGCGGCGGTCTTCTCGCCCGAAACCTGCGGGCTGGCGCTGTGCGACAGCACGAACAGCACACGCGGCTTGCGCCCCTTCGAGGCTGCGGCCACACGCTGCTGCACCTGGCTCCATTCGGCATCGAGCTTCGCCTGCAGCTCGCGCGCCTGCGCCTCGCGCGCGGCGGCACGGCCGACGGCCTGCACCTTGCGCTGCACTTCGCCCCAGCTGTGGTCGGCCTCGATGATCTCGACCTTGACGCCCGCACTGCGAACCTGGTCGAGCACGACGGCCGGGCCCGATTCATTGGTGGCGATGATCGCGTCGGGCTTCAGCGACAGCAGGCCCTCGGCCGACAGCTGGCGCATGTAGCCGACCTTCGCCGTGGCGCGCGCGGCGGCGGGATACAGGCTGGTGGTGTCGGTGCCGACGAGCTGCACTTCCGCGCCCAGCAGGTAGACGACTTCGGTGATCGCGCCGCTGACGGTCACGAGCTTGGGCAGCTTCGCCTCCTGTGCGAACAGGGGCAGCGCGGCGGTGCCCAGCGACGAGGCGCCGAGCAGGCGCAGCACGTCTCGGCGTTGCAGCGGAAGGCGGGCGTTCATTTCATGAAAGGTGGTCATGGGGCCTCGTTCTTGAGTTGAAGACGCGGCAGCTCGCGCACGATGCGCCGCCACTCCTCGCGCTCCGGCATGCCGGGCTTGCGTGCGCCGAAGAACATCGCCATCAGCTCGCCCTGCTGGTCGAAGGCTTCGACCGAGGTCACGACGCCGTCGCTGGTCGGCTTCTCGACGATCCAGACGCTGGCGATACGGTCTTCGCGCATGTGCAGGTTGAAGCCCGGGTCGAGCACGTTGAGCCAACGCATCGGCGTCGCGTTCTCGCCGTGGCCCTTCATTTCCATCGGCTCGATGCGCACCACCGGGCCGGAGTGGATCTGGATGCAGCCCGGGCTGCCGACGAACACCATGATCGGCGTGCCGTCGAACGCGGCTTCGTTCAGCAGACCGCTGATGGCACTCAGTTCGGCGCGCTGCGTGAACTCGCCTTCGGTCAGGCGAAAGCTCTGCTGGCGCTCCACGCCGAACTTGTTCAGCAGGCCGAAGAACTCGTGCGTGTCCTGCATGCCGCGCCAGGCTTCGACGAGGCCTGCCGTGTCGATGGCGCTGTCTTCGCGCGGCGCAGCCTTGTCCTCGGGCGCGGCAAACACCACGGGCTCGTCGGGCGCCGTGAAGCTGTCGATGACCGACTGGAAGGCATCACGATCGGTGGCGTCGCGCACGAAGATCTTGTGCACGGCTACACCCTGTGCATTGAAGAACTGCAGGCTCAGCGAAGGCGACACACCCGGGTTGGCAGCCGCCTCGCTCACCGCGAAGCCCGCATGCCAACGGCTGAAGAACAGCCGCAGGTCGATGGCCTCGCCCAGTGCGATCCCCATCGCGCCGCTGCCCGACACCTTTTCATAGACGCCGGTCTTCTCGTGCACCGTGGTCTCATTGCGCGTGAGCGCAAGCACGGGGCCGCACAGCTCCAGCGCCTGCAGCAGTTCGACCCATGGGCCGTGCAGTCGGGTGGCGCGCAGGGCCTTGACATGCGTGCCCGTGTGCGCGGCCACCGCAGCGCCTTCGGACAGGCCCATGGCCGCGGCGGCGTCCTTGTGGCGCATGCCCTTGGCGCGCAATTCGGCGAAACGATCTCGGATGTCTTCGGCGTTCATCATCGGGTTTCCTTGTTGTGGTGAAAGCGGCGTGCGGCGATCAGAAGTCCGCCACGAGCGACACGTTGAAGCTGCGGCCCGGCTGGGTATAGGCGTCGCGGATCGTCGAGGTCGAGGTCAGCCCGCGCACGTCGCTCCACATCCAGTAGCGCTTGTTGGTGAGATTGACGATTGCCGCGTTCAGGCGCAAGTCCTTGCGGATGCGCCACTGTGCGCTCAGGTCGAAGGTGGTGGCAGCGGGCGTGCGGAACTGGGTGCCGGTCGTGACCTCGGTGCTGTCGATGTCCGACCACTTCTTGCGCGCGTGATTCACGGCGTCGAGGCGCACGCTCCACACCGGCGCCTGGTACTTGACGCCGACGCTGGCCTTGCTCGGGTCGATCGAGTTGAGCGGGCGGTTGTTGGTGCGGTCGCGTCCGCGCGTCTGGCCGTAGGCAAAAGGCACGGAGAAGCCGTTGCCGTTGTCGGTGAAGTCGAGTTCGCCCTTGATCTCGAAGCCGCTGATGCGCGCACGCCCGATGTTGACCGACTGGAAGGTCGCCGGATTGGTACGCGAGCCGAACACGCCACCGACCTGGCGGTCGTTCTCGATCAGGTCCTTGTAGTCGCCGGTGAACGCGGCCACGTCGAAGCTCAGCACGCCGGTGCGCCCGCGCACGCCGAGCTCGATGTTCTGGCTCTTCTCGGGCTTGAGATTCGGGTTGGGAATCGTCTTGTAGCCCGAGATCACGTTCTCGAAGAAGTTGTTGACCTGGAACGCGTTGGGCGCCTTGAAGCCAGAGGCGTAGTTGCCGTACACGCTCCATTGCGGCGTTGCGCGGAACAGCACGCCGAGCTTGGGCGATACGGCCGAGCCCGAGAGCGACACGGCCTGCGCGCCGAAGCCCGCCTGCTTCGCGTCGAGTGAGAAGCGGTCGAAGCGGATGCCCGGCGTGATGCTCCAGCGGTCGTGGATGAACTCGTCCTGCACGTAGAACGCGGACGAAGTCTCGCGCGTGTCGGGGAAGCGCTTGAGCGGGAAGGTCTCGCCAGCCGGGGGCACCAGGCCGGTCTGCAGGTTCTCGACGTTGGTGCGCGTGTAGTCGAAGCCGTAGGTGATCTTCTGTGCCCAGTCGCCGGTGCGCAGGGTCTTGTCGGCCTGCAGGCCGAACTGCCAGGTGCTCTCGTCGTAGGTGACGTCGCGTGTGCGGTCGGCGGCGGTGAAGCGGTCTTCGTAGATGAACTCGCGCGACTTCGCCTTCTGGTAGCTCACCACGGCGAGCAGGCTGTCGGCCATGACGGAATTCAGGCGCAGGCGGCCGTCGTAGGTGAAGCGGTCGCGCTGCAGATCGTTCTTGGCGTTGAGGCCGATGACCGAAGTGGACGCATACGGCGGCTTGGCGACGCCCGAGAGCAGGTCGTAGCGGCTGGTTTTCTCGATGTGCTCGAAGGTGAAACCGTGGCGCTGGTCGGCATTGGGCGTGAGGATCACCTTGGCAAGCAGCGCCTTGTTGCGGTCGCGCTCGGGGTTGGGCGTGGTGCGGTCGACGTTGGCGGCGTTGTTGGTACCCATGTTCTCCAGCGCGCTGGAGCGGCCCATGTTGGCCGAGATGAGCCACTGCAGTGTGTCGTTGGCCTTGCCCGCGAGCGTGACGCCGCCATGCGTGCCGTTGTCGTCGCCGCTGTAGCCGATGCTGGCGCTACCGCCGAAGCTCTTGCCATCGCGCAGGTAGGACGACGGGTCGCGCGTGATGAAGTTCACCAGGCCCGCGAGGCCGTCGGAGCCATAGAGCGCGGAGGCCGGGCCCTTGATGATCTCGATGCGCTCGACAAGGCTGATGTCGAAGTAGTCGCGCCCGAACGCGTTGGCGCTGAAGACGTAGCTGCGCGGCGTGCGGATGCCGTCGGTCAACAGCAGCACGCGGTTGCCGTCGAGGCCACGGATGTTGAAGCCCGCATTGCTGTCGCGGCCGGTGTTGCCCTGCGCGAGGCCGAAGCGTGCGGGGGCGCGCTTGACGGACACGTTGGGCAGGTCGCGCACCGCGTCGCGGATGTCGGTGATCTGCTTCGATTCGATGTCGTCGCGGTTGATGACCTCGGTGCTCACCGGAAGATCGTCCCTTGCCTGCTCCGAGCGCGAACCGCTCACCACCACTTCATTGAGCGCCGCGACACGCTGGGCCCACGAGGGTGCCGAAAGACCGAGCCCGGAGGCGATCAGGCACGGCAGGAGAGCGAGGCGATGGGAGGGACGTCGGTTGAGTTTGGAGGCCACGAAAAAAGGTCCAGAAACAGTTAAAGAACTGCTTGCTGGACCTTCGGGCGCAGAAGACTGCGCGAACGACCTGGCTGGCAATGAAGGGCTGTCGCCCGAGCTTTTTATTGTATGAGAATAATTCTCATTGAAACAACTTAAGGCTTACTCATGCAGGGGCCGATGTGCGGATCAGGTGGTCGAACGCACCGAGCGCCGCCTTCGCGCCGTCGCCGGCCGCGATGATGATCTGCTTGAACGGCACCGTGGTCGCGTCACCCGCCGCGAACACGCCCGGCACAGAGGTCTGGCCGCGCGCGTCGACGATGATTTCGCCGTGCTTCGACAGCTCGACCGTGCCCTTGAGCCAGTCGGTGTTGGGCACGAGGCCGATCTGGATGAACACGCCTTCGAGCTCGACCTTCTTCAGCTCGCCCGTCGCACGGTCCTTGTAGACCAGGCCGTTGACCTTCTGGTCGCCGGTGATCTCGGTGGTCTGCGCGTTGGTGAACACGTCAACGTTCTTCAGGCTCTTGAGCTTGCGCTGCAGCACGGCGTCGGCGCGCAGTTGCGTGTCGAATTCGATCAGCGTGACATGACCCACGATGCCGGCCAGGTCGATCGCCGCTTCGACGCCCGAGTTGCCGCCACCGATCACAGCGACGCGCTTGCCCTTGAACAGCGGACCGTCGCAGTGCGGGCAGTAGGCCACGCCCTTGTTCTTGAACTCGTGCTCGCCGGGCACGTTGATGTTGCGCCAGCGTGCGCCGGTCGAAATGATGACCGACTTGCTCTTGAGCGACGCGCCGCTTTCGAGCTGCACCTCGATGAGGTCGCTGCCGGGCACCAGGGCCTTTGCGCGCTGCAGATTCATGATGTCGACCTCGTAGTCGCGCACATGCTCTTCGAGCGCGTGGGCGAACTTCGGTCCTTCGGTTTCCTTGATCGAGATGAAGTTCTCGATGCCCAGGGTGTCGAGCACCTGGCCGCCGAAACGCTCGGAGGCAACGCCGGTGCGGATGCCCTTGCGCGCTGCGTACACCGCAGCTGCCGCGCCGGCAGGGCCGCCGCCGACGATCAGCACGTCGAACGGGTCTTTGGCGGCGATCTTCTTCGCTTCGCGCTCGACGCCGCTGGTGTCGATCTTGGCGAGGATTTCCTCCAGGCTCATGCGGCCCTGGCCGAACTCGGTGCCGTTGAGGAACACGGTCGGCACGGCCATGATCTGGCGTTCCTTCACCTCTTCCTGGAAGGTGCCGCCTTCGATCATGGTGGTGCGGATGCGCGGGTTCTGCACCGCCATCAGGTTCAGTGCCTGGACCACGTCGGGGCAGTTGTGGCAGGTGAGCGAGACGTAGATCTCGAACTCGAAGTCGCCGTCGAGCGCCTTGATCTGGTCGAGCACGGCCTGCTCGACCTTCGGGGGATAGCCGCCGATCTGCAGCAATGCAAGGATCAGCGAGGTGAATTCATGGCCCATCGGCAGGCCGGCAAAACGCGGGCCGTGGTTTTCGCTCGGGCGGTTGACCGAGAACGAGGGCTTGCGATGGTTGTCGTCGCGGCTTTCGGTCAGCTTGACCAGCGGGGACGACTCGGCAACGTCCTTCAGCAGCGACAGCATTTCGCCCGAGGCCTTGCTGTCGTCGAGCGAGGCGACGATCTCGATCGGCTGCGTGGCGCGTTCGAGGTAACTCTTCAATTGGGCTTTGGTGCTTGCGTCGAGCATGAGGGACTCTCTTTCGATAACTGAAAACTATCAACTGGGGGCAAAAAAGCCCGGGGCCTCGTGAGCGCCCGGGCTTTCGCGCAGGGGCGCTTAGATCTTGCCGACGAGGTCGAACGACGGTGCGATCGTCTTGTCGCCTTCATTCCACTTGGCCGGGCAGACTTCGTTCGGGTGAGCGGCGGTGTAGACCGCGGCCTTGAGCTTGCGCAGGGTTTCCTTGACGTCGCGGGCGATTTCGTTGGAGTGCACTTCGGCGGTCTTGATGATGCCTTCAGGGTTGATCACGAAGGTGCCGCGCAGTGCCAAGCCTTCTTCGGGGATGTGCACGCCGAAAGCGTTGGTCAGCGTGTGGGTCGGGTCGCCCACCAGGGGGAACTTGGCCTTGCCGACGGCCGGCGAGGTGTCGTGCCAGACCTTGTGCGAGAAGTGCGTGTCGGTGGTCACGATGTAGACCTCGGCACCCAGCTTCTGGAACTCGGGGTAGTTGTCGGCCGCGTCTTCGACTTCGGTCGGGCAGTTGAAGGTGAACGCCGCCGGCATGAAGATCAGCACGGACCACTTGCCCTTGAGCGTCTCGTCGGACACATCGATGAACTTGCCGTTGAGGTAGGCCTGGGTCTTGAAGGGCTGGACTTGGGTGTTGATCAGGGACATTGAAATTCCTTAGATGCTGCGGTTGGACAAAGATAAGTGCGAGCCATGAGTATAACTACCAATTCAATACATTTGATAGTCAGTATCTATTAAAAGTATTGGGACTTGCTATGTTTACGATGACCGCGAAACGCGTTTGGCGATACATCAATACGAACGTGTATCACCATCACACGCATGCAGACCGGCGCAGCATGGGATTGCTTGCAAGTGCCACTGCGCCCCTCTGACAATCACCGCTTTCAGAACAAGGAAAAAACCATGAAGGGCGACCCCAAGGTCATCGAACATCTGCAGGCGCAGCTCAAGAACGAGCTCACTGCAATCAACCAATACTTCCTCCACTACCGCATGCTCAAGCATTGGGGTCTGGACAAGCTGGCCAAGAAGGAATACGAGGAATCGATCGGCGAAATGAAGCACGCCGACAAGCTGATGGACCGCATCTTCATGCTCGACGGCCTGCCCAACCTGCAGGACCTGGGCAAGCTGAACATCGGCGAAGACGTGCCCGAACTGCTGCGCTGCGACCTCGGCGCGGAAACCGGCGCACAAGCCACCATCAAGGACGGCATCGCGCATTGCGAATCGGTGCGCGACTACGTTTCGCGCGATCTGCTGCAAGAGATCCTGGACGACACGGAAGAGCACATCGACTTCCTCGAAACCCAGATCGACCTGATCGACAAGGTCGGGGTGCAGAACTACCTGCAATCGCAGATGGGCGAGCTCGAATAAGGCGAGGCTCTCGCACCAGCCAATCAACGGGACTTCGGTCCCGTTTTTTATTGCTTTACGTAACTTAACTCCGCACGAATAACAGTCATTCTCATTTGCACGGATAAAATCCGCGCCTTCGATGACTGCCACCCGCCCCGACAACCGCCGCCGTGCCTACTGGCTCAAGACCCTGCACGAATGGCATTGGGTGAGTTCGGCCATCTGCCTCATCGGCATGATCCTGTTCAGCGTCACGGGCTTCACGCTCAACCACGCGGGGCAGATCGAGGCCAAGCCGGCCGTCACGAAGCTGAACGGCTCGGTCGACGAAGCCCTTCGCGCGCGGCTCGAAAAGCAGTTGCCCGCCGCCAAGGCCAGCAAAGGGAAAGCGCCCCTGCCCCCTGAACTCCAGACCTGGGTGCAGAAGCACTGGGACGTCGCCACCGCCGGCCGCGAGGCCGAGTGGTCGGACGACGAAATCTATCTCTCGCTCCCCCGCCCCGGCGGCGATGCCTGGCTGCGCCTGAGCCTGGCCGACGGCGAGATCGAATACGAGCGCACCGACCGCGGCTGGCTCTCCTACTTCAACGATCTCCACAAAGGCCGCAACACCGGCGCCGCGTGGAGCTGGTTCATAGACATCTTCGCGGGCGCCGCATTGGTCTTCTCGATCACCGGCCTGTTCATTCTCAAGATGCATGCGGGCAACCGGCCGTTCACCTGGCCGATGGTGGGCATGGGGCTCGTCGTGCCGGTGCTGCTCGCGCTGCTGTTCATTCACTGATTCATTCATCAATCGTCGATCCAGGAAAAGAGGTTTCCCGTGCACGTTCGCTATTCACTCGCACCGCTGGCCATGTCGGCGCTGTTCGCAGCTCCGGCCTTCGCGTCGGGGCTGGCCGTCAACATCGAGATCCCCCGGCTGAACGTCTCCGAGTACCACCGCCCCTACGTGGCGACCTGGATCGAGCGCGCCGACAACACCGTCGCCGGCACGCTGGCGGTCTGGTACGACGTGCGCACCAAGACCAACAACCCCGAGGGCGAAGGCACGAAATGGTTGAAGGACATGCGCCAGTGGTGGCGCCGCGGCGGCCGCGAACTCGCGGTACCGGTCGACGGCGTGACGGGCGCCACCAAGCCCGCCGGCAAGCACCAGCTGAGCTTCACCGAAGGCACGGCGCCCATGCCCAAGCTCGCACCGGGCGCCTACAAGCTCGTGGTGGAAGCCGCGCGCGAAGTCGGTGGCCGCGAGGTCGTGAGCATTCCCTTCCAGTGGCCCCCGACGGCAGCGGCACAGCCGACCGCAACGGGCAAGGAAGAGCTCGGCGAAATCAAGCTCGAACTCAAGCCCTGACCTGCGCCGCACAGCCCCTTTCACCGCCAGCCCGTCACATCAAGGAACTGCCATGACCCATTTCAACCTGCGCGCTGCCTCCCTCGCCATCGCCCTGTCGGCCGCCGCTTCGCTCGCCCAGGCGCACAACGCCTGGCTGCTGCCCTCTTCCACCGTGTTCTCCAAGGCCGACACCGTGACCGTCGATGCCGCGGTGTCGAACGACTTGTTCGTGGCCAATCACGCACCGCTGCGGCTCGACGGCCTGCAGATCACCGCGCCCGATGGCAGCACCATCAAGCCCGAGACCGAAGCCAAGCTCAAGCTGCGCAACGTGTTCGACGTGAACGTGGCGCAATCGGGCACCTATCGCATCGCCGTGATCAATGCCGGCGCCTTCGCGAGCTGGAAGGACAAGGCCACGGGCCAGACCAAGCGCGCGCGCGGCACGGCCGAGACCATCGGCAAGGAAATCCCGGCCGATGCGCAGGACGTGACGGTCACCCAGTCGTCCGGCCGCATCGAGACCTTCGTGACGGTCGGCAAGCCTTCGGTGCTCAAGCCAACCGGGCAGGGGCTGGAGCTGATCGCCACCGGCAGCCCGACCGACCTGGTCAAGGGCGAGAAGGCCACCTTCACGCTGAACCTCGACGGCCAGCCCGCCAAGGGCCTCGAAGTGACGGTGACGGCAGGCAACACCCAGTACCGCGACAAGCTCGAGGAAATCAAGCTCAAGACCGACGACAAGGGCCAGTTCAGCGTGACCTGGCCGGCCGCCGGCATGTACTGGCTCGACGCCAGCACCAAGGACAACAAGACCACGGTGCCGCAAGCCAAGGAACGCCGCCTGAACTACGCGGCCACCCTTGAAGTGATGCCCTGACACGGCAGCCAACCACCTTGGGCCTTTCGTTCAGCACCTGGCGCGCTGGCGGCTACGCCAACGCAGCCGTACCGCGCCCCGCCGATCCCGCGACCCTGCAGCAGTTGGGCGGGCAGACCATGGGCACAACCTGGTCGCTGCGCTTCGACAATCCGCGGATGCTGCCGCTGGGGCAGGTGCGCGCGGCCGTCGAGTCGGCGCTCGGCCGCGTGATCGCGCAGATGAGCCATTGGGAGCCGGACTCGGACATCAGCCGCTTCAACCGGGCGCCGGCCGGGTCGCGGCACGTGTTACCCACGGAGTTCGCTGAGGTGATGCGCTGTGCTGCGCGATGGGCAACGGCCAGCGGTGGCGCGATCGATCCGACCGTCGGTCCACTCGTCGCTTGTTGGGGCTTTGGCCCCGGAGCGAAAGAAAACGGACTGCCTGCTGCGACGGCCTTGGCCGATGCGCGTGCGTGCGTCGGCTGGTCGCGGCTGGCCTTCGATGCAGCCGATGGCTCGCTGCTGCAACCGGGCGGCTTCGCGCTCGATCTTTCGGGCATTGCCAAGGGCTTCGCGGTCGACCATGGCGTCGAGGCGCTGCGCGCACTTGGCTTTGTCGACTTCCTCTTTGAAGTCGGCGGAGAACTGCGAGGCATCGGGCAACGTCCCGGTGGGCAGCCTTGGCAGGTGCTCGTCGACGGCGACCCGACCAAGGCGCGGCGCGTTGCGCTTGCCGACATGGCCATCGCCACGTCGGGCGACCGATGGCACCAGCGCTCGGACAAGGGGCGCCGCTGGTCGCACACCATCGATCCGCGCACGGGCGAACCGGTCGCGCATGCACTGGCCAGCGTCACCGTGCTGCACGCGGAGTGCATGCAGGCCGACGCACTGGCCACCGTGCTGACGGTGCTGGGCCCGGACGAAGGATTCGACTTTGCGCAGCGGCATGACGTTGCCGCGCTGTTCGTGAGCCATGGCGACGCATCGCCTGCGGCAAAGGCCACGCGCGCCTGGCCCGCACCGGCCGGGGCATGAACGACTTCGGCTGGCGCGCATTGGGTGCGGGTTCCACCGTGGTGGCGTACGCGGCGCTTTGCGCGTCGATCTACGTGCGCGAGCGCAGGCGGCAGGCCTCTGCTGCGCGCGACGCCGTAGCGCTCTCGGGGAGCGGCAACGAGCCACCAGTCCTCGTGCTGTTCGCCAGCCAGACCGGACAGGCCGAAGCCATCGCCTGGCAGACCGCGCGGCAGCTGAGTGCCGCAGGCATGCCGGCACGCGTGATGGAGCTGAACACGCTCGATGCCCCGACGCTGGCCGCCGCGCGGCGTGCGCTCTTCATCGCCAGCACCTACGGCGAAGGCGACGCGCCCGATAGCGCCAGCGTGTTCGCCGAGCGCGTGATGAATTCGCCACCCAAGTTGCCGTCGCTGCGTTACGCCGTGCTGGCGTTGGGCGACCGCCAGTACGCCAACTTCTGCGGCTTCGGCCGCGCACTCGACGAATGGCTGCTTGCGACGGGCGCCAAGCGCGAGTTCGATCGCATCGAGGTCGACAACAGCAACCCCGCCGCGCTAGCCGCATGGCAGGCGCAATGGGGCGATGCGCCGGCGGCCGACGACAGCGCGACGACTACCAGCTTCACGCAGTGGCGGCTCATTGCGCGCGAGCGACTCAATCAAGGCAGCGCGGGCGCGCCAGTTTTCCACCTCGGACTGGTGCCGCAGGCTGGCACATTGCCGCATTGGGTTTCAGGCGACCTGGTGCAGGTGGCGGTGGCGAGCGATCCGGCACGCCCGCGCGACTATTCGATCGCGTCCGTACACGCCGACGGCGAACTGCAATTGCTCGTCCGGCAGGAGCAGCATCCCGATGGGACGCTTGGCGCGGCGTCGGGGCTGCTCACGTCCACACTCAGCATCGGCGACACGGTGGCCTTGCGACTGCGGCCTCATCGAGGGTTCCGCCTGGATGGCAACGAAGCACGGCCGCTGATCCTCATCGGCAATGGCACTGGCCTGGCCGGTCTGCGCGCGCACCTGCGGACCCGTGCCGCCGCGGGCAGACACGACAACTGGCTGGTTTTCGGCGAGCGCCAGGCCGCTCACGACTTCCTGTATCGCGAAGAAATCGAAACCTGGCAGGCCAACGGCGTGCTGCAGCGGCTCGACATGGTGTTCTCGCGCGATCAGGCGGAGCGCTTCTATGTCCAGCACCGGCTGCTGCAGTCGGCCGACACCTTGCTGCGGTGGCTGGACGACGGCGCGGCAATTTATGTCTGCGGAAGCTTGCAGGGCATGGCGTCGGGCGTGGACGCCGCGCTACGGCAGGTTGCAGGCGAAACGATGGTGAGCGAACTGACGGCCAGTGGACGTTATCGCCGCGACGTCTACTGACGCTCTGCGCTTCGGGCCAGTTGCGTGACAGCAACAAATCAGCAGAACTTTTTAATTAATACGAAGTTGGCCGCGCACTTCCGTATTGAGAAACAATATCATTCGCAGCGATTTACAAACGCTTTGTAAATCGACTCACCCAGCCAGTCCGCCCTCGCTTCTTCAGAAAACGCAGGCCGCCAGGACATCGCCAGTCGAGTCCTGCCGCCCGCCCTTTTCGGAGAAGAACTTCATGGCCTACATCAAGAGCCGCAAGCACACCGTTGCGCGCGCCGTTCCACACCTTTCAGGCGCTGCCGCCGCCACGCTGATGGCCATTGCGGCCCCAGCCGCTCTCGCCCAGTCGGGTGGTGCGCTGCCCGAAGTCCGCGTGCAGGACTCCACTGCCGCCGACTACAAGACCGACAACTCGTCGAACCCCAAGTTCACGGCTCCTCTGGTGAACACGCCCCAGACCATCCAGGTCATCAAGGAACAGATCATTCGCGACCAGGGCGCGACCACGCTGACCGAGGCGCTGCGCAACACGCCCGGCGTGGGTACCTTCTTCCTCGGGGAAAACGGCAACACCAACACGGGCGACGCCGTCTTCATGCGCGGCTTCGACAGCTCGAGCGCGATCTTCGTCGACGGCATCCGCGACCTGGGCTCGGTGTCACGCGACGTGTTCAACATCGAACAGATCGAGGTCGTGAAGGGCCCGTCGGGCACCGACGTGGGCCGCACCTCGCCCACCGGCTACATCAACCTCGTCACCAAGAAGCCCAAGCTCGAAGACAGCTTCCTGGGCTCGATGAGCTTCGGCAGCGCCGACTTCAAGCGCGGCAGCGTCGACTGGAACAAGTCGCTCAGTAGCGCCAACGGCATCGGCGCGGCGTTTCGCCTGAATGCAGTAACCGAAGACGGCGGCGTGGCCGGACGCGATTTCGTCAAGAACAAGCGTACGGCGATCGCCCCGTCGCTGGCCCTTGGCCTGAACAGTCCGACACGCATCTTCCTCGACTACCTGCACGTCAAGCAGAACAACATTCCCGATGGTGGGGTGCCCACCATCGGCCTGCCGGGCTACAGCACGCCCGACGCCACCGCGATCACGCGCGGCCTGGCGCGCCGCACCTACCTGAACGCCGCCGCGCGCGTGGATTCGAGCAACTTCTACGGCACCAGCTCGGACTTCGACAACGTGACGGCCGACATGTTCACCGCGCGCATCGAGCACGACCTGACGCCCGACATCACCATCCGCAACACCACGCGCTACGGCAAGACTTCGCAGGACTACATGCTGACGTCGTTCATGGGCGGCGGCCTGACGGCGTCGGCAACCGGTGTCGGCCAACTGCCGGCCGCGAACGCGGGCTTCCTCAACACGGTGATCCCCACGATTCCCGCCAGTTGGACCGTCACGCGCAACCTGCCCACCAACAAGGACCAGGAAAACACGATCTTCACCAACCAGACGAGCGTGTCGGCCAAGTTCAACACGGGCAGCATCAGCCACTCGTTCAACGGTGGCCTCGAATTCATCCGCGAGACGCAGCGCGCCAACAACTACTACGCCGCGGGCTACCCCAGCGTGGGCACCACGCTGGCGGCGGCCGGTTCGTGGCCGGCCGCCAACCTGTACAACCCGAACCCGTACGTGAGCGGCTACAACCGCATCGCCAACGGCACCGGCTCGGACGGCAGCACCGACACCATCGGCCTCTACGCCTTCGACACGCTCAAGTTCAACGAGCAATGGCAGCTGACAGCCGGCCTGCGCTACGACCATTACTCGACCACGTACAACGCCACCGCGCTGACGCTGGCACGCACCGGCAACGGCCCGCAGACCTCGACGATCACGCCGACCAACCTGAAGCTGTCGGACAACCTGCTCTCCGGCAAGATCGGCTTGGTCTATAAGCCGACCGAGAACAGCAGCATCTACGCGGCCTACGGCACCGCCGCACAGCCGCCGGGCGGCGCCAACTTCCAGCTGGCCGCCAGCGGCACCGGCAACAGCGCCGGGCGCACCGACTTCCTGCCGCAGAAGGCCAAAACCTACGAGGTCGGCACCAAGTGGGACGTGATGAACAAGCGCGTGGCCCTGACGGCGGCGCTGTACCGCACCGACGTGAGCAACGAAGTCGTGCAGGACACGGTCTCGCAGCAGTACTTCCAGACCGGCAAGAAGCGCGTGCAGGGCGTCGAGCTGGGCGTGTCGGGTGCGCTGACCGACAACTGGGGCGTGAGCTCGGGCTTCACCACCATGAACACCCGCGTGGCGAGCGGCCCCTCGGTGCTGGCCGATGGCTCGACCGCCCTCGCCTACACGCCGAAGAAGGCCTTCACGCTCTGGACCACCTACCAGTTCCCGTTCGGCCTGACCGTCGGTGGCGGCGCCCGCTACAACGGCAAGTTGCAGCGCGGCACCGACGGCGCGGTGGGAACGCCAGCGTATGTCGATTCGTACTGGGTGTTCGATGCGATGGCGTCTTATCGCATCAACAAGAACATCGACATCCAGCTGAACCTGTACAACCTGTTCGACAAGGACTACGTGGCAGCCATCAACAAGAGCGGCTACCGCTACACGCCGGGCACGCCTCGCTCGGCCAAGATCACCGCGAACTTCGCGTTCTGACGGTCCTTGCGCGCACCGGGCTCACCCGGTGCGGTGCGACACTCGAGCCCCGGCCCGCGCCGGGGCTTTTCTCATTGCGGAGTTCCTGAAAATGATGCTGCATGTGCCCGAAGTGCTGAGCCCTGACCAGGTGCGCGAAATGCGCGCCGCGCTCGACGCTACGCAATGGACCGATGGGCGCGAGACGGTCGGCGCACAAGGCGCGCAGGTCAAGCGCAACCGCCAATTGCCGGAACAGTCGGCCGTCGGCCGGGAGTTGGGCAACATCGTGCTGGCTGCGCTGGCCCGGCACGCGTTGTTTTTTTCGGCCGCGCTTCCGTCGCGCTTCGTGCCGCCGCTGTTCAACCGCTACGAGGGGGGCGAGCACTACGGCGTTCATGTCGACGGCGCGGTGCGTGCCCTGCCCGGCAGCGGCCAGCAGCTGCGCACCGACCTGTCGTGCACCCTCTTCCTGTGCGATCCCGAAGACTACGACGGCGGCGAACTGGAGGTGATCGACACCTACGGCTCACATGAAGTGAAGCTGCCGGCCGGCGACCTCATTCTTTACCCTGCCAGCAGCCTGCATCGCGTCCAACCGGTGACCCAGGGAGCGCGGATCTGCTCATTTTTCTGGCTGCAGAGCATGGTGCGCAACGACCAGCAGCGCAGCATGCTGTTCGAGCTCGACCAGAACATCCAGAAACTGCGCGCGCGCCTCGGCGAATGCGAGGAAACGGTGGCGCTGACCGGGCACTATCACAACCTGCTGCGGCTCTGGTCGGAGGTCTGATTCCGGGGGTACAAGATGTTGCATGAATCAGTAACACATAGTTATTGCAAATGCGATGGATTCTTATTTATAATCAACCACATCCAACAGCCAGCCAACTGCCGCTTTCACAGCCATGATCGTTTGCGTCTGCCGCCGAGTCTCCGACCGAGAAATCGCACGCCATGTGCGGGCCGGCATGACTTTTGACGAAGTGCAATTCGAACTTGGCGTGGCCACCCAGTGTGGTCAATGTGAAGGTTGTGCGCGCGATATCGTCGCGCAGTGCAGCGCTTCGCATCCGGTCGCCGCGCTGAATTGCGATTCGGGTCCGAGAGCGATCCAGCTTGCCAACTCCATCAAGGAAAGCAAGGCATGGAACTCGTCTCGGCACTCGGCGGCAGCCTGATTCTGGTCGCAGGTTCGGTCTGGTGGATCTTTCGCAAGTAGCGCGCGTGGCGTCTTCGTAGCGGTTTTGCTGCAATCGGGGCACCTTTCGCGGTGCCCGCATTCGAATGGTTGATCGTGTCTGACCGCTTTGCTCCCCCCCCTTCCGTCCTCGGCCTTTCGCGCAATGTCGTCATTGCCGGCGGTGTCATCCTGTTTCACGCGGCCGCGCTCTGGGCGCTTCAAAGCGGGCTCCTGCGCCGCGCCGCCGAAGTGGTGATTCCCGTCGAAATACTGAGCCAATTCGTCGAGCCACCGAAGCCGAAGGCTGACCCACCTCCGCCGCCCCCACCACCGCCCCAACCCAAGGTGACCAAGGCGCCGCCCCCGCCGCGGCCCCAGGCCATCCGCGAGCCGAAGCCCACACCGGCGCCCATGGCGCCCGTCGGCGTAACAGAGCCACCACCACCGGCAACGCCGCCGGCACCTCCCGCTCCGCCGGCGCCGCCCGCACCGCCACCTGCGCCCCCGGCTCCGCCGGCAGTGCAGCTGCCATCGAGCAACGCCGACTATCTTCAGAATCCGAAAGCCACCTATCCCGCCATGAGCAAACGGCTCGGCGAACAGGGCAAGGTGATCGTGCGGGTGCTCGTCGGTGTCGACGGCCTGCCCAAGAGTGCCGAGGTCAAGAAATCCAGCGGCTTCGATCGCCTCGACGAGGCGGCCGTGGAATACATCATGAAATGCCGGTTCGTGCCCGGCAAGGTCAACGGCGTGGTACAGGCCATGTCCTATGACGCCCCCGTCAATTACGTCCTGAACTAATTTTTCTCTGGAGCAACTTCGTATGGATTCCCAATTTGGCTTGATGAACGTCTGGAATCAGGGCGATTTCGTCACCAAGGCCGTGGCGGTGCTGCTGGTCGGCATGTCGCTCGCGTCGTGGATCGTGATCATCGTCAAGGCACTCGATGTCGTCCGCTACAAGCGCCTCGCCAAGCATTCGCAGGACTTCTGGCACAGCGAAGACTTCGCCACCGCACTGAACAAACTGGGCAAGGACGACAGCAACCCGTTCCGCGCGCTGGCTCTCGAAGGTCGCGAGGCGGCTGCTCACCACCGCAACACCAAGGCTCACCTGCACGATGCGCTCGACGTGAGCGACTGGATCACGCGCGCGCTGCGCAACGGCATTGACGCCTTCACCGCCCGCCTGCAGACCGGCCTCGCGATCCTGGCTTCGGTCGGCTCCACCGCGCCGTTCATCGGCCTGTTCGGCACTGTCTGGGGCATTTATCACGCGCTCATGAGCATCAGCTCGGCCGGCCAGGCGACCATCGACAAGGTGGCCGGCCCGATCGGTGAGGCGCTGATCATGACGGCGCTCGGCCTGGCCGTGGCCATTCCCGCAGTGCTGGGCTACAACGCACTGGTGCGCGGCAACAAGTTCGTGCTGACCAAGCTCAATGCCTTCGCCCACGACCTGCACGCCTACTTCGTGACCGGCGCCCGCGTCCAGATCGGCAGCGGCGATGCCGTCGTGGTCCCGCTCAAGAAGGGCTGAGCATCATGGCCTTCGGAACGCAAGACGAACCCGATGAGGTGATGAACGAGATCAACATGACGCCGCTGGTCGACGTCATGCTGGTGCTCCTCATCATCTTCATCATCACGGTGCCAGTGATGAAGCACGCGGTCAACATCGACCTGCCGCGCGCTTCCAGCGAGCCAGAGCAGCCCAAACCGCAGAACATCCTGTTCAGCGTCACGGCCGACGGCTCCTATTACTGGAACGAGCAGAAGATCGACGACAGCGAACTGCCCAACCGCCTCGCCGCCGAAGCCGCCAAGGAACCGCAGCCCGAGTTGCACATCCGCGGCGACAAGGCCGTGCGCTACGAGCGCGTGGCCAAGGCGATGTCGGAAGCCCGTGAAGCCGGCGTGCGCAAGATCGGCTTCATCACGGAGCCTGAAGCGAAGTGATCTGAAATCGCAAGCTAAAAAAAGTTGATCGCGACGATTGACTTTTTATTGCGAATCATTATCATTCACTCATCGCTTCGATAAGGGAACTCCAGATGCCAGCCACACCGAATGCCTTTTCTGTCCTGAACCATCCTTCGCTCGACCAGTCGGGTGGCGGCCATGCGTCCATCCAGGCAGCGCGTCCGGTGCCGATGGTTGAAAGCACGGAACTTCTGAAAGGAAGCAAGACCGTGGGCATCATGCACAACGGTTCTCTCTATCGGCTTCAAGCCACCAAACTCGGCAAGCTGATCCTGACCAAATAAGTCATCCAGCCCGCCCTTCGCGCAAGTTTCATCGTGGGGCGACTCAAGGAGATTCATCTCCGAAGGGTCGTTTTTTGCTAGCCAACGGTTCGCCGACTAGCCAAGCTTTTTTTCACGCTGAAGCAGCCCAAAAGAAAACGCCGACCTCGAAGTCGGCGTTTTGCTTTTTGCGGAAGAAAACTCAGAGGCCGAGAGCAGCAATACCAGCCTTGGCAATCTGCGCATCTTCATTCGACTTCACACCGCTCACGCCGACCGCGCCGATCACATGGCCATCCTTGACGATCGGCACGCCGCCTTCGAGCAGGCCCTGCACTTCGGGCGCCGTCAGGAACGCCGTGCGGCCGCCGTTGATGATGTCTTCATAGACCTTGCTTTCGCGCCGGCCCATGGCTGCCGTGTGTGCCTTGGCAGGAGCAATGTGCGAAGACAGCGCCGCGGCGCCGTCCAGACGCTGCAGCCAGAGCAGGTTGCCGGCGTCGTCCGAGATCGCGATGGTCACCGCCCAGTTGTTCTTCAGGGCCTCGGCTTCAGCCGCTGCGGCAATGGCCTTGACGTCGGCGAGTTCGAGGAAAGATTTGGTCTTCATGATGAGCTCAGTTTGCGTGAAAACCCGACAGCATAACGGCCATGCTGCCAGGGGTGTCTTCAGGGCTTGAGAACACCCCGCATACGGTCTTTGCGACACCCCCTCTTGCAGCCCCCTAGAATGCGCCCAACTGCGTCATTGCAGCAATCACAGGAGCTCCGGCCATGAACGACCGCGTTACCACCCTAGATACTTCAACAGGCTACGGCCAGCCGCTGGCGCAGGCTGAACGCCAGCGCGTGCTGCGCAACACCTACTGGCTGCTTGCACTGAGCATGCTGCCCACCGTGCTGGGCGCCTGGGTCGGCGTGAGCACCGGTATCACCCGCTCGCTCACCGGTGGCCTGGGCCTCATCGTCTTCCTCGGAGGCGCCTTCGGCTTCATGTTCGCTATCGAGAAGACCAAGAACTCCGCAGCCGGCGTGCCGGTGCTGCTGGCCTTCACCTTCTTCATGGGCCTGATGCTGTCGCGCCTGATCGCGATGGTGCTCGGCTTCAAGAATGGCTCGGAACTCATCATGACGGCCTTCGGCGGCACCGCCGGCGTGTTCCTCGTGATGGCCTCGCTGGCCACGGTCATCAAGCGCGACCTGTCGGGCATGGGCAAGTTCCTGTTCGTCGGTGCACTGGTGCTGATGTTCGGCGCCATCATCAACGTGTTCGTTGGTTCGACCACGGGCATGCTGGTCATCTCGGTGGCTGCCATCGGCATCTTCTCGGCCTACATGCTCTATGACCTGAAGCAGATCATGGACGGCGGCGAAACCAACTACATCAGTGCCACGCTCGCGCTGTACCTCGACCTGTTCAACGTGTTCCAGAGCCTGCTGGCGCTGCTGGGCATCTTCGGCGGCGAGCGCGACTGAACGAATGAAAGAGCGAGCGAGTCGCGCTCGCCAGAACAAAGGGCCCCGAGGGGCCCTTTTTCATTCCAGTTCGAAGACCGCGATCGACTCGACGTGCGCGGTGTGCGGGAACATGTTGACCACCACCGCGAAGGTGCAGCGGTAGCCCGCCTGATGCACCAGCAAGCCGGCGTCACGCGCGAGCGTCGACGGATTGCAGCTCACGTACACGATGCGCTTGGGCGGCGTCCAGCCGTCGGTGCGCAACTCGGGCTGCTGGTGGAGATCGGCCATGGCCTTGGCCAACGCGAATGCGCCTTCGCGCGGTGGATCGACCAGCCACTTGTCAGCGCTGCCATCGGCCACCAGCATCTCCGGCGTCATGTCGAACAGATTGCGCGCCACGAAGGTTGCAGGTGACAACGCACGGCGGGCCGGCGTTGCGGGCTGATTTCGCTTGAAGTTGTCGGTGGCGCGCGCCACCAGCGTGTCGCTGCCCTCGATGCCCAGCACCTCGCGCGCCTTGCTCGCCAGCGGCAGGGTGAAGTTGCCGAGGCCGCAGAACCAGTCGATCACGCGCTCGTGCTGTTGCACATCGAGCAGGCGCAGCGCCTTGCCCACCAGCGCCCGATTGATGTGCGGATTGACCTGCGTGAAATCGGTGGGCTTGAACGGCATCGTGACGCCAAATTCAGGCAGCCGATAGGCCAGCGGCGTGCCGCCCTCTTCCAGCAACTTCACGGTTTCCGGCCCCTTGGCCTGCAGCCACCACTGAACGCCTTCGTTATTCGCGGCAAAGGCCTTCAACCGATCGATGTCCGCACGCGAGAGCGGCTCGAGGTGACGCAGCACCAGGGCGATCGTGCCGAGCCGCGTGGAATCAGGTGCGTCGCCGCAGGCCAGCTCGATCTGCGGGCATGTCTCGCGCGCGTCCATCGAACCGATCAACGCGCGCAGCGGCATCAGCATCTCGCTGACCTGCTTCGGCAGCACCGGGCACACCTGCATGTCGGCCAGGTAGCGGCTCTTGCGCTCGTGAAAACCGATCAGCACCGTGCCCTTCTTGACCACGTGGCGCACCGAGAGGCGCGCGCGGTAGCGGTAGTGCCAGGCCGGCCCTTCGAGCGGCCGCAGCAGGTTTTCGGGCTTGACCTTGCCGAGGTGCCACAGGTTGTCTTCCAGTGCGCGCTGCTTCACGGCCACCTGGGCGGCCGCGTCCAGGTGCTGCATCTTGCAGCCGCCGCAAGCGCCCGTGTGCAGGCCGAAATGCGGGCAGCCCGGGCGCACCCGCTGCGACGATTCGCGGCGGATGGTTGTGACCGTGCCCTGCTCCCAGTTGTTCTTGCGGCGATGGACATTGAACTGCACTTCCTCGAAAGGCAATGCGCCTTCGATGAACACGACCATGCCGTCGGCCTTGTGCGCCACGCCCTGCGCATCGAGGTCGAGAGACTCGACCTGCAGCCATTCTTCGCCGGGATTCGTGGGGACTTTCTTTTCTTCGATGGATTCCGTCATCCCCCGATTGTCTCAGCGTGGACGGGGCCTCTAGAACAGCGCGTCGCGCCCCACACCCGAACGGGCCAATTGGCGGCGCATCTTGGCGAGCGCCTCGTTCTGGATCTGCCGCACACGCTCACGCGTGAGGCCAAGGCGCACGCTCAGCACCTCCAGTGTTTCGGGCTCGCGGTCGTGCAGGCCATAGCGCCCTTCCAGCACCTCGCGTTCGCGTGCATCGAGGGCGTGCACCCATTGGTCGAGCAGGCGTTCCACCTCGTGCGTGTGCGCCACGCCAGTCGGACTACTCTGCTCATCTTCAGAAGCCACGGTATCGGCCAGCGTGAAGCCCTCGTCTCCGCGGGAATCGCCCGCATCCAGCGAACGCGGGGCTTCGGACAGGGCCAGCAGGTCAGCCACCGCCTGCACCTCGCGGCCCAGCAGCGCGGCAATGTCTTCCACGCGCACACCGTCGGGCCGATGCGCAAGGAATTCGGCGTCGCCTTCGAGCGTGCGGCGAGCCCTCAGAACCTGCTGCAGCTCGCGCACCACGTGCACCGGCAACCGGATCGCACGCGCCTGCGTCATGACGGCGCGCTCGACGGACTGGCGGATCCACCAGGTCGCATACGTGGAAAAGCGAAAGCCGCGTTCGGGCTCGAACTTGGTGATGGCATGCATCAGGCCAAGATTGCCCTCCTCGATGAGGTCGGACAGCGGCACGCCCCGACCCAGGTAGCTCTTGGCGATGTTGACCACGAGCCGCAGGTTGTGCTCGATCATCGATTGCCGTGCCGCGAAGTCGCCGGCCCGCGCGGCGCATGCGGTCTGGTATTCCTGCGCGGGCGTGAAGAGCTCGGTGCGACGAACCTGGCGCAGGTAGATGGTCAGCGCATCAGCGCCCTCCCCGCCAATCAGTTCGCTCGCGACGCCATTGGGCAGCGCGGGGTCTGTCGACGACGGATCTACGCCGTCTTCCGGCGGACCAGCGCTCTCGCTGGTGAACTCGCGCTGACCGTTGCTGGAAGACGGGCTGCTGCCCCTGCCCGCCGACCCGCGCACAGGCAACAGCGTGCGGCGGGGGCGGGAGGCAGCCATGGCATCACCGGCCGGGCAGGTAGCGCGAGGGATCGACGGGCTTGCCTTGACGGCGGATCTCGAAATGCAGCTTCACGCGATCAGCATCGCTGTTGCCCATCTCGGCGATTTTCTGGCCCTTCTGAACCGACTGGTCTTCCTTCACGAGCAGCGTCTGGTTGTGCGCATACGCCGTGAGGTAGGTGTTGTTGTGCTTCAGGATGATCAGGTTGCCGTAGCCACGCAGACCCGCACCCGCATAGACCACGCGACCATCGGCAGCGGCCAGCACAGGGTCGCCTGCCTTGCCGCTGATGTCGTAGCCCTTGTTCTTGGCTTCGTCGAAACCTGCGATCAGCGAACCGCTGGCGGGCCAGATCCAGCCGAGGTCTTCATCACCCGAGTTGCCACTGCCAGGACTGGCCGGTGAAGCCGTAACCGGGGTTGGCGGTTTGCTCGCACCGCTGGCAGGCGTCGTAGGCACCACCGCAGGCTGCGGCGTCACAGGCTTCGTGACCGCACCTTCGGAAGAGGTGGCAGGCGGTGTCGCAGGCGCGGCCGCAACAGCCGTTCCCGAGCCAACTGGCGGAATCACGCGCAGCACCTGGCCGACTTCGATCAGGTCCGGGTTATCGATGTTGTTCCAGCGAACGATGTCCTGCCAACGCTGGCCGGTTTCATTGCCGATGCGGCGGATCGTGTCGCCCGGGCGCACGGCGTAGTAGCCAGGCTTGCCATAGTTTTCGATGCCGGCGAGTGGCTTGCCGTTGGCATCTGTGGTGATGGGCGGGCCGCCGGGCACTGTTGCGCCTGGCGCGCGCGTCATGGTGCCGCGGTCTTCGACCGGTGCCGGCCCACGCGGTGTGGAACAGCCCGCGATCACGAGCACAAAGGCCAACGTGACGCCAGCGAACCAACTCCGATTGCCAAAACCCTGCATTTGTTATTCCTTCAAGCGATACCTGATTTTAGGGGGACAAAGTGAACCGCCTCAAGAATGAGCCGCTCCAGTCCCCGCGAGGTCTTGTCGATGACGACAAGGGCTTGACCACCACTCGCTGATTGGGTTGGCGCCACGATGCGGCCGCCCACCGCGAGCTGCGCAATCCAGGCCTCGGGCACCGCCTCGCCGCCTGCCGCAGCAATGATGCCGGCATAGGGCGCGCCCTTGGCATAGCCGATCATCCCGTCGCCCAGCATCAGGTGCACCGTGGCCAGCCGAAAGTGCCGCAGGTTGGCTCGTGCTCGCTCGTGCAGGCCACGCAGGCGCTCGATGCTGTAGACCTCTGTCGCCACATGATTCAGCACGGCCGCCTGGTAACCGCAACCAGTGCCGATCTCGAGCACGCGGCCCAGCTTGTCCTGCGGCTTTCCTGCCAGTGCGGGTGCGCCCATCAGCAGCTCGATCATGCGGGCCACAACGTTGGGCTTCGATATGGTCTGCCCCAACCCGATCGGCAGGCTCGTGTCCTCGTAGGCCTGGTTGACCAGTGCGCTGTCGACGAAACGATGCCGCTCCACGGCGCCCATCGCGCGCAGAACGCGCGGATCGGAAATACCTTGTGCCGCAAGCCTCTGCACCATGCGCGCGCGCACGGCATCGGACGCCATCGAGGGCGTGGAGTGCACCAAGGGCTTGGCCGGCACGGCGGGCATGCGCCCACGCGTGGCGGCTGAAGCAGTAGGTGTCAGGCGAACGGGGAAACTGGGCCGCTGTGTGGCCATGTCAGTTGCCGAGACGGGCCACCGTCTCGCGCCATTGGCCGAGGTTGGCGTGGTCGGTCAGGTCGATCTGCAGTGGTGTCAGCGCGATGTGGCCGGCTGCAGTGGCATGGAAGTCGGTGCCTTCACCGCTGTCCTTGGCACCGCCCGCGCCGGCGATCCAGTACATGGTTTCGCCGCGCGGACTGTCCTGCGTGATCACCTTCTCTGCCGCATGGCGACGGCCGAGCCGGCAGACCTTGACGGGCTTCAATTCGTCGAAAGGCAGGTTCGGCACGTTCACGTTGAGCAGGAAGGCACCGCCTTCGAGCACGCGTTCGCGCTCGATCTGCAGCACCAGCCGGCGCGCCACCTGGGCGGCTGCATCTACGTGCGCCCAGCCTTTTTCGATCTGCGAGAAGGCAATGGCCGGAATGCCGAACAGATAAGCCTCCATCGCCGCGCCGACCGTGCCTGAATAGATGGTGTCGTCGCCCATGTTGGCGCCGTTGTTGATACCGGAGACCACCAGGTCGGGCCGATAGTCGAGCAGGCCCTTGAGCGCGATGTGCACGCAGTCGGCCGGAGTGCCGGTCACATAGCGAAAACCGTTGTGTGCCTCGCGCACGTACAGCGGTGCCGCCAGGGTCAGCGCGTTCGACTTGGCGCTGTTGTTGTGCTCGGGTGCGACCACCTCGACCTCGGCGATGTCCTTGAGTGCGTCGTGCAGCGCGACGATGCCCGGCGCCTGAAAGCCATCGTCGTTGGAAATTAGTATCTTCATGGTGTCCTGGATGCGCTCAGATTGTAGGCGTCGGGTGCGTCGCAGCAGGGACAAGCCCACCCCACCGCGCCACCTATCATCGCCCGCATTCATTGGCCGAACATTACCTACCCGAAGGAGACTCGAGCATGCACGCATGGCTTTGCGAAAACCCCACCGGCGTCGACGCGCTGACCTGGAAAGAACTGCCGACACCGACACCGGGCCCGGGTCAGGTGCTGATCGAAATCAAGGCGGCAAGCCTGAACTTCCCCGATCTGCTGATCGTGCAGAACAAATACCAGATGAAGCCGCCCCTGCCCTTCGTGCCGGGCTCCGAATATGCGGGCGTCATCCAGGCGGTCGGCGATGGTGTCACGCACCTCAAGGTCGGGCAGAACGTGGCCTGCCTTTCGGGCACGGGCGGCTTCGGCACTCACACGCTGGCGCCAGCCGCGCTGTGCATGCCACTGCCTGAAGGCTTCGGCCACGTCGATGCAGCGGCTTTCATCATGATCTATGCCACATCGTGGCATGCACTGATGGACCGCGCGCAACTCAAGGCCGGCGAAACCGTGCTGGTGCTCGGCGCCGCCGGCGGCGTGGGCACGGCGGCCATCCAGATCGCAAAGGCTGCAGGAGCCAAAGTGATCGCAGCAGCCTCCACCGATGAGAAATGCGAACTTTGCCGCTCCATCGGCGCCGACGCGACGATCAACTACACGACGCATGCACTGCCCAACGGTTTTCGCGACGCCATCAAGGCCGCCACCGACGGCAAAGGGCCGGACGTCATTTACGACCCGGTGGGCGGCGATTTTGCAGAGCCAGCCTTTCGCTCCATCGGCTGGCGCGGCCGTTATTTGGTCGTCGGTTTTGCGTCCGGCCCGATTCCGTCGCTGCCATTGAATCTGACGCTGCTGAAAGGCGCTTCACTGGTCGGCGTGTTCTGGGGCGATTTCGCCAGGCGCGAGCCCAAGGCCAATGCACAGATGATGGCGGAATTGGCGCACTGGTACGGCCAGGGAAAGATCAAGCCAGTGATCGACAGCACGATGCCGATGGCGGAATTGAAGGCCGCATACGCCCACATGGGTTCGCGCGGCGTTAAAGGAAAACTGGTGATGGTGAACTGAGCGCGTCACCCCTCAACGCCCAATAAAAAAGCCCGCGCATGCGGGCTTTTTTATTGGGCACCTGCCCAGTGAAAACAGGGGCACTTACTTGATCTCGTAATCGGAAAGCGACTTGCCCGCAGCCAATGCCTCAGTCACCCAACGCGGCTTGCGGCCACGGCCACCAGACCAGGTTTCGCCGGTCGGGCCACGGTATTTGGCGGCAGCCTTGGCCGGAGCGGTTCCCGCACTGCGCTTGGCCGCGCCCACACGGCCGGTAAGTTTCAGATCGGAAGCAGTCAAACCGTATTCGGCGATCTTCTTGCGCAACTCTTCAACCACGCCTGCGCGTTCCTGGTTGCGCAGGTCTTCGGCCTGCTTGCGCAATTGCGCAATCTGCTCGTCATGCTTCTTGATCTGGGAATTGATATCGGCGAGGGTCGAAGCCATTGTTGGACTCCTGAAATTGAAAACGGGTGGATTTTAATTCAGTTTACATTTGCCACAAGTACCTTACCGCGCGAAAAAATTGGCGGCGCATTGCATTAATGCAACAACTCGCAACGTAAAGCGCACCACTTTGGACGCGTTATATGCGAGTGAGATGGGGAAAAGAGTCCGCGGCGCGCAGGCAGAAGAAGAAGTTGCGGCGGCCAGAAATGGCAACGCCGGGGCAAACCCGGCGCTGTGATCCTTTGAGCGCTATTGCGCAATAGCACAAAGGAGATATGAGATATTTTTTGGGGTGGCTGATGGGACTCGAACCCACGACGACCAGAATCACAATCTGGGACTCTACCAGCTGAGCTACAGCCACCGCAGAGCCTACGATTGTAGCGTTAAAAATCGCGGTTTTGACGGCGGCAATCAATGGAGAGGCTTGAAAGCCACATTTTCACCCGGCCGCCATTGGCCCACCTGGGGTCACGCCTTCCTGGATCCTGATCGAGCCATCGGATCGCTCATGGGTGCCGATCAACAGACCACTGGCAATAGCGTGTTCGCGCAAGGCATCGACGATTTCGTCACGGCCGGGCGTTTCTGAAAGCTCCGGAACGCTTCCAAGCGCAAACAACTGGAACGCGTACCGATGAACCCCGTGCCCAGGAGGCGGGTCGGGCGGCAGCCAAGCTGCCTGCAGCGTCGAATTGCGCCCGACATGCAATCCCACGCCCTCATTGCCCTGACTGGGAATGGCAGCCTCGGCCAGCGCCCCGCTGTCCGCCGCAAGATTCACCACGATGGCATGCACCAGCGGATTCGGCGTGGGTGAATCGGCGTCCTCCACGATCAGCAGCAACGACGCCGCGCCAGCTGGCAAGCCGGTCCACTGAAGCGGCGGCGAGACGCCTTCGCCATCAGCGGTATGGCGCCTCGGCAGCGGCGCATGGTCCGCAAAGGCCACACTGGTGAGCGCAATGGAGGCCATCCCTTCCCGCATGCCGAGAGTGTTGAAGACGATGTTGTCCAAGCCGGCGCGCACACCCTGCAGCGCCTGGCCGATGACTTCGGGCAGTTTTTCGAGCATGCGAACGGTGTATCGCGGCGCTGGCAGCGGACCTGTAGGACGCGGCGCAGCTTCCACGTCACGAAGTCCGGCACAAATTCTCGCGCGCCTGTTCGATGTGCATCGCCGGCACCGACACGCATATCGCTCCGCTATCATGATTACGGCCCGCGCAGACGGGCATGGCTTCCGGCCACCTCCACCACTTCACCACCAAAGGAATTTCTTCATGAGCATCGTCTGGACTATTCTGATCGGGTTCGTCGTGGGTCTTGTGGCACGGGCCGTCAAGCCGGGCGACGACTCCGCGGGCTTCATCGTCACCACCATCATCGGCGTCGCAGGCTCGCTGATCGTCACGTACGTCGGCCAGTCGCTGGGCTGGTACACCGCCGGCCAGGGCGCTGGCTTCATCGCCTCCGTGCTGGGCGCTATCGTGCTGCTCATCATCTACGGCCTGATCAAGCGCAAGAGCTGATGCGAAAAAGGGGCCGTGCCGCTCCGCGCGCACGGCCACTGTGATGCCCCGCAAACCACGCGCCAAGCATCATGTCTATGTGGTCGAACTCGACGACCGCGTATGGAACAACGGCCGCTTCAGGCGCGCCAATCCCGACTACCAACTCGGCAAGCCCTTCGTCTATGTCGGCATGACCGGCCTGGACCCCGACATCCGTTTCGACAAGCACAAGGCCGGCATCCAGGCCAACAGCTTCGTGCAGGAGTTCGGCTTGCGCCTGCTGCCCGCACTCTACGAACGCTACAACCCGATGACCTACGAGGATGCACGCCTGATGGAGGTCGATCTCGGCATCGCGCTGCGCAAGGCCGGCTACGGCGTCTGGCAGGCCTGATGCGACAGGCCTGAGGAGCGGCCTTCAGGAGTAGGTGATCCAGTCTTCATACGCCGGACCATCCAGGTGCGGCAGCGTGTTGTAGGTCACAAGCATGTGCCGCTTGGGCGTGAAGGCGAACTCCGTCACCGACGTGTTGCGGATGCGCAGGTTGAGTTCAATCGTCGTCTCGGCGCTCGTGCCGAGCACATGCCCCACCGCCGTACTGATCGGCCCCCCGCTCGACACCACCAGCACCTTCGCGCCATGGTGCTTGTCACGCACATGGTCGAGCGCCGTCGTCACGCCGGCCAGAAAGTCGACATAGCTCGGCATGCCGACCGGCGCCGTCTTGCCCTGCATCCACGCGCTCAACCCTTCGCGCAGCAGGCGGAAGTGGTGACGGTACATCTCGGGCGAGTCGGGCTTCTGCAGCTTGCCTTGGTGGATGGTGGCGATGACCGCTTCGCTGTCGTACTCGTTGAGGCCAGGCCACGGCAGTACGTCGTCGCGCTCGAGACCAAGGCCCTTGGCGATGCCTTCCCAGGTCTGGCGATGGCGCTTCAACGTGCCGGTGATGACAGCATCGAACTTCATGCCGCGCTCACGCCAGTACTCACCGAGGCGAACAGCCTGCCGGTGTCCGAGTTCACTCAGGTTGTCATAGTCGGCAGCGCCAAAGCTGGCCTGTCCGTGGCGCACGAGGTAGAGGGTTCCCATGCACGGGATTCTGGCAAGAAGCGAAGACGCCGCTTGTCCCTCGTGCGACGGGTTCGCGCGGCCATGAAAAAAGCCCGAGCCATTGAATGGCTCGGGCTTTGTCTGGCGGTGTTCCGTGTGTCTCAGCGGCCTGCGGCTTGCGGCAGCGTCTCCGCTGGCTTCGGCACCAGGATCTCAGCCTTGAAGCGGTCTTTCAGCATGTTGTAGTAGGCGGCATCTTCAGCCGCGGCCACGGATTGGCCGACCTGCGCCTGCTCCTGCTTTGCGAGCTCGGGCGGCGGCGGCGTGCGGAGAACAATCTTGGTCACGCGGACCACGGAATAGCCCTGCGCGCCGAGGTCCACGCCCACGATCGCGGGCAGCTTGGAGCCATCCGCTCGCAGCGCGGCGTCGATGACCGGCAGCGGCTGCGATTGCGCGTCGCGGCGCGACACCGTCACGGGTGCACCGAAGGTCGCACCGTCCGCCTTGGCGGTCCACGCGGCGAGCTTGGCTTCGCCCTCGGTCTTGGCCAGCACCGCGGCGCGCTCGGTGACGAGCTGCGCACGGATCTTGTCCTTCACGTCGGCCAGCGGCACCGGGTGCGCCGGCGTGTACTTCGTCACGCGGCCCGATGCGAGCTGGCTGGGGCCGACTTCAATCGCTTCGGTGTTCTGCTTGCGGTCAAGCGAGTCGGCTGCAAACAGCGCGCTCAAAAAGTTGCGACTGGCCAGCGGACCGGCGGCGCCCGGTACAGGCAGGCGCGCGACGTTGTCGGCCGTCTTGATCGTGAGCTTCAGCTTGTCGGCGGCCGGCTTGAGGCTCTCGGGCGACTGGTAGACCGCATCGGTGAATGCCTCGGCAGCCTTCGCGAACTCCTGTGTCGCCTGCTGCGAGCGCATGTCGTTCTCGATGGTCGCGCGCACTTGCTCGAAGGGCGGAATCACGGCCGGCTTGATGTCGGTCAGGTGAATGATGTGGTAGCCGAATTCGGTTTCGACGACGCTGCTGATCTCGCCTTTCTTGAGCGCGAACATCGCGTCCTCGAAAGGCTTGACCATGGCGCCCTTCGTCACGAAGTCGAGGTCGCCGCCCTTCTCTGCCGAACCGGGGTCTTGCGAATTCTTGCGCGCGACTTCAGCGAAGGTGTTGGGCGCCTTCTTCACATCGGCCAGCAGTTGCTCAGCCTTGGCCTTGGCCTTTTCGCGGTCGGCGGCAGACATGCTGGCTTGCGCGGTGATCAGGATGTGGCTGGCGCGGCGCTCTTCCTTGGTGCCGAAGCGCGAGGCGTTCTGTTCGTAATAGGTCTTGAGGTCGGCCTCGTTCACGACGACGTTCTTCTTGGCCGCCTCAAGGTCGAGCACGAGGTACTCGATGCTGGCCTGCTCGGGCGCCTGGAACTGTGCCGTGTGGTCCTTGTAGTAGGTCTCGATGTCGGCATCGCTCACCGTCACCTTCGATGCGAAGCTCTCGGGGCTAAAACGGGCCACCTGGATTTCGCGGCTGTCGTAGAAGGCGTTGATGGTGGTGGCGGCCAGTGCCGGCGGTGTGAAGGTCGTGCCCGAAATGCCCAGCAGCACCTGCTGCGTTGCCATGTCGGAACGCACCGACGCTTCGTACTGCTCGGGCGTGCGACCGGTCACGCGCTGGAAAGCATCGCGGTCGAACTTGCCGTCGGGCGTGCGGAACGCAGCCAGGCCCGTGTCCTGCGCGAACATGCGCGACAGGCGGTCTTCAGACACCGTCATGTTGGCCTTGGCAGCCGCTGCGGCCAGCACGCGGTCGCGCACCATGCGCTCCAGAGTGGCGTAGCGCAAGGCATCGGAGTCGAGCAGCGTCGGGTCGACGTTGGGCGATTGCTGGCGAATGCGATCGGTCTCAACGCGGTGCTGCTGATCCCATTCGGGCTTCGTGATGTCGTGGCCCTCGATGCGGGCTACCTTCTCGTCGCGACCGGAGCCCTGGTAGCGCTCGACACCGAAGAGCACGAACGAGGGAATGATCAGCAAGAACAAGAAAATCATGACGATCTTGTTGTACTTGCGGAAGAAATCAAACATGCTTGAACACTCTTTTTCGACGGCTGTCGGACGGCAATAAAAAAGGCGAACTGGTGTTCGCCTTTGCATCTGGTGGTGGTGGGTGCTGAGGGGCTCGAACCCCCGACCTACGCCTTGTAAGGGCGCCGCTCTACCAACTGAGCTAAGCACCCCACCGGGAATACTTTCCGAGTCTAACGTCTTAGTTCAGCGCGTCTTTCAGCGCCTTGCCCGGACGGAACTTCGGGATCTTGGCTGCCTTGATTTTAATCGCGTCGCCGGTACGGGGATTTCGGCCGGTGCGGGCCGCGCGCTTGCCTACTGCGAAAGTGCCGAAACCGACGAGCGAAACGGAGCCGCCCTTTTTGAGCGTGGTACGAATAGCGCCGATGGTGGATTCGAGCGCACGGGTCGCTGCGGCTTTGGAAATATCGGCGTTCTTTGCGATGTGCTCAATCAGTTCGGTCTTGTTCACAAGGGCCCCTTGTAGAAAAAAAGTTGGTCGGCTTCCGTCAGCTGCGACCTGGCCGCAAACGGTGCGACTCAAGAGCCTGGCAGGCCTGACGCCTCGGCAGCGCACTGCCAGCGAGGATTACAACCACTGGTCTGCAGGGTGTCAATAAGACACAGAGCCATGCCGATCAGCGGAGCGCGCGATTTTAGGGGCCTTTCGTGAACTCCTTTTTCAAAGCGCCTCGGCGATCGCCTTGCCGAGGTCGCTGGTGCTGGCCGTCCCGCCGATGTCCGGGGTGCGCGGTGCTCCGCTTTGGGGCGCGAGCACCTTCTCGATGGTCGAAAGAATGGCGTCGTGCGCCTGCTTGTGGCCCAGAAACTCCAGCATCATCGCGCCGCACCAGATCTGCCCGATGGGGTTCGCGATGCCCTTGCCGGCGATGTCGGGTGCCGAGCCATGCACCGGCTCGAACAGCGAGGGCATGGTGCGCTCTGGGTTGAGATTGGCGCTCGGCGCGATGCCGATGGTGCCGGTGCAGGCCGGGCCCAGGTCCGACAGGATGTCGCCGAACAGGTTGCTCGCCACCACCACGTCGAAGAAGTCGGGCCGTTGCACGAAGTGCGCGGTGAGGATGTCGATGTGAAACTTGTCGAGCGTGATGCCCGGGTAGTTCTTGCCCATCTCGGCCACGCGCTCGTCCCAGTACGGCATGGTGATCGAGATGCCGTTCGACTTGGTGGCGCTGGTCAGGTGCTTCTTCGGCCGCGATTGCGCGAGCTCGAACGCGAACTTCAGTACCCGGTCGACGCCCACGCGCGACATCACGGTCTCCTGCACCACGATCTCGCGCGGCGTGCCCTGGTACATGCGCCCGCCGATGCTGGAGTACTCGCCCTCGGTGTTCTCGCGCACGATGTACATGTCGATCTCGCCGGGCTCGCGCGGCGTGCCGTCGCGCCGCACCACCGGGGCGATGATGCCGGGCATCAGGCGTGCCGGACGCAGGTTGACGTATTGGTCGAACTCGCGGCGGAACATCAGCAGCGAGCCCCACAGCGACACGTGGTCGGCAATCTTCTCGGGCCAGCCGACCGCACCGAAGAAGATGGCATCGTGCCCCCCGATCTGGTCCTTCCAGTTGTCGGGCAGCATCTGGCCGTGCTTCTCGTAGTAGTCCCAGCTCGAGAAATCGAAGTGGTCGAACTTCAGGTCGATGCCGAACTTGCGCGCCGCGGCATCCAGCACGCGCACGCCCTCAGGCATGGTTTCCTTGCCGATGCCGTCGCCGGCGATGACTGCGATTCTGTGGGTGCTCATGGGTTGGCTCCTGCGTGTGCGTGTTGTAGAGGTAGAAAGAATGCCTGGGTCTCGGCGAGCAATTCGTCCGGGGCCTCTTCGGGAACGTAGTGGCCGCACGGCAAGGCGCGGCCCGACACGTCGGCGGCACGGTCGCGCCACAGCGCGAGCACATCGAAGGCCTTGCCGACTGCACCGTGCTCGCCCCACAGCACGCGCAGCGGCTGCGCCAGCTGCCGGCCAGCGGCGATGTCGTCGCGGTCGTGCACAAGGTCGATGGTGGCGGAGGCGCGATAGTCCTCGCAGATGGATTCGGCGGTGCCCGCGATGGTGGCGCAGCGTTCGTATTCGGCCAGCACCTCGGGCGCAAAGGGCGCGAGGCCGGCATGCCGCCCGCCCATCACACTGCGCACGTAGCGCACGGGATCGGACGCGATCAGCGCCTCGGGCAGCGGCGGCGGCTGGATCAGGAAGAACCAGTGCCAGTAGGCCTTGGCAAATGCTTCGGAAGTCTGCTCGTACATCGCGAGCGTGGGTGCGATGTCGAGCAGCAGCATGCGCTCGACTGCCGCGGGATGGTCCATCGCAAGCCGATGAGCCACACGCGCGCCACGGTCGTGCGCCAGCACGCCGAAGCGCTCGAAACCGTGATGCTGCATGGCCGCGAGCGCATCGAGCGCCATCTCCCGCTTGCTATAGGCCACGTGCTCGGCATCAGCTGCCGGTCGGCCTGAATCGCCATAGCCGCGCAGGTCGACCGCGACCAACGTGAACCGTTCCATCAATGCCGGCGCCACGCGATGCCAGATCGCATGCGTCTGCGGATGTCCATGCAGCAGCAGCAAGGGAGCCCCGCTGCCGCCGATGCGGCCATGGATGCGCACGCCGTTGCGCTCGATGTCGAAAGTGGGAAGGGAGAGAAAAGAGGCCATCACGGGAACGATTGTGCGTTGCGCCCCTTCGATCATCAAGCAACAATCAGCCAATTCATACTTTCCGATCTGGCATGAATTCTCCCTCGATGGACCGCAGCGACCTAGCGCTCGTGCTGGCCATTCGCGACCAGGGCAGCCTGGCGGGTGCGGCCGCCACGCTCGATGTCGTGCCCTCCGTCATCACCAAGCGGCTGGGTGCGCTGGAGGCCCGCCTGGGCCAGCGCCTGTTCGACCGCACCACCCGGCGGCTCAGCGTCACGGTTGAAGGCGAAGCGGTCTGCCTGCACGCGCGAACGCTGCTCGACGGCTTTGCCGCGCTCGAAAGCGAGCTCGGCGAACGCCAGAACGAGTTGACCGGCACCGTCCGTCTGGCTGCAACATTCGGCTTCGGCCGACGCTGGCTCGGACCGGCGGTGGCGGCCTTTCAGGCGCGGCACCCTGCGCTGCAGATCGAGCTGATGCTGACCGAGCAACTGCCCGACCTCGGCGCCGAGGGCTACGACGGCGCGGTCTGGCTCTGGGCCGTGCAGCAGCGCCATGCGGCCGACTGGGTCTCGCGGCGCATCGCGCGCAACCAGCGCGTGCTGGCTGCTTCGCCAGGTTACCTGAAGCGCCGCGGCACGCCAGCCACCGTCGAGGCACTGGCTTCTCACGATTGCCTGGTCGCACGCGAGAACGGCGATGCCAGCCAGCGCCAGTACGCGCTCTGGACCCTGCGCCATGCGCGCGACGGCAGCACGGCGCGCGTGCGTGTTCAAGGGCCGCTGGCCAGCAATTCGGGCGAGATGGTGCGCGACTGGTGCGTGGCCGGGCACGGCGTCATGCTGCGCAGCCTGTGGGACATCGCACCGCAACTCGCGAGCGGCGAACTCGTGCGCGTGCTGCCGCAATACGCAATGGCGGAAGCAGACATCCACTGGATTGCACCATGGCGGCCGAAGACGCCGCGACGCGTGCGGCTGCTGGTCGATCACCTCGTGGAACAGTTCCGCGGCGAGCCCTGGAAGCCCGGCAAGGCCGGCGCACGTTAAGAAACTGGCCGCTCAGCGCCCGTTGCGCACCACGAGGCTCACGCCCACGGCGGTGAGCGCAATGCCCAGCACCGTCACCAGCGTGATCGGCTCGGAGAACAATAACCACGCCATCACTGCCGTGCAGGGCGGCACCAGATACAGCAGGCTCGTGACAGCCGTCGCCGTGCCACGTTGGATCAGCATGTAGAGCAACGAACTGCCGCCCAGCGACAACGCCAGCACCGACCAGGCCATCGCGCCGCCCGAGTGCGCGTTCCATTCGATGCCCTGAGACTCCAGCGCCGCGAACGGCAGCGTGACCAGCAACGCCGCCGCCATCTGCACGGCGCTGGCACTGCGCACGTCGCAGGGCGCGACGAAGCGTTTCTGATAGAGCGTGCCCGCCGTGATGCACAGCAGCGCCATCACCACCAGCGTCATCGTCAGCACGTTGACCTCGGCACCCTGTCCGAACTTGCGCGACACCACAAGCACCAGCCCCGCGAAGCCCAGCACCAGCCCAGCCCACTGCCGGCCCGAGATGCGCCCGCCATTGAACGACATCCACACCGCCGTCAGCACCGGCTGGATGCCGACCAGCAATGCCACCAGCCCCGCGCCCATGCCGGCATGCACCGCGGCCCACACGCCGCCCAGGTAGCCCGCCTGCATCAGGATGCCCGTGACCGCCAGGTGCCCCCACTGCGCGCGCTGCTTCGGCCACTCGACCCGCGCCAGCACGACCCACACGCCGAAGCACACCAGCGACAAAGCGAAGCGCACGGCCAGGAACTTGAGGGGTGGCGCATACGGCATGCCGTAGCGCGCGACGATGAAGCCCGTGCTCCAGATCAGCACGAAGACCGCCGGCATCGCCCGCAGCCAGCCCCCGCCGGGGGCCGTGGCCGCCGAGGTCATTTGGTACGGGCCCGGATTTCCGGAATGGCCTTCTGCAGGTAGTACACCATCGACCAGATGGTGAGCACGGCCGAGATCCAGATCAGCCACTGGCCCCAGACGCCGGTGTCGATCACCTTGAACAGGCGCCCGTCATAGAGCAGGAACGGAATGGCGATCATCTGCACGGTTGTCTTGACCTTGCCGATCATGTGGACCGCTACGCTCTTGCTGGCGCCGATCTGCGCCATCCATTCGCGCAGCGCCGAGATGGCGATCTCACGGCCGATGATGATCAGCGCCACGAACACATCGGCCCGGTTCAGGTGCACCAGCACCAGCAGCGAGGCGCACACCAGGAACTTGTCAGCCACCGGATCGAGAAAGGCCCCGAAGGCCGAGGTCTGATTGAGCCGGCGTGCCAGGAAGCCGTCGAGCCAGTCGGTTGCCGCGAAGACGATGAACATGACCGTGGCGATCAGGTTGCGCATCGGCTCGGCCATCGGCAGGTAGAACACACCAACAATCAAAGGGATCGCGACGATGCGCGTCCAGGTCATGATGGTCGGTAGTGTCCAGAACATCGCTTGATTGTGTCATGGCGGAAGTAACCCCCGTCGGGGGTCACGCCCTCAATGCAACGCCTTGTAGATTTCCTCCGCCAGGTCGGAGGCAATGCCCTCGACCGACGCGATGTCTTCCACGCTCGCCGCAGCCACCCCGCGGATGCCGCCGAAGCGCTGCAGCAGCCGCGCACGCCGCTTCGGCCCGATGCCCGGAATGTCTTCGAGCTGGCTGCCGCCGACGCGTACCTTCGCGCGCTTGGCCCGCATGCCGGTGATGGCGAAGCGGTGCGCCTCGTCGCGGATCTGGGCCACCAGCATCAACGCGGCCGAGTCCTTGCCCAGGTAGACCTTCTCGCGGCCGTCGGCGAACACGAGTTCTTCGAGCCCGACCTTGCGGCCCTCGCCCTTCTCGACCCCGACGATCAGCGACAGCGGCAGGCCCAGCTCGCCGAACACTTCGCGCGCCATCGACACCTGCCCCTTGCCGCCGTCCACCAGCACCAGGTCGGGCATGCGTGCGGTCCGGGGCTTCGGTGGCGCGTCGGTGTCGTCGCTCTCGGCGTCGCCCGGAGGCAAGGCGTCGGTCTCGGCCGCCATGGCCTCGGCCAGCTTGCCGTAGCGACGATGCAGCACCTGGCGCATGGCCGCGTAGTCGTCGCCGGGCGTGATGCCTTCGATGTTGTAGCGGCGGTACTCGCGGTTCTGCATGGTGTGGTGCTCGAACACCACGCACGAGGCCTGCGTTGCCTCGCCCGCAGTGTGCGAGATGTCGAAGCACTCGACGCGGAAGTTGTCGAGGTCGTCCGACGCCAGCTCCAGCGCATCGACCAGCGCGCGCGTGCGTGCCTGCTGCGAGCCCTCTTCGGCCAGCAGACGGGCCAATTGCAGCTTGGCATTGGTCTCGGCCATTTCGAGCCAGTGCCGGCGCTGCTCGTGCGGCTGGAACACCGCCGTCACGCGCGCACCGGCCTGCTGCGAAATCGCCTCGATCAGCTCGCGGCTCACCTGCTCGCTCAGCACCAGCGTGGCCGGCACGGGCACGTCGATGTAGTGCTGGGCGATGAAGGCTTCGAGCACCTGCACCTCGATCGGGTCGGCAGCAACGGGCGGTGCATCGTCTTCGTCGTCGTCGAGTTCGCCGTGATGAATCTGCGCCGCGTCTTCCACGTGCACGGGAAAGTACGGCCGGTCGCCAAGGTGCCGGCCGCCGCGCACCATCGCGAGGTTCACGCAGGCCTTGCCGCCCTGCACCTTCACGGCGAGGATGTCCACGTCCTTGTCGGACGCGATCTCGATCGACTGCTGGTGCAGCACGCGCGAGATGGCCGACATCTGGTTGCGCAGCTCGGCCGCCTGCTCGAATTCAAGCTTCTCGGCATGCGCCGTCATGCGCTGTTCGAGCTTCGAGAGCACGAGTTGCGTGTCGCCCATCAGGAAGGCTTCGGCGCTGGCCACGTCCTGCGCATAGGCCTCGGGCTCGATGTAGCCGACGCACGGCCCGCTGCAGCGCTTGATCTGGTACAGCAGGCAAGGCCGCGTGCGGTTGGCGTACACCGTATCTTCACAAGTGCGCAGGCGAAACACCTTCTGCAACAGCTGGATCGACTCCTTCACCGCCCAGGCAGTCGGGTACGGCCCGAAGTAGCGGTGCTTCTTGTCGACCGCGCCGCGGTAGTAGGCCAGCCGGGGAAACTGGTGCGACGCGATCTTGAGATAGGGATAGCTCTTGTCGTCGCGAAACAGGATGTTGTAGCGCGGCTTGAGCGTCTTGATCAGGTTGTTCTCGAGCAGTAGCGCCTCGGCCTCGGAGCGCACCACCGTGGTTTCCATGCGCACGATCTTCGAGATCATGTGGCCGATGCGGGTACCGCCGTGACTCTTCTGAAAGTAGTTGGCAACCCGCTTCTTGAGGTTGCGCGCCTTGCCCACGTAGAGCACCGCGCCCGCCGCATCGAAATAGCGGTAGACGCCTGGCAACTGCGGCAGGGCCGCGACTTCGCTGAGCAATTGATCGGAATGCACGTCTGACATGGCGGCTATTGTGGCGCGCGGCACGCGGTGCGGCGCCCGCCTGCGCGCAAACCCCGACATTGCTGGAATGGAATGTGCTGAAGATGGCTACGGGCGCGAGGAGCGCCCGTGGTTTTTCAACATACCTACTCGGGAAATCCACATGAACAAAAACAACAGACGCGTCTGGTGGACGCTCTCGCCCATCGCTCTCTCGCTGAGCCTGGCGGGCTGCGGTGGCGCCTCCAGAAACGACGCTCAAGACACGGCAACGATTCTTGCAACCATCGCCGCAATCAACGCGGCCAACCAGCCGCCCCCGCCCGACAACGGCTGCCTCACCTCGACCGGCAATTCATCCGTGGTGGTCGGCTCGGGCGACGCAGGCGACCCGGCTGCGCCCGAGGCGGCATCGGGCTATGCGCCGGGCCACAAGCTGGTGTATGCCAAGAGCTACATGGTGGTGGCCAACCATCCGCTCGCCACCCGTGCCGGTTGCGACGTGCTGAAAGCCGGCGGCAGCGCCGTCGATGCGGCTGTGGCCGTGCAGGCCGTGCTGGGCCTGGTCGAGCCGCAATCGAGCGGCCTGGGCGGCGGCGCCTTCATGCTCTATTACGACGCCGCGACCAAGAAAGTGCAGGCCTACGACGGCCGCGAAACCGCGCCTGCCGCCGCCAACGAGAACTACCTGCGCTACATCGACCCGACCGGTGCCGACGCCACGCCGCCCCTGCCCGGTGGCGCGCGCGCCAGCGGCCGCTCCATCGGCACACCCGGCGCGGTGCGCATGCTCGACCTCGCCTACCAGGACCACGGCAAGCTGCCGTGGAAAGACCTGTTCGGCTACGGCATCACGCTGGCCTCCGACGGCTTCCTGATCGGCGGACGCATGGCTGCCGCCATCTCTTCATCGGCCACGAGCCTGAAGCGCGACGCCGAAGCCACGGCCTACTTCTTCAACGCCGACGGCACGCCGAAGGCGCTGGGCACGCGGCTGCAGAACCCGGCCTACGCGAAGACGCTGACCACCATCGCCACGCAGGGCGCCAACGCCTTCTACACGGGCGACGTCGCCAAGGGCATCGTCGACAAGATCGGCAACACCACCGCCGCGAACGACGGCTCGGCCATCACGCCCGGCATGACCACGCTGACCGACCTGGCCAACTACAAAGCCAAGCGGCGCGACCCGGTCTGCGGCACCTACCGCGACTACTACGTGTGCAGCATGTCGCCGCCGTCCTCGGGCGGCATCGCGGTGGTGGCGAGCCTGGGCATTCTCGAGACCTTCAACCTGGGCCTGTACAAGCCGACCGCCATCGACATCGAAGGCGGCAAGCCGACCGTGATGGGCGTGCACCTGGTGAGCGAGGCCGAGCGCCTGGCCTACGCCGACCGCGACAAGTACGTGGCCGACACCGACTTCGTCCCGCTGCCGGGCGGCTCGGTCGACACGATGATCAACAAGCCCTACCTGCAAAGCCGCGCCAGCCTCATCAGCCTGACGAAGAGCATGGGCGTCGCGCAGGCCGGCAACCTGGGCGCGGTGCCGCTGGGCATCGACAAGACCGAGGAGCACGGCACCACGCACTTCACCATCGTCGACAAGCAGGGCAACGTGGTCTCGATGACCACCACGGTGGAAAGCACGCTGGGCTCATTTCACATGACGCAGGGCTTCATGCTGAACAACCAGCTCACAGACTTCTCGGCCAACCCGAACGACACGGTCGACCCGAGCATCAAGGTGGCCAACCGCGTCGCGCCAGGCAAGCGCCCGCGCAGCACGATGGCCCCCACGCTCGTGTTCAAGAAGAACGCCGACGGCAGCATGGGCGAGTTCGTCATGGGCACCGGTTCGCCGGGCGGCGGCACCATCATTCAGTACGTGGTGAAAACCGTGGTCGGCGTGCTCGACTGGGGACTCGATGCCCAGCAGGCCACGTCGCTGGTCGACTTCGGCGCCACCAACACCCCCATCGCCGGCGCCACCAACAGCGCCACCAACGTGGGCGGCGAGCATCCCAACGTGGACATCACCAACAACGGCAACAACGGCAACAACGGCAACAACGATACGCTGATCGCGGGGCTGCGCGCCCTGGGTCACACGGTGAACTTCGGCGCGCAGTCGAGCGGCACCAGCACCATCATCCGTGCCAACGCGAGCGGCAAGCCGGTGCTGACCGGCGGCGCCGACCCGCGGCGCGAAGGCATCGTGCTGGGCGATACCTTCACGCCCTGAGGGCGGAAGCAGGAGCGGCCGCGGAGCCGATAAAAGCGAGGATGCGCCGGCTCACGTCGACGCCCTCCTCGTGCAGCACCCAGTGCCCCGCGCCCTCGATGCGCTGCAGTTCGCCCTGGTCGCACAGGTCGATGCTGGGCTGGGCCATCTCGGTGCCGAGCGCCTGGTCCTGCACGCCCCACAGCAGCAGCGTGGGCACCGGGATGCGCGCGTCGGCTCGAATGTTCGGCCGGTTGCGCATCAGCGCGCGGTACCAGTTGAGCATGCCGGTCAGCGCGCCCGGCCGGCCCTAGGCCTCGCGGTACAGCGCCAGCTCCGCATTGGAAAAAGCTCCGGCCCGGCTGCTCTGCGTCAGCACCCGGGTCAGCCCGCGAAAGCCGTGACGGCTCAGCAGCCGTTCGGGCAAGCGCGGAATGCGGAAGAAGTGCATGTACCAGCTGCGCAGCCGCTGCCGCCCGCGCGACATGTGCTGGAGCATCACCGCCAGATGCGGCGAATTCACGATGACCAGCCGCTCCACCAGCGCCGGGTTGCGCGCCGCCACGCGCCAGCTCACGGCGCCGCCCCAGTCGTGGCCGAGCAGCGTCACCGCCTCCCGGGCCGTGCTGCGGATCAGCGCGCAAACATCGTCCGCCAGCGTTTCGAGGCCATAGGCATCGACGCCCTCGGGCTTGTCGCTCTCGCCGTAGCCGCGCTGATCGGGCACCCACACGCGATAGCCGGCGGCCGCCAGCGCATCGATCTGGCTCGCCCAGCCACGCCAGAACTCCGGAAAGCCGTGCAGCAGCATGGCCACCGGCCCATCGACCGGGCCGGCCTGCACCACGTGAAAGCGAATGCCGTTGGCCTGGACGAAATGGTGTTCGTAAGCGTCGCTCATCGGCGCGCTTACTTGGCCAGCTCCGACACCAGCCGATACAGGAACTCGCGGCCGTCGTACAGCCGCTGGATCTCGATGCGCTCGTCGAGACCGTGCGCGCGTGCATCGGCCGGCTCCAGGAACATGCCGGTCACGCCGTACATCGGGATGCCCGCGTTGCGCATGAAGCGGCTGTCGGTGGCGCCGGTGCTCATGGCGGGCACCACTGGCACGCCCGGCCACATCTGCTGCGTGATCGACTCCACCGTCTTCACGAGGTCGCCGTTCAGCGGCGACGCCGGGCTGCGCAGCGGCTTGCCCAGGTTGCGCACCACGATCTTGTCGTTGCCGATGGCCTGGGTCAGCAGGCGTTCCACTTCCTCAGGGTCGTCGTGCGGCAGGATGCGGCAGTTGACGGTAGCCTTGGCCGATTGCGGCAGCGCGTTCTCGGCATGGCCGGCCTGCACCATCGTTGCGACGCAGGTGGTGCGGAACTGTGCGCTGTAGGCCGGGTTGGCCGACATGCGCTCGATGACCGCGGGATCGGGGTTGCCGTTACCCACCGCGCGCATGTCGTCGGCCAGCTGGCCGGTGGCGAATGGTGCGCTGCGCGCGAAGTAGGTCTTGGTGACATCCGCAAGCTTGACCGGGAAGCTGAAGTTGCCCAGGCGCTCCAGGCCCGCGGCCAGCGCGTAGATCGGATTGTTCTTCGTCGGCACCGAGCTGTGGCCGCCCACGTCGCGCGCCTCCAGCATGTAGGTGGTGTACATCTTCTCGGCCACCTGCATGCGGTGCAGGTTCGGCTTGCCGCCGCGCAGCTCGCCGCCGCCGCCTTCGTTGATGCCGAACTCCGCCTGCAGCAGCTCGGGCTTGTTGTTGATGAGCCAGAAGGCGCCGTTGCTGAGCGCATCGCCGCGCTCTTCGTCGGCAGTCAGCGCGAGGATGATGTCGCGCTTGGGCTTGAAGCCTTCCTGCTTCAGTTGCCCCACCACAGAGACCAGCGCCGCGGCCATGGCCTTGTCGTCGATGGCGCCGCGGGCGGTGAAGTAGCCGCCGGTTTCCTGCAGCTTGAAGGGATCGGTCTTCCAGTCTTCGCGCCGGGCCTCGACCACGTCGATGTGGGCCAGCAGCAGCAGCGGCTTCTTGCTGCCGTCGCCCTTGAAGCGCAGCACCAGGTTGCCCTTCTTCGGGAAGGGTTCGAAGATCTGGACGTCGCCGGGCGCGAAGCCCGCATCGACCAGGCGCTTTTCCATGGCGCGCGCTGCCACGGTGTTGTCGCCCACCGAGTGCGTGGTGTTGATCTCGATCAGCTCTTTGTAGATGTCGTGAAAGCGCTGCTGCTGCGGCGTGAGCGCAGGAGCCGAAGTCTGGGCCGACGCACCGGCCATGCCGCACAAGGCCAGCGACAGGGCGAGCACGGTTCTCGCGGAACGAAAGGACAGGGGCGAGCGGCGACGGGTCTGCATCCTCATGGGTTCTCTCTCCGGTGGTGGTTGTGCCGTCAGCATAGCAAGCACGGCCGGCGGCCCGGCGGTCGAAGACAGGCACACTCGCGGCCATGCAATCCAGGCAATGGGACATCTTCTGCAAGGTCATCGACAACCACGGCGACCTCGGCGTCTGCTGGAGGCTGGCCTGCCAGTTGGCTGCACTTGGCGAACGCACGCGGCTGTGGGTCGACGATGCGGCGGCGCTGCGCTGGATGGCGCCCGAGGCTCGCACCGGCCGTGACGGCGTGGAGGTGATCGACTGGCTCGATTTCGCCGCACTTCAGGCGGCCGTAGCAGGGCCGGCACCCGATGTGCTGATCGAAGCCTTCGGCTGCGAGCCGGCACCGGAACTGATCGCCCGCTTTGCCGAAGGGCCGGGCCTTGCCTGGATCAACCTCGAATACCTGTCGGCCGAGCCGTATGTGGAACGGCTGCACGGACTGCCTTCGCCGGTGTTCAAGGGGCCCGGCGCCGGGTTGACGAAGCGCTTTTTCTATCCGGGCTTCACCCCCGCCACGGGAGGACTGTTGCGGGAGCCCGACCTGATGGAACGCCGGGCGCGCTTCGACCGCACGCAGTGGCTGGCCGCACAGCAGATCCCGTGGCAAAACCACGAGCGGCTGGTGTCGCTCTTCTGCTACGAGCCGCCGGCGCTGGCCGCCCTGCTGGCCCGGCTGGCGGAAGACCCAGAGCCCACGCGCCTGCTGGTGACGGCGGGTCGCGCCACGCAGGCAGTCCAGGCACTTCCCTTGCCTCAAGGGAGCGGTGCGCTATCAATTTCATACCTCCCCTACCTCACCCAGCCCGATTTCGACCACCTGCTGTGGGCCTGCGACCTGAATTTCGTGCGCGGCGAAGATTCGCTGGTGCGCGCCCTCTGGGCCGGCGCGCCGCTGGTCTGGCAGATCTACCCGCAGGACGACGACGCCCACCATGTCAAGCTGAATGCCTGGCTCGACTGGCTCGGCGCCCCGGCCTCGCTGAGGCTTTTTCACCACGCCTGGAATGGCTTTGGCGGCGGCGCCCTGCCCGCACTGGAAACGCAGGGCCCGTGGCGCGAAACGGCCCTGGATGCCCGCACGCGGCTGCTAGCGCAGGACGACTTGGTCACCCAACTGCGGGAACTGATCGCCCAAAAAAGCTAAAATAGTGGGCTTTGCGGATTTCGGCCCGGATCTCATCGATCCGAGATGCTCTCCGCTAAACCTGCCGCGGGACCTGTACCGCGGGGCCAGACATAGCGGCAAACGTCCAAACACATTGAGACGGTCGCCGATGGCCCCGTGCACCGAGCGGCCAACATCCAGAGACCCTGTTATGAAAATCGCTCAAGAAATCCGCGCCGGCAACGTCATCATGCACGGCAAGGACCCGATGGTCGTCCTCAAGACCGAATACAGCCGCGGCGGCCGCAACTCCGCCACCGTGCGCATGAAGATGAAGAGCCTGATCGCCAACTTCAACACCGAAGTGGTCTTCAAGGCCGATGACAAGATCGACCAGATCGTGCTCGAGAAGAAGGATTGCACCTACTCCTACTTCGCCGACCCGATGTACGTCTGCATGGACGCCGACTACAACCAGTACGAAGTCGAAGCCGAAAACATGGGCGACGCCCTGAACTACCTCGAAGACGGCATGGCTGTCGAAGTGGTGTTCTACGACGGCAAGGCCATCTCGGTCGAACTGCCGACCAGCGTCGAGCGCGAAATCACCTGGACCGAACCCGCCGTCAAGGGCGATACCTCGGGCAAGGTGCTCAAGCCCGCCAAGATCGCCACCGGCTTCGAAGTGCCGGTTCCGCTCTTCGTGTCGCAAGGCGACAAGATCGAAATCGACACGCGCACCGGCGAATACCGCAAGCGCGTCTGAGTCTCGGCCCCCCCGCTGACCACCACCCTCGAAAAAGGCTCCGCAAGGAGCCTTTTTTGCTTGGTGGGCATGGTGGTTGCAACGCTGCACAATCTCCAAGGTACTTCTGTCTGGTTTCCCCATGAACAACACGCACAACATTCACGACAAACGCCTGGCCGATGCCTGGGCCACGCTCCGGTCCCATGCCGACCAGGGCCTGCCGCTCGACCCCGATCCCTCGCGCATCGCCTTCGCCGACCCCGAGTTCCTGCTGCGCCGCGAGACGCGCGGCATCCGCATGCAGCTCGAGCTGATGAAACCCGACATCGAGCAGCGCGCCCATGGCATCGAGAACACCGTGGTGGTGTTCGGCAGCGCCCGTTTTCGCAGCGAGGAAGACGCCGCCGCCATGATCGCCCAGGCCGATGCCAGCGGTGACGCAGCAGCGTCCGAGCGCTGGCGCCGGCTGGCGCGCAACTCGCATTACTACGAGAAGGCGCGCGCCTTCGGCAAGCTGGTCGCCCAGTACAGCAACGACAAGGAACCGCAGGACAAGCTCTTCGTCTGCACCGGCGGCGGCCCCGGCATCATGCAGGCGGCCAACCGCGGCGCGCACGAGGGCGGCGGCCTCTCCGTCGGCCTGGCCATCGCGCTGCCGATGGAAGAAGAAGCCAACCCGTACGTCACGCCGGCGCTGAGCTTCAAGTTCCACTACTTCGCCATCCGCAAGATGCATTTCATGATGCGAGCGAAGGCGCTGGTGGCGTTCCCAGGCGGCTTTGGCACGCTCGACGAATTGTTCGAGGTGATCACGCTGGTGCAGACGAAGAAGTCGAAGCCGGTGCCGATCGTGCTGTTCGGCTCGGACTACTGGAAGCGCCTGATCGACTTCGACTTCCTGGTCGAAGAGGGCGTGATCTCGCCGGGCGACGTGAAGCTCTTCGAGTACGTCGACGCGCCGGAAGACGCGTGGAGCGCAATCAAGCGCTTCTACAAGCTCTGAACTGAACCCGCACTGGGTTCAGTCAGCGCTGTCGTCCTCGGCCGGATGCAGCGCCTGCTCGAGGAATCTCGTGAGCGTGCGTGCACGGCGCTTGCGCTCCGCCTCGCCGGTCTGCCCCATCGCCACCGCGTCGTCGGCCACGCCGTGCAGCGCATTGAAGAGGATCACGGCGCTGAGGGTCGCGTCCTCCACGTCCCAGAAGCCGGCGGCATCGCCCTGCTTCAGCAGTCCGACCAGTTGCGTGATGACCGCGTTGTCGTTGCGCATGCGGCGGTCTTCGGGCCGGTACTCGTGGAACACCACGTCGTGCAAGGCGACGTTGTCCAGGTAGGTTTCGAGCCCCGTCTCCACCCAGGCCTTCAGGCGCGCGTGATAGTTGTCGGGCCGATGGCGGTCCATGGACTCCTGCAGCCGCGCGCAGAAGGTGTCGACGAAGCGCTGCTGCAATGCGCCGAGCATTGCCTCCTTCGACGGAAAGTACAGATAGAAGGTGCCCTTGGCCACCTGCGCGCCGGCCGCGATGTCGTCGATGCTGGTGGTGGCAATGCCCTTTGCGATGAAGAGGCGCTCGGCGGCGTCCATCAGCGCGGCGGCGCGCGTTTCTGGCGCCTTGGTGCGGCGGCGTGGCGCGGCCTCCCCCTCGGGAGACGTAGGAATCGTGACGGGGTCGCTGCTCTTGACCATCGGCTGCCTCAGGAAACGGCGGCCGCCAGGCGGGCCGAGCGGATCGCCGCACGCACGGCGGCCAGATCGAAGGGCAGGCCGCGCGGCGCCATCACACGCTCGCCGAGCCACACCAGTGCGTCGTCGGCGTCGGCAAAGATGCTGGCGGGCACGCCGAAGAGTTTCTCGACATTCATCTTGCGCATTTTCTCGTACTGGTCGGCGGGCACCACGCTCGCCATGCCCATCATATGGCGGCGGATGTCGGCGCCGCGCTCCTGCAGCCACTGCCTGGCGTTCTGCGCGCTGCCTTCGGGGTGGACCAGCGCATCGGCGTCGGCGAACACGCGCAGCGAGGCGAAGGGTTCGCCGCGATCGAGCCAGCGGTTCCAGTCCTCGGTGAAGGCCTGCATGCCTTCGAGTGTCTGAAGTCCGGCCGTAACGCTGATGACGAGGGGCCATTGGCTGAGTTCGTGATGGATCATGAAAAGCTCCTTGGAAAAAATCGAACGAAGGCGCGCACGAAAGCGCACCGGCACGTATGCGGCGGGCATGGCTGGACGAAGCCTCAGGCGCGAGCGGGCAAGGCGGCGGCGCGAGGCCGCACGCTCACGAGCAGCCCCGCCGCCAGCAGGCCGGCAATGCCGGCGCAAGCCACGGCGGCATGGAAGCCACCGGCCAATGCGCTGGCCAGGAGGCTGTGCGCGGTGGACGCATCGAGCGAGGCCAGTGCGCCCAGATCGTGCCGGCCAACGGCCGCGGCGGCAGCCTGCCGCGCATTGGCCAGGCCCGCCTGCCCGAGCGCATCGGCAAGTAGCGAGGTGGCGCGCGTGCTCATCAGCGTGCCGAGCAGTGCGATGCCGATCAGCATGCCGGCCTGTCGCAGCGCGTTCATCGTGGCCGAGGCCATGCCCGAGCGCTGCGCCGGCACCGACGCCATCACGGCCGTGCTCGTGGCCGGCACGGCAAGGCCGGTGCCCGCGCCGAGGAACACGAACAGCAGCGCCAGCAACGCATAGGGCGTGTCGGCGGAGAACAGCGTCAGCAGCAGCATCGCGCCGCCGATGAGTCCGTAGCCCGCCACCATCAGCGTGTGCACCTCGAAGCGTTTCGCGAGACGGCCGAACTGCGAGGCCACGACACCAGTTGCGACGAACTGCGGCACCAGCCGCCAGCCGGTGTCGCTGGGCGACCAGCCCTGCACCTGCTGCAGGAACAGCGAGAAGAAGAACAGGCTGGCGTACGCCGAGAAGCCGAGCACGAACGACGCGAAATTGGTGACCGAGAAGCGCGCATCGCGAAACAGCCCGAGCGGCAGCAGCGGCCGCGCCACGCGCGCCTCCACCATCAGGAACAGCGCGAGGCCGATGGCGGCCGCCACCAGTGCGCTCGCGGCCTGCACAGAACCCCAGCCATGCTCGCCCGCCGCGATCAGCCCATAGGTCAGCGCGCCCAGCCACAGCACGCTGAGCACCTGGCCGACAGGGTCGAGCGCGGCATGTTCGGGATGCGAGCTTTCCTTGATGCCCCAGAGCCCCAGCCCCACCGTCAGCAGCCCGATCGGAATGTTGATGAGGAAGATGCTCTGCCAGCCCGCATGGTCCACCAGCAGCCCGCCAAGCAACGGCCCGAGGACCAGCGACAGCGCCGAGAACGACGACCAGCCGCCGATCACCCGCGCCCGCCCGACCGGCTCCGGAAACGCATGCGCCAGCAGCGACAGCGCCCCCGGAATCATCAGCGCGCCGGCCACGCCCTGCACCGCCCTGCCCGCCAGCAAGATCGGCAGGCTGCCGGCTATCGCGCACATCGCCGAGCCAACGGTGAACACAGCCACACCTGCCAGCCAGGCGCGCTTGCGGCCATAGCGGTCCCCCAGCGGCCCCGCCGACAGCATGAAGGCCGAAAGGCACAGCGCGTAGATGTCGATCACCCACTGCAATCCGGCGAGATCGGTGGAAAGCGCGCGCTGCAGCGTGGGCAGCGCGACGTTGACGATGCTCACGTCAAGCGTGGCGATGAAGCTGCCGAGGTACACAGCGGCAACCAGCGCCAGACGGCGGCGCGGGTCGGCCGCAGCCTGAATGGGGGAGTCCATGGACGCCTTCAAGATCGTTGAAGAAGGCGTCGATACTGACTTCAAGTCAGTAAATTGTCAATCAGATGAGAATTAATCTCATCTGGAGCATGGGTTTGACGCCCTCGCCCCGTCAGACCTTCAAACCCCAGGTCGCGCGCGCGCCAATCGCCACCACGCCCCCAACCACCCAGAACACGCCACCGATGCCGATCAGCGCGCCGAGCGAGCCGAACAACATCGGCATTGCCACGCTCGACGCGTTGATGGTCATGAGCCGCAGGCCCAGCGCCTCGCCGTGGCGGGTGTGCGGCGTGATCTGGTGGAGCATGCTCATCACCATCGGCTGCACCGCACCCAGCGCGAAGCCGAGCACCACCGAGCAGATGCCCATGGTCCATGCCGAGTCCAGCAGCGGATAGACCGCGAACACCATCGCCGTGACCGCCGTGGAACTCAGGATCACGCTGCGCTCCGACGCCCGAGACGCGATCACCGGCAGCACCACGCGGATAACGGCCGCCGCAATGGCGAAGGCGCCCAGGATCGAGCCGATCACCGAAGCGCTGATGCCCCGGTCGTGCCCCAGCACCGGCAGCACGAAGGCGTGCACGTCCCAGCTCGACGACTGCAGCCAGTTCACGAACAGCAGGCGGCGGAACATCGGCTCGCGCAGCAGGTCCCAGGCACGCGTCGGCTTGGCGCCCGCCACGGGGGCGGTGGGCGGTGGCTCGTGCGCGCCGCGCGCGAGCATCCAGCAGAGGATGGGCAGCGCCGCCATCACCGCGAAGCAGATGCGGAACGCGAGCATGTCCGCAGGCGCACGGCCCGCATGGTCGATCAGCATGCCGGCCAGGAACGGCCCCACGAAATTGGCCACGGCCGGCGCAATGGCGAGCCAGCTAAAAACGCGCTTGAGCTGCATCGGGTCGGTGGCCGAGCGCCCCACGTGCCGCTGCAGCGCGATGACCGTCGCCCCCGTGGCGCCGCCAGTCAGCAGGGCTGCGACGCACATCACCGGAAAGATCGGGAAGATCACCACCAGCCCCGCGCCGACGACTGCCGCGATGACCGACAGCCACAGCGGTCGCTTGAAGCCGTATCGATCGGCAAAGCGCCCTGCCGGCAAGGCGAGAAAAACCTGGGTCAGCGCGAACAGCGAAATCAGCACGCCGACCGCCAGCGCGCTGTAGCCCTGCTGCAGCGCCAACAGCGGCGTGGCGAGCCGCATGCCGGCCATGGTGGCGTGCAGGCACACCTGGGCACCGATGACACGCAGCAGTTCGGAGCCTTTCACGGGGTGTCTTCGCCCTCGCTGTCAGGTTCAGCGTCGGTACCGGCCGTGGGCGGCAACAGCGCCTGGGCCTGCGCCTCGGGCAGCGCCTCGACCTTGCGCAACGCCAGGCGCATCTGCCGGGCGCGCGTATCGGCCTTGTCGAGCGTGTCCGAGGCCTTGGCCACCTGCTCCTTGATGCGCGCGACCCATTCGCCATAGCGCTCGAACTCGGTCTTCACCGCGCCCAGCACCTTCCACACCTCGGAAGCCTGCCGCTCCAATGCCAGGGTGCGAAAGCCCATGTGCAGGCTGTTGAGCATCGCGAGCAAGGTGGTCGGGCCGGCCAGCGTCACGCGATGCTGGCGCTGCACCGCATCCATCAGCCCGGGCCGGCGCAGCACCTCGGCATAGAGGCTTTCGACGGGCAGGAAGAGGATGGCGAAATCGGTGGTGTGCGGGGCCGCGAGGTAATTGTCGGCAATCGACTTGGCCTCGGTGCGGATGCGGGCCTCGAGCGCCTTGGCCGCCAACTCGGCGCCCGCGGCGTCGGCGCGTTCGTGCGCGTCGATGAGCCGCTCGTAGTCGTCGCGTGGAAACTTGGCGTCGATGGGCAGCCACACCGGCGCGCCGTCGTCGCCGCGGCCCGGAAAGCGAATGGCGAAGTCGACGCGCTGCCCGCTGCGCGGCTTGGTCTCGATCTGCTTGGCGTACTGGTCAGGCGTGAGCACCTGTTCGAGCAGCGCTTCGAGCTGCACCTCGCCGAAGATACCGCGCGTCTTCACGTTGGTCAGCACGCGCTGCAGGCTGCCGACGCCCACGGCCAGCGTCTGCATTTCGCCAAGGCCCTTGTGCACCTGCTCGAGCCGGTCGGCCACCTGCTTGAAGCTTTCGCCAAGGCGCGCTTCGAGCGTGCTCTGCAGCTTCTCGTCGACGGTCTTGCGCATCTCGTCGAGCTTGGCGGCGTTGGTCTGCTGCAGCTGCGCGAGCTGCGTTTCCATCGTCTCGCGCACTTCCGATAGGCGCCGAGCGTTCGATTCGCTCAGGCCCTGCAGCTGGGTGTTGAGCGTGTCTGCCAGCGTCTTCTGCAGGGACGCGAGCTGTAGCGAGAAGGCATCGAGCTGCGCGTTCTGCGTGCGCGTGGCTTCAGCGCCCTGCTGCACCAGCGCCTGCTGGAAAGTAGCAAAGGCCTGCGCGGTTTCCTGTCGCGCGCCGCGCGAGCTTTCGCCGATGTCGTTGCGCAGTTCGCGCTCGGTGCGTTCGTTGGCCGAGCCCAGCGCGGCCAGCACGCGCAGCAGGTCGCTATGGTCGGCTGGGGCCTGCCGGCGGGCCAGCAGCCAGATCACCAGCACGAGCTGGATGGCTGCGAGTACGGCCAGTGCAATAAGAACCAGTGAAGTGTCCAAGGTTGCGGTATCGCCTCTGCCTATTTGCCGGGCACTGGCGTCACAGGCGTCAGCGGCCCCTTGCCGCCGAAGTACGCGATGAGGTTGTCGGCCGCGAGGTCGGCCATTGCGCGGCGCGTGGGCACGGTGGCGCTGGCGATATGCGGCGTCAGCACCACGTTGGGCACGGTCAGCAGATCGGGGTGGACCTTGGGCTCGCCCTCGAACACGTCGAGGCCGGCGGCGGCAATGCGCTTTTCGCGCAGGGCCACGGCCAGGGCCGCGTCGTCGACGATGCCGCCTCGCGCGATGTTGATGAGCGTGGCGGTCGGCTTCATCAGCGAGATCTCGGCCGCACCGATGGTGTGATGCGAAGCCGGCGAGTAAGGCACCACCAGCACCACGTGGTCGGCCGTCTTGAGCAGCTCTTCCTTGCTCGCGTAGCTGGCCTTGCATTCGGCTTCGAGCGCCGCGTCGAGCTTCGAGCGGTTGTGATAGATCACCTTCATACCGAAGCCATGCGCGCCGCGCTTCGCAATGCCTTGCCCGATGCGGCCCATGCCGATGATGCCCAGCGTCGAGCCGTGGATGTCGGAGCCCGCGAACATGTCGAAGCTCCACTTCTGCCACTTGCCCGCGCGCAGGAAGTGTTCGCTCTCGGTGATGCGGCGCGCCGTGGCCATCAGCAGCGCAAAGCCGAAGTCGGCGGTGGTCTCGGTCAGCACGTCGGGTGCATTGGTGCCGAGCACGCCGTGGGCGGCCATCGCATCGACGTCGAAGTTGTTGTAGCCCACCGCCATGTTGGCGCAGATCTTCAGGTCGGGGCAGGCGTCGAGCACGGCGGCGTCGATGCGCTCGCTGCCGGTGGTGAAGGCACCCTGCTTGCCCTGCAGTTTGGCGATCAACTGTTCCTTGCTCCAGCTTTCATCCGACTGGTTCGACTCGACCTCGAAATGCTGCGACAGGCGTTCGATGGTCTCGGGAAAGATCGCGCGCGCGACCAGGATCTTGGGCTTGCTCATGATGTTGTCTCTCTCTGCGAAGAAGGGTCAGCGGAAGAAGATAAAGGTGCAAATGACGAACAGCGGAACCAATATGGCCACCGACCACGCCATGTAGCCGAAGAAGCTCGGCATGCGCACGCCGCGGCTCTCGGCGATGGCCTTGACCATCAGGTTGGGCGCGTTGCCGATGTAGGTGTTGGCGCCCATGAACACCGCGCCGGCCGAGATGGCGGCCAGCGTGGAGGCGTAGGTGGTCATCAGCGCCGCCGGGTCGCCGCCCGCGGTGTTGAAGAACACCAGGTAGGTCGGTGCGTTGTCGAGGAAGGAGCTCAGCACGCCGGTGGCCCAGAAGTACATCGCCGGATCGGGCTGGCCGTCGGCGCGCGTCACGGCCGAGACGATGGCGCCGAACGGGCCCTGCGTGCCGGCCTTGAGCATCGCGATCACCGGAATGATGGTCAGGAAGATGCCAGCGAACAGCTTGGCCACTTCGGCCATGGGCTCCCATTCGAACTGGTTGTCGGCGTGCACCTTGGGCGCGGTGAGCTTGTACGAAACCAGCGCGATCAGCGCCAGCCCCACGTCGCGCACCAGCCCCGGCAGGCCGACTTCGGTGCCGAACGCGTCGAAGGTCACGGGCGATTTCCAGAAGCCGCTGAGCAGCACCAGCGCGACCACGCCGCCCAGGAGCCAGAAATTGGCGGCGCCGTCGAAGCCGATGCCCGGCGTGTCGGGTGTCGGGTCAGCCGGCAACACGCCCTCCTTGCGGTAGTAGTGGCGGTCGATGGCATAGAACAGCGCCAGCAGCACACCGAGGATGAACAAGGTTTCAGGCAGGATGTTCTGCGCGGTCCAGAAGAAGCCCACGCCCTTCAGGAAGCCGAGGAACAACGGCGGATCGCCCAGCGGCGTGAGCGCACCGCCCGCGTTCGACACGATGAAGATGAAGAACACGATCACGTGCACCTTGTGCAGGCGGTTGTCGTTGGCGCGAATCAGCGGCCGTATCAGCAGCATCGAGGCGCCCGTGGTGCCCATGAAGCTCGCGAGCACCGCGCCGATGGCGAGGATTGCCGTGTTGAGGCCGGGCGCACCATGCAGGTTGCCGCGAATGTGGATGCCGCCCGCCACGGTGAACAGCGCCGTCAGCAGGATGATGAACGGGATGTACTCGGCCACCAGCGCATGCACGAGCTGCACGCCGGCAAGCTGCACGCCGAAGGCCCCGGCAAAGGGCAGCAGGAACGCCAGCGCCCAGGCCGCGGAAATCTTGCCGTAGTGGTGATGCCAGAACGCAGGCGCGAGCAGCGGAAACAGCGCGATCGACAACAGGATGCCGGCAAACGGTACGCCCCACAGCGGCGAGAGGCTGCCGCCGTCGAAGTCGGCAGCCGAGGCCAGGGCGGGAAGAAAAAGCAGCGACAGCGACACCGCGGCCGCCTTCAGTCGAATCGTTTTTTGCATGGGGGGCTGTACCGTACCAGACAGGTCAGTACAGCCTTCAAGCCGGGGGTTGTTCGATTTCGAACACCTGGCGCAGGTACGCCAGGTATTTTTCGTCTTCGCACATGTTCTTGGACGGCGTGTCCGACAGCTTGGCTACCGGCTGGTCGTTGCAGTGGATCATCTTGATGACGATCTGCAGCGGCTCGTAGCCCAGGTCGTTGGTGAGGTTGGTGCCGATGCCGAAGGCCAGCTGGCAGCGGCCGCGGAACTGCTGGTACAGCTCGATGGTGCGCGGCACCGTGAGGCCGTCGCTGAAGATCAGCGTCTTGGTGCGCGGGTCGACCCGGTTGGCGATGTAGTGCGCGAGCATGCGCTCGCCCCACTGGAAGGGGTCGCCGCTGTCGTGGCGCGCGCCGTCGAAGAGCTTGCAGAAGTACAGGTCGAAGTCGCGCAGGAAAGCGCTCATGCCGTACACGTCGGACAACGCAATGCCCAGGTCGCCGCGGTACTCGCGCGCCCAGCTCTCGAAGCCGAAGATCTGGCTGTCGCGCAGCCGCGGGCCGAGCGCCTGGCAGGCCTGCAGGTACTCGTGGGCCATGGTGCCCAGCGGGATCAGGCCGAGCTTCATGGCGTACAGCACGTTGCTGGTGCCCGCGAGCTGCGGCAGCCGCGTGCCGGGCGGTGCCTGCACCGGCGGCGAGGTGACGGCGCCGAGGCGGGCGGTGAGAGTGCGCAGCACCTCTTCGTGCCAGTCTTTCGAGAAGCGGCGGCGCGTGCCGTAGTCGGCGATCTTCAGGTCGGCGAGGCCGGCGTCCTGCAGCTGCGCGATCTTGGTTTCGAGGCGGCGGCGGCCTTCGGCGATGTCGGGCTTCTTCTGCGTGTTGCGGAAGTAGACCTCGTTGACGATGGCCAGCACCGGAATCTCGAACAGGATGGTGTGCAGCCACGGCCCCTTGATGCGGATCTCGAGTTCGCCCGAGGGCTGGGGAATGATGTTGATGTACTTCTCGTTGAGGCGGAAGAGCCCGAGGAAGTCGACGAAGTCGCTCTTGATGAAGCGCATCGAGCGCAGGTAGGCCAGCTCGGCGTCGCGGAACTGCAGCGAGCACAGGCTGCGCACCTCGTCGCGGATCTGCCCCGCGAACTGGGCCAGGTCGACACCGGGGTTGCGGCACTTGAAGCGGTACTCGACCCGGGCCCCCGGGAAGTGATGCAGGACCACCTGCATCATCGTGAACTTGTAGAGGTCGGTGTCGAGCAGGCTGTGAATGATCATGGTGCTGGGCGCGGTGTCTCAAACTTTTCGGCGGCCGTTCGATTATCACGGGGCGCGTCGGCCTCTGCCTACGGGGCCTGGACAGCACGTCCTACCGTGAGGGTGAATCACCCCCGCGACAGTGATTTCACGGCGGCGAACACAGCCCGTCGAATCAACTGTCTCAAAGGAGATTCGCATGAACAAGGACACCATCGAAGGCAACTGGAAACAGCTCAAGGGCAAGGTCAAGGAGCAATGGGGGAAGCTGACGGACGACGACTTCGACGTCATCGCCGGCAAGCGCGACCAGCTGCTCGGCCGCATCCAGGAACGCCACGGCATCAGCCGCGAGGAAGCCGAAAAGCAGGTCAAGGACTGGGAATCGCGCGACGGCCGCACGCCGGACGCGATCTGGTTCGAACGCTACTGAGCGCCCCTGAATTCCATCAACTTCCAAAGGAAAACATCCCATGAAAAAGCATCTACTCATGCTGGCCCTCGCCTCCACCTGCTTCGTGGCCACGCAGGCCAGCGCCATGACCAAGGACGAATACAAGGTCGCCAAGGAAAAGATCGAGGCCGACTACAAGGTCGCCAAGGCCCAGTGCGACACGATGAAGGACAACGCCAAGGACGTCTGCCAGAAGGAAGCCAAGGGCAAGGAAGACGTTGCCAAGGCGGAGCTCGAGCAGCAGTACCAGCCGAGCGACAGCCACGCCCGCAACGTGGCTGAAGAGAAGGTGAAGGCCACCTACGAAGTCGCGAAGGAAAAATGCGACGACCAGAAGGGCGAAGCCAAGACCGCCTGCGTGAAGCAGGCCAAGGCGGATGAAGCCCAGGGCAAGGCCGACATCAAGGCCATGAAGAAGACCATGTAAGGCCTTCGCGGCGGGTGGGCCCCGCTCAGGTGCTCAGGCCTTGAGCGAATCGACCACCCGCTGCAGCGCCTCGGGCAGCGGCACCGGCCGCTGCGTGGCGCGGTCCACGTAGACGTGGACGAAATGGCCTTGCGCCGCGGCGGTGTCCGCCCCCTCGGCAAACAACGCAATCTCGTATCGCACGCTCGATCGGCCCACCTGGGCCACCCGGATGCCCGCTTCCACCGTCTGCGGGAACGCGATCGGCGCAAAGTAGTTGCACTGCGTCTCCACCACGAAGCCGATGACCTGGCCCTGGTGGATGTCGAGCGCGCCGCGCTCGATCAGCAGCGCATTCACCGCCGTGTCGAACCAGCTGTAGTAGACGACGTTGTTGACGTGGCCGTACATGTCGTTGTCGGCCCAGCGCGTCGGGATGCTGCGGAACGCGCGGTAGCTGCTGCGCGCATGCGGGGTGGGTTTGGTGGGGGCGCTGCTCATCGCGCGGCATTTTGCCAGCGGCGGTTGCCCTTGAACGAGGCCTCGAACTTGAGCAGGCCGGCCCGACGACCGAATTTAGAAGACGGCTTCTAAATTGCTGCAGGGCAGCAAAAACCCCTTGATCGCAAAACTCAGCTGCCTATACTTGAGGCCATGCTGCACCGCAACATAGACGGCGAGACAGCGCAACGTGAACCGACCACTCAATCATCCCTTCTGGAGATCCCAAATGGCCCTGACCGCTGACCAAATCCTCGCCGCCCAAAAAGCAAACCTCGAAACCCTGTTCGGCCTGACCACCAAGGCTTTCGAAGGCGTCGAGAAGCTCGTCGAACTGAACGTGACCGCTTCGAAGGCCGCCCTGGTCGAAGCCCAGAGCACCGCCCAGGCTGCCCTGAGCGTGAAAGACGCACAAGAACTGCTGACGCTGCAAGCCAGCCTGTTCCAGCCCCTGGCTGAAAAGACCGCTGCCTACAGCCGTCACCTGTACGACATCGCCCAAGGCACCGGCGCCGAGTTCTCCAAGGCTTTCGAAGCCAAGGCTGCTGAAGCCCAGCAAGCCTTCGTCGGCCTGGTCGACAGCGCTTCCAAGAACGCCCCCGCCGGTTCGGAAACCGCCGTTGCCGTGCTGAAGAGCGCAGTGGCTGCCGCCAACAACGCTTTCGAATCGGTTCAAAAGGCCGTCAAGCAAGCGTCGGACGTCGCCGAAGCCAACTTCAACGCCGTGTCGACCCAAGCCGTCGCCGCCGCGAAGACCGCCACCGCTTCGCGCAAGCGCTAAGCCGCCGACCACCACCAGTTGTCTCCTTGGGTCCTCACGGATCCAATTCAGGGCCTCATCCTCGGATGAGGCCTTTTTTTTGGCCTGGCGGGGCGTCTTCGATAATGCCGGTCTCATCCAGGAGACTTCAATGCAGATCGATGGCAAGGTTTTTATCGTGACCGGTGGCGCTTCGGGCCTCGGCGAAGGCACGGCGCGCATGCTGGCCGCCAACGGCGCCAAGGTGGTGATCGCCGACATGCAGGCTGACAAGGGCGAAGCCGTTGCAAAGGAAATTGGCGGCGTGTTCGTCAAATGCGACGTGAGCCAGGAAGCCGACGGCCAGGCAGCCGTGGCCGCCGCACTCAAGCTTGGCAAGCTGGTCGGCCTCGTCAACTGCGCCGGCATCGCGCCGGCCGAGAAGACGGTGGGCAAGAACGGCCCGCACGCACTGGCCGTGTTCAGCAAGACCGTCACGGTCAACCTGATCGGCAGCTTCAACATGATCCGGCTCGCGGCCGACGCCATGGGCAAGAACGAGCCCGAAGCCACCGGCGAGCGCGGCGTGCTGATTTCCACCGCCTCTGTCGCCGCCTACGACGGCCAGATCGGCCAGGCCGCCTACAGCGCCTCGAAGGGCGGCGTGGTTGGCATGACGCTGCCCATCGCCCGCGACCTCGCGCGCAGCGGCATCCGCAACATGACCATCGCTCCCGGCATCTTCGGCACGCCCATGCTGTTCGGCATGCCGCAAGAGGTGCAGGACGCCCTGGCCGCCAGCGTGCCCTTCCCTTCCCGCCTGGGCACGCCCGAGGACTATGCCAAGCTCGCCAAGCACATCATCGAGAACGACATGCTCAACGGCGAGGTGATTCGTCTGGACGGAGCGATTCGATTGGCTCCCCGCTGACCTCGGAGGCCGGCAGCTTCGTACTGCCGGTGCGGTCCAGGCGCTCGTAGTTCGCGATCACCTGAGCCCCGAGCAGCACCAGCATGGCGGCGATCTCCAGGCTCAGCAGCACCACGATGGCCGTGGTGAGCGAGCCGTAGACCACGTTCACCTGCGACAAGGTCGAGAAGTACCAGATCAGCACGCGCCGCGTGGCCTCCCACAGCAGCGCGGCCGTCACGCCGCCCAGCAGCGCATGGCGCAGCGACATGCGCCCGGCCGGCATCACGAGGTAGAGCGAGGTCAGCATGAAGATCTCGCCGCCCAGCCCCAGCAGGTACAGCAGCAGCCCCGAAACGCCCGACAGCGACCAGCTGCGCCCCAGCAGGTCAACGCTTTCCCGCCCCACCAGCTGCAGCGCGCCCGACACCAGCGTGACCAGCAGCAGCCCCACGCACAGGCACAGGATGTAGATGTACGGCATGGCCACCGACACCAGGAAGTGGCGCTTGTGATCGGCCTTGCGGTGGTGAAAGATCACCGCCATCGCGCTTTCGAGCACGCTGAAGGCCAGCGAGCTGAAGAAGAGCATCGTCACCAACAGCACCGGCCCCAGCACGTCGCGATGGTCCAGGAAGCTCGACAGCTCGGCCACGATGGCCTTCGACTGCCCCGGCAGCAGCCAGCCCAGGTACTGTCCGATGGTGCGCAGCAGTTCGGCCTGCTCAATGAGGTGCGACAGCGCGATCACGCTCACGATCAGCAGCGGCACGATGGACAGCAGCGCGTAGTACGCCACCGCGCCCGCGAGCAGCAGCCCCTGGTTGGCGCGAAATTCCTTGAGCGCATCCCAGGCGAATCTCAGGGGGTGGCGCAGTAGCGGAGCGATGTGTTGCAGGGGTTTGGGCGTCGTCATGCATGGATTCCGGTCGCTTTCAGTATGCCGTCCGGCCGCGGGCCTTCGCCCGCTTGCGTATGATTTGCCGCTCTTCGCCTACATGACCATCCCCGCTTCATTCATCCAGGAACTCATCGCGCGCGCCGATGTGGTCGAGATCGTCGGCCGTTATGTGCAGCTCAAGAAGGCCGGCGCCAATTTCATGGGGCTGTGCCCGTTCCACGGTGAGAAATCGCCTTCTTTCTCCGTCAGCCCGACCAAGCAGTTCTATCACTGCTTCGGCTGCGGGGTGCATGGCAACGCCATCGGCTTTCTGATGGAGCATGCGGGCATGGGCTTCGTCGAGGCGGTGCACGACCTCGCCGGCCAGTACGGCCTGCAGGTGCCTGAGGACGACGCCTCCCCCGCCGAGCGCGCCCGCGCCGCCAGCCAGCGCCAGAAGCAGGCCACGCTGACCGACGTGCTCGAAAAAGCCGGCGACGCCTACCGCAAGCACCTGCGCCAGGCACCCGGCGCCATCGAATATCTGAAGGGCCGCGGTGTCTCGGGCGAGGTGGCCAAGCAGTTCGGCATCGGCTATGCGCCGGCCGGCTGGCGCGCGCTGGCCAGCGTGTTCCCTGATTACGACGACCCGCTGCTCGCAGAGAGCGGGCTGGTGATCGTCAACAACGAGGAAGGCAAGCTCAGCGACGAAGAAGCCAAGCGCTACGACCGCTTCCGCGACCGCGTGATGTTCCCGATCCGCAACGTGAAGGGCGAATGCATTGGCTTCGGTGGCCGCGTGCTGGGCGACGAGAAGCCCAAATACCTGAACTCGCCCGAAACGCCGGTGTTCAGCAAGGGCCGCGAGCTCTACGGCCTCTACGAAGCCCGCGCGGCCTTCCGCGACCGCGGCTATGCGCTCGTCACCGAGGGCTACATGGACGTGGTGGCGCTGGCCCAGCTCGGTTTTCCGAACGCGGTGGCCACGCTCGGCACGGCCTGCACCACGGAGCACGTGCAGAAGCTCTTCCGCTTCACCGAATCGGTGGTGTTCAGCTTCGACGGCGACGCCGCCGGCCGCCGCGCCGCGCGCAAGGCGCTCGACGGTGCCCTGCCCTATGCCACCGACGTGCGCAGCATCAAGTTTCTGTTCCTGCCGGCCGAGCACGACCCCGACAGCTTCATCCGCGAGCACGGCGCCGAGGCCTTCGCCCGCTTCGTCAGCGAGGCCACACCGCTGTCGCGCTTCATGCTCGAGGCCGCCCGCGAAGGCTGCGACCTGACCACCGCCGAGGGCCGCGCCCACATGACGAGCAACGTGCGCCCGCTCTGGAGCGCCATGCCCGACGGTGCCCTCAAGCGGCAGCTGCTGAGCGAGATCGCGACGCTGGTGCAGCTCGACGCGCCGGCGCTGTCGGAGCTCTGGGCCTCCACGCCGGGCCCGCGCAAGGCCGGCGGTGCACCCGCGCCGCAGCGCCAAGGCGAGCCCTCCGGCTACGGCGGCAGTAGTGGCGGTGACGACTACTACCCGGACATGCCCCCGCCGCAGGACTTCGAGCCGCCGCGCTATGAAAGCGATAGCAAGCCCAAGTTCCAGCAACGCAAGTTTGTCAAGGGCAAGCGCTGGGGCGGCAAGTTCGAAGAACCCATCGAGCCCCTGCGCGGGCGCGGCGCCCCGCCCAGCCGCCCGGACGTGGCAGTACGGCTGCTGCTGTCGAACATGGCGCAATGGGAAGCCCTGTCGCACGAGCTCCACGTGATGCTGTGCGACTTGCCCGGCCAGCACGGCGCGCTCTTCACCTGGCTCGACAGCCAGCTGCACGAGCACGGCGTTCAGCCCTGGGCGGCCCTGCGCGAAGGCCTGCGCGGACTCGACTTCGAGTCGCTGGCCGAGCGGCTGATGTCCGTCTCCGAAGCCGGCCCGGTGGCCGAGGGCGAGGAGACGCAGCACTTGGCCGACGCCGCCCGCGAACTCTCCAGCGTGCTCGATTTCATGCTCGACGACCTGCTCAAGGCCCAGCAGAGCGAGGCCATCGCCGCCGTGGGAAAAGACCCGAAAGCCCTGGAGCGCTACAAGGCGCTGGAAACCCGACGGCTCGAATTGCGTGCCCGTTTGCGCGCCTCGGGTTCAGAAACTGCTTGAAATTTGCGCAACACGCTATAATGTAGGGCTTCGCAACTGGCGAAATTAGGCAAGAGCGACAGCAGCACCTCCGGGCCGACCCCTAGCGCAACGCACTCCAACGGTAAATTCCGGCGGAAAGGGTCAATAACCGCAAGGACTGCATACCAAATGTTCGCCCGACATCTTGCCTGTTGAGGAATTAATTCCTCTTTCCCATTTGTTTTTAGTCCGTGCCTGTGCACGGGCTGTGGTGGCGCTGTCCGCGTGACGGTGCGCCTGTGATCCCGCTTGTTCTTTCTTGCCGTAACGAGGTCGTATGCCCAGTTCAAAGAAGCCTGCTCCTTCACTTGCCAAAAGCGTCGCCACCAAGCCCGCAACAGAAAAACCGTTGAAAGCCGGCGCGAAGCCGGCAACCAAGACGGCCGCCGCCGCATCCAAATCGGCAGCCGCAACGAAAGTGAAAACCGTGCCCACGAAATCGACCTCTCTCGACGATCCCAAAAAAGCAGCCGCCCCCGCAGCCAAGAAAGTCGGCCGCCCGCCCAAGGCCGCCGGCGCCGCCACGCCCGCCACCGGCGCCAAGCGCGGCCGCAAGCCCAAGGCTGACAAGGAAGCCCCCGAGAGCGACGTCGACCTGTCGGACATCGAAGACGACCTGGCCGGCGACGAGCCAGCGGTTGCCACGACCACCGAAGAGAAGGTCAAGCCGCTGCGCATGAAGATCAGCAAGGCGAAGGAACGCGCCTTGATGAAGGAGTTCGGCCTCGACGAGACCGTGCTCTCCGAAGAAGACCTGGCCAAGCGCCGCTCGCGCCTGAAGACCCTGATCACGCTGGGCAAGACCCGCGGCTATCTCACGCACGGAGAAATCTCCGACCACTTGCCCGACAAGCTGGTCGACGCCGAGACCATGGAAGTCGTGGTCACCATGCTCAACGACATGGGCGTGGCGGTGTACGAGCAGACGCCCGACGCCGAAACCCTGCTGCTGAACAACACCGCGCCCACCGCCACCACGGTGGAAGAAGCCGAGGAAGAAGCCGAAGCCGCTCTCTCCACGGTGGACAGCGAATTCGGCCGCACCACCGACCCGGTCCGCATGTACATGCGCGAAATGGGCACGGTCGAGCTGCTGACGCGCGAAGGCGAAATCGAAATCGCCAAGCGCATCGAAGGCGGCCTGATGGCCATGATGGAAGCCATTTCGGCCTCCCCCGCCACCATCGCCGCGATCCTCGAAATGGCCGCGACGATTCGTGAAGGCAAGGTCGTCATCTCGACCATCGTCGACGGCTTCTCGAACCCCAACGAGGCCGACGACTACGTGGCCGAAGAAGACTTCGACGAGTTCGACGAGGAAGACGACGACGACGGCAAGGGCGGCTCCAAGGCCCTGACCAAGAAGCTCGAAGAACTCAAGCGTGAAGCGCTCGATCGCTTCGACCGCATCGCCAGCATGTTCGAGAAGATCCACAAGATCTACGAGAAGGAAGGCTACGGCACGCCGGCGTACGTCAAGGCCCAACAGGCCGTGTCCGACGAGCTGATGACCATCCGCTTCACCGCCAAGACCATCGAGAAGCTGTGCGACCTGGTGCGCACGCAGGTGGACGACGTGCGCAAGAAGGAACGCGAACTGCGCCGCATCATCGTGGACAAGTGCGGCTTCCCGCAGGACGAGTTCATCCGCGACTTCAGCGGCTACGACAAGAACGGCAACCGCATCGCCTCCAACCTGCTCAACCTGAAGTGGGTCGAGAAGCAGGCCGCCGCCGGCAAGCCCTGGAGCACGGTGCTCGCGCGCAACATCCCGCCGGTGCAAGAGTTGCAGCAGAAGCTCGCCGACATCCAGTCGCGCGTGGTGGTGCCGCTGTCCGAGCTGAAGGACATCAACAAGCGCATGAACGAAGGCGAATCGTCTTCGCGCGACGCCAAGAAGGAAATGATCGAGGCCAACCTGCGCCTCGTGATCTCCATCGCCAAGAAGTACACCAACCGCGGCCTGCAGTTCCTTGACCTGATCCAGGAAGGCAACATCGGCCTGATGAAGGCGGTCGACAAGTTCGAATACCGTCGCGGCTACAAATTCTCGACGTACGCGACGTGGTGGATCCGCCAGGCCATCACCCGCTCGATTGCCGACCAGGCGCGCACCATCCGCATCCCGGTGCACATGATCGAGACGATCAACAAGATGAACCGCATTTCGCGCCAGCACTTGCAGGAGTTCGGCTTCGAGCCCGACGCCGGCATCCTGGCCGCGAAGATGGAGATTCCGGAAGACAAGATCCGCAAGATCATGAAGATCGCGAAGGAGCCGATCTCGATGGAAACCCCCATCGGCGACGACGACGATTCGCACCTGGGCGACTTCATCGAGGACAGCAGCAACACGGCTCCTATCGAAGCCGCGATGCAGGCCGGCCTGCGCGACGTGGTCAAGGACATCCTGGACAGCCTCACGCCGCGCGAAGCCAAGGTGCTGCGCATGCGCTTCGGCATCGAGATGAGCACGGACCACACGCTGGAAGAAGTCGGCAAGCAGTTCGACGTGACCCGCGAGCGCATCCGCCAGATCGAGGCGAAGGCACTGCGCAAGCTCAAGCATCCGTCGCGTTCGGACAAGCTGCGCAGCTTTATTGATACGCTCTAAGCCGGTCTCCCGGTATTTCCCCGACGAGGAGGCGCCCGCAAGGGCGCTTTCTTTTTGGCCCTTGCGATAAAAAGAACGGAGCAAACCTCATGAATCCCGATGCAGACAAACTCTGGCAGGCCCCGCGCTGGGCGCTTGCCGTGCTGCTCGCGGTGCTCGGCATGCTCGGGCCCTTTTCCATCGACACCTACATCCCGGCCTTCTCGGGCATTGCACAATCCATCGGCGCAACGCCGGCCGAGATGCAGCAGACGCTTTCGGCCTACCTGTTCGGCTTCGCGTTCATGAACCTGTTCCACGGCGCGCTGTCGGACAGCTTCGGCCGCCGCCCCGTGGTGCTGTGGGGCCTGGCCGTGTTCACGCTGGCCTCGCTGGGCTGCGCGCTGTCGCAGAACATCACGCAGCTGGTGCTGTTCCGCGGGCTGCAGGGCCTGTCGACCGGCGCCGGCATCGTGGTCTCGCGCGCGGTGATCCGCGACATGTTCCCGCCCGCCGAGGCGCAGCGGGTCATGAGCCAGGTCACGATCTACTTCGGCGTGGCGCCAGCCATCGCGCCCATCGTGGGCGGCTTCCTGTTCGTGCACGCGGGCTGGCACGCCGTGTTCTGGTTCCTGGTGGCGGTGGGCGTGGTGCTGTTCACGGCCAACTACAAGCTGCTGCCCGAGACACTGCACAAGGACCATCGCCAGCCCTTCCAGGTGCGGCACCTGATGCGCGGCTACTGGGACCTGTGCTCCGACCCGCGCTTCCTGCTGCTGGCCTTTGCGAGCGGCGTGCCCTTCAACGGCATGTTCCTCTACGTGCTGGCGGCGCCCGCATTCCTCGGCGACCACCTCGCGCTGCAGCCGCAGCAGTTCTTCTGGTTCTTCCTGCTGACCATCGGCGGCATCATGCTCGGCGCGCGCGCCAGCGGCCGCATGGCCGGCAAGGTCGCGCCCAAGCGGCAGATCCGCGACGGCTTCGTCATCATGCTGGCCACCTCGGTGGTCAACGTGGTGGCCAACACTTTCTTCCAGGCGCACGTGGCCTGGGCGCTGTGGCCGCTGGCGGTGTTCGCCTTCGGCTGGGCGCTGATGGTGCCGGTGGTCACGCTGCTGGTGCTCGACCTGCACCCCGAGCGCCGCGGCATGGCCTCGTCGCTGCAGGCCGTGATCGGCTCCACCGCCAACGGCATCGTGGCCGGCGCGGTGGCGCCGCTGGTGATGCATTCGACGCTCGCGCTGGCACTGACCTCCATGGGCATGCTCGCGATCGGCCTGGTCGCCTGGGTGTGGCTGCATGACCGCTGGCCCGAGATCGGGCGCATGGTGGCGCACGAAGGCTGAGAACGCGGACGAGGCTCCGATGCGCTTCGAAGCATTCCTGACTTACGCGCGTGCCTGGCTGCCAGGCCGCACCACCGTCGATGCCCGCGAGCGCCTGCGTGCAGTGGCGGGCGCGGGCCTCGGCCTGCTGGTCACTGCGCTGCTGTGCCGATGGATGGCCGGCCCGCTCGCCGCCTCCGTCTGGCTGATCGCGCCGCTGGGCGCCAGCGCCGTGCTGGTGTTCGCGGTGCCTGCCAGTCCACTGGCGCAGCCGTGGGCGGTGATCGGCGGCAACACGCTGTCGGCGGTGGTCGGCATTGCGGCCGCCAACTGGATTCCCGACCCGGCGCTGGGCGCCGCCGTTGCAGTGGCTGCTGCCATCGGCCTGATGTTCAGCGCGCGTTGCCTGCACCCGCCGGGTGGCGCCGCGGCCCTACTCGCGGTGCTGACGCACACCACGCATTTTTCGTCCGCCCTCTTCCCCTTCTTCACCAACTCGCTGCTGCTGGTGCTGGCCGGCGTGGCCTACAACTCGCTGACCGGTCGGCGCTATCCGCATGTGCAGGTGGCGCGCCCGCCTGCGTCCGATGCGCGCTTCAGCCAGGCCGACATCGACGCCGTGCTGGCCCGCTACAACCAGGTGCTGGACATCAGCCGCGACGACCTCCAATCGCTAATCCAGCAGACCGAGCTCGAGTCATACAAGCGGCGCCTGGGCACGCTGCACTGCGCCGACATCATGTCGCGCACGCCGGTCTCGGTGGAGTTCGGCACGCCGCTGCAGGAGGCGTGGGCGCTGATGCACGAGCGCCGCATCAAGGCCCTGCCCATCACCGACCGCACGCGCCGCGTGGTGGGCATCGTCACGCAGGCCGACTTCTTCCGCCAGCTCGACCTGCAGCACCACGAAGGCATTGCCGGCAAGCTGCGCGACCTGATCCGCGCCACGCGCACCGTGATGTCGAACAAGCCCGAGGTGGTCGGCCAGATCATGACGCGCCAGGTACGCGTGGCCAGCGCCGACCGGCCCGTGGTCGACCTGGTGCCGCTGTTCTCCGAGGGCGGGCACCACCACATCCCGATCATCGACGGCGAGAAGCGCCTCGCGGGGATGATCACGCAGTCGGACTTCGTGCGTGCGCTCTACCGCGCGGTTGCGCCGGCGTAGGCAGCCGCCACGCCCTTACGCCTTTACTCCAGCACCACGTTCGCCTTCTTCACCAGCGCCGCATAGCGCGCCGCCTCGCTGCGGAAGTAGCTCGCGGCCTGCTCCGGTGTCGTGGGCTTGATGACGTTGCCCTGCTTGTCCATCGCATCGCGCACCTCGGCGCTGGTGAACGCGGCGGCCACCGCGTCGTGCACGCGCTGGACATCGGCCGCCTGCATCTTCGGCGGGCCGATCACCGCGAACCAGCCTTCGACCGCGTAGTTCGGCAATCCCTGCTCCGCGATGGTCGGAATGTCCGGCGCGGCTGGCGAGCGCGCGGCGCTGCACAGGCCGAGGGCGCGCAACGCCCCGCTCTTGATGTGCTGCTGCACGGCCGGCAGCGCGACCACGCCCATCTCGACCTGCCCCGCGATCATGTCGGTCACCATCGGCCCGGTGCCCTTGTAGGGAATGTGCCGCGCCTTCACGCCGGCCTCGTCCATGAACATCTCGCCGGCCAGGTGAATGATGGTGCCGTTGCCCGACGAGGCGTAGTTGTAGCCCTCGGGCTTCGCGCGCAGCAGCGCGACCAGCTCCTTCACGTTCTTCGCGGGCAGCTTCGGGTTCACCACCAGCACCAGCGGCGTCGCGCCCACCACGCTGATCGGCGTGACGTCGTTGATCGCGTCGAAGGGCATCTTCTTGAACACTGCCGGGTTGATGACGTGGTTGTTCGACACCATGCCCAGCGTGAGCCCGTCGGGCGCGGCCTTGACGATGGCCGCGGCGCCGGTGATGCCGCCCGCGCCCGGCAGGTTCTCGATCACCACCGGCTGGCCGAAGGCCTTGCCGAGCGCGACCGATGCAGCGCGCACGATGGTGTCGACGCCCGAGCCCGCGCTGATCGGCAGGATGAAGCGGATGGGTTTGTCGGAGCCCTGCGCAAGCGCGGGGCATGCGGCCACGGCGGCGGCGCACGCGCCGAGGCCGAGCACCGCGCGGCGGTTCATCGAAGGAAATGTCTGGGTCATGGTGTTGTCTCTCTTTATGTTCTTGAAAAGTCGCTCTGCTCAGGCTACGGCCGATTCGGCGTGTAGCGCATCGACCTGCTCACGCGCATAGCCCAGTTCGGCCAGCAGCTCGCGCGTGTGCTCGCCCAGCGTCGGCGGGTGCAACCGCACGCCGAGGCGTTCGCCACCGAGCGTGATCGGGAACAGCGTCGTCTGCGCCATTTCTCCAGCACGCTCGCCGTCCGGCAGGCGGATGTCCGCCAGGCCGCCGGTGGCCTTCAGGTGCGGGTCGTCGTAGAGGTCTTCGGGCCGCGTGATCGGCGCGAACGGCAGCCCCCTGGCCTCGAAGATCGCCGACAGCTCCGCCGCCGAATGCCCGGCCAGGCGCTCGCGCAAGTCGGCGAGCAGCGTGGGCCGCAGGCGCACGCGGTCGTTGTTGGTTCGCAGGGCGGAGTCGGCCCTCAGGTCGTCGAAGCCCAGCGCGTCGCAGAAAGTGTTCCACTGCGCGTCGCTCACGGCGGCCAGGAAGATCTGCTCGCCGTCCTTCACGGTGAACACGTCGTACAGCGCCCATGCCGAGATGCGATCGGGCATCGGCGCCGCCGCCTGCCCGGTGATCGCGTACTGCAGCATGTGCTGCCCGACCAGGAACACGTTGTTCTCGAACAATGCAGACTGCACCTCCTGCCCCTTGCCGGTCTCGGCGCGCTGCATCAGCGCAGCGATGGCGCCGATGGCACCGAACATGCCGCCCATGATGTCGTTGACGCTGGTGCCCGCGCGCAGTGGATCGCCGGGGCGGCCGGTCATGTAGGCCAGCCCGCCCATCATCTGCACCACCTCGTCGAGCGCAGTGCGGTGCTCATAAGGGCCTGGCAAGAAGCCCGTGTGGTTGACGTATACGAGGCGCGGGTTGAGTTTGCCGAGCGCGGCGTAGCCCAGGCCGTACTTGTCCATGGTGCCGGGCTTGAAGTTCTGCGCCACCACGTCGGCCGTGGCACACAGGCGCAGCGCGGCTTCCAGCCCCTGCGGGTGCCGCAGATCGAGCGCGATGCTCTTCTTGTTGCGGTTGAACATGGGGAAGAAGCCCGCGCCCGCGCCCAGCAGGTGCCGCGTGCGGTCGCCATCGATGGGCTCGACCTTGATGACCTCCGCGCCCAGATCCGCGAGCACCATGCCGCAGGTCGGGCCCATGACCATGTGGGTGAACTCGACCACACGGATGCCGGTGAGCGGCAGGCGCTTTTCTTCAGTGCCTGTCGTGCTCATGCCGTGACTCCCGCCGTCGCAGAAAAGGTCTTCGGAAAGCCCGCGCGCCACACCGTGCCCTGCAAGGTTTCGCCTTCGAGCCAGCCCGCCACGCGCCGGCGCAGGTCGAGCAATTTCGGCAGATCGACGCCGGTCGCAACGCCCATGCTCTCGAGCATGAAGACAAGGTCTTCGGTATCGACATTACCGCTGGCGCCTGGCGCATGCGGGCAGCCGCCGATGCCGGCCAGGCAGGCGTCGAAGCGCGTGATGCCGACTTCCAGCGCGGCATACGCATTCGCGAGCCCCATGCCGCGCGTGTCGTGGAAATGGCCGCACCACAGACGGTCGCCAGCGATGCGCAAGGCGCGCTCGAACAGGCTGCGCACCATCGCCGGATCGGCATAACCCACGGTGTCAGCGAGGCTCACGCGGTCAGCGCCGGCGTCGAGCAGCGCCTGCATCAGCCGCAGCACCTCGTCCGGCTCGACGTGGCCCTGCAGCGTGCAGCCGAAGGCCGTGCCCACGCCGCCGTCGATCAGCGTTTTGGAGCCTGCCGCATCGCGCGCCGCGCGCATGCGCCCGACCTCGGCCACCACCTCGTCGGGCGTCTTGCGCAGGTTGGCGAGGCTGTGCGCATGGCTGGCCGAAAGCGGCACGACCATCAGGTCGGCCCCGCCCTCGATGGCTCGTTCGGCGCCTTTGAGGTTGGGCACGAGCACCGAGGCGAAGAGCTCCGGCAAGGTCTTGGCATAGGCCAGCAGTTCGGCTGTGTCCGCAAGCTGCGGCAGCAGATGCGCCGGCACGAACGAGCCGACCTCGATCTCGCGCTGTCCGGCCGCGTACGCGTCGCGGATCCATTCGAGCTTGCGTTCGGTGGGCAGTACACGGGCGATGCTCTGGAGGCCGTCGCGCAGGCCCACTTCGCGGACGACCGCGCGTGGCGGCAGGAAGGCGTGAATCAAGGCTTTGTCTCCGTCGTGAGGGTACAGAGTCGATGTTAGAAGTTCCGATTCGATCCAGAAGGTATATTTTGGAAGCCATCTGATTCCAGAACGGAACATCATGAGAGACCTCGACCTGACCACCCTGCGCCTGTTCGTGGCCGTCTGCGAAACGCGCAGCATCGCGCGCGCCGGCGAGCAGGCCAGCATCGTCGGCTCGGCCATCAGCAAGCGGCTGGCCCAGCTCGAAGAAGCCGTCGGCACGCCGCTGCTGCTGCGCAAGCGCCGCGGCGTGCTGCCCACGCCGGCCGGCGAAACCCTGCTGGAGCACGCCCGCGCGATGCTCGGCAGCGCGAACCGCATCGAGCGCGACATGGCCGCCTACGCCGGCGGCGCGCGCGGGCACGTGCGCATCCTGGCCTCGGCCTCGGTCATGGCCGAATCGCTGGCCGAGGACGTGGCCGACTTTCTGCAAGACCCGGCGCACCGCAACATCCGCGTCGACATGGAAGAGCGCGTGAGCCCCGAGATCGTGCGCGGCATCCGCGAGGGCAGCGCCTCCATCGGCCTGTGCTGGGACGCCGCCGACCTCGACGGCCTGGAGCGGCGCGATTACCGCACCGACCACCTCGCCATCGTCGCGCATCCCTCGCACCCTGTGGCAAGGCACGAACACGTGCGCTTCGAGCAGGTGCTCGACCATGAATTCGTCGGCATGCCCGCGCTCAGTGCGGTGCAGCTGATGCTGGCGCGCGAGGCGGCGGTGGCGGGCAAGCCGCTGGTTTACCGCGTGCTGGTGTCCAACTTCGATGCGGCGCTGCGCGTGGTGCGCGCCGGACTGGCGATCAGCGTGGTGCCGGCGGAGGTTGCGCGGCCCTTCACCGATGCCTTCGGCCTGCGCCTGATGCCGCTTACCGATGCGTGGGCGCGGCGGCGTTTTGCAATCTGCTTCCGCAGTGAGGCGGCGCTGTCGCCGTCTGCTCAATTGCTGGTCGCACACCTTGAGCGGCGCGCCACGGATTGACGGCCAGGCACCCCATTCGACCGAAATCCGAAACTATCCATTGCTCTGGAGCGGGTTTTTATTTCGATTCGCGCAACCTACATTCGAAAGGTCAGAGCTGTCACTCCTTCACACCGCACACAGAAAGACCACCGCATGTTCCGCAGAGCCCTCCTCTCCGCCGCCGCCCTTGCCACCACCCTGAGCCTCGCCCCGCTCGCTGCGCAGGCTGCCCAGCCGCTCAAGCTCGACGTCTACAACCCCGGCGCGAAGTCGATGTTTCCGGTCTCTTCGGAAATCGTCACCGGCCAGACCGACGCCGTGCTGATCGACGCGCAGTTCCAGCGCAACGACGCCGAGGCGCTCGTGCAGAAGATCAAGGCCACGGGCAAGAAGCTCACCACGGTCTACATCAGCCACAGCGACCCCGACTACTACTTCGGCCTCGACGTGATCCAGGCCGCCTTCCCCGACGCGAAGATCGTCGCCACGCCCCAGACCGTGGCCGCCATCCAGGCCTCGAAGGACGGCAAGCTCGCGCACTGGGGCCCGATCCTGAAAGACAACGCGCCCAAGGCGCTGGTCGTGCCGCAACCTTTGGCCGGCGACAGCCTCACGCTCGAAGGCCGCAAGATCCAGGTCGTGGGCCTCGACGGCCCCACGCCCGAGCGCAGCTTCGCGTGGATTCCCTCGCTGAAGGCGGTGGTCGGCGGCATTCCGGTGTCGGCCAACATCCACGTTTGGGTGGCCGACACGCAGACGCCTGAATCGCGCCGCGACTGGATCAAGACGCTGGGCCGCATCGAAGCGCTGCACCCGAAGACCGTGGTGCCCGGCCACTACCTGCCGAATGCCGACGGCAGCGCGCCCTACTCGCTCGCCTCGGTGAAATTCACGCGAAGCTATCTGCAGGCCTTCGAAACCGAAGCCGCCAAGGCCAAGGACTCGGCAGCGCTGATCGCCGCGATGAAGAAGCGCTACCCGAAGCTGGAAGACGCCTCGTCGCTGGAACTCGGCGCCAAGGTCATCAAGGGAGAAATGAAGTGGCCGCAATGAACGAAGCAGTGAGCGAAGGCGCCACGCTCCACTACATCTTCGACCCGCTGTGCGGCTGGTGCTATGCCGCCGCGCCGCTGGTCGACGCGGCGCGCAGCGTGCCGGGCCTGAAGGTCGAGTTCCACGGCGGCGGCATGATGACCGGCGCCAACCGCCGCTCGATCACGCCGCAGTGGCGCGAGTACGTGATGCCGCACGACCGGCGCATCGCGGAACTCACGGGCCAGCCCTTCGGCGAAGGCTACTTCGAGGGCCTGCTTCGCGACACTGGCGCGACGATGGACTCCGAGCCGCCGACCACCGCCATCCTCGCGGCCGAGTCGCTGCGGGCAGGCGGCGGGCTGGACATGATCCATCGCCTGCAGCGGGCGCACTACGTCGAGGGCCAGCGCATCGCCGATGAGCAGGTGCTGAAGGCGATCGCCGCCGAACTCGGCTTCGATGCCGAAGCCTTCGCGTCGGCCTTCGAGGGCCTGTCAGGCGAATCGACCGCACGGCACTTCGCCGAAAGCCGCCAGTTCCTGCAGCGCGCTGGCGGCCAGGGCTTTCCGACCTTCGTGCTGACGCAGGCCGATGGCAGCGCCAGCCGCATCGACATCGGCCCATGGCTCGGCCGCGCGGAAGACTGGAAGGCGCGCCTGGCGGAACTCGTCTAGCGCGCGACGCCCAGCAGGCGGTCGAGCACTTCAGGCTGCGTGCGCAACGTCGCGGCCTTGTCGGTGTGCACGATGGTGCCGTGGTCGAGCACCACCGCTTCGTCGGAAATCGCGAGGATCGCCTGCGGATGCTGCTCCACGATGATCGCGGCCAACCCCTCGTCCTGCGTGATGCGGCGGATGGCGCGCAGCAGCTCTTCCACGATGATCGGCGCGAGCCCTTCGAGCGGCTCGTCGAGCAGCAGCAGCTTCGGGTTCAACACCAGCGCACGGCCCACGGCCAGCATCTGCTGCTCGCCGCCCGAGAGCTGCGTGCCGAGGTTGGTCTTGCGCTCGGCAAGGCGCGGGAACATCTCGTAGACGCGCTGCGGGTTCCATTTGCCCGGCCGCTCCACCGCCGTGAGGTTCTCGTGCACCGTGAGCGACTTGAAGATGTTGCGCTCCTGCGGCACCCAGCCGATGCCGGCCGCCGCACGCTGATGCGGCGCGAGCTTGTGCAGCGCCTGGCCGCCCAGCGTGATGCTGCCGCCGTGCTGGCGCGTCGCGCCCGCGAGCGTGTTGATCAGCGTGGTCTTGCCCGTGCCGTTGCGGCCCAGCAGAGCCAGCGTCTGGCCTTCGCCGAGCGCGAACGCCACGTCGTGCAGCACCACGGCCTCGCCGTAGCCGGCGCTCAGGTTTTCTATTCGCAGCAGCTCAGACATGAGCGCTCTCCCCGTGGCCCAGGTAGACCTCTTTGACCTTCGGATCGTTGGCGATGGTTTCGGGGTCGCCTTCGGTCAGCAGCGTGCCGTTGACCAGCACGGTCATGCTGTCGGCAAAGCTGAACACCAAGTCCATGTCGTGCTCGATCAACAGCACCGACACATCGGCGGGCAGCGCGGCCACGGTCTGCAGCAGTTCTTCGCGCTCGCCGGCGGGCACGCCCGCCACGGGCTCGTCGAGCAGCAGCACGCGCGGCTCGCAGGCCAACGCAATCGCAATCTCCAGCAGGCGGCGCTTGCCGTAAGCCAGGTGCTTCACCTGCTGTTGCGCCACGTCGCCCAGGTGGAACTGTTCGAGCAGTTGCCCCGCGCGCTCGGCAATCGCCTTGCTGGCGCCGAGCGGCCGCCACCATTGCGCGCCGATGCCCTGGTGCTGCGACACCACGAGCGCCAGCGTTTCGAGCGGCGTCATCGAATCGAACAGCTGGTTGATCTGGAAGGTGCGCACCAGCCCGCGCGCCACTCGCTTGTGCGGCGCGAGCGTGGTGATGTCTTCGCCCAGCAGCGTGATGCGGCCTTCGGTCGGCGTGAGCACGCCCGTCAGCTGGTTGATGAGCGTGGTCTTGCCCGCTCCGTTGGGGCCGATCAGCGCATGGCGTGCGCCGCGCTTGAGCTCCATCGTCACGTTGTTGGTGGCGGTGATGCCGCCGAAGCGCATCACGAGGCCATGGGTCGAGAGCACGGTGTCGGTCATGCCACACCACCTTTCTCGGCCTTCTTCTTGCCGCCCAAGCCGAACCATGTCCACGGCTTGAGCAGGCGGTCGCGCCCCACGAGCACCAGCAGCACCAGGATCAGGCCGATCCAGAACATCCAGTACTGCGGCGTCACGGCCGACAGCCAGGTCTGCAGCAGCTTGAACACGATGGCGCCCGCCACGCCGCCATAGAGCCAGCCCACGCCGCCGATGACCAGCATCAGCAGCACATCGGCCGAGCGGTCGAAGGCCAGCACGTCGAGCGAGGCGAAGCCGGTGGTCTGCGCGAGCAGCGCGCCCGCGGCGCCGGCGATGCCCGCCGCCACGGTGTAGATCACCACGAGCCGCGACACGACCGGAATGCCGATGGCCATGGCGCGCAGCCGGTTGTCGCGAATGGCCTTCAGCGTGGCGCCGAACGGCGAATGCACGAGCCGGCGCATCACGAGGAACAGCACCAGCATCACGGCCAGCGAATACCAGGCGGCCGTGCGGCCGTACAGATCGAACTCGAACAGGCCGAGCACCGGCCCCATCACCACGCCCTGCAGGCCGTCGGCGCCGCCGGTGAGCCAGTCGAGCTTGTTGGCGAGTTCGAGCAGCAGCAGCGCGGTGCCGAGCGTGACCATCAGCCGTGTGAGGTCACTGCCGCGCAAGATCGTCACGCTGGCCACGAGGCCCAGCAAGGCCGACAGCACGGTTGCGATCACCAGCCCCACGGTCGGGTCCGGCATCACGAGCTTGGCGAACAACGCCGCCGCATACGCGCCGAAACCGAAGAAGGCGGCATGACCCAGCGACACGATGCCGGTGTAGCCAAGAATCAAATCGAGCGACATCGCGAACAACGCGACGATGGCGATCTCGTTGACCAGCAGCGAGTGCGAGGGCATGACGAGCGGCAGCGCAAAGGCCACGGCCCAGGCCACGAATTCGAGCGGGTGCCAGCGCGCCTTGCGCAAGAGGGCCGACTGGAACTCGGTGGTTGAAGGCGCACTCATCAACGGCCTCCCTTGCGCGTGAACAGGCCCTGGGGCCGCCACATCAGGATCATGATCATCAGGAGGTAGACGGTGAACGCACCCATCTTCGGAATGAAATACTTGCCCGCCACGTCGGCGATGCCCAGCAGCAGCGCCGCCGCGAGCGGCCCGGTGATCGACGAGGTGCCGCCGACCGACACCACGATCAGGAAATAGATCATGTACTTGAGCGGGAAGGTCGGGTCGAGCCCGAGAATTTCCGCGCCCAGCGCACCGCCCAGGCCCGCGAGCCCCGAGCCCACGGCGAAGGTCAGCAGGAACACGATGTTCACGTTGATGCCCAGGCCCGCCGCCACGCGCGGGTCATCGACCGCGGCGCGCAGCCGGCTGCCGAAGCGCGTCTTCGAAAGAATGAGCTGCAGCACCACGGTGAGCACCGCGCACACGCCGATGATGAAGAGCCGGTAGTGCCCCATGCCCAACAGCAGCGCGCCGTCGCCGATCTCGGTGCGCCCGCGCAGCCATTCAGGCAATTGCACGTTCTGCTGCGAGGAGCCCACGAAGTAGTCGATGGCCGCCACCGCCATGAAGGCAAGGCCGATGGAAAAGAGCACCTGGTCGAGGTGCGGCTTGCCGTACATCGGCCGGTAGAGCGTGCGTTCGAGCAAGGCCCCAGCCAGCGCGACGACGATGAATGCGAGCGGCAGGCAGGCCAGGAAGGGCACGCCGAGCTTCTGCATTGCGAACACCGTGAGGTAGCCACCCGCCATGGCGAAAGCGCCGTGTGCGAGGTTGATGAAGTTCATCAGGCCGAGCGTCACGGCGAGGCCTACCGCCAGCACGAAGAGCAGCATGCCATAGGCGATGCCGTCGAAAAGAATGGTCAGCATGTCGTGTTTTTTACGAAGCTATTTCTGGGGCTGTTCGTTTCGTTCGGGGTGCGTGCTTATGCCGGCCGATCAACGACTGCTCTGAAAGATCACGCCGATGGGGTGCCTTGCGCAGCAAAATAAAGGAGGAGGCCGAAGGCCGGGGGACATTCGCGGAGCAAGGTACCCCGTCGGCGTGATCGCGCCCCGAACAACAACGCCCCCCAGAGACAAGCCTCACTTGGCTTTACCTGGATCCTTCACGCCCTTGATCACATCGAACTCGACGTTGTAAAGCTGCCCGTCCTTCTTCTCGACCTTGCGCAGATACACGTCCTGCACGATGTCGCGCGTCTGCGCATCAATCAGCACCGGGCCGCGCGGGCTCTCGAAGACCTGGCCCTTCATGGCCGCCAGCAGCGCTTCGCCGCCGCCCTGCCCCTTGGTGATCTTGAGTGCTTCGTAGATCACGCGCATGCCGTCGTAGCCGCCCACAGCCATGAAGTTGGGGCGCATCTTCGGGTTGGCCTTCTCGAAGGCCTCGACGAACTTCTTGTTCATGGCCGAGGGGTGCGCGGCCGAGTAGTGGTGCGAGGTGACCACGCCCAGCGCGCCGTCGCCCATGTCGTTGAGCTGGTCGTCGTCCGTCACGTCGCCGGTGGCGATCATCTTGATGCCGGCCTTGTCCATGCCGCGCTCGAGGAACTGCTTCATCACCGCCGCGCCTGCGCCCGAGGGCACGAAGACGAACAGCGCGTCGGGCTTCACGTCGCGCACCTTCTGCAGGAAGGGAGCGAAGTCGGGGTTGCGCAGCGGCACGCGCAGCTTGTCGAGCACCTTGCCGCCATTGAGCTGGAAGCGCTCGCTGAAGAACTTCTCGGCATCGTTGCCCGGGCCGTAGTCGGCCACCAGCGTGACGACCGTCTTCACGCCATTCTTCGGCGCCCAGTCGCCCATGGCCACCGACACCTGCGGCAGCGTGAAGCTCGAACGGATGATGTAGGGCGAGGCCTCGGTGATGCTCGACGTGGCCGCCGCCATCACCACTTCTGGCGTCTTCGACTGCGTGGCAATTGGCGCCACGGCCAGCGCCAGCGGCGTCAGGCCAAAGCCGGCCAGCACGTTGACCTTGTCGTTCACCACCAGCTCCTGCGCGAGGCGCTTGGTCACGTCGGGCAGGCCAGTGTCGTCCTTGACGATCAGCTCCACCTTCTTGCCGGCCACGGTGTCGCCGTTCTGGGCCATGTACAGGCGCGCGGCGGCTTCGATCTGGCGGCCGGTGGAGGCCGACTGGCCCGTCATCGGAAGGATCAGGCCGATCTTGAACTTGTTGGCGTCCTGGGCACTGGCCAGCGACATTGAAAGCGCAAGTGCCGAGAGGGCGGCGGTCTGGATGAGATGGCGTCTTTGCATGTTTTTTCCTTTGAGGGGCGGAACGCGAACCGGGGCTATTTTCAACACTTTGCAACATCCGGCGGAGCAGGCAATCACCTAGCCGGCCAAGACTGTTGACCTTTGTTGCGCGATTGCCAAATGAACTGCGCGATCATCGCGCAAGGCAGCTTGCAGAGCGGGCAGGTCAGCTGTCGGCGCGGTAGGCGGAGTCGAGCGTGAGGGTGCCCACGGCGCGCGACACGCAGGCGCAGATGCGCGTGGTCGACTTCTTTTCGTGCTCGCTGAGGAACACGTCGCGGTGATCGATCTCGCCGTCGACGGCGATCACGTCCATGGCGCACAAGCCGCATTCGCCGCGCTTGCAGTCCGAGAGCGTCTGTACGCCGGCTGCGTCGAGGGCTTCGAGCAGCGTGCAGTCGGCCGGCACCGTAATGGCCAGGTCGTGCCGGGGAATGCGCACTTGGAAGGACTGCGTGGCCAGGCGGCCGCTGCTGCCGAAGGTTTCGAAGCGCAGGTCTTCGATGGCACGGCCGGCTGCGTGCCACGCGCGCTTGACGGCTTCGAGCATGGGCACCGGGCCGCAGGTGTAGAGCTGGCCGCCGGACGGCAGCGCGGCGATGGCAGCGGCGAAGTCGATGGGAGCCGAGCCTTCATGAGCTTCGACGCCCTCGCCCAATGCCTCTTGCAGATGCGACAGATAGCCGAGCTCGCCCGCATGCCGCGCGCCGTAGAGCATCTTCACCGGCACGCCGGTGCGCCTTGCGTGCGCGCCCAGCCGCTGCGCCATCAGCACCAGCGGCGTGATGCCGATGCCGCCCGCCACCAGCAGGTAGCCGGGCGCCGAGAGGTCGAGCGGAAAGTGGTTCTGCGGCGCGCTCACTTGCAGACGGTCGCCCACGGCCAGCCGCCACATTGCGAGCGAGCCGCCACGGCCGTCATCGAGCCGCTTGACGGCGATGCGCCAGCACTGGCCGTCGCCCTCGCCCACCAGCGAGTACGAGCGGGTCTGCACCTTGCCCTGCGCCGTCAGCACCTGCACTTGCAGGTGGGCGCCGGGTTCATGGGATTCGGCAAAGCCGCCGTCGGGGCGCAGTTCGAATTCGCGCACGGTGGGCGTGACATCGCGCAGCGCAACGACTTGCGCCTGCATCCATTGAAGATCGCTTTTCATCGGGAGAACAACCGGAGAGAGAAAAAGGAGAAATCAGCCGCGCCGGCGGATCAGCTGCACGCCCGGCAGCGGTCGCTGTTCGGCGGTGGGCGTGCCGTGCAGCGCATCGCGCAGGTTGCGCCGCGCGATGCGGCTGTGCTCGCGCATCAGCGCCTCGGCACGCGAGCCTTCGCCGGACTCGATGGCGTCGAGCACCTGCACATGCTGGTCTTGCGCAATCACGAGCATGTCGCGCGCGGCCGGCGAGTTGGCCTGCACGATGACGAAGCCCGAGGGCGAGGCAAACGGCAGGTTGATCACGCGCTCCAGCTGCTGCGCGATGACGGGGCTGCCCGCCATTTCGCAGAGCAGCGCGTGGAAGCGCTCGTTGTGCGTCACGTAGCGCGAGAAGGCCGCGTCGTCGAGTGCGGGCTCGCGCAGCAGCTCGTCGATGCGCTGCAGGCAGGCGCGCGCCTCGCGCAGCACCACGGGCGCCGCGCCGCGCTCGGCCGCGAGCCGGGCGACCAGTCCTTCGAGCGTGCCGCGCAGCTCGATGGCGTCGGCCACGTCGCGCTCCGAAAAAGTACGCACCGCATAGCCGCCGTTGGGCAGCGCTTCGAGCAGGCCCTCCTGTTCGAGCCGCATGAGCGCGGTGCGCACCGGCGTGCGCGACACGCCAAGCTGCTCGGAGATGGCCACTTCGGCAATGCGCGCGCCACCGGGCAACTCGCCCGCAAGGATCATCTCGCGCAGCCGCAGTTGCGCCTTCACGGCCTGCGAACTGCCGCTGTCGCCGGGCTCGGCGGCGGTGGAAACGGCAGCGACCTTCACGCGGCTGCCTTTTCGGCCGGCCGGATCGGGATCGCGGCGCGCGCGGGCTTTTCCTTTTCGATCATGCGGTCGATCAGCCGTCGCGCCCACATCGAGCCGGCGTCGATGTTGAGGTTGTAGAACTTGTGGTCGGGGTGGTCATCCATCGCCTTCTGCTGCGCCTCGAGCACGAGCTCGTCTTCACGGAAGATGCCGGCGACGCCTTCACGCAGCTCGTGCGTGAGGCGCTGCTCGCCCAGGCAGTAGTTGCGCGAGAAGGCCCAGAAGTAGAGGCAGGTCTTGTCGGTCTCGGGCGTGATGGTGTTGAGCACGTAGCCGTTGACGCCCTTGCTGCGGTCGCCAGGGTCGCTGCCCTGGGGCACCGCGCCGCTGCCCGCCTCGGCCACGCCGACGTCGATGTTCACGGTGCACGGGCCTTCGAAACGGATGATCTGCCAGCGGTCGACCTTGCCGGTGTAGCCGCGCGCATGGCGGATCTGGCTGCCCCAGAACGGCGGCGGGTCGATGTCTTCCATCCATCGCGTGACGGTTGCCGAGCGGTCGCCATGCGTGGCCACGAAAGGCGCCTCGGCCACTTCGCGGTTGCCGATGGACGAGCCGTGCACGAAGGTCTCGTGCGTCAGGTCCATGAGGTTGTCGACCACGAGGCGGTAGTCGCAGTTGACGCGGATCATCTTGCCGTCGCCGGCCCAGGCGGGGTCGTCGTTCCAGTGCATGTCGGGCACCAGCGCCGGGTCGGCCTTGGCCGGATCGCCGGGCCAGATCCACACGAAGCGGTGCTTCTCGACCACCGGAAAGCTGCGCACGCAAGCCGAGGGGTTGAGCGTTTCCTGGCTCGGCATGTGGGTGCAACGCCCCTGGCTGTTGTAGACGAGGCCGTGGTAGCCGCAGACCAGTTCGTCGCCCTCGAGGCGGCCCAGCGACAGCGGCATCAGCCGGTGCCAGCAGGCGTCTTCGAGCACGGCCACCTGGCCATCGGTGCGGCGGAACAGCACCACTTTCTGGTTGCAGATAGTGCGTGGCAGCAGCGCGTGACGCACTTCGACGTCGTAGGCGGCGGCATACCAGGCGTTCAGTGGAAAGGCGGTCGTGGGCGTTTTCATGAATACTCAATGTATACAGAAAACTATAAATTTCCAGCTTTTAAAGCCATTTCGAGGGTAAACACTGAGATATCTGTATACAGGCATCGACATTTCGAAGGCGATACGATGTTCCGCTCGTTCCCCAAATCACGACGGAGTCATCCATGTCACAGCACGCCGCCTTGCCTGCCCGCTACGACCACGTGGGCAGTTTCCTGCGCCCCAAGTACCTGCTCGAAGCCCGCGAACAGAAAGCCAAGGGCGAGATCACGCCCGAACAGCTTCGCCTCGTCGAAGACAAGGCAATCACCGAGATCGTCCGCTTCCAGGAAGACATTGGCCTGAAGAGCATCACCGACGGCGAGTTCCGCCGCACCTACTTCCACATCGACTTCCTCGACCAGCTCGGCGGCGTGAAGACCGACATTCCGGTCACCATCCGCAAGCCCGACGGCACCGAAGAACTCGCTCCGCCCGCGATGCGCGTGCTCGACAAGGTGCGCCACATCAAGGACATCCAGCTCGCCGACTTCCAGTACCTCAAGAGCCAGGTCTCGGCGGGCCGCACACCGAAGGTGACGATCCCCTCGCCGACCATGCTGCACTTCCGCGGCGGACGCGCCGGCATCAGCAAGGAGGCGTACCCCGAGCTCGACCCGACGTTCTACGACGACGTGGCCAAGGCCTACGGCGACGAGCTGCGCTCGCTGGCCGCCGCCGGCTGCACCTACGTGCAGATGGACGACACCAACCTCGCCTACCTGTGCGACGAGCACATGCGCGAAGCCGCCCGCAAGCGCGGCGACGACCCGAACGAACTGCCGCACCGCTACGCCGCCTTCATCAACAAGGTGGTGGCGCAGAAGCCGCCAGGCATGCTGCTGGCCATGCACCTGTGCCGCGGCAACTTCAAGAGCACGCACGCCGCGGCCGGCAACTACGAGCCCGTGGCCGAGGCGCTGCTCAAGGAGATGGACCTCGACGCCTACTTCATGGAATACGACGACGCCCGCTCGGGCGACTTCAAGCCGCTGCGCTACCTGCCCAAGGGCAAGACCGTGGTGCTCGGCCTCGTGACCACCAAGTTCGGCGAGATGGAAGACAAGGACGAACTCAAGCGCCGCATCGAGGACGCCGCCAAGTACGCCTCGCTCGACCAGCTCGCGCTGTCGCCGCAGTGCGGCTTCTCCAGCACGGTGCACGGCAACAACATCGCGGTGGAAGCGCAGCGCAACAAGCTGCGCCTGGTGGTCGAGACCGCGCAGGAGGTCTGGGGCTCGACCTGACGCGCCGTTTCTGGTGAAGTCGGGGCATGACGACTCACATCTACTCAGGCCCCCTCAGCATGTTCGGCGCCAAGGTCGAGATCGCGGCACGCGAAAAAGGCGTGCCCTTCGAACTGGTCATGGTGCCCTTCATCGAAGGCGACGCCTACGAGCCCAAGCATCCCGAGGTGCTTCGGGTCAACCCCGTCAAGCAGCAGGTGCCCGTGCTGGTCGACGACGAGGTCTCGCTGTTCGACTCGACGCAGATCTTCGAGTACCTCGAAGACCGCTACCCCAGCCTTGCGCTGTGGCCCGAAGGCATTGCCGAACGGGCCCGCGCGCGGCAGCTGGAGCAGAAGTCCGACGAGGTCTTCTTCCCGAATGTCATCAAGCTCTTCGGCCTGCAGGACGCCATGCAGAGCCCTCCCGCGCTCGCGGCCTGCGCCGGCTGCGCGCGCTTCTACGAAGAGATGGAAGGCCTGCTGGCCACGCGCGAGTACCTGGCCGGCTCCTATTCCTTCGCCGACATCGCCTTCTACATGGCCTGTGTGTTCGCCGACCGCAAGGGCGCCGGCATGACCGCTGCCACGCCGCGCCTGCTGGCCTGGCGCACGCGCGTAGGCGACCGGCCCGCAGTGCGCGCGGTGGTCGATCCGATGATGCGATTCCTGGCCTCGCAAGGGCGCGGCGTGCCGGCCTTCCTGCAACGCTGAAGGGACACTGAAGGCACAGCGCGCAACGCTGAGGCATCATCGGTCCATGCCGACCAAAGAGTTCGACTGGCTGCCCTCTCCTTCGCAGCATTTTCTCGTCGTCACTTTCGCGCTGCTGGTCTACGTGCTGACCACACGCGCACGCCGCGAGCAGCGCGCCCCCACCACGGCCATCGCCTGGGTCATGGGGCTGGTGCTGATGCCCTACTTCATCCTGCCGATGTACCTGCTGTTCGGCCAGCGCAAGCTGCGCCCGGCAGGCTCGCCCAGGCCGCCGCGCTCTGTGCCGCCGGGCCACTGGGCCGCCGACCTGATCGAAAGCTTCGGTCTCGCGCCGCCGGGGCGCTGCGCGATCCGCATGCATGCCGACGGCGAGGCCGCGCGCGATGCGCTGTGGCAGGTGATCGACGGCGCGCGCGAGCGCATCGACGTGTGCACCTTCATCATCGGCGACGATCCGCTCGGCCACGCGGTGATCGACCGGCTCGCCAAGCGGGCGCGCGAGGGCATCAAAGTGCGGGTGCTGCTCGACGGCTTCGGCGCGCTGTCGCTGCCGCGCCATCACTTCGACCGGCTGCGTGTGGCAGGTGGCGAGGTGGCCGTGTTCCGCCCCTTCTTCAGCCTGCGCCGCATCGGCCCGCGCAACCTGCGCAACCACCGCAAGTTCACCATTGCCGACGACGGCTGGCTCTGGTCGGGCGGGCGCAACCTCGCGGGCGAATACTTCACCGGCAACGACAAGCACCCCGAGGCCTGGCGCGACCTGTCCTTCGACCTGCATGGCAGCGTGGCCGCGGCGGCGGCGCGCCAGTTCGACCACGACTGGGCCTCGGTGCGCAGCCGAAAGGCCCGTGCCATCACGGCCGACGACGTGCCCGAAGGGCCGGGCACAGCGATGGCGCAGTTCCTGCCGAGCGGCCCCGACCAGACAGAGGACACGGCACATGCGCTGCTGATCGACGCCTGCTTTCGCGCCGAGCATCGCGTGCTTGCGATCACGCCCTACTTCGTGCCCGGCGACGGCCTGCGCGATGCACTGCGGCTGGCCGCGCGGCGCGGCGTGCAAGTGACCATCGCGATGCCCGCGCAGTCGAACCATCGCCTTGCCGACTTCGTACGCGCCCGCGCCATGCGCGACCTTGCGCGCGCGGGCGTGAGCTTTCGCATGCTGCCGTTCATGGCGCACGCAAAGGCCGTGGTGGTGGACGACGAGCTCGCCATGTGCGGCTCAATCAACCTCGACCTGCGCAGCCTGCTGCTGAACCACGAGGCAGCCGTTGTGTTCTACGGCCGTGAGGACATCGAATGGCTGGCCGAGTGGATCGAGACCACCGCCTCGGCTGGCGAGCCCTATCGTGCGCGGCGCCCGGGGCTGATGCGCGACGTGGCCGAGGGGCTGCTGCTCACCGTCGCTTTCCAGCTTTAGGCGTTGTGGACGCCTGGGGCGGTTCGGTGGCCTTTGCCTCCTTCGCCACGGCATCGAGCCCCGCGAGCACATAGCGCACAACTTCTTCGGCAAGGGCTTGCGTGTCCTTCAGGGCCGGCAGAACCTTGCTGCTCAGGTCCTTGGGCGCCACCGTCATCACGAGGCACGGCAGCACCGTGAGCAGCAGGCTGCGCTGCACCGAGGGATGGTCGTCGGGCAGGCCCATGATCTCGCCGACGATGCCGCGCAGCAGCTTGGCCTTGGGCAGCACCGCGCGCTGGATCAGCGCCGGCATGGCCGGCGACGGCGACAGCGCCTCGCGCAGCACCACGCGAAAGCCCCATGGCGCCTTCGGCTGGGCGCTCATCTCGAGCATGTGCGTGAGAAATGCGCGCAGTTTCAGGCGCGGATCGGTCGACTCCAATGACAACGCCATCAGCTCGTCGAGGCTCACCAGCTGCTTGTGCGCTTCGACCAGCACCGCCTCGTAGAGCCCGTCGCGGCCGCCGAAGTGGTAGTTGATGGCGGCCATGTTGGTGCCCGCGCGGGTGCAGATTTCCTTGCTGGTGCTTTCTGCGAAGCCTTGCGCCGCGAACAGCCGGCCAGCGGTTTCGAGGATGTGCAGGCGCGTGGTGTTGCCGTCGGTACGCTGAGTGCGGGTTGCCATGCCCCGAGGCTAACTCAAACAAAAAAATACTTCAAATTCAAATTTGAATTTGATAACATCGCGCCGACCCCCGGGCAGCAGCCTCGTCAGGACACACGCCATGAACAAGAAGCCCCTCATTGCCATCGCCGCCGTGGCCATCGTCGCGGCGGTAGGCGGCTGGTGGTACACGCACCACTCCGCCACACCCTCCGACCAGCTCGTGCTGTACGGCAACGTTGACCTGCGCCAGGTCTCGCTGGCCTTCAACGCCAACGACCGCGTGGCCGAGCTGGCGGTGCGCGAAGGCGACCGCGTGCGCGCCGGGCAGGTGCTGGGCCGGCTCGACACCCGCTCGCTGGTGCTGCGCGTGGCGCAGTCGCAGGCGCGCATCGGCGTGCAGGAACAGGCCCTGCTACGCCTGAAGACCGGTAGCCGCCCCGAAGAAGTGGCGCAGGCCAGTGCCCAGGTGGCCGCCGCGCAGGCCGATGCCGAACTTGCGCAGCAGCAGCTCGCGCGCCTGCAGGCCATCGGCAACACCACGGCCGGCCGCGCCGTGAGCCAGCAGGACCTCGACAGCGCACAGGCCAGGCGCAGGGTGGCGCTGGCGCAGCTCGACAACGCCCGCAAGGCTCAGCAACTGGTGGTCACCGGCCCGCGCAAGGAAGACATCGGCCAGGCGACGGCGCAGCTCGAATCGGCCCGCGCCGAGCTCGCGCTCATGAACCACCAGCTCACCGAGGCCGAGCTCAAGGCGCCCATCGACGCCGTCGTGCGCGCCCGCCTGCTCGAGCCAGGCGACATGGCCTCGCCGCAGCGCCCGGCCTTCACGCTCGCCATCACCGATCCCAAGTGGGTGCGTGCCTATGTGGCCGAGCCCGACCTCGGCCGCGTGCGCGCCGGGCAGGACGCCCGCGTGAGCACCGACAGCCAGCCCGGAGAAGCCATCGCGGGCAAGGTCGGCTACATCTCGTCGGTGGCTGAATTCACGCCCAAGACCGTGCAGACCGAGGAACTGCGCAGCAGCCTCGTCTACGAAATTCGCGTGATGGTCGATGACCCGCAAGACCGGCTGCGGCTCGGCATGCCGGCCACTGTGCGGCTGCAACTGTCGTCCGCCACCGGCAAGCCCTGATGACCACCACCGGGCCGGCCGTGGCCGGACGCTCGCTGCACAAGCGCTTCCTGCTGAAAGCGTCGAAAGAACCCGTGCACGCGCTCGACGACGTCTCGCTCGAAGTGCCCGCCGGCACGCTCACCGCCCTGGTCGGCCCAGACGGTGCCGGCAAGACCACGCTACTGCGCCTCATGGCTGGCCTGATGCGCGCCGACGCGGGCGAGCTGCGCGTGCTCGGCATCGACGTCTCGGCCGATCCACAGGCGGTGCAGGACCGCATCAGCTACATGCCGCAGCGCTTCGGCCTCTACGACGACCTGAGCGTGCAGGAGAACCTCGACCTCTACGCCGACCTGCACGGCGTGCCCCGCGACAAGCGGCGCGAACGCTATGCGCGGCTGATGGAAATGACCGACCTCGGCCGCTTCACCGATCGCCCGGCCGGCAAGCTCTCTGGCGGCATGAAGCAGAAGCTCGGGCTGGCCTGCACGCTGGTGCGCTCGCCCGACCTGCTGCTGCTCGACGAGCCGACCGTGGGCGTAGACCCGCTCTCGCGCCGCGAGCTATGGCAGATCGTGCAGCAGCTTGTGGACGACGAAAAGCTCTCGGTCATCGTCAGCACTGCCTACCTCGACGAGGCCGAGCGCTGCAGCCATGTGTTCGTGCTGCACGGCGGCAAGCTGCTGGCGCAGGGCGCGCCCACAGAGCTGCGCGACCGCGCACACGGCCTCTGCTTCATCGCGACACCGCCCGACGGTGAGCCACCACGGTTGCTGCAGGCGCGGCTGCTCGACGCGCGGCAGGACATCATCGATGCGGTGCCGCAAGGCGGCGAGGTGCGCTTCATTCGCCGCAGCGAGACAGACGATGCGCGGCTCGATGCATTGCTCGAAGGCGCGCGCACCGAGCCGGTCACGCCGCGCCTCGAAGACGGCTTCATGACGCTGCTGCGCGCGCAGCCATCGCCCAACGCCGACGCCACCCCGGCAGCCGCCATGACCACTTCGCAACCGAGCACAGGCCAGCCCGGCGAAGTGGTCATCGAAGTCAAGGACCTCGTGCGCCGCTTCGGCGACTTCGTGGCGGTGGCCAGCACCAGCTTCTCCGTGCGGCGCGGCGAGATCTTCGGCCTGCTCGGCCCCAACGGCGCGGGCAAGACCACAACCTTCCGCATGCTCTGCGGCCTGCTGCCCGCGAGCGGCGGCCAGCTGCGCGTGGCCGGCGTCGACCTGCGGCATGCCCGCGCGCAGGCGCGCCAGCGCATCGGCTATGTCTCGCAGAAATTCGCGCTCTACGGCAACCTCACAGTGCGCGAAAACCTCTCGTTCTTCGGCGGCGCCTACGGCCTGCGCGGCGCGAAGCTGCACGATCGCATGGACACGGTGCTGCGCCAGTTCGACCTGACCCACTCGCTCGACGCACCCAGCGGCCAGCTGCCCGGCGGCTACAAACAGCGTCTTGCCATGGCCACCGGCCTGCTGCACGAGCCCGAGATCCTGTTCCTCGACGAGCCCACCAGCGGCGCCGACCCGCTCGCGCGCCGCGAGTTCTGGCGGCGCATCACGGCGCTGGCCGAAGGCGGTACCACCGTCGTCATCACCACGCACTTCATGGAAGAGGCGGAGTACTGCGATCGCATCGTGATCCAGGACGCGGGCAAGGTGCTGGCCATCGGCACGCCGCAAGAGGTGCGCGCGCAGGCGCTGGGCGATGAGGAAGAAAGCGGCAGGCGCATCGACATGGAGCAGGCCTTCATCGGCATCGTCGAGAAGGCGCGGCACAAGAGCAAGGAAGAGGTGGCGGCATGAACGGCATGAGCGGCTTCTGGTCCCGCCTGATCTCCCTCACGCGCAAGGAATTCCGCCAGTTGCTGCGCGACCGCAGCAACCTGGCCATCGGCATCCTGCTGCCGATGGTGCTGATCCTGATCTTCGGCTACGGCATGTCGCTCGACGTGAAGAATGCGCCCGTGGCGGTGGTGATGGAAGACGCCTCGCCGACCGCGCACGAGGCCATCGCCGGCCTGCAGCTCTCGCCCACCATCGCGCCAGTGCTGCTGGGCTCGATGCACGACGCCGAAGAGCTGATGCGCGAACGAAAGGTCGACGGCATCGTGCGCGTGCCTGCCGACTTCTCGCGCGCGCTGGCTGCCGGCAATGCGCGCGTGCAGCTCATCGTGCACGGCTCCGACGCGGGGCGCGCGAGCATCATCCAGGCGTACGTGACGGGCGCCCTCGCGCAATCGGCAATACGGCAGATGGACAGGAGCGGCAACGCCTCCGGCGCCGATGCCCCGCCCGTCGGCAGCGTCACCGTCGAGCAGCGCATGTGGTTCAACGCCGCGAACACCAGCACCTGGTATCTGGTGCCGGGACTCATCGTGCTCATCATGACGCTGGTCGGCGCCTTTCTCACCGCGCTGGTGATGGCGCGCGAGTGGGAGCGCGGCACGCTGGAGGCGCTGTTCGTCACGCCGGTGCGGCCGGTCGAGATCCTGTTGGCAAAGATCATTCCGTACTTCGCGGTCGGCATGCTGGGTCTTGCGCTGTGCCTGCTTTCCGCACGCTTCCTGTTCGCGGTGCCGATGTACGGCTCGCTGCTGGTGGTGGTGTTCAGCTCGATGCTGTACCTGATCGTGGCGGTGAGCCTGGGCCTCGTGATCTCGTCGGTCACGCGCAACCAGTTTCTCGCGAGCCAGGTGGCGCTGATCGCGACCTTCATGCCCTCGATGATGCTGTCGGGCTTCCTGTTCGACCTGCGCAACGTGCCCACTGCCGTGTGGGTGATCGGCCACCTGCTGCCGGCCACCTACTTCATGGACCTCATCAAGACGCTGTTTCTCGCGGGCGACGTCTGGCCGCTGGTGTGGCGCAACTGCGCGATCCTGATGGCGTATGCGGTGGGCCTGCTGCTGGTGGCGCGCGCGGTAACGCGCAAGAGCCTCGACTGAAAGCCCCGGCCATGAACGCCCTCATCGATTTCTTCCTGCGCGTTGCCAACCTCTGCCGCAAGGAGCTGCTGACGATCCTCAAGGACCCGGCCACGCGCGCCATCCTGATCGCCCCGGCGATCATGCAGAGCCTGGTCTTCGGCTACGGCGCGACCTACGACCTCACCAACGTGCCCTACGCACTGCTCGACCAGAGCCGCAACGGCGCCTCGACGGAGCTGATCGCGCACCTCGACAGCACCGGCGTGTTCCACCGCGTGGCCACGCTGCGCTCGCAGGCCGACATCCGCGAGGTGATCGACACCGAGAAGGCACTGCTCGTCATCCAGATACCCGCGAACTTCGAGCAGCAGCTCAGCGCGGGGCAGACGGCGGCCATCCAGCTGATCCTCGATGCGCGCAACTCCAACACCGCGGGCTCGGCGGCCGGCTACGTGAGTGCGGTGGTCGAGCGCTACAACGCTGAGCTGCGCGCGCGCGTGGGTGCACCGCCGTCGCCGCTGGTCGTCGAATCGCGCGCGTGGTTCAACCCGAACCTGGAGACGCGCTGGAACCTGCTGCCCGGCATGATCGCCGCGCTCAGCATGCTGCAGACGCTGCTGCTCACCGCGCTGTCGGTGGCACGCGAACGCGAGCAAGGCACCTTCGACCAGCTGCTGGTAACGCCGATGTCGCCGCTCGAAATCATGATCGGCAAGGCGCTGCCGCCTGTGCTGGTGGGGCTCGTGCAGTCGTCGCTGATCCTGCTGGTGGCGCTCTTCTGGTTCGGCATTCCGATGGCGGGCTCGCTCGTCACGCTATACACGGGGCTGCTGTTCTTCACGGTGGCGAGCGTGGGTATCGGGCTATCGATTTCAGCCGTGTCGGCCAACATGCAGCAGGCCATGCTCTATGCCTTCGTGCTGCTGATGCCGCTGATGCTGCTGTCGGGCCTGACCACGCCGGTGCGCAACATGCCGCACGCGCTGCAGGTGGCAACGCTGGCCAACCCGCTGCGCTTTGCCATCGACCTGGTGCAGCGCGTGTACCTCGAAGGCGTGGGGCTGGGCACGGTCTGGCACAACCTGATTCCGCTTGCCGTCATCGCCGCCGTCACGCTGCCGCTGGCGGCCTGGCTGTTCCGCAATCGTCTTGTCTGAAAACGGGAGCACGTCATGCCCCTTCCATTTCCTCTTTCTTCCGCCGCGGCCACGCTCTCTCTCGCTTTCATTCTTGCCGGCTGCGCCGTAGGGCCCGACCACAAGCCGGCCGAAGCCCGTGCGCCCGCCGACTGGTCTGCATGGCATGGCGGTTCGCCCGCGCTGCTCGGCGCGGAGCGGCAAGGTTCTGTTGGCGGCGTCGCATCTGGCGACTGGAGGGCCTTCAACGATCCGGTACTCGACCGCCTCGAAGCCATGGTGCTCGCGAGCAACCCCGACCTGCAGACCGCCGCCCTGCGCTTCGCGCAAAGCCGCGTGCAGCGCACCACCACCGCGGCCCAGCAGGGGCCACAGCTGAATGCGAGCGCCGGCGTCACCCGGCAGCGCCAGAGCGAGAGCGGCGCCGCCACGCGGATGATCGATGCGCTGGGTTCGTCGGTCTCCAACCGCGACCAGCTCATCCGCACGCTCAGCGAGCCCTACAACCTCTATCAGGCCGGCTTCGACGCCTCGTGGGAAATCGACCTGTGGGGCCGCGTGCGTCGCGCCATCGAGGCGGCCGATGCCGACGCGAGCGCATCGTCCGCATTGCTCCAGCAGGCCCGGCTCAGCGTGCAGGCCGAACTGGCGCGCAATTATTTCGAGCTGCGCGGCACGCAGCGCGAACTGCGCATCGCGCGCGCCGACATCGCGGCGGCAGCCGAATCTCTCGAACTGGTGCAGGCGCGCGCCGACGGCGGCCTCGTCACCGACCTGGACCCGGTGCGCCAGCGTGCGCTGGTGGCCGAACTGCGCGCACGCATTCCCGCGCTGCTGCAGCAGGAAGCCGATGCAATGAACCGCATCACGCTGCTGGCTGGAGCCGCGCCGGGCGCGCTGAACACCGAGCTGGCAGACACCTCTACTGGCGACACGCTAGACGCACCCGTACTGCCCGCCCTCACGCTGGGCCTGCCCGCCGAGCTCGCACGCCGCCGCCCCGACATCGCAGCCGCCGAAGCGCAACTGCATGCCGCCACAGCCCGCATCGGCGTGGCCGTGGCCGACCTCTATCCGCGCGTAACGCTGGGCGCCGGCTTCGGCTATGAATCAGTGGGCAGCGAGCGCTTCGGCGACTGGGGCAGCCGGCAGTGGCAGGTGGGCCCATCGATCAGCCTGCCGATCTTCGACAACGGCCGCCGCCGCGCCACCATCGAACTGCGCGAGCTGCAGCAGCAGGAAGCGGCCGTGGCGTTTCAGCAGACCGTGCTCAAGGCCTGGCACGAGATCGATTCGGCGCTCAGCGCCTACGCCGCCGAGGGCCAGCGCCAGGCCGAGCTGGCCGAGCGCGAACGCCGCAGCCGCGATGCGCTGGTGCTGGCGGCGGCTCGCTACAAAGGCGGGCTCACCGACTTCGGCGCTGAACTCGATGCGCGCCGCACCTTGCTGCAGGCGCGACGCGACCAGGCACAGAGCACCAGCCGCCTCTCGGTGGGCCTGGTGGCGGTCTACAAGGCACTGGGTGGTAACACTGTGGCGCCAGAAGCACAAACGCAACACAATTGAAACAAGTCGAACATGTAGACTAAAATACCCACCGGTTTCCGGGATTGACAAGCCTGCCTGCCTACTGATTCGTCATCGGGCAGACGCGAACGGATCTTCCGGCACCCCCTGCATTGCGGGGCAGCCCGCCTGGGCCCGGCTCCTGAAAAGGCCGACCGAGGCGTCATCCGTTTGAGTCCTGCGCCCCTGCCCCGGGGGAAAACCGATGCGAGCTTTCTTCTCGCTGCGTGCATTCGCGAGTCTGGCGTTCGTGCTACCAGCTCTGTTCGCGCTTTCTGGAATGGTGCCCGCCTTCGCCGCAATGGACGAAGTCGGCCGGGCCGCCCCCAGCACCCATCGCCTGAAATTCATCGTCGACCCCGAGTTGGCCACCGACATCGGCCCCGCCGAAGCCGCCCGCCGGCTCGCGCAGTACGTGGCCGACGTCAACACGGTGTTCACGCGCGAGACGGTGCGCAGCTTTGCCTTCGACCCCACAGCCGACCTGCAGCTCGCCGCGCCCGCCACCGCCCCGCAGTGCAGCTACAGCGGCCTGGTCAACGGTGAAGTGGTGGTGTGCATCTCGAAGTCCACCCGCGGCTACAGCCACGGCGGCCTCTCTACCAGCTGGACCTTTCCGCAGAAAGGCGTGACCTGGAACCTGAACTGGATCGCCATCCACGACCCGCTGCGCCTGTCGCGCGCGCCCAGTCCGGGCGCCCCCGAGTCCACCGAGAAGGACTACCTCGGCCGCCAGCTCAAGACCCTGCTGCACGAACTGGAGCATGTGTTCGGCGCCGGCGCGGGCGAGTACTACAACGGCGTCGCGGTGGCGGACACCACCGGCGTGGCGCCCATCACAGACCTCGCGCTGGCCAACGACAACGACCGCTACTGGTGGACGCGCCAGCACTGGCGGCTCGACCCGCTGCTGGGCACCGTCTTCGAGCAGCGCCGCGACCCTGCGGCCAACCGCATCGCCACGCTGGAGATGATCCGCTTCACGGCCGGCACCAAGGCCAACATCGACACCGACTGGACCGACTGGCCCAAGCTCGGCAGCTCGAAGTTCATGGCGGCCACCACCGGCACCCAGGTGCGCGTGACCGACCGAGACACCGGCGCCGCGCTGCCCGGCGCGCAGGTGTCGGTGTGGCGTGACCCCGGGGCCGGCAAGCCGCTGGTCATGCTGGTGACCGGCGTGGCCGATGCCTCGGGCCGCTTCGTGTTCGACTGGAACTGCGGCTTCAGCTGCTTCGCCGTCGGCAAGACAACGCTGCTGGTCAAGGCACGCGCCGCCAACCGCGCCCCCGGTGCGAGCTGGTTCACCATCTTCGATGCGTTCGAGCAGAAGGCCGTGCAGGGCCAGCCGATGTTCACCATCGACCTGGCGCTCGGCGGCACCGACGCGACGCCGCCTACCGTTTCGCTGGCCGCGCCTTCCATGGCCGTAGTGGGCCAACCCACCACCATCGCGCCGGCCGTGGTGGACAACGCAGGCGTGTGGGGCGTCAAGGTACTGGGCCGGGACAGCATCCCGATCTGCACCTTCACCGCCCCGCCCTACACCTGCAGCTGGACGCCGACCGCGCCCGGCGTTCAGACGATTCGTGTGGTCGCGATCGATGCGGCTGGCAACTCCGCCGTGGCCTCTGCCAACGTGATCGTCAATCCGCCTTCCGACACGGTGGCGCCGACAGTTGCACTGACCCCGCCGCCGACCGCCGCGGTAGGCATGGCGACAAGGCTTTCCGCTACGGCATCCGACAACGTAGCCGTGGCCGAGCTGAAGTTCGTCGTCGACGGCAAGACCGCGTGCACGCTGCGCGCCGCGCCGTACGTCTGCGCTTGGACGCCGAAGAGGCCCGGCGCCGCGAACATCGAAGTGCGCGCCATCGATGCGGCAGGCAACGTCGCCACCGTCTCGGCCAGCATGCGCATCGAAGGCCTGCGACCCGAAGACCTGTAATGCAGCCCGGCCTCAGGGCCGGTTGGTGAAGCTCGCGTTGCCCAGCCCCGTGCCGATGGTCAGCACGCCCCAGTGCCGCACGTCGCGCATGAAGGGCAGCTCGCTCAGGCCCTGCACCACTGCGTCGTTGTGCATCAGCACCAGCGTCGGGCCGGAGCCCATCATCGGCATGCGGCGCCACAGCTGGCTCGGCAAGTGGAAGGCGTGGCCTTCCCAGTCGCCGGGCAGGTTCTGCGCGCCGCGCGCAATCGAGCCGTCCTGCCGGATCAGGCCCGGGCAGCCGATGCCAACGAAGGGTGCGAGACGGATCTTCTTGCGCTCGCTGTAGCGCACCATGTCCTCGAGCATGCCGGCGATGTGGTCGACCATGCCGCCGCGGTTGGGGTCTTCGTCCGCATGGCGCCACTTCTCGCGGCGCACCACGTTCGCGAGCGAAAAGTCGCGCGCTTTGCGGTGGCGTGTCTTCACGATGCCGCAGCGCACGTTGGTGCCGCCGATGTCCACCGCGAGGATCGCGTCGTGCCCCTTCAGCATGTGGGGCGGCACGAGGTGCGCCCAGCCGATCAGGCCGCCGTCGTCCACGTCGTGCGAGAGGCGGCCGATCTGCACGTGCAGGCCCATCTCTTCGAGGATGGCGCCGGCCTGCAGGATGGCGCGCTCGCCCGCGTCGCTCTCGGGAAAGCCGCCGCCGATCACGATGCGCTGCACCTTCTGCCACGAAGGCTGGCGCATGAAGCGCTGGATCACGAAGGCCAGCTCCTGCGCGAACTCCTCGATGGCTGCATGCATCACGTCGGTGGCTTCGGACGCCTTCTTTTCCTGCAGCGCCCGGTCGAGCTCCTTCTTGCTCAGGTCGCGCGAATGCGAGAGGCCCAGCGGGTCTTTTCCCTTCCTGCGGCGGCGCTTGCGCCAGCGTTCGAGCAGTTCGCGGAAGGCCGTCTGGCTGGCTTGGTCGCCGACGAAGCCGTCCTTGTCGCGCAGCTGCAGGCTGTAGCCGTCTACCTGCACGCCCAGCAGTTCGCGCAGGCCGTGGACGTCGGGGCCGGGGAGCTTGTCTTTCCTGGGTTGGGTCTTCATGGCCATCGACTGTGGGGCCTATCGGCAGCCCGCCGCATCGGCACCGCGCACCACGGCGTGTAGGAGATTGACGGGTACGCCGAACGGGGCGATGTCTATACACTGGCCCGGATGCATCTGCCCCGCAGCCTCTGGCGCGCCGCCCTGTTGTTCGCCCTTGCCTGGCTTGCCGCGTCCGGCCCCGCGCGGGCCGCGGACGAAACGCTGCGCGTCGGCTCCAAGCGCTTCACCGAGTCGTACATCCTGGCCGAGCTGCTGGCGCAGACGGCGGCGCCGCATACCGCATCGCCGCCCGTCGTGCGGCAGGGGCTGGGCAACACGGCCATCGTCTACGAGGCGCTGCGCTCGGGCGCCATCGACATGTACGCCGAATACACCGGCACCATCGCGCTCGAAATCCTCAAGGGCTCGCCGGCCAACACGCGCGAGGCCATGAACGCGGCGCTCGCGCCGATGGGCCTGGGCGTGGCCATTCCGCTGGGCTTCAACGACGGCTACGCGCTCGCGGTGCGCGCGCCCGATGCAGAGCGGCTGGGCCTGCGCACGCTGAGCGACCTGGCGAAGCACCCTGAGCTCAAGCTCGGCCTGTCGAATGAATTCATCGGCCGCGCCGACGGCTGGAAGGGCCTGGCCGATCGCTACGGCTTCACGCAGGTGCCGACCGGCCTCGACCACGGGCTGGCCTACGACGCGGTGGCTGCCAAGCAGATCGACGTGATCGACATCTACACCACCGACGCCAAGATCGACCACCTCGGCCTGCGCGTGCTGGAAGACGACAGAAAATACTTTCCGCGCTACGACGCGGTGGTGCTCTACAAGCTCGACCTGCCGACGCGGCTGCCCAAGGCCTGGGCGGCATTGCAGACGCTCGAAGGCAAGGTCGACGAGCACGCGATGATCGCGATGAACGCGCGCGCCGAGCTGCAGAGCGTGCCCTTCGACGTGATCGCGCGCGACTTCCTGGCGAACACGGGCAAGGATGCGAAGGCGCAGCCGCAGGAAGCGCGTCGCGGCTTCATGGCCAAGCTGTTCGGGCCCGACCTGTGGAAGCTCGCGCGCCAGCACTTGCTGCTGGTGGCGCTGTCGGTCGGCATCGCCATCCTGATCGGCGTGCCGATCGCGATCCTGGTGTTCCCGCATGTGCGGCTGCGCGCGGTGGTGCTGGGTTTGGCGAGCCTGCTGCAGACCGTGCCGTCGCTCGCACTGCTGGCCGTGCTGATCTCGATGCTGGGTGCCATCGGCGCGTTGCCCGCGCTGATTGCGCTCACGCTCTATTCGCTGTTGCCGATCATGCGCAACACGGTGACGGGTCTGGCCGAAGTGCCCAACGGCCTGCGGCTGGCCGGCACCGCGCTCGGCATGACACCGCCGCAGAGCCTTCAGCTGGTGCTGCTGCCGCTGGCGTTGCCCACCTTGCTGGCGGGCGTGCGCACCGCCACGGCGATTGCCATCGGCACGGCGACCATCGCGGCCTTCATCGGCGCGGGTGGTTTCGGCGAACGGATCGTGACGGGGCTGGCGCTCAACGACCGCGAGCTGCTCGTGGCGGGCGCACTGCCGGCAGCCGCATTGGCGCTGCTGAGCGAAGGGATCTTCGAGCTCGTGGAGTACCTGATGCGGCGCAGGCGACGAGCCCCGCCGAGCTCGCTGCCACCCGCCTGAATGAAGATCAGGCCAGCGTGTAGGCCGTCTTCACCGTCGTGAAGAACTCCTGCGCATAACGGCCCTGCTCGCGCGGGCCATAGCTGCTGCCCTTGCGGCCACCGAACGGCACGTGATAGTCCACGCCGGCAGTCGGCAGGTTGACCATCACCATGCCGGCCTGGCTGTGGCGCTTGAAGTGCGTGGCGTACTTCAGCGAAGTGGTGGCAATACCGGCCGACAGGCCGAACTCGGTGTCGTTCGCCGTGGCCAGCGCCTCTTCGTAGTTCTTCACGCGGATCACGCTCGCCACCGGGCCGAAGATCTCTTCCTTGTTGATGCGCATGGCCGCGGCCGATTCGCTGAAGAGGGCTGGCGACATGTAGTAGCCGTCGGTCTCCAACTTCAGGCGTTCGCCGCCTGCGGCCAGCGTGGCACCTTCGCTCTGGCCGATCTCGATGTAGTTCAGGTCTTGTTCGAGCTGCGACTTCGACGAGACCGGGCCCACGTCGGTGCCTTGCGCGAGCGCATCGCCCACCTTGATCTTCGCCATGCGTTCCTTCATGGCGGCAATGAACTTCGGGTAGATGCCTTCGGTGACGATGAGTCGGCTCGAGGCCGTGCAGCGCTGGCCGGTCGAATAGAAAGCGCTCTGCACGCTGAGCTCGACGGCCTGCGCGAGGTCGGCGTCGTCAAGAATCACCTGCGGGTTCTTGCCGCCCATTTCGAGCTGCACCTTCTTGTGCTTGGTGACGCACTGGATCGCGATGTTGCGGCCCACGCCCACCGAGCCGGTGAAGCTGATCGCATGAATGCCGGGGTGGTTGACCAGCGCCTCGCCGATCACGCTGCCGCGCCCCATCACGAGGTTGAACACGCCGGCCGGAATGCCCGAGCGGCTGATGATTTCGGAGAGAGCCCATGCGCTGCCCGGCACGAGGTCGGCGGGCTTGAGCACCACGCAGTTGCCGAAGGCCAGCGCGGGCGCGATCTTCCACGCGGGAATGGCAATGGGAAAGTTCCACGGCGTGATGAGCCCGACCACGCCGACCGGCTCGCGCGTGATTTCCACGCCGATGTTGGGGCGCACCGAAGGCAGCAACTCGCCCGACAGCCGCAGGCATTCGCCCGCGAAGAACTTGAAGATCTGGCCCGCGCGCGTGGCCTCGCCAATGCCTTCGGCCTTGGTCTTGCCTTCTTCGCGCGCCAGCAACGTGCCCAGCTCTTCCTTGCGCGCAAGGATCTCGTTGCCGATCTTGTCGAGCGCATCGGAGCGGGCCTGCACGCTGCCCGTGGCCCAGGCCGGGAACGCCGCGGTGGCGGCTGCCACGGCGGCGTCGACATGAGCGGCATCGCCCTGCGTGTACTGGCCGAGCACATCGGACAGGTTGCTCGGGTTGACGTTGGGGCTGTAGCTTGCGCCGGCACGCCATTCGCCAGCAATGAGGTTGTCGAAGTTCTGCATGAGGTTTCCTTCAGCGGACCATGCACGGTCGCTTGTTGTCGAAAGTCCAGTTGGGAATCAAGTATTGCATTGCCTGCGCGTCGTTGCGCGCGCCAAGGCCATGCTTCAGGTACAGCTGGTGCGCCTTCTCGACTTCGTCCATGTCGAGTTCGATGCCAAGGCCACCACGCGTCGGCACCCTAACGAAGCCACCTTCGATTTGCAATGGCGCCTTCGTCAGGCGCTGGCCGTCCTGCCAGATCCAGTGCGTGTCGATGGCAGTTACCTTGCCCGGCGCGGCCGCCGCCACGTGCGTGAACATCGCCAGCGACACGTCGAAGTGGTTGTTCGAATGCGAGCCCCAGGTCAGGCCCCAGGCCTGGCACAGCTGCGCCACGCGCACCGAGCCCTGCATGGTCCAGAAATGCGGATCGGCCAGCGGAATGTCGACCGACTGCAGAGAGAGGCTGTGCACCATCTCGCGCCAGTCGGTGGCGACCATGTTGGTTGCGGTCGGCAGGCCGGTGGCGCGGCGGAACTCGGCCATTACCTCGCGGCCGGAGAACACGCCTTCGGCGCCGCACGGGTCTTCTGCATAGGCCATCACGCCGTGCAGGTCGCGGCACAGGCGGATCGCGTCCTGCAGCAGCCAGCCGCCGTTCGGATCGAGCGTGACGCGCGCCTTCGGAAAGCGCTCGTGCAGCGCGCGGATGGCTTCGACTTCTTCCTCGCCGCGCAGCACGCCGCCCTTGAGCTTGAAATCGGTAAAGCCGTAGCGCGCATGCGTAGCCTCGGCCAGGCGCACGATGGCTTCGGGCGTCATGGCTTCTTCATGGCGCAGGCGGAACCAGTCGTTGTCGGCGTTGGGGTCGGTCTCGTACGGCAGATCGGTCTTCTTGCGATCGCCCACGTAGAAGAGGTAGCCGAGCATCTGCACCGCGTCGCGCTGCTGGCCTTCGCCGAGCAGGGCCGCCACGGGTACTTCGAGGAACTGGCCGAGCAGGTCGAGCAGCGCGGCCTCGACGGCCGTCACCGCATGGATGGTCACGCGCAGGTCGAAGGTCTGCTGGCCGCGGCCGCCGCTGTCGCGGCCGGCAAAGGCGCTGCGCAGGCTGTTGAGCACCGCGTTGTGCCGGCCGATCGGCTGGCCGACGATGAGGCCGCGCGCGTCTTCGAGCGTCTGGCGAATCTTCTCGCCGCCGGGCACTTCACCCACGCCGGTGTGGCCGGCGCTGTCGGTCAGGATCAGCAGGTTGCGCGTGAAGAACGGGCCGTGCGCGCCGCTGAGGTTCATCAGCATGCTGTCGTGGCCCGCGACGGGAACCACGCGCATGCCGGTGACGACGGGTGCGCCCGACACGACTTTGGAAACAACGGATTCAGGACTTGTCATCTTCGGGCTCGGTGCCTCAGTCTGCGGTGATGTGGCGGGTGTCGATCAATGTCTTCCATCGCGCCCATTCGCGCAACTGGAAGGCGGTGAATTCTTCAGGCGTGCTGGCAACGATTTCCAGGCCCTGGTCGAGCATGCGCTTCTTCGTCTCGGGGTCTTGCATGGCGGCGATCGCGGCGTCGCTCAGCTTTTTCTTCACGGCAGGCGGCAGGCCCTTGGGCGCAGCCATGCCTTGCCAGGAGTAGACCTCTGCGCCCTTCACGCCGGCTTCGGCCAGCGTGGGCACGTCGGGCAGCACGGGCGAGCGCTTGTCGCCCGTGACCGCAATGGCGCGCAGCTTGCCCGCACGGATGTGCGGCAGCACGGCATTCACGTTCTGGAACGAGAAATCGACCTGGTTGCCCAGCAGGTCGTTGACCGCCGGCGCGCCGCCCTTGTAGGGCACGTGCACGCCTTCGGTCTTGGTCTGCTGCCAGAAGAGTTCGGCCGAGAGATGGTCGGACGAGCCGTTGCCCGAGCTCGCGAACGAGACCTTGCCCGGCATCTTGCGCAGCAGTGCCAGTACGTCGGCCACCGTGTGCTCGGGCCGCGCGACGTTGGCGACGAGCACGTTGGGCGCCTGCACGGGCACGCTGATGTAGTCGAAGTCTTTGGTCGCGTCGTAGGGCACGCCCTTCTGCAGGTGCGGCGTGACGACGAAGGCGCCGAGCGAGGACACCAGCAGCGTGTAGCCGTCAGGCGCCGCGCGCTTGACGAAGCCGGTGCCGATGGTGCCTGTGGCGCCAGGCCGGTTGTCGACGACGAAGCTGCCGCCAAGCTTGGTCTGCATCTGCAGCGCGATTGCGCGCGCCACCATGTCGGTGGAGCCACCGGCCGGGAACGGCACGATGATGGTCACCGGCTTCTGCTGCGGCCATGCATCGGCTTGCGCCGAGGCATGCAGAGGCAGCAACGCGGCCGAGGCAGCCGCAAGGGCCGCGGCAAGAAGGAGTCTCTTCGTCATGCGGACTAGATCCTCACGGCCTGGCGGGCGAGCAGCTTCCAGCTTCCGCCTTGCTTCTGCCAGACGCCGAGGATCTTCAGCGCCACCTTGCCGGGCTTGCCCGAGTCGTTGGTGTCGGCCGTGAGCGTGTGGCGCACGATGGCCGTGTTGGCATCGACCACCTTGATGGTCTGCTCGGTGATGGCGATGGACGCGAAGTCGGATTTGCCGTCGAGCAGGTCGCTGATGAAGCTGGCCTTGGTGTCGACCTTGCCGCCCGAGTGGCCGTAGCTCAGGTCGTCGGCCACCAGCGCGCCGAGTGCGGCTGGGGTCGGGTCGACCATCGCGATGCGCAGGCGTTCGGCGGCGGCAGCCACCTCGGGCGCGGCCGATGCCGCACTGCCCGCGGGCATCATCGAGCAGGCCGAGAACAGGGCTGCCGAAGCGGCAATCAGGAAAAGTTTCTTGAGGAACATGGCGTCTTGTCTCCGTTGTTGTTTGTGGTGTTCGACGCTGCGGGCTTACTGCGGGCCGAGCGCGTCGATCAGCGCCTTCAGCTGTTCCATCTCTGCGGGCTTCAGGTCGGTGAGCGGTGCGCGCACGGGGCCTGCGTCATGGCCGACGATCTTTGCACCGGCCTTCACGATGCTCACGGCATAGCCCGGCACGCGGTTGCGCAGCTCGAGGTAGGGCATGAAGAAGTTCTTCAGCAGGCGGTGCTGCGTCGGCAGGTCGTCGGCGGCCACGGCCTTGTAGAAATCCATGGCGGTCTTCGGAATGAAGTTGAAGACGGCCGACGAATACACCGGTGTGCCCATTGCCTTGTATGCGGCGGCATAGACCTCCGCCGTGGGCAGGCCGCCCAGGTAGGCGAAGCGGTCGCCCATCTTCTGGTAGATGGCGACCATGGCTTCGATGTCGCCCACGCCGTCCTTGAAGCCGACGAGGTTGGGGTTGCGCTCGGCCAGGCCGGCCAGCGTGTCGGGCTTCAGGCGGCTGGTGGCGCGGTTGTAGACGATCACGCCGAACTTCACGCTCTTGCACACGGCTTCCACGTGCGCGGCCAGGCCTTCCTGGCCGGCTTCGGTGAGGTAGTGCGGCAGCAGCAGGATGCCGTGCGCGCCGGCCTTCTCTGCAGCCTGCGCGCACTGGATGGCAAAGCGCGTGGGACCACCGGCGCCGGCAATGATCGGCACCACGCCGCGGCAGGTGTCCACTGCGGTCTTGATGATGCCGGGGTACTCCTCGCCGGTGAGCGAGAAGAACTCGCCCGTGCCGCCGGCCGCGAACAGTGCGCTCGCGCCGTAGGGGGCGAGCCATTCGAGGCGCTTGGCATAGCCCGCCGGGTTGAAGTCGCCGTTGCTGTCGAAGTCGGTCAGCGGAAACGAGAGCAGGCCGGAGCCCATGATGGTCTTGAGTTCTTGCGGGTTCATCGGGAATCGTCCAGTGAAGATTTGAAAAAAGAAAAAGGGGTGAAGCAGCCGGTCAGTCGAGCCTGACGTTGGCTTCCTTGATGACTTGCGCCCAGCGCGCGCGCTCCTTGGCGAAGAACTGGTCTTGCTCCGGCGCGGTCATGGTCACGACCTCCGCGCCCTGTCCCGCGAGGCGGGCCCGGATGTCGGGCGTGCGGATGATGCGAACCAGTTCCTTGTTGAGCCGGGCGATCACCGCGTCGGGCACGCCGCGCGCCGCGACCACGCCCTGCCAGGTGCCCGACTCGTAGCCGGGCGCGCCCTGCTCCGCGATGGTCGGCACGTTGCCGATCAGCGGCATGCGTGTGGCCTTGGACACGGCAATCAGCTTGAGCTTGCCGGCCTGCACCTGCGGGTAGGTCGCGAGCATGCCGTTCATGAGCACCTGCGTCTGGCCCGACACGGTGTCGAGCACGGCCTGCACGCCGCCCTTGTAGGGCACGTATTCCCACTTGGCGCCGACCTTGCGCTGCAGCTCGATGCCCGCCAGATGCGCGGTGCTGCCGCTGGCGGTAACGGCAAAGTTGAGATCGCTTTTCTTCGAGAGCTCGACCAGTTCCTTCAGCGTGCTGGCCTGCACCGAGGGGTGCACCACCAGCAGGTGCGGCGAATAGGCCAGCATGGACACGCTGCGCAGGTCCTTCGACGGATCGAAAGGCAGCTTGGGGTACAGCGACGGGCTGATGGCCAGCGCGCCGAGGTCGCACAGCATCAGCGTGTAGCCGTCGGCCGGCGCCTTGGCCAGCAGGTCGGCGCCGAGGTTGCCGTTGGCGCCCGCGCGGTTGTCGATGATTACCGACTGGCCCAGCGCCTCCGACAGCGGCTGGCTGATGGCCCGCGCAATGATGTCGGACGAGCCGCCCGGCGGGTACGGAACGATGATCCTGATCGGCTTCGAGGGCCAGTTGCCGGTGCCGCCCTGCGTGCCCTGCGCAATGGCGCGCAGAGGCAGGCTGGCGGCCAGCGTCGTGGCCAGTGCAGCGCCAAGTGCGCCGCGTCGGTTGATGGACATGCTGTCTCCTGTTGTTCGATGGTCGTCATGACTGCGCACGGCTGGTCGCGCGAGTTATCAGTCATCGTACAACTAGAAAAACAACTTGTCCAGCGTGCCGGACAAGAAAAACTCAGCGGGAGGGAGCGTCGTCAGGCGACGGTGCGGCGGCACCCGTGCCGGCGGCCGCATCGGCCTTCGCCTTCTGCTGCGCGGCCTCTTGCGCCATGCGCAGCCGCTCGCGGCTGTTGGTCAGGTGGATGCGCATGGCAGCGCGCGCCGACTCGGGATCGCGGCGCGCGATGGCCGCATAGATTTCTTCGTGCTCGCGATTGACGCGGCTCAGATAAGGCGCGCCGCCGCCCTCGTGCGTTCGGATGGCGCTGATGCGCGTGCGCGGAATGAGCGTGGTGCCAAGGTGCCGCATGATGTCGGCGAAATACGGGTTGCCGGTCGACTGCGCGATCTGCAGGTGAAAGCGGAAGTCGGGCGCCACCGTATCCCCTGCCACCGCCACGTTGTGCTCGAAGTCGTCGAGCGCCTGGCGCATGGCGACCAGTTGCTCGTCGGTGCGGCGGGTGGCGGCGAGGCCGGCTGATTCGGTCTCCAGGCTGATGCGCAGTTCCAGCACGGCCAGCACGTCCACCGAAGCGGCGATCTCGCCCGGGTCAAGGCGAAACACCCCGCCCGCACGCGGCTGCAACACGAAGGTGCCCACGCCGTGCAGCGTCTCGACCAGCCCGCCGGCCTGCAGCTTCGACAGCGCCTCGCGCACCACGGTGCGGCTCACGCCATAGGCCTGCATGATGGCCGACTCGGTCGGCAGCTTGTCGCCGGGGCGCAGCGACTGGTTGCGGATCTTCTCGCCCAGGTCTTCCACCAGCCCATGCGCCAAGCCGCGTGCGCGCTGGCGCGGGCGGCCCACGAAAGCGGCGGACGCCGCTTCTGCCGGCGCTTCCGCTTCCGATATCAAGGGATTACCCGCAGTCGTCTGAACCATGGCCACGATGATAATCCTCAAACTAGTTGTACGACAACAGATAACTTATCACTCAACTCCTGGCGCCGCCGGCCATTCCGCCAGCGGCTTTCCGGTCTCCACGGCACCGACATGCAGCGCCCTTTCGACCTTGCTCCGTCGGCATCGTACCGGCCGCTTTCAGAAAAGCACCGTGACGGCGGGCCCTCGGAAACCATGACTCTTCCGTGTATGGACAGGCAACGATGAACGACAACAAGATGAACCGCCTCCTCCTGACCGGCGCGGCCGGCGGCCTGGGCAAGGTGCTGCGCGAGCGGCTCAAGCCGTATGCGAACGTGCTGCGCCTGTCGGACATCGCCTCGCTGGCTCCGGCCGCCGATGCGAGCGAGGAAGTCGTGCCCTGCGATCTTTCCGACAAGGCCGCGGTGCATGCGCTGCTCGAAGGCTGCGACGCCATCGTCCACCTGGGCGGCGTCTCGGTCGAGCGCCCGTTCGAGGAAATCCTCGAGGCCAACATCAAGGGCATCTTCAACGTGTACGAGGCTGCGCGCCGCCATGGTGTGAAGCGCGTGGTGTTCGCGAGCTCCAACCACGTGATCGGCTTCTACAAGCAGAGCGAGCACATCGACGCGCATGCCGTACGCCGGCCCGACGGCTACTACGGCCTGTCGAAGTCCTTCGGCGAGGACATGGCGCAGTTCTACTTCGACCGCTGGGGCATCGAGACCGTGAGCATCCGCATCGGCTCGTCGTTCCCCGAGCCGGCCAACCGCCGGATGATGAGCACCTGGCTCAGCTACCGCGACCTGACCTCGCTGATCGAGAAGTCGCTGTTCACGCCCGACGTGAAGCACACCGTGGTCTACGGCGTGTCGAACAACCGCGACGTGTGGTGGGACAACAGCGCGGCCGCGCACCTGGGCTTCGTGCCGCAGGACAGCTCGGAGGTGTTCCGCGACAAGGTCGAGGCACAGCCGCCCGTCGCGCCGACCGATCCGAATGCGATCTACCAGGGCGGCGCCTTCACGGCCCAGGGCCCATTCGGCGATGAACGCTGAACTCGTTCTCGACGCACGCAACGGCACCGGCGAAAGCCCGGTGTGGCATGCGGTCGAACAGGCGCTCTACTGGGTCGATATTCCCGCGCGCACGCTGAACCGCTGGCATGCGGGCGAAGGCCATGCGAAGTGGACGGCGAACGAAATGATCGCCTGCATCGCGCCGCGCGCCGACGCGCAGGGCGAATGGATCGCCGGCATGGAAAGCGGCCTGTTCTCGCTGAAGCCGCAGGCCGACGGCACGCTGGCCGCCACCTTGCTCGCCCCGGTCGAGCACGCGGCCCCGGCCATGCGCTTCAACGATGGCCGCTGCGACCGCCAGGGCCGCTTCTGGGCCGGCACGATGCTGCTAGACATGGCGGCGGGCGCGCGCGTCGGCCGCCTCTACAGCTACGGCAAGGGCGACAGCAGCGCCACCCTGTGCCTGGACGACCTCATCGTGCCCAACGGCCTGGCCTTCAGCCCCGACGGCCGCACGATGTATCTCTCGGATTCGCACCCCACGGTGCAAGCCGTCTGGGCCTTCGACTACGACACCGAAACCGGCACGCCCGGCAACCGCCGCCTCTTCATCGACATGAAGCCCCTGCCCGGCCGCCCCGACGGCGCCGCCATGGACACCGACGGCTGCTACTGGATATGCGGCAACGACGCGGGCCTGGTGCACCGCTTCACGCCCGACGGCCGGCTCGACCGCTCGCTCGAAGTGCCGGTGAAGAAGCCCGCGATGTGCGCCTTCGGCGGCCCGGCCCTCGACACCCTGTTCGTTACTTCCATACGACCCGGCGGCATCGACCTGTCGGACCAGCCATTGGCCGGCGGCGTATTCGCCCTGCGGCCCGGCGCCCAGGGCGTTCCGGAGCCGACGTTCGGCGCCTGACCTTTTTTCGACAACCACCAAGCAAGAGGATGAGACAAATGAAATTCACCAAGACCCTGATCGCACTTTCCGCGTGCGCCGCAGCCGCGCTGACCACACTGACTGCACACGCCACCGAGTTCCGTTCGGCCGACATCCACCCCGACGACTACCCCACCGTGACCGCGGTGAAGTTCATGAGCGAGCGCCTGAAGGCGCTGTCGGGCGGCAAGCACAGCATCAAGGTGTTCAACAACAGTTCGCTCGGCAGCGAGAAGGACACGATCGAGCAGACCAAGATCGGTGCGCTGCAGATGGTGCGCGTGAACATCGCGCCCATGAACAACATCTGTGCCGAGACGCAGGTGCCGACCATGCCCTTCCTGTTCCGCTCGGTCGACCACCTGCACAAGGTGCTCGACGGCCCGATCGGCGAAGAGATCCTGAAGTCGTGCGAGAAGCAGGGCTTCATCGGCCTGGCCTACTACGACAGCGGCGCGCGCTCGATGTTCACGGCCAAGAAGCCGGTGCGCACCTTCGCCGACATGAAGGGCCTGAAGGTTCGCGTGCAGCAGTCCGACCTGTGGGTGTCGATGCTCGAGGCCATGGGCGCCAACGCCACGCCAATGCCCATGGGCGAGGTCTACACGGGCCTGAAGACCGGTCTGATCGACGCCGCCGAGAACAACTACCCCACGTATGAGAGCGCGCGCGCCTTCGAAGTGGCCAAGTACTACAGCAAGACCGAGCACTCGATGGCGCCCGAGATGCTGCTGTTCTCCAAGCGCGCGTGGGACAAGCTCTCGACCGAAGAGCAAGGCTGGATCCGCCAGGCCGCCAAGGAATCGGTGCCCTACATGCGCAAGCAGTGGGAAGAGCGTGAAGTGAAGTCGCTGGCCACGGTGAAGGCCGGCGGCGCGGAGATCATCGAAGTCGACAAGGCTCCGTTCCAGGCAGCGATGAAGCCGGTGTACGACAAGTTCATCACCGACGCGAAGCTGAAAGACCTCGTCAAGCGCGTGCAGGAAACGAAGTAAGCCCACCCTCGTCGATTCGACCCGCTCCCCTCCTTCCCCCTCGGGGGAAGGGCAAAGAAAATCTATGTACACCAAACTTTGCCGCACCCTCGCACGTGCCTGCATGTGGTTGGGCATCTTCGGCCTCGTCGCGGTGATCTGCGCCGTGAGCTGGCAGGTGTTCGGCCGCTACGTGCTCAACAACACCCCCACCTGGGCCGAAAGCCTCGCGCTGCTGCTGGTGCTCTACGTCACCATGCTCGGCGTGGCCGTGGGCGTGCGCGACGCGGGCCATATCGGACTCGAATCCTTCCTCGTGCTCGCGCCCGACTGGCTGCGACTGAAGATGGAATACCTCATCCACGCACTGATCCTGCTGTTCGGCATTGCCATGGCCTGGAACTGCGCCTCGCTCGCCGAATCGGTGTGGGACTACAGATTGCCCACGCTCTGGATCTCCGAGGGGTGGAAGTACGTGCCCGCCGCCGTGTCGGGCGTCCTCATCGTGATGTTCTCCATCGAACACATCATCGCGCTCGCCCAAGGCCGCGAAGTCGAACCTGCCTGGGCCTGAGCCACCATGACCATTCCTCTGCTCATTCTCTGCATCTCGTTCACGCTCTTCCTGCTGCTGGGCGTGCCGGTCGCTTTTTCCATCGGCCTGTCGGCCCTTGCCACGCTGCTCTATGAAGGACTGCCGCTGGCAGTCGGCTTCCAGCAGATGACCTCCGGCATGGGGATCTTCTCGTTCCTGGCCATTCCGTTCTTCATCTTCGCCGGCGAGCTGATGCTCTACGGCGGCATTGCGGACCGCATCGTCAACCTGGCGCGCGACCTCGTGGGCCACGTGCGCGGCGGCCTCGGCATGTCGAACGTGGTGGCCTGCACGCTGTTCGGCGGCGTCTCGGGTTCGCCCGTGGCGGACGTCTCGGCCATGGGTGCCGTGATGATCCCGATGATGAAGAAGGAGGGCTATCACGCCGACTACGCAGTCAACGTGACGACCCATGCGGCACTGGTCGGCGCGCTGATGCCGACCAGCCACAACCTGATCATCTATTCGCTCGCAGCAGGCGGCAAGGTGTCGATTGCGGCGCTGATCCTGGCGGCGCTGCTGCCGGCAGCAGTTCTCACCATCAGCAACCTCGCGGCCGCCTACCTGGTGGCGGTGAAGCGTGGCTACCCGGCCGGCAGCTTCCCGGGCTGGTCCATCGTGGCGCGCTCGTTCGCGGCAGCGCTGCCGGGCCTGTTCATCGTGGTGCTGATCCTGGGCGGCATCCTGTCGGGCGTGTTCACAGCAACCGAGTCTGCGGCGGTGGCGGTGCTGTATGCGCTGGGCCTCACGATCTTCGTGTACCGCACGCTGAAGTGGGAGCACTTCATCAAGGCGGCCTCGAAGGCGGTGCGCACCACGGGCGTGATCCTGCTGCTGATCGGCATCTCCAGCACCTTCGGCTACCTCATCAGCCTGTACGGCGTGGCCGAGCTCACGGGCGAGATGCTGTCGCAGGTAACCAGCACACCATGGGTGATCTTCCTGCTGATCAACATCATCCTGTTCGTGCTCGGCACCTTCCTGGACATGGCGGCCACCATCCTGCTGTGCACGCCGATCTTCCTGCCCATTGCCCAGCACTACGGCATGACCTCGGTGCAGTTCGGCATCGTGATGCTGATCAACTGCGCGCTGGGTCTCAACACGCCGCCGGTGGGCACGACGCAGTTCGTCGGCTGCGCGATCGGCGGGGTATCGGTGGGCACGGTGATGAAGACCATCTGGCCGTTCTACGGGGCATTGATCTTTGCGCTGGGAGTAGTCACATTCGTTCCCGCGTTCTCGACCTGGCTGCCCAGCATGTTCATGGTCGTGAAGTAAGCAAGGAGCCCACGATGTCCGAACCCACCCGCCCACCGCTCTACATCCGCATCCACGCGGCAGACAACGTGGCCATCGTCGCGAACGACGGCGGGCTGAAGGCCGGCGCGGAGTTCGCCGACGGCCTTCGGCTGGTGGACAACGTCCCGCAAGGCCACAAGGTCGCACTGGTCGACCTGGCCGAAGGCGACGCCATCCGCCGCTACGACGTGGTGATCGGCTACGCATTGAAGGCGCTGCCGCGCGGCAGCTGGGTGCACGAGCGCGTGATGCGCATGCCGACCGCACCCGAGCTCGACGGCCTGCCCATCGCCACGGTCAAGCCCCCTGTCCTGCCGCCGCTGGAGGGCTACACCTTCGAGGGCTACCGCAACGCCGACGGCTCGGTGGGTTCGCGCAACATCCTGGCCATCACGCAGACGGTGCAGTGCGTGGCCGGCGTGACCGACTTCGCGGTGCAGCGCATCAAGGCCGAACTGCTGCCGAAGTACCCGAACGTCGACGACGTGGTGGCGCTGGCGCACACCTACGGCTGCGGAGTGGCCATCGACGCGCCCGATGCCATCGTGCCGATCCGCACGCTGCGCAACATCAGCCTCAACCCGAACTTCGGCGGCGAGGTGATGGTGGTGAGCCTGGGCTGCGAGAAGCTGCAGCCCGAGCGGCTGCTGCCGCCGGGGAGCATTCCCATCGTCGACAAGCGCGGCGAAATCGAAGGCAAGGAAGGTGACGCGGAACTCGACGTGGTCTGCCTGCAGGACGACGAGCACGTCGGCTTCATGTCGATGATCGATTCGGTCATGCGGCAGGCCGAGGAACACCTCGCGCGGCTCAACAAGCGCAGGCGCGAAACCGTGCCCGCCAGCGAACTGGTGGTGGGCGTGCAGTGCGGCGGCAGCGACGCCTTCTCGGGCGTCACCGCCAATCCCGCCGTTGGCTTCTGCACCGACCTGCTGGTGCGCGCGGGCGCCACCGTGATGTTCTCGGAAGTGACCGAGGTTCGCGACGGCATCGACCAGCTCACCTCGCGCGCATCCACGCCCGAGGTGGCCGAGGCCATGATCCGCGAGATGGCCTGGTACGACGCCTACCTGGAAAAGGGCCGCGTCGACCGCAGCGCCAACACCACGCCGGGCAACAAGAAAGGCGGGCTGTCGAACATCGTCGAGAAGGCGATGGGCTCCATCGTCAAGTCGGGCTCGGCCCCCATCACCGGCGTGCTCGCGCCCGGCGAGAAGGCAACGCAGAAGGGCCTGATCTACGCCGCCACGCCGGCCAGCGACTTCATCTGCGGCACGCTGCAGCTGGCGGCCGGCATCAACCTGCACGTGTTCACCACCGGCCGCGGCACGCCCTACGGGCTGGCCGAAGTGCCGGTGATCAAGGTCGCCACGCGCAGCGACCTCGCACGCCGCTGGCACGACCTGATGGACGTGAACGCGGGCCGCATCGCCGATGGCGACGCCACCATCGAGGACATCGGCTGGGAGATGTTCCACCTGATGCTCGACGTGGCCAGCGGCCGCAAGAAAACCTGGGCCGAGCACTGGAAGCTGCACAACGCGCTGGTGCTGTTCAACCCGGCCCCGGTCACCTGACTCTTTTCATTCCCTTCAGACACGGAGCGACGACATGGAAGACCTCAAGGACAAGACCGCGCTCGTCACCGGTGCCAGCACCGGCATCGGTGCCGCGGTGGCCATCGCATTCGCCGCACGCGGCATGCGCGTGGCGGTGCACTACAACAGCTCGGCCGATGCAGCGAACCGCGTGGTCGACACCATCCGCGCGGCCGGCGGCACGGCCTTTGCGCTGAAGGCCGACGTGCGCGACACGGCCGCGATCCGCGACTGCGTGAAGCAGACCGCGGCGCAGTTCGGCCGCATCGACGTGCTGGTGAACAACGCCGGCAGCCTGGTCAAGCGCGTGCCCATCGCAGAGTTCGACGATGCGCTGTTCGACGAGGTGATGCACATCAACGCGCGCTCGGTGCTCGCGTTCTGCCGCGAGGTGGTTCCGCTGATGCGCATGCAGGGTGGCGGCAACATCATCAACGTGACCTCGGTTGCTGCGCGCACCGGCGGCGGGCCGGCCGCGTACCTGTACGCGGGCTCGAAGGGCTTCGTGAGCACGGCAACGCACGGCCTGGCGAAGGAACTGGTGGGCGACCGCATCCGCGTGAACGCAGTGGCGCCGGGCGTCATTCAGACGCCGTTCCAGGACCGCTTCTCGACGCCCGCGATGCTGGAGAACTTCCGCGCCAGCATTCCGATGGGCCGCATCGGCGAGCCCGAGGAATGCGTGGGCGCGTTTCTTTATCTCGCCTCGGAGCAGCTCTCGGGCTACGTCACCGGGCAGGTGATCGAGGTGAACGGGGGCCAGTACATGCCCTGACGCACGAGGACAGTGAGGAAGCCCACAGAGGAAACACCCCGGGGCTGAAGGATCAGATCAACAACGGAGACAAAGACATCATGAAGAGAAGCCAACTTCTTCGCGGCATCGCCGCCCTCTCGGCCACGGCCGCGCTCTCGCTCGGGCTGGTCACGCCGGCCGCGGCGCAGGCAGATTTTCCGAACCGCACGATCGAACTGCTGGTGCCCTACCAGCCCGGCGGTGGCACCGACGGCCTGGCGCGCGCATTCGCCGAGGCGAGCCGCAAGCACATCTCGCAGAGCATCGTGATCGTCAACCGCCCCGGTGCGGGCGGCGCCATCGGCTGGACCGAAGTGATCAACGCCAAGCCCGACGGCTACAAGCTCGCGGTGCTCACGGTCGAGCTGCTGACGCTGCCGCACCTGGGCCTGGCCAAGTTCAACTACGACGACTTCCAGCCCATCGCACAGCTCAACGCCGACCCGGCCGCGATCACGGTGAAGGCCGATGCGCCGTGGAACACCATCGAGGAGTTCCTGGCGGCCGCGAAGAAGTCGCCAGAGAGCGTGCGCGTGGGCAACTCGGGCAACGGCTCGATCTGGCACCTTGCCGCCGCGGCGCTGGAAGACAAGACCGGCGCCAAGTTCGGCCACATCCCGTTCCAGGGCGCGGCACCCGCCGTGCTGGCGCTGCTCGGCGGCCACATCGAAGCCGTGGCGGTGAGCCCGGCCGAAGTAACGACGCACGTGCAGGGCGGCAAGCTCAAGGTGCTGATGGTGATGGCCGACAAGCGCGTGAAGGGCTTCGAGAAAGTGCCTACCGCCAAGGAGCGCGGCATCGACCTGTCGATCGGCACCTGGCGCGGCCTCGGCGCGCCGAAGAACACACCGCCCGAAGTGATGGCGAAGCTGCGCGAGATCACCGCGAAGACTGCCGCCGAGCCGCTGATGCACGAGGTGATGGACAAGCAGAACCTTGGCTATGTCTACACCGACGGCGCCGTGTTCAAGGAAACGCTGGCGAAGGACAACGTGTACTTCAAGCAGCTCATCACCAAGCTCAACATCAAGCCCTGAGCCGCACAGCCATGAAAAAAACAACCATCGCATCGCTGCTGTGGCTGGCCGCCATCGGCCAGGCTTCGGCCGCGACCTGGGTCTATGTGTCGAACGCCGACAGCCAGGAAATCTCGGTGCTCGAACTCGACCGTGCCCAGGGCGCGCTCAAGCAGGTGCAGACGCTGAACGTCGGCGGCACGGTGATGCCGATGGTTGTGAGCCATGACAAGCGCATGCTGTATGCCGCACTGCGCTCGCAGCCCTTTCGCGTGACCGCGCTGTCGATCGACGGCGCCACCGGAAAATTGCAGAAGCTCGGCGAGGCGCCGCTGGCCGACAGCATGGCCAACATCGACCTGGACGCGAGCGGCAAGTGGCTCTTCGCGGCCTCATACCAGGGCGGCAAGATCACGGTCAACGCCGTCGGCAAGGACGGCGCGGTGGGCCCCATTCACCAGCTGATCCAGACCGGGCCCAACGCGCACGCGATCCATGCGGACGCGAGCAACCGCTTCGTGCTCGCCACCAGCCTAGGCGGCGACAACGTGTCGAGCTGGCGCTTCGATGCGGAAAAAGGATTGCTGTCGCCCAACGATCCGCCGCTGACCACCACCGCCGCGAAGGCGGGGCCGCGCCACTTCGTCTGGGACAAGGCCCAGCGCCATGTCTATCTGCTGGACGAACTCGACGCGGCGCTGCACGTGTTCGCGTGGGATGCCGCGCGCGGCACGCTCAAGCTCGAACAGAGCACGACCACGCTGCCCGCCGGCTTCACCGGCAAGCCCTGGGCCGCCGACCTGCACCTGACGCCCGATGGGCGCTACCTGTACGCGTCGGAGCGCACGACGAGCACGCTGTCGACGTTCAAGGTCGATGCCGCCACGGGACAACTGCAGCCGCTCGGGCAGACCCCGACCGAGAAAACGCCGCGCGGCTTCGCCATCGATGCCACCGGGCGCTACCTGATCGCCGCGGGGCAGGAGTCGAACGGCATCTCGCTCTACACCATCGACGCCGCCACCGGCGCGCTGGGCAAGCCCCAGCACCTGGACGTGGGCAAGAACCCGAACTGGATCGAGATCGTCGACATGCCCTGACGGGCGCCGCACCACACATTAATAGGAGACCTTCGCATGCAACGCCGCACACTCATTCGCACCGCCCTCGCCTCTTCGCTCGCCGCCGGTCTTCCGGTGGCCTTCGCGCAGAGCAGCAACAACTGGCCGACGGGCAAGGCCATCACATATCTCGTGCCCTTTCCCGCGGGCGGCACCACCGACGTGCTGGGCCGGCTGATCGGGCAGAAGCTCGGCACCGTGCTGGGCACGAGCGTGATCATCGACAACAAGGGCGGGGCCGGCGGCAGCGTTGGCTCCGAAGTCGGCGCGCGCGCGGCGCCCGATGGCTTCACGCTGATCGGCGGCACCATCAGCTCGCACGCAATCAACGTGAGCCTGTATCCGAAGATCGGTTACGACCCGCAGAAGTCATTCGCGCCGGTCACGCTGATCGGCACCAACCCGGTGGTGCTGGTGGTGAATCAGGCGAGCCCGTACAAAACCTTGAAGGATGTGATGGCCGCGAGCAAGGCCAAGACGGGCGGGCTCTCGTCGGCCTCGGCCGGCACGGGCACCTCGCAGCATCTGGCGCTGGAACTGCTGGCCTTCAAGTCGGGCGTGAAGTTCACGCACATTCCGTACAAGGGCAGCGGCCCGGCGATCCAGGACGTGATCGGCGGACAGGTCGACATGATGTTCGACACCACGGTGGTCGCGGGCCCGCACATCCAGAGCGGCAAGCTGCGCGCGATCGCCGTCACATCGTCGAAGCGCCTGGCCTCGATGCCCGACGTGCCGACGGTGGCCGAGTCGGGCGTGCCGGGCCTGCAAGACTTCGAGGTGGTGTCGTGGCAGGCGATCTTCGTGCCCGCGGGCACGCCGGCGCCCGTGGTCGACCGGCTGCACACCGAGATCCGCAAGATCCTTGCAACGCCCGAGATGCAGGACAAGCTCAAGGGCTTCGGCATGGAGCCGACCGACCTGAGCACCACGCAGATCGCGGCGTTCCAGAAGGCCGAAGTGGAGAAGTGGGCGCAGGTGATCAAGGCGGCGGGCATCAAGGCCGACTGACCGGCTGACGGCGGGCCGGGCGAACCAAGGGAAGCTTCCTACGCCCCGGGGGAGAAGCGCTTTATAGAATGCCCCTCCGATTCCGCATTCCAGGCCTTCCCCACGTGTCCGACCGCTCTGCCGTACTGCCCCAATACCTGTTCCCCAAGCAGGCCCTGACCAATTTCGCCGGCTGGGTTGCGGGCAAGGAACGGGGCGCCGTGACGACGTGGATCATCCGGCGCTTCGTGGCCAAGTACGGCGTGGACATGGGCGAGGCGCTGGAGTCGGACATCCAGCACTACAAGAGCTTCAACCAGTTCTTCACGCGCGCGCTCAAGCCCGGTGCGCGGCCGCTCGCGCAGGCTGACCTGGTCTGCCCCGTGGACGGCGCGATCAGCCAGTTCGGCGCGATCCAGGGCGACCAGATCTTCCAGGCCAAGGGCCACAACTACACAACCACCGCACTGGTCGGCGGCGACGCAGCGCTGGCCGCGAAGTTCGCGCACGGCAGCTTCGCCACGCTGTACCTGAGCCCCAAGGACTACCACCGCATCCACATGCCTTGCGACGGGCGGCTGGTGCGCATGATCCATGTGCCGGGCGACCTGTTCTCGGTGAACCCCACCACGGCGCGCGGCGTGCCCGGCCTGTTCGCGCGCAACGAGCGAGTGGTGTGCGTCTTCGAATCGGCGCACGGGCCCTTCGTGCTGGTGCTGGTGGGCGCCACCATCGTCGGCAGCATGGCCACCGTGTGGCACGGCGTGGTCAATCCGCCGCGCGTGGGCGAGCTGCGCGAGTGGCACTACACCGACCAGCAGATCGACATCCGCAAGGGCGACGAGATGGGCCGTTTCTTGCTCGGGTCGACGGTCGTCATGCTGTTCCCGGCGCCCGCGCTGGCCTTCAACCAGGACTGGTCGCCCACACGCGCGATCCGACTGGGCGAAGCCATGGCCAACTACACCAATTTGTGAGTGTTTGTCTCACAACCCGCATGCAGCATGCCCTGACAGCTATAAAACTAGTAGCATCCTCCTCGATTGCGCTATAGTCGCCGGCCAACGAGACGGTTCATACCAACCACAAGAACGCTTCGAGGAGATGATGTCGATGAGTACCAAGGAAAACGCAGCCGTCAGCCAGTTGCTCGCCCTGCTCGAAGCCCGCTACGCACTGCGCGTGCTCTGGGCCCTGCGCGACGGCCATGCGCAGACCTTCCGGCTGCTTCAGGACAGCGTGGGCAGCATCACTCCCAACACGCTCAACACCCGCATCAAGGAACTGCGCGAGGCCGGCATCGTCGGCCACGGCAGCGACGGCTACAGCCTCACGCTCAGCGGGCAAGACCTGCTCAAGCGCCTTTCCGACCTGCAGGCCTTTGCCGGTAAATGGCAACTGGGACAACTCAAGAAAGCGGCGGCACCCGCAGCGGTCGCACCGCCCGCCGCGGCGGTTTCTCCAGCGGTCGCGCCCGCTTCGGCCCCAGTGGCAGCGCCTGCGTCCACACCCGCGCCCCCCTCCGACGACACCAGCCAGAGCTGACGGACCACAGGCCGGCCTTCCCGGCATCGGTAAACTCCGCGCCTTCGATCCACTGATCTCACATCGACGCAAGGAGCGTTTCTCATGCCTACCACTCCCTCCGGCCTGCAATACGAAGACACCGAAGTCGGCACCGGCGCCGAAGCCAAGGCCGGCCAGCACGTGCACGTGCACTACACCGGCTGGCTCTACAACGACGGCGTGCAAGGCGCCAAGTTCGATTCGAGCCGCGACCGCAACGACCCGTTCGCGTTCTCGCTGGGCGCGGGCCAGGTCATCAAGGGCTGGGACGAAGGCGTGGCCGGCATGAAGATCGGCGGCAAGCGCACGCTGATCATTCCCGCATCGCTGGGCTATGGCGCTCGCGGCGCCGGCGGCGTGATCCCGCCGAACGCCACCCTGAAGTTCGACGTCGAACTCCTGGACGCACACTGAGCATTCGAGCCGGCGGCTCCAAGGCCCGATTCCGGGCCTTTTTCATGCCTCCGCGGCCCTTTTGGCCGCGTTTTTTCGCTTGAAATGCTTTGGGCCAGCCCCATGTGGCTGGCTAACGTTTGTTTTCCGGCACATGCCGGTTCTTTGAAAAATGTCTGACCCGCAACAATCCGCACAGAATTCTCAAATGCTGCAAGGCGAGCCAAGCCCCGAAGAACTGGAGGCTGCGCACGCCGCCAATGAAGCCGAGGCGCTCGACGCCCTGGCCGTGGCACAAGGCGAACTCGCCGCCCTGCAGACCAAGAATGCCGAACTGGCCGACCAGTACCTGCGCGCCCAGGCCGATGTGCAGAACGCCCGTCGCCGCGCCGACGACGAGATCACCAAGGCCCGCAAGTTCGCCGTCGAGGCCTTTGCCGAGAGCCTGCTGCCGGTGACCGACAGCCTCGAAGCCGGCCTGGCCATCAAGGACGCCACCCCCGAGCAGATCCGCGAAGGCGCCGAAGCCACCCTGCGCCAGCTCAAGAGCGCACTCGAACGCAACAAGGTGATCGAAGTGGCCCCCGCGCCCGGCACCAAGTTCGACCCGCACCAGCACCAGGCCATCTCGGTGGTGCCCGCCGTCGACCAGGAGCCGAACACCGTGGTGAGCGTGCTGCAGAAGGGCTACACCATCAACGACCGCGTGCTGCGCCCGGCGCTGGTCACGGTCAGCGCGCCGAAGTAACCGGCTCGCATCGGCACACAAGATTCCCACAGGAAATCCCCGCTTCATACCTTGAATCGCGACGGGTTATCCACAAGTTCATAACAACATATTTTTCAGGCTTTCAGGAGTAAAGAACATGGCAAAGATCATCGGCATCGACCTCGGCACCACCAACTCGTGCGTGTCGATCATGGAAGGCAACACCACGCGTGTGATCGAGAACTCGGAAGGTGCGCGCACCACGCCGTCGATCGTCGCGTACCAGGAAGACGGTGAAGTGCTGGTCGGTGCCTCGGCCAAGCGCCAGGCCGTCACCAACCCCAAGAACACGCTGTACGCGATCAAGCGCCTGATCGGCCGCAAGTTCGAGGAAAAGGAAGTCCAGAAGGACATCGACCTGATGCCCTACACCATCGCCAAGGCCGACAACGGCGACGCATGGGTGGAAGTGCGGGGCAAGAAGATGGCGCCGCAACAGGTCAGCGCCGACATCCTGCGCAAGATGAAGAAGACCGCCGAAGACTACCTCGGCGAAACCGTGACCGAAGCCGTGATCACGGTGCCGGCCTACTTCAACGACGCCCAGCGCCAGGCCACCAAGGACGCCGGCCGCATCGCGGGCCTCGACGTCAAGCGCATCATCAACGAGCCCACCGCTGCTGCCCTGGCCTTCGGCCTCGACAAGCAGGACAAGGCCGACCGCAAGATCGCCGTGTATGACCTCGGCGGCGGTACCTTCGACGTGTCGATCATCGAAATTGCCGACGTCGACGGCGAGAAGCAGTTCGAAGTGCTGTCGACCAACGGCGACACCTTCCTGGGCGGCGAAGACTTCGACCAGCGCATCATCGACTACATCATTGCCGAGTTCAAAAAGGACCAGGGCGTCGACCTGAGCAAGGACGTGCTTGCGCTCCAGCGCCTGAAGGAAGCCGCTGAAAAGGCCAAGATCGAACTGTCGAACAGCGCACAGACCGACATCAACCTGCCCTACATCACGGCCGATGCATCGGGTCCGAAGCACCTGAACATCAAGCTCACCCGTGCCAAGCTCGAAAGCCTGGTCGACGAGCTGGTCGAGCGCACCATCGCGCCTTGCCGCCTGGCCATCAAGGACGCCGGCATCAGCGTGTCGGACATCAACGACGTGATCCTGGTCGGCGGCATGACCCGCATGCCCAAGGTGCAGGAAAAGGTGAAGGCCTTCTTCGGCAAGGAACCGCGCAAGGACGTGAACCCCGACGAAGCCGTGGCTGTGGGCGCTGCCATCCAGGGCCAGGTGCTCTCGGGTGACCGCAAGGACGTGCTGCTGCTCGACGTGACGCCGCTGTCGCTCGGCATCGAGACCATGGGTGGCGTGATGACCAAGATGATCACGAAGAACACCACGATCCCGACGAAGTTCGCGCAGACCTTCTCGACCGCCGAAGACAACCAGCCGGCCGTGACGATCAAGGTGTTCCAGGGCGAGCGTGAAATCGCTTCGGGCAACAAGGCGCTCGGCGAATTCAATCTCGAAGGCATTCCGCCGGCATCGCGCGGCACGCCGCAGATCGAGGTGAGCTTCGACATCGACGCCAACGGCATCCTGCACGTCGGCGCGAAGGACAAGGGCACCGGCAAGGAAAACAAGATCACCATCAAGGCGAACTCGGGCCTCTCCGAGGACGAGATCCAGAAGATGGTGAAGGACGCCGAACTCAACGCCGAAGACGACAAGAAGAAGCTCGAAATCGTGCAGGCGCGCAACCAGGGCGAGGCAATGGTGCACAGCGTGAAGAAGTCGCTGGGCGAACATGGTGCAAGCCTCGAAGCCGCCGAGAAGGACGCGATCGAAGCAGCGATCAAGGACCTGGAAGAAGCCCTCAAGGGTGAAGACAAGACCGTGATCGAGGAAAAGACCAACACGCTGATGACCGCAAGCCAGAAGCTGGGCGAGAAGATGTACGCCGAATCGCAGGCTGCAGCCGGCGCCTCGGCCGCCTCAGGCCCGGGTGGCGCGGAAGCTGCTGCAAGCGCACAGGCCGACGACAACGTGGTCGACGCCGAAGTGAAAGAAGTCAAGAAGGGCTGATCTTCAGCCCCTTGAGCAAGGCTGGAACACCTGAAAAGGTGCTCCAGCCTTTCTCGCTTCAAGTTACCCGAGTTCCCGCTGCTTCCCTGATCTGCTGATCGACCTGCCATGGCCACCAAACGCGACTACTACGAAACCCTCGGCGTCCCCAAGAACGCGAGCGAGGAAGAAATCAAGAAGGCTTATCGCAAGCTTGCGATGAAGCACCACCCCGACCGCAACCACGGCGACACCTCGAAGGAGGCCGAGGCCAAGTTCAAGGAGGTGAAGGAAGCCTACGAAATGCTGTCCGACGGACAGAAGCGCGCGGCCTACGACCAGTACGGCCATGCCGGCGTCGACCCCAACATGCGCGGCGGCCCGGGCGCGGAAGGCTTCGGCGGCTTCGCGGAAGCCTTCGGCGACATCTTCGGCGACGTGTTCGGTGGCGGCGGCCGCGGCCGCACCAGCAGCGGCCGCCAGGTGTTCCGCGGCAGCGACCTGAGCTACGCGATGGAGATCTCGCTCGAAGAGGCTGCAGAAGGCAAGACCACTGAGATCCGCATTCCCACCTGGGACGAGTGCGACACCTGCCATGGCTCAGGCGCGAAACCTGGCACCAAGCCCATCACCTGCACCACCTGCCACGGCGCGGGCGCGGTGCAGATGCGCCAGGGCTTCTTCAGCGTGCAGCAGACCTGCCCCACCTGCCACGGCAGCGGCAAGATCGTTCCCGAGCCCTGCACCGTGTGCCATGGCCAAGGCAAGATCAAGCGCAACAAGACGCTCGAAGTGAAGATCCGCGCGGGCATCGACGACGGCCAGCGCATGCGCGTGACCGGCAGCGGCGAGCCAGGCGTCAACGGCGGCCCGCCGGGCGACCTGTACATCGAGATCCGGCTCAGGAAGCACGACATCTTCGAGCGCGACGGCGACAACCTGCACTGCGTGGTGCCCGTGAGCATGACCACGGCGGCGCTGGGCGGCGAGATCAACGTGCCCACGCTCAAGGGCGCGGCGGCCATCGACATTCCCGAAGGCACGCAAAGCGGCAAGCAGTTCCGCCTGCGCGGCAAGGGCATCAAGGGCGTCAACTCGAGCTACCCAGGCGACCTGTACTGCCACGTGCGCGTCGAGACGCCGGTGAAGCTCACCGAGTTCCAGCGCAAGCTGCTCAAGGAACTCGACGAGTCGCTCAAGAAAGGCGGCGAGAAGCACAGTCCGACCGACAAGGGCTGGTTCGACAAGGCGAAGGAATTCTTCAGCTGAGTTGGCTCGTGAGCACCAAAGGCGTGCAGGGGCTGGCTAGCGGCCTTGATCCCCACGCCGTCCGGCGCCAGCGTTACGCGCCGGACCTGTTCTCCATCCGAGAGATGTAACGCCGGGGGCTTCACTTTCAGTGGATGCCACCACCTCCAACCAGGGCCGCTTAGCGGCCCTTTGTCATGCTGGAGTCGCCGGACTGGTGCATCCAGCCCTCCCAGGCCCGTAGCAGGCACATTGGCAGTGCGTCTTGCACCTCTGCGGTACATGCCGACCCGCGCCCAAGCTTCCTTCCCACGCCAACACGCGCAAGCGGCCCATCAAAAAGTGGCGCGAGGATTGCTTTTATATTTTTTTTGGCTGTGCAATAAACCAAACGACAGACCGCGCGTTATTGCAGGAGACGCCCGTTTTTTTGAGCCCCGAGGCTCAATAGGCGATGCTTTCCCGGAGAAAAGGCAAAAACGGACGATAGCCATTTGGCATAGGTGTTTTCACCCGGGGAGAATTAGGAAAGCGAGCCTTTGAATTTAACTGAAATCCGGAAATTTGTTCCTTGTTTTTCGTTGAACTTTACTCGTCCGTGTGGTTCTGAATTAACAAATGATTTGCCGGGTTCAATCTTTGCTTTATGCTGATTGTTAGCAGATTGTTGTAAGGGAGTTTTCCGCGGCATGCAGCCATGGGCAGGCACACCTTTAAATGTTGCGCAAGGCCTTTGCTGCACGCCATCGGGCTAAAGCCCACTGACTTGATGGAGGCGTGACCATGGATGTGATCAGCAACTTTGCCGCCCGCTACGAGCGCACCCGCGAGGAAGTCATCTCGCTGCAGGACTATCTGGACATCTGCAAGCGTGACCCCACGGCCTACGCCACCGCCTCCGAGCGCATGCTCAAGGCCATCGGCGACCCGGAGCTGGTCGATACGCGCAACGACCCCCGTCTTTCGCGCATCTTCGCCAACAAGGTCATCAAGATCTATCCGGCGTTCAAGGAGTTCTATGGCATGGAAGACGCCATAGAACAGGTGGTGTCCTATTTCCGCCACGCAGCCCAGGGGCTGGAAGAAAAGAAGCAAATCCTTTACCTGCTGGGCCCTGTCGGCGGCGGCAAGAGCTCGATCGCCGAGCGCCTGAAGCAGCTGATGGAGCACGTGCCCTTCTACGCCATCCAGGGCTCGCCGGTGAACGAATCCCCGCTTGGCCTCTTCGACACGCTCGAAGACGGGGAGATCCTTGAAAAAGAATACGGCATCCCGCGCCGGTACCTGAATCGAATTCTCTCGCCCTGGGCCGTCAAGCGGCTCGAGGAGTACGGCGGCGACATACGCCAGTTCAAGATCGTCAAGCGCTTCCCGTCGGTGCTGCGGCAGATCGCCGTCGCCAAGACCGAGCCCGGCGACGAGAACAACCAGGACATTTCCTCGCTGGTCGGCAAGGTCGACATCCGCAAGCTCGAAACCTACGCCCAGGACGACCCCGACGCATACGCCTACTCCGGCGGCCTGTGCCTGGCCAACCAGGGCCTGCTGGAGTTCGTGGAAATGTTCAAGGCGCCCATCAAGGTGCTGCACCCTCTGCTCACGGCAACGCAGGAAAGCAACTTCAAGGGCACCGAAGGCTTCGGCGCCATTCCGTTCGACGGCATCGTGCTCGCGCACAGCAACGAGAGCGAGTGGAAGGCCTTCCGCAACAACAAGAACAACGAGGCTTTCCTCGACCGGATCTACATCGTCAAGGTGCCCTACTGCCTGCGCGCCTCGGAAGAAATCAAGATCTACGAGAAGCTGGTGCGCAACTCGTCGCTGGCCCAGGCGCCCTGCGCGCCCGGAACGCTGCGCATGATGGCCCAGCTCTCGGTGCTCACCCGCCTGAAGGAGCCCGAAAATTCCAGCACCTTCAGCAAGATGCAGGTGTACGACGGCGAGAACCTCAAGGACACCGACCCCAAGGCCAAGTCGATTCAGGAGTACCGCGACTACGCGGGCGTCGACGAAGGCATGAGCGGTGTGTCGACGCGCTTCGCCTTCAAGATCATCTCGAAGGTCTTCAACTTCGACAGCTCGGAAGTGGCCGCAAACCCGGTGCACCTGATGTACGTGCTTGAACAGCAGATCGAACGCGAGCAGTTCGCGCCCGAGATCGAGCAGAAGTACATCAGCTACATCAAGGAGCTGCTGGCGCCTCGCTATGCCGAGTTCATTGGCAAGGAGATCCAGACCGCCTATCTCGAGAGCTACAGCGAGTACGGCCAGAACATCTTCGACCGCTACGTCACCTACGCCGACTACTGGATCCAGGACCAGGAGTTCCGCGACGTCGACACCGGCGAAGTGTTCGATCGCGCCTCGCTCAATGGCGAACTTGAGAAGATCGAGCGGCCCGCGGGCATCGGCAACCCGAAGGACTTCCGCAACGAGATCGTCAACTTCGTGCTGCGCGCACGGGCTGGCAACGCAGGGCGCAACCCGGCGTGGACCAGCTACGAAAAGCTGCGCGCGGTGATCGAGAAGAAGATGTTCTCCAACACCGAAGAGCTCCTGCCGGTGATCAGCTTCAACACCAAGAGCAGCGCCGACGAACAGAAGAAGCACGAAGACTTCGTGACCCGCATGGTCGAGAAGGGCTACACGGCCAAGCAGGTTCGCCTGCTCTGCGAGTGGTATCTGCGGGTGCGCAAGAGTTCATAAAAAAGACGACCCTTCGTTCGTTCTCTCTTTGCAAGGAGCTTTGACAACATCGTGGCCATCCTGCAGCAGATCATCGACCGCCGGCTATCGGGCAAGAACAAGTCCATTGGCAACCGCGAGCGCTTCCTTCGGCGCTACAAGGGGCAGATCCAGGAAGCGGTGAGGCGCGCCGTCAGCGGCCGCAACATCCGCGAACTGGAGCAAGGCGAAGACGTGACCCTGCCGCGCCACGACGTGTCCGAACCGGTGTTCGGCCATGCGCGTGGTGGCGACCGCGAGTACGTGCATCCGGGCAACCAGGAGTACCTGAAAGGCGACCGCATCAAGCGCCCCGAAGGCGGGGGCAGCGGCGGCTCCGGCAGCGGCGAGGCCAGCGACAGCGGCGAAGGCGAGGACGACTTCGTCTTCCGCCTCACGCGCGAAGAGTTCATGCGCGTGTTCTTCGACGACCTCGCGCTGCCGCACCTCATTCGCACGCAGATCGCCGATGTGCCTGAGTGGAAGAGCCACCGAGCCGGCTTCACCAGCGACGGCTCGCCCAACAACCTGCACGTGGTGCGCTCGATGCGCGGTGCGCTCGCCCGCCGTATCGCGCTGGGCGGCGAACCGCGCAAGGAACTCAAGCGCCTCGAAGCGCACCTCGAACACCTGAAGCTGCATCCGCAGGTCACTTCAGCGCTCATCCAGAAGGAGATTCGCGAAACCGAGGAGCGCATTGCCGAACTGCGCCGCACGATGCGGCACGTGCCCTACATCGACCCCATCGACCTGCGCTACCGCAACCGCGTGAAGACGCCGGTGCCCAGCGCCAAGGCCGTGATGTTCTGCCTGATGGACGTGTCGGGCTCGATGGACGAGGCGCGCAAGGACATGGCCAAGCGCTTCTTCATGCTGCTGTACATGTTCCTCACGCGGCACTACGAGACCATCGACCTCGTGTTCCTGCGCCACCACACGCAGGCGCAGGAGGTGACTGAAGAAGAGTTCTTCCACGCCACCGAAACCGGCGGCACCGTGGTGTCGAGCGCGCTGGTGCTGATGGACGAGATCATCAAGGCGCGCTACCCCAGCGGCGAATGGAACGTGTACGGCGCGCAGGCCAGCGACGGCGACAACTGGCACCAGGACAGCGGCCGCTGCCGCGAGCTGCTGGTCGAGAACATCCTGCCGGTGGTGCGCTACTACGCCTACGTGCAGGTGGCCGAGACCGAGCAGAACCTGTGGCAGGAGTACCAGCAGCTCGAGGGCGTCGCGCCCAACTTCGCCATGCGCAAGGTGTCCGACGCGCAAGACATCTATCCGGTTTTCCGCGACCTGTTCAAGAAGGAAGGGGTCACGTCATGAGCGCCATCATCGTCCCCCCTCGACTCGAACGCCTGCCCAGCCCTTCCGACTGGACATTCGACCTTATCGAGACCTATCACACCGAGATCGCCAAGACTGCCAAGGGCTATGGCCTTGACGTGTACGCGAACCAGCTCGAGGTCATCACGGCCGAGCAGATGATGGATGCCTACGCGAGCGTGGGCATGCCCATGATCTATCGCCACTGGTCGTACGGCAAACAGTTCATCGCCACCGAAAAGAATTACCGCCGCGGGCACATGGGGCTGGCCTACGAGATCGTCATCAACTCCGATCCGTGCATCGCCTACCTGATGGAAGAAAACACCATGGCCATGCAAGCCCTGGTGATCGCGCATGCGGCCTATGGCCACAACAGCTTCTTCAAGGGCAACTACCTGTTCCGCATGTGGACCGATGCGTCGTCCATCATCGACTACCTCGTCTACGCACGGCACTACATCGCCGAGTGCGAGGAGCGCCACGGCCTCGATGCGGTCGAGGAACTGCTCGACTCCTGCCATGCGCTCATGAACTACGGCGTCGACCGCTATCGCCGCCCGCAGAAGCGCTCGCTGGCGCAAGAAAGCGCCCAGCGCGCCGAGCGCGAACGCCACATGCAGCAGCAGGTGAACGACCTGTGGCGCACGCTGCCGCGCAAGAGCGAGCAGGCGGCCGAGTCCGATTCGTCAAAACGCTTTCCGTCGGAGCCGCAGGAGAACCTGCTCTACTTCATCGAGAAGAACGCCGCACTGCTCGAGCCCTGGCAGCGCGAGGTGGTGCGCATCGTGCGCAAGATCGCGCAGTACTTCTACCCGCAGCGCCAGACCCAGGTAATGAACGAAGGCTGGGCCACCTTCTGGCACTACACGCTGCTCAACACCATGTACGACCGTGGCCAGCTGGCCGACGGCTTCATGATGGAATGGCTCAGCTCGCACACGGGCGTGATCTTCCAGCCGCCGGTGGGGCACCGCGCCTACAGCGGCATCAACCCGTATGCGCTGGGTTTTGCGATGTACACCGACCTGCGGCGCATCTGCGAGAAGCCGACCGAGGAAGACCGCCGCTGGTTCCCCGACTTCGCGGGCAGCGACTGGCTCAAGACGCTCGACTACGCGATGCGCAACTTCAAGGACGAGAGCTTCATCGGCCAGTTCCTGAGCCCGAAGACGATGCGCGACTTCCGCCTGTTCTCGATCCGTGACTTCCAGAGCGAGGCCGAGCTGGAGGTGTCCGCCATCCACGACGACAGCGGCTATCAGGCGCTGCGCGAATCGCTGTCACGCCAGTACGACATCAGCAGCCGCGAGCCCGACATCCAGGTGTGGAGCGTGGCCACGCGCGGCGACCGTTCGCTGACGCTGCGTCATACGCAGCGCAACAACCTGCCGCTGCACGACGGGGCGGAAGAAGTGCTGAAGCACGTCGCGCGGCTCTGGGGCTTCGACGTGCACCTCGAAAGCATCGACAGCGCCGGGCGCATCAGCCGCAGCTGGAAAGCCACAGCGCCGAAGCAGCTGTACTAGAGAAGGCTCAGGGCACCAGGGCCGCGATGGCCAACGTGTAGCCCTTCACCCCCAGCCCCACGATGATTCCCTTCGCCGCGGGCGAGATGTACGAGTGGTGGCGGAATTCTTCACGCGCATGCACGTTGGAGATGTGCAGTTCGATCAGCGGCACGCTCGCGCCCTTGATGGCGTCGTGCAGCGCAATCGACGTGTGGGTGTAGGCGCCCGGGTTCATCACCACGCCGAGCATGGTGCCCGCCGCCACTTCACGGCCGGCTTCCTGGATCCAGTCGATCAGCACGCCTTCGTGGTTCGACTGGCGGCATTCGATCTCTACGCCCAGCTTCGCGCCCGTGTCCCTGCACAGGCGCTCGACGTCGGCCAGCGTGTCGCGTCCGTACTGTTCGGGCTCGCGCGTGCCGAGCAGGTTGAGGTTGGGGCCGTTGAGGACGAGGATTTTCTTCATGATGAGTATCAGGAGGGTCTGGCGGACGCCAATTATGGTCTCGCGACCGTCCTGCGGCGCCGCGCCGTGGACGACCCGACGTAGTAGTTGTACGAATCGATGTCGACCACGCAGCGCGCCATCAGGTCGACGAAGGAGCGCAGCTTCTGCCCCATGTAGCGCTGCCGCTGGTAGGCGCAGTAGATGCGCCGCGGCTCGGGCTGCCACTGCGGAAGCACCGGCATAAGCACCCCCTGCTCCAGCTCGGGCCGCACGAAGAAGGCCGGCAGCAGCGCGATGCCCAGGCCATCGATGCAGAAGGTCTTCATGACCCAGTGGTCGTTGGTCTCGAAGGCCGGCTCGGGCTGAAAGGCAAAGCTCGACGCACCCGACACCAGCAGCACCTGCGAGCGCACCGAAGGCTCCTTCATCACGATGGACTGGTGTGTGGCCAGCTCTTCGGGCGACGACGGCGTACCACGGCGCGCCAGATACTGCGGGCTCGCATACAGCCCGTAGTTCAGCCGCCCGAGCAGCTTGGCCACGAGGTTCGGCGCATCGGGCGGCTCGGAGCACACGTAGCAGTCGACATCGCCGATCTGCGGCGCATGGAAACCGTTCGCCACGTCGAGCTGGCAGCGCACGTCCGGGTGCGTCTCCAGGAACAGCTTGACTACGTGGCAGACGAAGGAGGTGCTGAACTGCGTGTCCGACAGCAGCGAGAGGCCGCCCGAGACGCCAGTCGTCAGTGCGTGAATCTCGGTGCTGGCTTCCTCGAGCCGGCCTGTCACTTCGTCGAGCAGCCCTTCGCTACGCGCGAAGAAGGCGCGGCCGGCCTCGGTGAGCGCGATGCGGCGCGGACTGCGCATCAGCAGTTGCGCGCCGAGCAACTTCTCCAGCCGCGTGAGCTGCCGGCTCAGGGTGGCCTTGGAGACGCCCGAGAGACTCTCGGCCTTGGTGAGACTGCCGCTCCGGGCGATCAGTACGAAGGCCTCGACCAGGGCAAGATCGATCCGGCTCATGAGGCCCGGCGTTGCAGGAATGAAAAGTAGCGTCTCTGCATGTGGCTTTCATCGGTGCGGCGGAAGCGTTACGGTATCACCGGCGCCCAGCCTTGCGCCCCCACGACTCATGAACACACAGAACACCGCCAACTGGCACCCCGTCGCGCGCTCGGCCGACCTGCGCCCCGGCGCCAACATCGTCGCCGGCTTTGCCGAGGGCCAGGAGCTCGCGCTCTGGCGCGCCGCCGACGGCACCGCCCAGGCCTGGGAGAACCGCTGCCCGCACCGCAGCGTGCGCTTCACGCTGGGCCAGGTCGTCGACAACCGCCTGGCCTGCGCGTACCACGGCTGGCAGTACGCGGCGGGCAGCGGTCAGTGCACCAGCATTCCGGCGCATCCGGCCATGCAGGCGCCGCGCAACGTCTGCGCGAAGACCTTCGGCACGGTAGAGGCTGCAGGGATGCTGTGGGTTCACCTGTCGCCCGAAGTGCCGCCCGCTCCTATCGCGCTGAGCGATGCCATTCCCGCCGACTGGCATTTCTGCCGCACACTGACCGTGCGCGCGCCCGCCGGCACGGTGCGGGAAACGCTGGCACAGCGCGGCCTGACAGCCGATGCGGTCTCAGCCGCCTGGCGCGGCCTGCTCGACGACGTGAACACCGTCGCCCTCGTCCTCGACGCCCAGCCCCAGCTTGCCTTCGTCCACCTGTGGACCGATGCAGCGCCCGGCTCGGCCGCCATGAAGACCCTGCACACCGCCGCCCGCGAACTGCGCGCCGGCATCGAAGCCCTGCCCCAAGGCTGAAAGCACCCATGCCCTTCGTCACCGACGACCCCAACATGCTCGACGACTGGCTGGTCGTCGGACCCGCGACGACCACGCCCCGCACGACCCGCCTGCTCGGCGAAACCGTTCAGGTGTGGACCGACGCCGACGGCGCGCCCCAATGCCGCCTCGGCGACCGGCCGCTCACCGTGCAATCGCGCTACGGCTACCTCTGGGTCTGCCCCAGCGGCCGACCCGCGCGCGCCCTGTTCGACTTTCCCGAACACAGCGAGCCCGGCCGCCGCATCATCGACTGCGGCGGCATCGGTGTCGCGGTGTCGGGTCTGCGCGTGATCGAGAACTTCCTCGACATGGCGCACTTTCCCTTCGTGCATGCCGACTACCTCGGCAAGGTGCCGCACACCGAGGTGGCGCAGTACCAGGTGCAGGTCGAGCCCGCCACCGGCGAGATCTGGGCCACCGACTGCCGCTTCTGGCAGCCGCGCGCCTCCGCCGCCCACGATTCGGGCAGCGAGGTGCTCTACAAGTACCGCGTGATGCAGCCCTTCTCGGCCATGCTCTACAAATCGAGCTTCCGCGTGGGCGCGCTCGACGCGATCGGCCTCTTCCTTCAGCCCATCGACGACGAGCACGTGATCGCCCACACGCTGCTCGCCTGCTACGACGACGACTCCACCGATGCCGAGCTCATCGCCTTCCAGCACACCATCTTCGGCCAGGACAAGCCCATCCTGGAAAACCACGCCTTCAAGCGCATGCCGCTCGAAGGCCGCGCCGAGACGCCGACGCGCGGCGACACATCGTCCGTCACCTACCGGCGATGGCTGCGCGAGCGCGGCATGCGCTTCGGCGTGAGGGCCGCGGCATGACGACGCTGAAGCTCTACGACTATCCGCTCTCGGGCAACTGCTTCAAGGTGCGGCAGATGCTGGCCTGGCTGGGCGTCACGCACGAAACGGTGCCGGTCGATTTCTTTCCCGGCCGCGAGCACAAATCCGCCGCATTCCTGGCAAACATCAACCCGCTCGGCCAGCTCCCGGTGATCGACGACGAAGGCTTCCTGCTGCGCGATGCACAGGCCATCCTGGTCTACCTGGCAAGCCGCTACGACGCTCAAGGCCGCTGGTACCCCGACGACCCCAAGCTGCGCGGCCAGGTCGCGATGTGGCTCGCCACCGCCGACGAGATCACCCGCACCGCCTCGGCCGCGCGGCTGCACGACGCGCTCGGCTACCACCATCTCGACATCGAGGCCTGCCGCAGCGGCGCGCGCGCCGTGTTCCGCGTGCTCGACGACCATCTTGCCGAACAGGCCAGCGCGGGCCTGCGCTGGCTCGCGTCCGCGCCCGAGCCGACCATTGCCGACCTCGCCTGCTTCCCCTACGTCGCGCTCGCCAGCGAAGGCGGCATTTCGCTCGATGAATTTCCCGCACTGCGAAACTGGGTCTGGAACTTTCGCCACCTGCCCGGCTTTGTGGGAATGTCGGGAATCTTTCCTGCCGGCCCTGTTTGAACGTCGTCTGGGTATCCTTACCGCTTCGCCTTTCTGAAGAATCACACTCGCCATGAAAACCAAAGCCGCCGTCGCCTGGAAATCCGGAGCCCCGCTCACCATCGAAACCGTGGACCTCGAAGGCCCGAAATTCGGCGAAGTGCTGGTCGAGATCAAGGCCACCGGTATCTGCCACACCGACTACTACACCCTCTCGGGCGCCGACCCCGAAGGCATCTTCCCCGCGATCCTCGGCCATGAAGGCGCGGGCATCGTGGTCGATGTCGGCCCCGGCGTCACCACGCTCAAGAAGGGCGACCACGTCATTCCGCTGTACACGCCCGAATGCCGCCAGTGCAAGTTCTGCCTGAGCCGCAAGACCAACCTGTGCCAGCTGATCCGCGGCACGCAGGGCAAGGGCCTGATGCCCGACGGCACCAGCCGCTTCAGCCTCGACGGCACGCCGATCGCCCATTACATGGGCACCTCGACCTTCAGCAACTACACGGTCGCCCCCGAGATCTCGCTGGCCAAGATCCGCGAGGACGCCCCCTTCGACAAGGTCTGCTACATCGGCTGCGGCGTCACCACCGGCATCGGCGCGGTGATCTTCACGGCCAAGGTGGAAGCCGGCGCCAACGTGGTGGTGTTCGGCCTCGGCGGCATCGGCCTGAACGTGATCCAGGGCGCCAAGATGGTAGGTGCCGACAAGATCATCGGCGTGGACCTGAACCCCGAACGCGAAGCCATGGCCCGCAAGTTCGGCATGACGCACTTCATCAATCCCAAGGACACCGAGAACGTGGTGGATGCCATCGTGCAACTGACCGACGGCGGCGCCGACTACAGCTTCGAGTGCATCGGCAACACCAAGGTGATGCGCCAGGCGCTCGAATGCACGCACAAGGGCTGGGGCCGCAGCATCATCATCGGCGTGGCCGAGGCCGGTGCAGAGATCAGCACGCGGCCGTTCCAGCTGGTCACCGGCCGCAAGTGGGAAGGCTCGGCCTTCGGCGGCGCACGCGGTCGCACCGACGTGCCGAAGATCGTCGACTGGTACATGGAAGGCAAGATCAACATCGACGACCTGATCACGCACACCATGCCGCTGGAAGACATCAACAAGGGCTTCGACCTGATGAAGCGCGGCGAATCCATCCGCGGCGTGGTGCTCTACTAAGCCCCGGGAGGCGCCCGCCATGAACCGCATGGAACCCCTGCGCAAGATCGAAGCGGGCGTTCTCGAAGTCGCCTACTTCGAAGCAGGCCCTTCCGACGGTCCGACCGTGCTGCTGATGCACGGCTTTCCGTACGACATCCACACCTACGCCGAAGTCGCGCCGATGCTGGCCGACCAAGGCTGCCGCGTGATCGTGCCGTACCTGCGCGGCTACGGCGCCACGCGCTTCCTGAACGAAGCCACGCCGCGCTCGGGCGAACAGGCCGCGCTGGGCGCCGACCTGCTTGCGCTGCTCGACGCCCTGAAGATCGACCGTGCCGTGCTGGCCGGCTACGACTGGGGCGGCCGCGCCGCCTGCGTGGTCGCAGCGCTGTGGCCCGAACGCTGCGCGGGGCTGGTGTCCCTCAACAGCTACAACATCCAGAACATCGCGAAAGCGATGGAGCCGGATACGCCGGCCAACGAGCACAGCCTCTGGTACCAGTACTACTTTCACAGCGAGCGCGGCCGCGCCGGCCTCGAGAAAGACCGCAAGGCGCTCACGAAGCTGCTGTGGAAGCTCTGGTCGCCCACATGGCAGTTCGACGACGCCACCTTCGAGCGCAGCGCCGCCGCCTTCGACCAACCCGACTTCGTGGACGTGGTGATCCAGTCGTACCGCCACCGCTTCGGCCTCGTGCCGGGCGACCCGGCCTACGCCGACATCGAACGCCGCCTCGCGGCCCAGCCCACGATCACCGTGCCCGCCATCACCTTCGACGGCATCGACGACGGCGTGCGCCCGCCCGCCGACGCATCAGCCCACGCACACCGTTTCAGCGGCCCGCGTTCGCACCGGCTCGTGCCCGGCGCGGGCCACAACCTTCCGCAGGAAGCGCCGCGCACCTTTGCCGACGCCGTGCTCGAACTCGTGCCCGCCCTGCGCGGCAAGAACCCGCAATGACCGACAACACTCCGAAGATTCTTTCCGAGCACCACGCCTTCGGCGGCGTGCAGCGCTTTCTCGAACACCGCTCGCATGAAATCGGCCTGCCGATGCGCTTCTCGGTCTACCTGCCGCCGCAGGTCGCGCACGAGCGCGTGCCCGCCCTGCTCTACCTCGCGGGCCTGACCTGCAACGAAGAAACCTTCGCGGTGAAGGCCGGTGCGCAGCGCATGGCCGCGAGCCTGGGCCTCGCGCTGATCGCGCCCGACACCAGCCCGCGCGGCCGCGAAGCGGAAAGCATTCCGGGTGCGAAGGACGACTGGGACTTCGGCATCGGCGCCGGCTTCTACCTCGACGCACTGGCCGAGCCATGGGCCACGCACTGGCGCATGGAAAGCTGGGTCGTGCACGAGCTGCTGCCGCTGGTCGCCAAGCACTTCGCCATCGACGGCGAGCGCATCGGCATCTTCGGCCACTCGATGGGCGGCCACGGTGCGCTCACGCTGGCGCTGCGGCATCCGGGGCGCTTCAAGTCGCTCTCGGCCTTCGCGCCGATCTGCGCGCCCACGCAGTGCCCATGGGGCGAGAAGGCGCTCGGCGGCTATCTGGGCCAGCCCGGCGCTGACCGTGCGCAATGGCTGGCGCACGACGCCAGTGCGCTCATGAAGTCGCAGGTGGTGGCACCCTACCCGCAAGGCATCCTCATCGACCAGGGACTGGCCGACAAATTCCTCGCCGAGCAGTTGCACCCCGAGGCCTTCGAGGCCGCCTGCTTTGCCGCCGGCCAGCCGCTCACGCTGCGCCGTCACGCGGGCTACGACCACGGCTACTACTTCATCCAGAGCTTCATGGCCGACCACCTCGCGCACCACGTACAAACCCTGCGCGCATAGGGCCTCAGCCTCATCGACCACAGCGGCCCCGCGCCGTATCATGGTTCGCATGTCCGCCGCCCAAATTCCCGCCTTCCACCTGCGGTTGCGCGAAGGCAGCGCTGAAGAAAACATGGTGCTGGCCGGCATCTGGCGCCGCGCTTGGATCGCGGCCAACCGGGGCGTTGCCCATTTCGAGCCGATCGGCTACTGGCTGCACCGCGTGCAGACCGAGTTCGGCCCGCCCGCCGAAGTGGTGCTGGCGGAGCGCGACGGGCAGGTGCTGGCGTTCATGGTGCTGCTGGGGCGGCGCGAATACGTGGCCCAGCTTTTCGTCGAACCCCACCTGCGCAACCAGGGCCTGGGCAAGGCGTTGCTCGACGAAGCCTGCGTGCGCATTCCCACAGGCTGGTGGCTGCACGTGGCGGCCACCAACACATCGGCGCAGCGCTTCTACGAACGCTATGGCCTCGAGCGCGGTGCGGTCGATCGGCACCCATCGAGCGGCCGCGAGCGCATCGCCTACCATTGGTCGCCCTCGCGCCCGCCGTGGCGCATCGGCTGAACCCATCCTTCTTTTCGTGCCCATGCGCATCGACCACATCGCACTCTGGACCACCGATCTCGAACGCTGCAAGCGCTTCTATGTCGACTACTTCGGCGCCACCGCCGGCGCAGGCTACGTCAACCCGGCCAAGGGCTTCACCTCGTGCTTCCTGAGCCTGGGCGACGGCGCGCGCATCGAGGCCATGACCACGAGCACGCTCTCGCCCGTAACCGCTGAAGCCGGCGCGCAGCGCATGGGCTGGACGCACCTGGCGATCAGCGTGGGCTCCGACGCCGCGGTCGACGAACTCACGCAGCGCCTGAAGGCCGACGGCTACCCGCTGCTCGACGGCCCGCGCCGCACCGGCGACGGCTACTACGAGAGCGTGGTGCTCGACCCTGACGGCAACCGCATCGAGATCACCGCATGAGCGAATTCGTCGAAAGCCTGCACGAAACCTTCGAGCGGCTCGGCCGCATCGAAACGCGCCGCATGTTCGGCGGCCACGGCGTCTGGCACGAAGGCCGCATGATCGCGCTGGTCGCCAAAGACACGCTCTACCTCAAGGCCGATGCCGAAAGCGCCGCACATTTCGACAAGCTGAACCTGCCGCCCTTCACCTACGTGCGCCAGGGCAAGTCGATGCCGATGTCGTACCGGCAAGCCCCGGCGGATCTTTTCGAAGATCGCGAGGAAGCCGCCATGTGGGGCCGCCTTGCCTACGAAGCAGCGCTGCGCTCGGGCCAGCCACCGAAGCCGAAGAAGGCACCCGCCAAGAAACCCGCAGTGAAGAAAGCCTCAGTGAAGAAAAAGATAGCGAAAGCAGCCTCCCGGTGAGCGAGAACCCCAAGCTCCCACCACTGCCCGAGCGCGAACAGATCGCGCTGCTCGAACCCTTCGAAGGCCTCGGCCTGAAAGACATCGTGGTCGTGCAGACACTGCAAGATGCAGAACACGCCGCCGCCACACTGCTCGCCGCGGGCATCGCCGGCTTCGACACTGAATCGAAGCCCACCTTCGCGAAGAACGAGGTGTCGGGCGGCCCGCACGTGGTGCAGTTCTCCACGCGCGACACGGCATGGCTGTTTCAGCTGCATCGCACCGAGTGCAATCCGGTGGTGGCCACGCTGATCGCCTCCACCGAGCTGCGCAAGGTCGGCTTCGGCCTGTCGGGCGACCTCACGTTGATCCGCAACCGGCTCAACATCGAGCCGAAGGCGGTGTTCGACATAGACAACGAATTCCGCCATCGCGGCTACCGCAAGTCGGTTGGCGTGAAGGCGGCAGTGGCTCTGGTGTTCAACCGCCGCTTCATCAAATCGCGCAAGGCGACCACATCCAACTGGGCCAACAAGCAGCTCACCGAAGCGCAGATCCGCTACGCCGCGAACGACGCCTATGCGTCGATCCGCGTGTACGACGCGCTCTTCAGCAGCAACTGACCGATCGAAACGGGGTCAGTCCCGCCCCGCCTCCAGGATCGCCTGCGCGAGCCTCTGGGGGTTCGAGAAGAACATCTCGTGGCTGCCAGGGCACTCCACCAGCCGGAACAGGCCCAGCCGCTCCGACAGGCGCGGATGCCACGGCATGCCGTGCGGCAGCGCGGTGTCCTGCAGGCAATTGACGTAGGACTTGCCCAGCGCCAGCGCGGCCAGCGGCTGCTGCAGCCTGATCTTGTCGGTGAAGGTGCGGTACGGGTGCGGGTTGAGCTTGTCATAGGCAGCCGTCGCGGTCGCCAGGTCCGCATCGTTGATGAAGGCCTCGCGCCAGATCTCGAAGGGCAGCGTCACGGCATTGCCGTTGGCCTCGGCGACGGCGTCGAACATCGTCACGTAGTGCGGCGGCACCATGTCGTTGAGCGATTCGCCATCGAGCGGCACGAAGGCGTTGATGTACACCAGCCGCTTCAGCCGCGGCGCGATGCGATCCGCCACGCCCGAGATCACCATGCCGCCGTAGCTGTGGCCCACGAGGCGCACCTGCGTGAGGTCTTTCTCCTCGATGTAGCGCACGGCGGAAGCGATGGCGTCTTCCAGGCCAATGCTCGATCGGTCGTCGCCGGGGTTGTTGCCAGCGAGCGTCGGGCAATACACGGTGTGCCCTGCTGCGCGCAGGCCGTCGGCCACGGCTTCGATCTCTGCGCCGGTGTGCCAGGCGCCGTGGACGAGAACATAGGTGTCGGACATGGTGGGTGTGTCTCCTTTTGTTTGTGACGGAGCACGACTGTAAGGAACATCGGTGACTTGCGCATGGCCGATACGTGCCAGCGCGATGGCCGGTTCGCGCCAGCCTGGTTGCTTCGATTCAATTATTCAACGATACTTGAAATATGGAAGAAAATGACGTTGTCCGATCCCTTGCCGCACTGGCGCAGCCCATTCGCCTGCGGGTGTTTCGTGCGCTGGTGGTGGCGGGCCCTGCCGGACTCACGCCCGGCGCGCTGACCGAAGCGCTCGAGGTGTCGGCCACGGGCCTGTCGTTCCATCTCAAGGAGCTCGTGCATTCGGGGCTGGTCTCGCAGGAGCGGCAGGGCCGCAACCTCATCTACCGCGCGGCATTCGACCAGATGAACGGCCTGCTGGCCTACCTCACCGAGAACTGCTGCCAAGGCGAAACCTGCGCTGTCGGATGCCCTCCGACATGCTGAGCGCCGTTGCGATCTTCATCTTCACGCTCGTGCTGGTGATCTGGCAGCCGCGCGGCCTGGGCATCGGCTGGAGCGCCTCGCTCGGCGCCGTCATCGCGCTGCTGCTCGGCGTGGTCCAGCTGTCCGACATCCCGGTCGTCTGGGGCATCGTGTGGAACGCGACCGCCACCTTCATCGCGGTGATCGTCATCAGCCTGCTGCTCGACGAAGCGGGCTTCTTCGAATGGGCCGCGCTGCACGTGGCGCGCTGGGGCGGCGGACGCGGGCGGCTGCTGTTCGCGTTCATCGTACTGCTGGGCGCCGCCGTGTCGGCGCTGTTCGCCAACGACGGCGCGGCGCTGATCCTTACGCCCATCGTGATGGCGATGCTCGTGGCGCTGGGTTTCTCGCCGGCCGCCACGCTCGCCTTCGTGATGGCGGCGGGCTTCATCGCCGACACGGCCAGCCTGCCGCTGATCGTCTCGAACCTGGTGAACATCGTGTCGGCCGACTTCTTCCGCATCGGCTTCGGCGAATACGCCTCGGTCATGTTCCCCGTGAACATCGCGGCGGTGCTCGCGAGCCTGCTGGTGCTGATGCTCTTCTTTCGCCGCGGCATTCCGGCCAGCTACGACGCGACCCAACTCAAGGTGCCTGCGGATGCGATCCGCGACCCCGCGACCTTCCGCGCGGGCTGGGTCGTGCTGGTGCTGCTGCTCGTCGGCTTCTTCGGCCTGGAGCCGCTGGGCGTGCCGGTCAGCGCGGTAGCGGCCTTCGGCGCAATCGTGCTGCTGGCCGTCGCAGGGCGCGGTCCGGTGATCGGCATTCGCAAGGTGCTGCGTGGCGCGCCCTGGCAGATCGTGATCTTCTCGCTGGGCATGTACCTCGTGGTCTACGGGCTGCGCAACGCCGGCCTGACCGGCTACATCGCCTCGCTGCTGAATGTGTTCGCGCAAGGCGGCGTCTGGGGCGCGGCGATGGGCACGGGCTTTCTCTCGGCACTGCTCTCGTCGGTCATGAACAACATGCCCACCGTGCTGGTGGGCGCGCTGTCCATCGACGCGTCGAGTGCGAGCGGCATCGTGAAGGAAGCGATGGTCTACGCCAACGTGATCGGCTGCGACCTCGGCCCGAAGATCACGCCCATCGGCAGCCTCGCCACCCTGCTCTGGCTGCACGTGCTCGCGAAGAAGGGCATGGCGATCGGCTGGGGCTACTACTTCAAGGTAGGCATCGTGCTGACCCTGCCCGTGCTGCTGGTCACCCTGGCGGCACTGGCGCTTCGATTGAGTCTTTGAAACCGGCACCACACTTCCATGAACGACATCACCATCTATCACAACCCCGCCTGCGGCACGTCGAGGAACGTGCTCGCGCTGATCCGCAACACAGGCGATGAGCCCACCGTCATCGAGTACCTGAAGACCCCGCCCGATCGCGCGACGCTGAAGCAACTGATCGCGGCCATGGGCATGCCGGTGCGCGAGGTCATGCGCCGCAAGGGCACGCCTTACGACGAACTCGGCCTCGACGATGCGAAGTGGAGCGACGAGGAGCTGATCGGCTTCATGCTGCAGCACCCGATCCTCATCAACCGGCCGATCGTGGTGACGCCGCTCGGCACGCGGCTGTGCCGGCCTTCGGAAGCGGTGCTCGACATCCTGCCGCGTTCGCAGCAAGGCGCCTTCTCCAAGGAAGACGGCGAGGCCGTCATCGACGCGAAGGGCCAGCGTGTCGTCAAGCGCTGAACTGCCGAACATCGACACCGGGCATTTCCACCGACCGGACCTGCGGCAACTGCTGCCCACGGAGCGCGCCACGCACGCGCCGCGCATCCTGCTGCTCTACGGCTCGGTACGCGAGCGCTCCTACAGCCGGCTGCTCACTGAAGAAGCCGCGCGGCTGCTTCAGGCCCTGGGCGCCGAGCCGCGCATCTACGACCCGCGCGGCCTGCCCCTGCCCGACGACGCGCCGGAAGACCATCCGAAGGTGCAGGAGCTTCGCGACCTCGCCCAATGGTCCGAAGGCATGGTGTGGACATCGCCCGAACGCCACGGCGCCATGACCGGCATCATGAAGGCGCAGATCGACTGGATCCCGCTGTCCGTCGGCTCGGTGCGGCCCACGCAGGGCAAGACGCTCGCGGTGATGGAGGTGTCGGGCGGCTCGCAGTCCTTCAACGCCGTGAACCAGCTGCGGGTGCTCGGCCGCTGGATGCGCATGCTCACCATCCCCAACCAGTCGTCGGTGGCCAAGGCCTTCCTTGAGTTCGACGAAGCCGGACGCATGAAGCCCTCGCCGTACTACGAGCGAGTGGTCGACGTGATGGAAGAGCTGCTCAAGTTCACGCTGCTCACACGCGACTGCGCGGGCTACCTTGTGGACCGCTACAGCGAGCGGCGCGAGAGTGCCGAGGCGCTGTCGAAGCGGGTCAGCCTGCGTAGCATCTGAGCGGCGGCTCAGCGCCGCAAGCGGCGCAACTCACCCGGCGTGGCGCCCAGATGCCTGCGGCACTGGCGCACGAAGTGCGAGGCATCCGTCAGCCCCACGCGAAAGCCGATCTCCGCGATGCCCAGGCGATCGAAGCGCGCATCGCCCAGCATGCGCCGCGCCGCCTGCATGCGAAAGCCCGCCAGCGCAGTGGCGAAGGTCGTGCCTCCTTCGCCCAGACAGCGGTGCAGGCTGCGCTCCGAGATGCCCAGCTCGCGCGCCACACCCGCGGCTGTGAGGCCCGGTTCCGCATGGCGCTCGCGCGTGGCGTCGAGCACGCGGCGCCGCAGCGCAGCACGGCCTTCGCTTTCTGACTCTGAAAGGCCATGCCCCGTGGCCAGCGCCAGCAGGCCGCCGAGCTGGTCGCCCAGCAACGCCGCCGGCAGCGGCGGCTTTGCGGCCATCTGCGGTGTCAGCTGCCGCACGAAGCCGCACAGCACGCTGCCCCACCCCGCCTGCCCGTCGATGCGCCGCGCCACCTGGTCGCCCGCGTCAGGAATCCACGCATCGACCCAGGCGGTCGGCAGTTCGAGCGAAATGGTGTCGGCCGATTGCAGCAGGTGAAATTCGTAGCGCCGGCGCGAATCGACCAGCACTGCATCGCCCGGCAGCAGCCGCGCGGAGCGGCCGTCCTGCACGGCCACCCAGGCCGAGTCGGTCTTGCACAGCAGGTAGAAGTAGTTGTTGCGGCTGTGGGCGATGGCGCGGCGCGTGCGGTAGACGTCCTGCGCGCTGCCGCGCACCTGGTTGACGACGATGGGGCCGAGCGGCGCGGATTCGAGCGTGGCGCCGAAGCTGCCGGCCACCGGGCTGGTCACGTCCATCTCCAGGAAGCCCTCGCAGACCGCGCCCACCCAGTAGTCCAGCCGCTGCGCGAGCGGCACGGCGTCGGTGGACCAGCGGTGGATGGTGTCGATGGCTTCGCTCATTGAAATACCTTCGTGCTTCGCACTGCGGTGCGAGCTTGCTTGGGGCGGCCCGGCGCGGCGCTCATGCGCGTCAAACATACCCAAGCCATGCCCGCTTGCCAAGCGGGTATAGACCGCCTCCGACGCCACCCTGCGCCCGGCACCGGCAAAATGACCCGCGAACCAACCCGTGCGCGGGACATTCCGGCGCACGCACATGAAAGAAGGGCAAGACGGGTCATGAGCAGCAACAAGCAAAGCGATTTCGGACTGATCGGCCTGGCCGTGATGGGCCAGAACCTCGTGCTGAATGTGGAAAGCCGCGGCTTCCAGGTCAGCGTGTACAACCGCACCGAGGCCACCACCGAAGCCTTCATCGCCGCCAACCCCGGCAAGAAGCTGGTCGGCGCGAAGACGCTGGAAGAGTTCGTGCAGAGCCTGGCCAAGCCTCGCAAGATCCAGATCATGGTGAAGGCCGGCGCGCCGGTCGACCAGGTGATCGAGCAGCTCATTCCGCTGCTGGACAAGGACGACATCGTCATCGACGGCGGCAACAGCCTCTACACCGACACCGAGCGCCGCGACGCGTACCTCTCCAGCAAGGGCCTGCGCTTCATCGGCGCGGGCGTGTCGGGCGGCGAGGAAGGCGCGCGCAAGGGGCCGTCGATCATGCCGGGCGGGCCGCTTTCGACCTGGGAAGTGATGAAGCCGATCTTCGAGAGCATCGCGGCCAAGGTGGACGGCGAGCCCTGCGTGATTCACATCGGCCCCGGCGGCGCGGGCCACTACGTGAAGATGGTGCACAACGGCATCGAGTACGGCGACATGCAGCTGATCTGCGAGGCCTACAGCCTGTTCAAGGCGGCCGGCTTCAGCACCGACGAGATGGCCGCCATCTTCAGCGAATGGAACGACGGCGAGCTGCAGAGCTACCTGATCCAGATCACCGCCAAGGCGCTCGAGCAGAAAGATCCGGAAACGGGCAAGCCCATCGTCGACGTCATTCTCGACAAGGCCGGCCAGAAGGGCACGGGCCAGTGGACGCTGATCAACGCAGCCGAGAACGCGGTGGTCATCAGCACCATCAACGCGGCCGTCGAGGCGCGCGTGCTGTCGTCGCAGAAGAAGCAGCGCGTGGCGGCCAGCAAGCTGCTGCAGGGCCCGAAGATCGAGCTGTCGGTCGAGAAGAAGGCGCTGGTGGCCAAGGTGCACGATGCGCTCTATGCATCGAAGGTCATCAGCTACACGCAGGGCTTCGACCTCATCAAGACCATGGGCGACAAGAAGGACTGGGGCCTCGACCTGGGCGGCATCGCGTCGATCTGGCGCGGCGGCTGCATCATCCGCGCACGTTTCCTGAACCGCATCACCGATGCCTTCCGCACCGACCCTGCCCTGGGCAACCTGATGCTCGACCCGTTCTTCAAGGACCTGCTGAACCGCACGCAGCAGAACTGGCGCGAAGTGGTGGCACTGGCGGTGAGCAACGGCATTCCGGTGCCGGCCTTCAGCGCCTCGCTGGCTTACTACGATAGCTACCGCACCGAGCGCCTGCCGGCGAACCTGCTGCAGGCTCAGCGCGATTTCTTCGGCGCGCACACCTACGAGCGCACCGACAAGCCCGAAGGCCAGTTCTTCCACACAGACTGGCCCGAAGTGATCGGCTGAGTCGACTGGGTGATGCCATGCCAGCCCTCGACTACCCCAGCCACCTGGTCGAGGACTGGCAACTGAGCGACGGCACGCCGGTGCGGATCCGCCCGATCCGCGCCGACGATCTGGCGATGCACACGGCCTTCGTGGACGGACTCTCGAAAGAGACGGGCTACCACCGCCTGCTGTCGCCGCGAAAGCCGCAGCCCGATGAGCTGTGGCGCATGACGCACATCGACTACGACCACGAACTCGCGCTCATCGCGACGACCGAGGTCGATGGCGTGGAGCAGCAGATGGGCGTGGTGCGCTACGTGCGCGGCGAGACGCCCGAGACGGCGCACGTCGCCGAATTCGCTGTCGTCATCGCAGATGCCTGGCAGCACCACGGCGTTGCCCACAAGCTCATGCGCAAGCTGATCGACGCGGCCGCGGCGGCCGGCGTGAAGCAGCTGGCGGACATCACGCTCTACGACAACATCGGCATGCTGGCGCTGGCGCGCAAGCTGGGCTTCAAGCTGCAGCGCGACCCGGGCAACCCGAACGTCACGCGGCTGCGGCTGGCGCTCGATGCGCCGCCAACGCGCTGAGCCTTACCAGGCCGCGTTCATCACGCCCTGCTCGGCCGCGATCCAGTCGCGCACCGGCCCCGGCAGCGCATGCGCCGGCGGCACGAGCCCCATGGCCGCATACGACTCCTGGTTCGGCACCAGCCCGCCGCGCCCCACGGCCGCGCCCTTCATGTAGCCGGCCGCGCACACCCTGTCGCCACGCACGAACTCGAAGCGCATGTAGTTCCAGTGCTGGTCCGTGGCGTCGAGCCGAAAGCGCAGCGTGTACACCTGAAAGGGGTTGAGCCCGCGTCGGTAGCTGATGAGCGAGCCGCCGGACATCGGCCTCCAGCCCTGGCGCAGCATGGTGGTCGCAAAGCCGGTGCGCACGAAATACTCGACCAGCATCAGGTCGACGACCGTCAGGTAGCGGCCGTTGTTCATGTGGCCGTTGATGTCGAGGTCGTTCGGCAGCACGCGCAGTTGCCGCTCCAGCGTGTCGCCCGGCGCGAGGCGCGGTGCACGCCAGGCACGCAGCAGGGTCATCAGCAAGCGCAGGTAGAGGTTCATGGACAGCCTAGAATTGGTTCAATTCAGAACATTCTAGTTCAAGACTGAACCATTTCAATGCCCGCAGCAAAGCAGCCCAAGCCCAGCAAGACCGACAAGACGCCCTCTTCGCCCCACGGCACGGCCGCATGGCTGGCGGTGGTGCGGGCCTACAACCTCTGCGATGCGGTAATGACGGCGCGGCTCGCCGCCATCGGCCTGCGCGTGGGCGAGCACGAAGTGCTGGCCACCATCGCGACCACGCCGGGCATCACGCAGCAGGCGCTGGCCGCGCGCTGCTTCGTGGCGAAGAGCGGCGTCAGCATGCTGCTCACGCAGATGGAGGCCAGGGGCTGGGTGCGGCGCGACAGCGATGGCGCCGACGCACGCGTGCGTCGCCTCACGCTCACCGACGACGGCATGGCAATGGCGCAGAAGTGCCTGGCGGTTCAGGCGGAGATGGTGACCGCGATGGTCGCGCCGGCCACGCGCGATGAATTGGACATGGTGGCCGACGTGATGGGCCGTGTGGCCACCACGCTCGAAGGCATGCGCGCCGAACTCAAGGGCTGACCAGCCACGCCTTCACCGCCCCCACCGACTGCGCCAGCGGCGCCGTCGCATCCACCGCGAGCACACCCGCCTCCCCCACCGGCGACTCCAGCGTGGCGAACTGGTTGGCTACCAAGCTGGCGGGAAACATGTGCTCCCCCGCCCCGGCCCGCGCGGCCACGCGGCGCTCGGCCTCGGCCCGTTCGATCGCCATGAACACGAAGCGCAGCCCCGGCGCGGCCGCGCGCAGTTGCTCGCGGTAGATGCGCTTGAGCGCCGAGCAGGTCAGCACGGCGCCCTGCGGCGCACCGGCCAGCGCGCGGCCCAGCGTGGCGAGCCAGCCCGCGCGATCGGCATCGGTCAGCGCGATGCCGTGGCTCATCTTCTCGACATTGGCCGGCGGATGGTGGTCGTCGCCTTCTATGAGCGGCAGGTCGAGGGCGGTGGCCAGCGCCGCGCCCAGGCTCGACTTGCCGCATCCCGAAACGCCCATCACTACCAGCCAGACCCTGTCCATATGCACCCTTTTGGTAAAGCGCCACACCCTATTTAACGGAGTCGGCAAACTTAAATCTACTTCCTTATGATGCAAAACCTTTTTCCGTCGGAAGCAGAGAGCCCCCTCCATGGTCCAGCTTGCGTTGCGTCGTCCGTACACCTTCATCGTCATGGCGATGCTGATCGTGCTGGCCACGCCCTTTGTCCTCGCACGCATGGCGACCGACATCTTCCCGGAAATCAACATCCCGGTGGTCAGCGTCATCTGGAACTACACCGGCCTGCCGGCGCAGGAGATGGGGCAGCGCATCTCCGGCCAGGTCGAGCGCGGGCTGACCACCACGGTGAGCGACATCGAACACATCGAGTCGCAGTCGCTGGCGGGCGTGTCGATCATCAAGGTGTTCTTCCAGCCCACGGCCAACATCGAGATGGCCATCTCGCAGGTGGTGGCTTCGATGCAGGCGCAGGTGCGGCAACTGCCGCCGGGCATCACGCCGCCGCTGGTCATCAAGTATTCGGCCTCCAGCGTGCCGGTGATCCAGCTGGCGCTGTCGAGCCCCACGCGCTCTGAAAACTCGCTGTTCGACTCCACCGTCAACCAGCTGCGCCCGCAGCTCATCACGGTGCCCGGCGCGGCCATTCCCTTTCCCTACGGCGGCAAGAACCGGCTGATTTCGGTCGACCTCGACACCCAGGCACTGCAGGCGCGCGGCCTGTCGCCTGCCGACGTGGTGAACGCGGTGAACACGCAAAACCTGATTCTTCCCTCGGGCACGGCCAAGTTCGGCGCCACCGAATACAACGTGAAGATGAACGGCTCGCCCGACGCCATCGCGGGCCTGAATGACCTGCCGATCCGCACGGTGAACGGCGCCACCACCTACCTGCGCGACGTGGCCTACGTGCGCGACGGCTTCTCGCCGCAGACCAACGTGGTGCGCCAGGACGGCGTGCGCGGCGTGCTGCTGTCGGTGCTGAAGAACGGCGGCGCCTCCACGCTGGATATCGTCTCCAACATCCGCGCCATGCTGCCCATCGCCGCGCAGACGATGCCGGAAGACATCAAGATCACGCCGCTGTTCGACCAGTCGGTGTTCGTGAAAGCCGCCGTCAAGGGCGTGGTGTTCGAAGCCATCCTGGCCGCCGCGCTCACGGCCGCGATGGTGCTGCTGTTTCTCGGCAACTGGCGCAGCACGCTGATCATCGGGCTGACGATTCCGCTGTCGATCCTGGCGTCCATCCTGGTGCTGTACTCGCTCGGCGAAACGCTCAACCTCATGACGCTGGGCGGGCTGGCGCTCTCGGTGGGCATTCTGGTCGACCAGGCGATCGTGACCATCGAGAACATCGAGCGGCACCTGCACATGGGCACGCCGCTGAAAGAGGCCATCGAGGTTGGCGCGGGCGAAATCGGCTCGGCCGCCTTCGTCTCCACGCTGTGCATCTGCATCGTGTTCGTGCCGATGTTCTTTCTCTCGGGCGTGGCGCGCTTCCTGTTCGTGCCGCTGGCCGAAGCGGTGGTGTTCGCCATGCTGGCCTCCTACCTGCTCTCGCGCACGCTGGTGCCGACGCTGGTGATGCTGCTGATGGGCGGCTCGCACGGCGGCGGCCATGCACCGGCGGAGGGTGCAAAGCAGAGTGCCCTGCAGCGCCTGTATCGCGCCTTCGACCGCCGCTTCGAGCGCGTGCGCCGCGCCTACACGCTGGTGCTGTCGGCGGTGCTCTCCAAGCGCGCCGGGTTCATCGGCCTGTTCCTCGGCTTCTGCCTGCTGTCTTGCCTGCTCTACCCCGCGCTGGGCCGCGACTTCTTCCCGACCGTCGATGCCGGCCAGATCCGCCTGCACCTGCGCGCGCCCACCGGCACGCGCATCGAAGAGACCGCGCGCCTCACAGACCAGGTGGAAGCCGCCATCCGCGAGCTGGTGCCGCAGGACCAGCTCGAAACCATCCTCGACAACCTGGGCGTGCCCAACAGCGGCATCAACCTGTCTTACAGCAACGCCGGCACCATCGGCACCTTCGACGGCGAGCTGTTGCTGTCGCTGAAAGAGGGCCACAAGCCGACCGAGCAGTTCGTGTCGCTCCTGCGGGCCGAGCTGCCCAAGCGCTTTCCGGGCATCGAATTTTTCTTCCAGCCGGCGGACATCGTCACGCAGATCCTGAACTTCGGCCTGCCCGCGGCCATCGATGTGCAGTTCAGCGGCAACGACATGGCCGGCAATGCCCTGCGCGCGGCCGAACTGACCAAGGCGATCCGCCAGATTCCGGGCGCGGTCGACGCCCACGTGCACCAGCGGCTCGACGGCCCGGCGCTGAGCCTGCAGATGGACCGCACGCGGCTGCAGCAGTACGGGCTGACAGCCTCCAACGTGGGGCAGAACGTGCTCATCGCGCTGTCGGGCAGCTCGCAGACGGCGCCGGCCTTCTGGCTGAACCCGGTGAACGGCGTGGTCTACAGCATCGCGGTGCAGACGCCGCAATACACCGTCGACTCGCTCGACTCGCTGCTGAACATTCCGGTGGGTGCGGGTACAGGTGCGGCAACGGGAGCGACCGGCGCGCAGCAACTGCTGGGCAACCTCGTGAGCACGCAGGCCGATCGCCAGCCGGCCGTGATGTCGCGCTACAACATCGCGCCGGTGATCGACGTGTACGTGAGCGTACAGGGCACCGACCTGGCCAGCGTGGCGTCGAAGGTGCAGAAGCTGGTCGACGAGATGCGGCCCAAGCTCTCGCGCGGCAGCCGGGTCGAGATCCGCGGGCAGGTGCAGACCATGCAGTCGTCGTTCATCGGCCTGGGCGTGGGGCTGGCAATGGCGATCGTGCTGGTGTACCTGCTGATCGTCGTCACCTTCCAGTCGTGGCTGGACGCGGCCATCATCATCACCGCCTTGCCGGCCGCGCTGGCGGGCATTGCGTGGATGCTGTTCATCACCGGCACCACGCTGAGCGTGCCCGCGCTCACGGGCGCGATCATGACCATGGGCGTGGCCACGGCCAACTCCATTCTTCTGGTGTCGTTCGCGCGCGAGCGGCTGCAGGCGGGCATTCCGCCGCTGTCGGCCGCGCTGGAAGCCGGCGCCACCCGCATCCGCCCCGTGCTGATGACGGCGCTGGCGATGATCATCGGCATGATCCCGATGGCGCTGGGCCTCGGCGAAGGCGCCGAGCAGAACGCGCCGCTGGGCCGCGCCGTGATCGGTGGCCTGATCTTTGCCACGGTGTCGACATTGTTTTTCGTACCCGCCGTGTTCGCGGGGGTGCACAGTCGGCTTGCGCACCGCCGGGCGGCGCGCGAAGCCGCGCACCAGCATCAACTGCCAGCGGGCGCAGCGCCCCAGGAGAACTGATTTCATGACGGAGCAACGCCACTCGGCATTGGCCATCCACCCCATCGCCGTTGAAGAGGGCGAGGGTGAACTGCTGCGCCGCCGGCAGATCGTGCGGCGCACGCGCTGGCTGGTGCTGATCGTGCTGGTGCTGCTGGCGCTCGGTGCGGCGCGCACCGTGTTCGTGCGCATCGCCAACGCCCGCGCGCTCGAAGCGGGCACCAGCGAGCGCGCGAAGCAATATGTGCAGACCGCACTGCCCCGCGTGCCCACCACCGGCCAGACGCTGGCGCTGCCGGGGACGCTGCAGGGCTTCGTGCAATCGCCCATTTCGGCGCGCGCCAGCGGCTACCTCAAGCGCTGGACGAAAGACATCGGCAGCCGTGTCGAAAAGGGCGAGCTGCTCGCCGAGATCGAGACGCCCGAAATCGACCAGCAGCTCTCGCAGGCCGTGGCCGCACGCGCGCAGGCTGCATCGGGGCTGGAGCTGGCGCGCAGCACCGCCGACCGCTGGGAAGCGCTGCGCAAGAAAGACGTGGTCTCGCAGCAAGACCTGGACGAGCGCCGCAGCGCCGTGTCGCAGGCCACTTCGAACGTGGCTGCGGCCGATGCCAACGTGCAGCGGCTGAAACAGACCGAAGGCTTCAAGCGCGTGGTGGCGCCGTTCGCGGGCGTGATCACGCGGCGCAACGTCGACGTGGGCGACCTGATCGATGCGGGTGCGGGCGGCGGTGCCGGGCGCGCCCTTTTCCTGCTCGCGCAGACCGATCCGCTGCGCGTGTACATCAACGTGCCGCAGGCCTATGCGCAGCTCGTGAAGGCGGGCCAGCCGGTGGTCGTCACGCAGGCCGAACTGCGCGGCCAGAGCTTCAAGGGCCAGGTGGCGCGCACCGCCGGCTCCATCGACACGACTACGCGGATGATGCAGGTCGAGGTGTCGCTGCCCAACAAGGACGGCGCGCTGCTGCCTGGCGCCTACGTGCAGGTGTCGCTGCCGCTGGCCGCGAGCCGCACGCTCACCGTGCCGTCGAATGCGCTGCTGTTCCGCGCCGAGGGCACGCGCATCGCCGTGGTCGATGCGAAGGGCCGCGTCGGCCTGCGCGCCGTGACGCTGGGCCGTAACTACGGCGAGAACGTCGAAGTGATCGACGGCCTCGAAGGCACCGACCGCATGGTGCTGAACCCCTCGGACTCGCTGGCTGAAGGCGACATCGTGGCCGTCGCGCCCGAAGCTCCGCCAGCCGCCGCAAAGGCCGCCCCGCCCGTCATGCCAAAGAAGGAACCGGCGTGAGGTTGCGACAGCCCGTCGTCGCCACGGCTGCCGCGGTGCTCGCACTAGTCGCGGGCTGCGCCGTCGGCCCCGACTACAAGACACCCGACACGCCCCTGCCCGTCAGCTGGAAGCTCGAAGAGCCCTGGCGCGTGAGCACGCCCAGCGACAGCGCCGACAAAGGTCCGTGGTGGAAGCGCTTCGACGACGCCACGCTCGACACATTGCAGGCGCAGGCCCTGGCCGGCAGCCCGACGCTGGTCATCGCCAACGCGCGGCTGGCGCAGGCGCGGGCCGCGCTGGCGTCCAACGCGGCCAGCCAATATCCGCAGCTGGGCCTCGGCACGCGCGCCTCGCGCCTGAAGATTTCCGCCAACCGGCCGCTGACGAACTACTCGACCGCCAACGCGTCCACGGTGCAGAACGACTTCACCGTCTCGCTGAACGCCAGCTACGAGCTCGACCTCGCGGGCCGCGTGCAGCGCACCGTCGAGGGCGCATCGGCCTCCGCCGAGCAGTCGGCGGCCGACCTGGCCAACACGCGGCTGCTGCTGAGCGCCGACGTGGCCAATAACTATTTCAACCTGCGCTCGACCGACATCGAGCTCGACGTGCTCTCGCGCTCCATCGGCCTGCAGCGCCGCGCGCTGGAACTGGTCACGGCGCGGCATGACCTGGGCGCGGTGTCGGGCCTCGACGTGGCGCAGCAGCAGGCGTTGCTCGAAACCACGCTGACGCAGGTCGACGTGCTGAAGAAGCAGCGCTCGCAGTACGAGCACGCGCTGGCCACCCTCACCGGCACGCCCGCGCCGAACTTTGCACTGCCGGTAGATCTGCGCGAGATCAAGCCACCCGCGGTGCCGCTGGGCGTGCCGTCGGAAATCCTCCAGCGCCGGCCCGACGTGGCCTCGGCCGAGCGCGCGATGGCCGCGGCCAATGCGCAGATTGGCGTGGCCACCGCGGCCTTCTATCCGAGCTTCATCATCTCGCCGACGGTGGGCGTCGACAGCCGCCTGATCGAGTCGCTGTTCAACGGGCCCAGCCTGCTGTGGTCGGTGGGCGTATCCGCCACGCAGATGCTGTTCGACGGCGGGCGCGTGCGCGCCAACGTCGACTTCGCCAAGGCCGGCTACGACGCCACCCTGGGCAACTACCGCCGCACCGTGCTGACGGCGATGCAGGAAGTCGAAGACGGCATCACCGGCTTGTCGGCGCTCGACAGTGCGACCACGCAGGCGCAGTCGGCCGTGACGGCGGCGCGGCGCGTGCTCGACATGGCGACCAGCCGCTATGAAGGTGGCGCCTCGACATATCTCGACGTGATCACCGCGCAGCAGTCTCTGCTGACGGTCGAGCGGCAGGCCGCGCAGTTGCAGGGGCAACGGCTGCTGACCTCGGTGTTTCTGGTGAAGGCGCTGGGTGGCGACTGGTGCGGTGCCGACGCGACCGGTGCCGCGCCCTCGTCCTGCCCTGCCACCGTCGCAGACCGTTCCGCCAAGGCTGGCTGAACGCGACAGGCGGCGACGCTCAGGCAGCCAACCTGGACGCAGGCGCCCAATCCTGCTGGCTGAGCTTTTCCATCGCCATGTCGACGAACGTGGACACCGCCTGCGGAACGTACTGGCGACTGGCGTAGATGACGCTCAGGCCGCGCCCCGCCCGCATGTACTGCGGCAGCACCGGCACCAGCCGGCCGGCCGCCACGTCGGACGCCGTCAGGATCGACGGCAGCGCGGAGATGCCCAGCCCTGCACACGCAGCCTTGAGCAGCACGCCCTGCACGTTGCTGATGAAGCGTCCCCTCACCCGCACGTCTTCTTCCACGCCGCCGGGGCCTTGCAGGCGCCAGGTCGAGAGATTGCCGGTGTCCGGCGGCTGCGTCACGCAGTCGTGCTCGAGGAGCTCCTGCAGGCTGGTGGGTGCGCCCCGCGCTGCCAGGTAGGCGGGGCTGGCAAGAAGCCCCCCGTAGCTTGCGAAGATCTTGCGGGCCACGTAGCTCGAGTCCTGCAAGGGTCCGCCGCGAAAAGCGACGTCGATGCGATCGCCGATGAGGTCGGCCACGACATCATCAAGAACGAAGTCCAGCCGCACCCGCGGATGCGCGGCCAGGAAATCGGCCACCCATTCCATTTCGAAAAAATCGAAAAAACTGGCCGGCGCGGCCACGCGTATCAAGCCGCTCGGTTCCTGGCCGCCCTCGACCTGCAGCCGCCCCGCGCCTATCAACGCCTCGACCGCCGGGCCGCATCGTTCCTGGAAGGACCGGCCGGCGTTGGTCAACGCCAGTTTGCGGGTCGAGCGCTGCAACAGCCGGGTGCCCAGGTGCGCCTCGAGTTGCCGGATGCGACGGCTCACCGTCGCCGACGGCACGCGCAGTTGCCGCCCGGCTTCCGCAAAGCTGCCGAGGCGTGCAACTTGCACAAACATTGCGACTTCGTTCAGGTCGAGCACGGAGATTCTTTCTGCCTTTCTGCTGATTTCAGAAGTCCATCAGCTTGTCGACGTCCTGCGTCTTGCGGCGGGCCAGGGCGAGGTTGGCGCGCTGCTTGTCGAGCACGACGTAGAGAAAGACACCTTCCTTCGATGCCGAGGGGCGGATGATGTGGTACTGCTTGCCCAGGGTGATCAGGATGTCCTCGATCACGTCGTTCAGGCCCAGCGCCTGCATGGTCTTGAGCTTGGCGCGCACGACTTCCGTGTTGCCGGCGGCGGCGACTTCCACGTCCACGCCCGACCCCGCCGAGCCAAGGATCATGCCGCTGCCCGAGTCGACGACGGCCGCGCACATGGCGCCGTCGATATTCAGGATGTCTTCGAGCGTTTGTTTGATGGATGCCAAGTCGTTCTCCAGTCGGATCGTTGAAAAAGGTTGCTGCGTACAAAAAGAAGCCGCTGCGCTACGCAAAAACGCATGGGCCTTGAAGGGGCGGAAGGAATCTCGAAGGGAGCGTTGCGCCGGACAGGCTTCGCGTGGAAATCAAATCTGCCGTCGTCATACCTCGGCGAGGGTCTTGGCGAGTTGGGTCGCCCGGTAGGCCACCAGCGCCGGGACTGCACTGTCCCGGGCGATCACGTTGATGACGAGTTCACCATCGCACCGGTGCACGCTGCAGAAAATCGCGAAGCCCGATTCCGTCAGGATCATCACGCTCTTGTGCCGGCCGAGGCCGGCTTCTTCGGAAACGACGCCGCCGATCGCCACGATGGAGCTGGCCATTGCAGCCACGCGGGCAGGATCCGCATCGCCGGTGCTCGCGGAAGCCACATCGAAACCGTCCGCGGTAGCCACCACGGCGGACGTCACCCCGCTCAGCTCATCGACCAGTTTCTGCACCTCGCGTTGCGCGTGCGCGGTTGCCGTCCTGGACAAGCCATGTCGAACACTCACTCTTTCTCTCCCTGCATGTCGGCTTCAAGTTGCATCAGCAGCGTGTCGATCAGCAGGATCACGTCACTCCTGCTTCGCACGTCCACATCGAGAATCGGAAACACCCGGCCCATGGACTCGAGTCTTTGCGCGTAGTCGTCGAGGGTAGGCACGGGGTGACGGTGCATCCGCCCCACCCCGACGACGCACGGCAGCGTCCGCAGGGATTCGGCAAAGCCCTGCATGTACGTGGACAGGTCGCCCAGCGGATCGGGCCGCGAGTTGTCCATCAGCACAATCAGGCCCAGCGCGTTCCTGGCGAGGATCTTCCAGAGAAAGTCGAAGCGGGCCTGCCCGGGCGTGCCGAACAGGCGGACGCGGTCGCCGTTGTCCAGCGTGAGCTGGCCGAAGTCGAGGCCCACGGTGGTGAGCTGTTTGCCGATCGACGTGTCGGAGTTGGGCACCTCGGTCATGACCGGCAAGGTGTCGCTCACGCATCCGATCGCCGTCGTCTTGCCCGCGCCCACCGTGCCGGTAAGAAGAATCTTGTATTCCTTCATGAAACTCGCAATCCCAGGCGGCGGCGAATGCCGTTGAGGAGACCTCGCGCGAAGTCTGCGCGGATCGGCCTGTCGAGCCGCGGCGTGAACAGCGGCGGCAGGGCCTGCTCGACGCGCAGTTCGAGCACGCCTGCCGTGCGCAGCGCCTGCAGGAAGGCAACGCATTGGGCAAACGGAAGCTGGCTGAGGTCGGCCAGTTCGGCCGCGTTCAGCGCGCGCCTCGACAGCAGGCTTGCCATGCGGATGTTGTCCAGGTCATTGCGCAGCAGCATGGCCGGCGGCCAGCGACGCAGCATGAAGCGGACCGCGTCCGAAACCTCGACCTCCAGGGCGGTTTGCTCGTCCAGGGTCAGGCCTCCGGGCTGCGCCTCGCGCAATGCCTGCTCGGTGCTCTTGAGCCAGCGCTGCAGCTTGTCGGCACGTATCGGGCGTTCCAGCGCGTTGGGCTGTCCGCCCGAATTCATGCGCGTGAGCCTGAGCACGGCGGCGGCCATGCCGACCACCTTGGGATATTCGTGCTCCACGGCGACGGCATCGACGAGCAGCGCGTCGTACGGCGGCGCATTGACCAGCTGCCACGGAAAGGCGGCGTCACTCGCATACAGCCGGACAATCGTCTGGATCACGACGACCTCGGCCATCGGCAACTTGTAGACGCCGAGCCTCAGCATGACCACGTGACGCGATGCCCGAGTCGTTCGAATCCCGGTTGTTTCGCTGCGCTCAAAGACCGTGTGTGCATCCGCTGTCCATCCTTGCAACAAAGAAAATCCGTTCACCTCCAGATCGGAGGAACGACGAAGACGAATGAATTGGCCTGCACCGAAAGACTCGTCCAATTCGAGGCGATCCTGAGATACGCTCCCAACAGAGCGGAAATGGATCAGCAATACGCCTCTCTATCGAGAGATCGCGTGTGACAATTGTTTACGAACTTTGGTACTCTCCGCTAGCACCCTGAATGAAATTCAGCCGCTCAGTTTTCGAGGCAATCCTGGTGGCAGCCAATGCAAAACGCACCAAATAGGGGCATCCACGCCCAATATGGCTCACCCGGCGCCCGCAATTGGGTGAATCGCGAAATGCGATTCACCAATGAATTACGAGACGTCAATTAATGCGGGGGACGACGGTGTCCACTCCTGCAGGCTGAGCTTTTCCACGGCCATGTCGACGAACGCCGAGACTGCCAGCGGCCGCTGCTGGCGGCTGGGGTAGACGACGCTCAAGCCGCGGCCCGCCCGCATGTATTGCGGCAGCACTGGCACCAGCCGGCCAGCCGCCACCTCCGCCGCCGTCAGGATCGACGGCAGCGCGACGATGCCGAGCCCGGCGCAAGCGGCCTCGCGCAACGCCACTTGCATGTTGCTGGTGAAGCACCCTCTCACTCGCACCTCTTCCTCTATGCCGTCGGCCCCCTGGAGGCGCCAGATGGCGAGATTTCCGGTCTCTGGTGGCTGTGTCACGCACGCGTGCCTGCTCAATTCCTCCAGATCGGCGGGCGCACCATGCGCCGCCAGATAGGCAGGACTGGCAAGAAGCCCCCCGTAGCTTGCAAAGATCCTGCGGGCAACATAGCTGGAGTCCGGCAGGGACCCGATGCGAAACGCGACGTCGATGCGGTCGGCAATGAGGTCGGCCGTGATATCGCTGAGAACAAAGTCGATTTGCACCAGGGGGTGTGCAGCGAGAAAGGCCGACACCCATTCCATTTCGAAGTATTCGAAGAAGCTGGCCGAGGCGGCCACCCGGATCACGCCGCTCGGCTCCTGGCTATCCGCGACGTGCGATTGACCGGCTTCGATCAGCTCCTCGACCGCCGGGCCGCATCGCTCGTGAAAGGTCTGGCCTGCGTTCGTCAGCGTCAGCTTGCGGGTGGAGCGCTGCATCAGCCGGGTGCCAAGGCGCGCCTCGAGTTGCTGGATGCGCCGGCTCACCGTTGCCGATGGCATGCGCAGCTGCCGCGCGGCCTCGGCAAAACTGCCGAGGCGCGCAACTTGCACGAACATTGCGACTTCGTTCAGATCGAGCACGGATATTCTTTCTGTGAATGGCGGAAATACGATTTGCTTGCGGCGTTCGGTTTTTTTCAACTTCGCAACTGCTATCGATCGATACCCGAATTGCAATCACACAGCGCCATTCGGCACCGGCACAATTACATCGACACTGAGCAGAAGCTGACCCATTGACCTTGACGAGCGTTCAAAAATAAAGACCTGCATATCGATATTTGTTTTGACACTATTTATCCTTTGTTGCTTTGTTATAAACAGGCAGTCAATAGTTAATCTAATCAATCACTTGCCGCCAAAGCGGCTTGGCCACAGTTCTTCATTTCCGATTCGCATGCAAGCCTTTCCCAATGCAGATGCCCTGCGCGATCCGCGCTCCCTGGACGACCTGCTCCTGTACCGGCTGTCGCGTGCCGTGCGTGCCTGCAGCGGCATGGCAACCCGCCTGGTCGAAGGCGGCTTCGGCATCACGCATCGCGAGTGGGGAATGATCGGCATGCTTGCGCAGATCGGCGAGATCACCTCCTCCGCATTTGCCGAGCGCCTGCAACTGGACCGTGTGCGCACCTCACGCGGCCTGCGTAGCCTCAGCGAAAAGAAACTGGTGGAGCGGCGCCAGGATGCGCAGGACGGCCGCGAAGTGCATGTGCGTTTGAGCCCTACCGGCCGCGAGCTCTGCGATGCGCTGTTTCCGCGGGTCGCCCGCCTCAACATGGATCTTCTCGACGGCATCGACGCGGAGCATCTCGACATCCTTCTGGAGTGCCTGCACCGGCTCGAACTGCGCGGCAGGGAACTGAGCGCGCTGGGCGTGGTCCCGGAAAAAGCCGACCGCCGCTCGGGCGGCACGCGGCATCGGTGGCCCGAGTGCGCGCCTGAGTACGGCTAGAACAAATTGCCCTGCCCTGCCGCACCCGGTGGCCGGAACGCAGTGACATCCAGCGGAATGCGCTCGCGGTTGTAGCCGAGGCGGTTCGTGGCCTTCTCGAAGCGCTGGTGGATCAGGTCGGCCCACAGGCCCGAGCCCTTCATGCGCGTGGCGAAGTCGGCGTCGTAGTCCTTGCCGCCGCGCATCTCGTGGATGCGCGCCATGATGCGGTCGGCGCGCTGCGGATAGTGCAGCATCAGCCATTCCTTGAAGAGTGGCGCCACCTCCCACGGCAGCCGCACCACCGTGTAGAAGGCGCTGCGCGCGCCGGCCTCCCACGCGGCTTCAAGCACCTGCTCCATGTCTTCAGTGACGAAGGGAATCTGCGGCGCCACGCTCACGCCGACCGGCACGCCGGCGTCGGTCAGCGTGCGGATGGTGCGCAGCCGGCGATGCGGCGCGGCGGCGCGCGGCTCAAGCTTGCGGGCGAGTTCGCCGTCGAGCGTGGTCACGGTCACGTACACGGCCACCAGGTGCTCGGCCGCCATGGGGGCGATCAGGTCGAGGTCGCGCTCGATGGCGCTCGACTTGGTGACCAGTGCGAATGGATGCCGCGTTTCCTGCAGTAGTTCGATGATGGAGCGCGTGAGCCGCAGATCGCGCTCGATGGGCTGGTAGCAGTCAGTGGCGGTGCCGATGGCGATGTAGCTGGGCTTGTAACTCTTGCGCCCGAGCTCGGTGCGCAGCACTTCGACGATGTTGCGCTTGGCGATCAACTTGGTCTCGAAGTCGAGTCCGGGCGAGAGGTTCAGGTAGCTGTGCGTGGGCCGGGCGAAGCAGTAGATGCAGCCATGTTCGCAACCGCGGTACGGATTGAGCGAGCGGTCGAAGTAGATGTCGGGCGAGTCGTTCCCGTTGAGCACCGATTTCACGTCCTCGAAGCGCACTTCGGTGGCAATGGGCTGCAGTTCATCGGCCTCGGCCACGCCTTCTTCGAGCGTGCCCCAGCCGTCGTCGAAGGCGTTGCGCTCGTCCTTCGAGAAGCGGTGCGCGATGTGCGTGGCCGCGCCGCGGCCCTTGATGGCATGAATGGGGATCCGGGCAGCTGGCATGGCAACTCCTTCGATGCTGGATTTACTGTTTATTCATACAGTATTCCACTGATTCACCGTTGTCGCCAGTTTTTCAATTTCTCTATTGACAGAAATTTCGTAAATCCTAAACTCGACGCCATGGAACTCACCGACATTCAACGCAAGTTCGTCCTGCACTGGGGCGAAATGGGCTCCATGTGGGGCGTCAACCGCACCGTCTCGCAGATCCACGCCCTGCTCTTCGCGCACGGCAAGCCCATGAACGCCGAGGAGCTGTGCGACACGCTCGGCGTCGCCCGCTCCAACATCAGCAACAGCCTGAAGGAGCTGCAGGCCTGGAATCTCGTGCGCGTGACCCACACGCTGGGCGACCGGCGCGACTATTTCGAGACCAGCGTCGACGTGTGGGAGCTGTTCCGCACCGTCGTGCGCGAGCGCAAGGAACGCGAATTCGACCCCACCGTGCGCGTGCTGCGCGAGCTGGTCTCCAGCCCCGACTTCCAGAAGGAACCGGCCGATGCGCAGGACCGCATCCGCTCCACCATGGAACTCATGGACAAGCTCGCCACCTGGGCCGACGAAATGCTGCGGCTGTCGCCCGGCACGCTCGACAAGGTGATGACGCTGGGCGCGAGCGTGCAAAGATTCGTGCGCGGTGATGCAGCTTCGACCGACAAGGGCAAGGACGCAGACCCGGACGCGCACCATGCCAGCCTGCCGATGATCTGAGGCCCTTTTTTTGTCCGTCAGTTTCTGTTTTGACAGAAATATCGAGAACCAAAAGCACCATGAGCCACACCGCCCTTCCTGCCTACCCGCTCACGATCTACTTCGACGCAAGCTGCGCGATCTGCTCGGCTGAAATGGGCAGCCTCAAGGCGCGCGATGTGGCGGGCCGGCTGCAACTGGTCGACTGCTCGCCAGCGGCGTTCAGCAACGGCCCGGCACCGCGTGATGCATTGATGGCCGCCATTCACGTGTCGGACGCTGAAGGCCGGGTCTTCGTCGGCGTGCCCGCAATCCGCATCTGCCGCACGGCGGTGGGCCTGTCGAGCGGCAGCTTCCTGCTCGACCTGCCGATCGTCGCGCCGCTGGCCGACCGCGCCTATGCGCTGCTGGCGCGCAACCGCTACCGCATTCCGCGCTGGCTGGCCGCAAGGCTGGCGGGGCGCGTCGCGCCTTCCTGCGACGACGGCAACTGCCGCCTCTGAGAACCAACGAACAAGCAACCACCGAGGGAATCGCCATGCCCACTGTCTTCCAGCCCGACTTCCGCGTGCCGCACGAAACGCCCCTGCGCACTCCGGCAAGCCACGCCAGCGCGCCCATCACGTCCGAGGACACGCAGGACTACTTCACCGAAGTCGCAGTCGACTACAGCGCCTGGAGCCCCAGCTACAACATGCACTTCGGCTTCTGGCGCGCGGGACTGAATCCGCTGCGGCGCGAAGGCATGCTGGTGGAGATGAACCGCGTGGTCGGCAGCGCGCTGCAGCTCGGCGACGCACAGCCCGGCACCGCGCCACGCCGCTGCGTGATCGACATGGGCTGCGGCGCCGGCGCCACCGCGCGCACGCTGGTCGGCGACGATCCATCGCTCTACGCCATCACCGTGACCAACGTCGCCGTGCAGAACCGCATTGCCGCGAAGCTCGACGCCGCTGCCGGCGTGGCCGACCGCATGGCGCACCTCGAAGCCGACTACACACGCACCGGCCTGCCCGCCGCGCAAGCCGATGGCGCGTGGGCTGTCGAAAGCGCCTGCTATGCCGACGGCACCGCCAAGGCCGACTTCATCCGCGAAGCCGCACGGCTGCTGAAGCCCGGTGCGCGGCTGGCTGTCGTTGACGGCTTTCTGCTGCGGCCCCAACCCGGCCGCCTGGCCAGCTGGCTGCACCGCCTGTGGGCCGACAGCTGGGCCGTGCCCACGCTGGCCGTGCGCGAAGACTTCGTCGCCGCGCTGCGCGAGCACGGCTTCGACGATATCGAGGTGAAGTCGCTGCGCTGGCGCGTGGCGCCCAGTGCGCTGCACATCCCGGTGCTGGCCACCCGCTTCACGCTGGCCGAGCTCTGGAAGGCGCGCGGCAAGCTCAGCCCGTGGCGGCGCAAGCACATCGTGGCCAGTTACTGCGCGCTCGCGCTGGGCATGTTCTGGCGCGACTTCGACTACTGCATGGTCACGGCGAAGCGCCGCGCCGACTGACAGAACGAACAACACAAGCACAACGAGGAGAAGAGGTTTCCACATGAGCAACGACAACGAAGAAAGCAGGCTATCCGAGCTCGCCCCCGCCGAGCAGGCCGAACCCAGGCGTCGCATGCCCTTCGCGTGGTTCTGGCCGATCCTGGCGGGCGCGCTCGTCGCGCTGGTGCTGCGCATCGTCTTCGTCGGCGGGCCTGGCCAGCGCTTCTCGCCGATGCTCGGGTCATTCGTGTACTTCGTGCCCGCAGTGTGCGGCGCGGTCACGGTGTACCTGGCCGAGCGCATCGAGCGCCGCAGCTGGGGCTACTACCTCTGGGCGCCGTGGGTGGCGACCGCGCTCTTCGTCGCCGGCACGCTGGCGGTGTTCATCGAAGGCATCATCTGTGCGATCGTCATCATTCCGCTGTTCGCGGTGATGGGCAGCGTCGGCGGTCTGGCGATGGGCATCGTGTGCCGCATCACCAACTGGCCCAAGCCCGCGCTCTACAGCTTCGCCCTGATGCCGCTGCTGCTCGGCGGCATCGAGCCCCAATTGCCCAACCCGGACCAGTTCTCGAACACCTCGCGCACGCTCTTCATTGCCGCGCCGGCCGAGCGTGTGTGGCACGAACTCAACGCCGCGCGCGACATCCGCCCCAGCGAAGTCGGCGACGCATGGGCCTACCGCATCGGCGTGCCGATGCCGGTGTCGGGCGTGACCGTCGACACACCCGAGGGCCGCGTGCGCCAGGTGCAATGGCAGAAGAACGTGCACTTCGAAGAAATCGTCACCGAGTGGCAGCCCAACCGCCTGCTGAAGTGGCGCTTTCGCTTCTCACCAGACTCCTTCCCGGCCGGAGCGCTCGACGACCACGTGATGATCGGCGGCCAGTATTTCGACCTGCGCGACGCCACCTACACGCTGACCCCGCGCGACGGCGGCACCGAGCTGCGTGTCGAGGTGTCGTGGCGCCTGAGCACGCGCTTCAACTGGTATGCGGACCGGGTCATGCAGCTGCTGCTCAATGACGCCTCGGAGAACATCCTGCGCTTCTACAAGGCACGCAGCGAAGCCACTGAAACGGCGGCAGCAGGATGACGATGCAACCCGTCTTCCAGCAGGCGCTCGGCCCCGCGTGGGACCGGCTCGGCGACGTCATCCGCCGCCACTACACGATGACGCCGTTCTCCGACGACTACGTGTGCGTGCGCGGCACCATGAACGAGGTCTGGCACGCCCCCTGGGCCGCGCTGCTGATGCCCTTCGGCCGGCTGTTCGGCGCGCTCGTTCCGCACCAGGGCACGAACGTGCCGATCGAGGTGCACTACCGCTGCCACCCTGACGACGCCAAGCTTTACTGGGACCGCGTCTTCCACTTCCCGGGCAAGCAGCCCTTCCATTTCCGCTCGCACATGGAACACGACGCGGGGCAAGGCAGCGAGGTGATCGAGTACGTTCGCTTCGGCATCGGCATGCGCCTGGCGGTGAGCGCTGAAGACGGCGCGGTGGTGTTCCGCGACATGGGCTACATCTGGCGCATCGCGGGGCTGCGCATTCCGCTGCCGCTGGGCCTCTTTCTCGGCACCGCCTATGTCGAGGAACGGCCCGACCCCGCCGATGCCGACCACTTCACCATGAAGATGCTGCTGCGCCACCGCTGGTTCGGCGACGTGTTCCGCTACAGCGGGCGTTTTCACCTGGGCCCGCGGTTAGGGCCACAATGAGCGCACCATGCCACGCCGCCCCGAAAACCTCTACGCCCAGTACCACGCCCACGTCTACTTCGCACCCGATACGGTGGTGCAGGCCCGCGCTCTCTGCGAACGGGCGGGCCACGAGCTGATGGTGGCGGTCGGCCGCGTGCATGAGCGGCTGGTGGGGCCGCATCCGCACTGGAGCTGCCAGCTCGCCTTCGACGCCGCCGAGTTCGACCAGGTCATCGGCTGGCTCGACGCCAACCGCAACGGGCTCGACGTGTTCGTGCACGGCGTGACGGGCGACGACTTTGCCGACCACACGGCGCACGCCATGTGGCTGGGCGAAGAAAGCGCGCTCGACCTGCGGATGTTCCGGCACTAGGCCAGCTCTCAGAACTCCGCGTCGAGTTCGTCGATCTCTTCCGGCTCCTGCTTCGCGGCCGTCACCCATTCCTTCATGGCCGGCAGTTCCATCACGCGCTTGCAGTAGGCCGCGCACACGTTGTCGAGCGCCACGTCGTAGCTCAGGAAGCGCGTGACCACCGGCGCGTACATCGCGTCGGCCATGCCTGGCTGCTTGCCGAACAGGAAGGGGCCGCCGTACGCCTTGAGGCATTCGCGCCAGATGGCGACGATGCGGTCGATGTCGGCCTGCGCGCGCGACCACACCTTGAAGTTCTTGAAATGGGCCTTGATGTTCATCGGCAGCGCGCCGCGCATCGAGCCGAAGCCCGAGTGCATCTCACCGCAGATGGCGCGGCAATGGGCGCGGGCCGCCACGTCGTCCGGCAGCAGGCCGGCCTTGGGCTTGATCTCGTTGAGGTATTCGCCGATGGCCAGCGTGTCCCACACCTTCACGCTGCCGTGCTGCAGCGAGGGCACGAGCATCGACGAAGACAGCAGCAACATCTCGGCCTTCATGGCCGGGTCATCAGGCGGAATGACCTTCTCGCTGAAGTCCAGCCCGGCCAGCCTGCACATCAGCCAGCCGCGCAGCGCCCACGCGCCGTAGTTCTTGCTGCTGATGGTGAGAACGGGTTTGGCCATCGTGAAGCTCCTTGGGCGTTGTGTCGTTGCGTGCAAGCGCCATGCCATGCGGTTGGCCCACAACTTGCCTGCGAGGTATTCATGCTGTACCGGGCCTACCAGAACCAAGCCGACCTGCTCTCTCCGGCGCGGCTCGCGGCGCAGTACATGAGCAAGGCCCTGTGGAAAGACGGCACGGAGCGCACCATATTGCGGCGCATGGCCGCCCAGTTCGAGGTGTTCTCACGCATGCGGCTGACCCATACGCGGCCCGACTACGGCATAAATAGCGTCATGGTCGACGGTGCGGAAGTGGCCGTGCACGAGGAGACCACCCTCGTTTCGCCCTTCGGCACCCTGCTGCATTTCCGCAAGGACACCGATGCGGTGCATCCGCCGGTGCTGCTGGCCGCACCACTCTCGGGCCATTTCGCCACGCTGCTGCGCGAAACCGTGCGCACGCTGCTGCGCGACCACGACGTGTACCTGACCGACTGGCACAACGCGCGCGACGTGCCGCTGTGGCACGGCGGCTTCGGCCTGGACGACTACACGCGGCAGCTCATCCAGTTCCTGGAGGCCGTGGGGCCGGGCGTGCACATGGTCGCGGTCTGCCAGCCCTGCGTGGCCGCCCTGGCCGCCACCGCGCTGATGGCCGAAGACGACAACCCCGCCACGCCGCGCAGCCTCACGCTGATGGCCGGCCCGGTCGATTGCCGCATCAACCCGACCGGTGTGAACACGCTGGCCACCAGCAAGCCCATCGAGTGGTTCAGGCGCAACCTCATCAGCCATGTGCCGTGGCCGCACGCCGGCATGATGCGGCGCGTGTACCCGGGCTTCCTGCAGCTGTCGGCCTTCATGAGCATGAACCCCGAGCGGCACAAGAAGCAGTTCGAGGACATGTACAGCCACCTGGTCGAAGGCGACATCGAGAAGGCCCGCACCATCGGCACCTTCTACGACGAATACCTGGCCGTGAACGACCTGCCGGCCGAGTTCTACCTGGAGACCGTCGAGCGTGTCTTCCAGACGTATGACCTGCCACGAGGCGTGCTCACCGTGGGCGACCGCACCGTGAACCCCGCCGCCATCCGCCGCACCGCGCTGCTGACGGTCGAAGGCGAGCGCGACGACATCTGCGCCGTGGGCCAGACAGTGGCGGCGCAAGACCTCTGCACGGGCATCCGGCCGTACCTCAAGACGCATCACCTGCAGGCCGGCGTGGGGCACTACGGGGTGTTCAGCGGCAGTAAGTGGAATGCGCAGATCTATCCGCGCGTGCGGGAGACTATCCACGCCGCGGCTGAACTGAACGGCTAGGACTGGCGCCGCGCGCGCACGCCCTTGCCGCTCACGCGCCGCACCATCGCCTCGCCGGCTTGCGGCAGCCGCTCGCGCAGGAACGCGATCAACTCCTGCGCCACCACATTGCGCATCGGCCCCGGCAGGTAGGCCAACACCACGCGGCGCTCGACGCGCGGCTTCAGCAGCGGCACCACCACCAGTTCGGGGTCGCGCAGCGACGAGGTGTACAGGCGCGGCATCAGGCCCAGCGCCTGCCCGCTGCGCACCAGCGCATAGAGCGTTTCGGAATAGCTCACGCGGTACGGCTCCGGGCCTTGTGCGAACTGCGCGCGCGCCGGGTTTCCCAGCGCGGGCATGCTGCCGCGTTCGAACAGCACCAGCCGCTCCTTGCCGATGGCCTCCCACTGGGCATCGCCGGCCGCTGCCAGCGCATGGTCGCGCCGCACCACCAGCACCAGCGGGTCGCGGAACAGGTCGATGCAGGTCAGCCCGCCCGGCGGCTCGGTGATGGCGGCCACCGCCATGTCGATCTGCCCGCTGCGCAGTTCGGCCAGCAGCGTGTTCGACGGGGCATCGCGCCAGGCCAGCTCCACCTCGCGCTGCCCGCTCTGCAGAAACTCGCTGGCGGCAGCCGCTACACGTGCGCTGGCCGAGGGAATCACGCCGATGCGCACGAAGGCGCGGCCGCGCTGCACCGTGCTTTCGATGTCGCGCAGCGCCACCTCGAAGGTGTTGACCAGAAAGTCTGTGCGCGCCAGCACTTCGGCGCCCACGGGCGTGAGCTCCAGCCGGTGAGTGGAGCGGGTCAGCAGTTCGGCGCCGAGCAATTTCTCCATCTGCTTGATGGCGTTGCTCAAGGCCGGCTGCGTGATGGCCAGCCGGCGCGCCGCGCGGCCGAACTGGCCTTCTTCCACAAGCACCGAGAAGAACTGCAGCTGGCGCAATGTGAGCGCACGCAGGGGCAAGGCGGCCATGGGCGAATCCCCGGTTATTGATTCAGTGAATCAAATTATAGAAATTCAAAATTTTCCTTATGAGAGCGCCGTTACTAGACTGGTCAGCATGACCAGCCCCACGCCTGCCCCCACTGCGCCCTTCACGCTGGAATCGATGCTCCGCGCCATGCCCAAGGCCGAGTTGCATTGCCACCTGTTCGGCACGGTGCGCCACGAAACCTTCAAGCAGCTCAACCTGCGCGCCGGCTCGCCGCTGGCAGCCGACGAAATCGAGGGCTTCTACACGCGCGGCGAAAAACCGGTCGGCGTGCTGCGGGTGCTGCGCGCGCTCGACGCCCAGCTGGTGCGCAGCGCCGGCGATCTCTATCAGCTCACGCTCGAATACCTGCAGGACGCGGCCTCGCACAACGTGCGCTACGCCGAGTTCTTCTGGAACCCGACTGGCACGGTGCACGAGTCGGGCATCGCCTACCCGCTCGCGCAAGGCGCCATCGTCCGCGCGATCCAGGACGCACAGCAAGAATTCGGCATCGTCGGCCGCCTCATCGCCGCCATCGACCGCGAAGCCAGCCCTGAGGCGGCCGTGGAGATGGTCGAGTGGGTCAAGGCGCATCGCTGCGACGAGGTGATCGGCATCGGCATCGACTACCGCGAGGTCGACCGTCCGCCCGAGCTGTTCACGCAGGCCTATGCCGATGCGAAGAAGGCAGGCCTGAAGACCACCGCGCACGCGGGCGAGTTCGGCATGCCCTGGACCAACGTGCGCACCGCGCTAAACGTGCTGCAGGTCGACCGCATCGACCACGGCTACACGGTGGTCGACCAGCCCGACTTCGCGCGCGAATGTGCTGATCGCGGCGTGATCTTCACCGTGGTGCCCACCAACTCGTACTACCTGCGCACGCTGCCGCCCGAGCGATGGGCCATCGACCACCCGATCCGCCGCATGCCCGGCCTGGGCCTGCGCATCCACCCCAACTCCGACGACCCGACGCTGCACAAGGTCACGCCCACGCAGGCCTGGCTGATGATGGTGCGCGACTTCGGCTTCGGCCTGGACGATCTGCGCGGCTTCATGCACAACGGCCTCGACGGCGCGTGGATCGACGACACGCAGCGCCGCGAATGGCGCACGCAATGGAGCGATGAATTCGACTCGCTGCGCGCCCGCCTCGATACCGAACCCGCCCCCACCACCCTCGAATGACCCACGCCATGAACACACCCCGCCGCCTGCTTCTCGCCGCCGCGCTTTGCGCTGCCCTGCCCACCGCGGCACTCGCACAGGCGTGGCCCGCTGCCAAGCCCATCACGCTGATCGTTCCCTACACGGCCGGCGGCAGCGTGGACGTGAATGCGCGCCTCGTCGCACAGCGCCTTGGCGAGCGGCTCAAGCAGTCGGTCGTCATCGAGAACGTGAGCGGCGCGGGCGGCGCCATCGGCGTAGCCAAGGCGGTGAATGCCACGCCCGACGGCTACACGCTGGTGGTGGGGCCCGACAGCGCCATTGCCATCGGCAAGCTGGTCAATCCCACGGCCTTCCGCTTCGATCCGCTGAAAGACCTGGCGCCGGTCGGCCTGCTCAACACCGCGCCGATGGTGCTGGTGGCGCGCCCCGGTCTCGAGGCCCAGACTTTCTCCGACTTCGTGAAGCTCGCGAAGGCCAAGCCCGGCAAGTACAACTACGCGACCTCGGGTGTGGGCACGGTGCTGCAGCTGGCCATGGAGCTGCTGAAGGAGCGCAGCGGCATCTTCGTCACGCACGTGCCCTACCGCGGCGGCGCGCAGATTGCCACCGACGTGATCGGTGACCAGGTCGACCTGGCGATGCTGGTGAGCACCAGCGCCATTCCGCACGTGAACGGCAAGCGGCTGAAGGCGCTCGGCATCACCAGCAGCAAGCGGCTGGCCGCGCTGCCCAACGTGCCCACCTTCGACGAGATGCCCGGCCTCAAGGGCTTCGACATGGTGAGCTGGACCGGCATCTTCGCGCCCTCGAAGACGCCGCCGGCCGTGGTCGCGCAGATCAACCACGAGCTCAATGCGGTGCTGCAGGAAGAAGGCGTGCGCAGCAAGCTGATGGAGCAAGGCGCACTGCCGGGCAGCGGCACGCCCGAGAGCTTCGCGAAGTTCGTGCAGGCGGAGTACGCGCGCAACCAGAAGATCGTGCAGACGGCCAACATCAAGGAGTGAGCGCGTGACGATCACGTCGATGCCCATGCTGTCCCGCCGCGCCCTGCTGGGCGTGTCCGCCGCCGGCCTTGCAAGCATGGCCTTCGCGCAGAGCCCGAGCCCCGCCGAACTGGCACAGGCACTCGCCGGCACGCCCGCCACGCAGCTGCCGCCCGTGGCTGGCAAGCGCCAGGTCATCATCGACACCGACCCCGGGCAGGACGACGCCATCGCGCTGCTGATGGCCATGGCCGCGACCGACCGGCTCGACATCAAGGCGCTGACGGTGAGCGTGGGCAACCTGCCGCTGACAGTGACCGAGAAGAACGCGCGCATCGTGCGCGACTGGGCGGGTCGGCCCGAGATTCCGGTTTACGCCGGCTACCCGCGCCCGCTGGTGCGCGAACCCATCTTCGCCGACGACGTGCACGGCAAGACCGGCATGGAAGGCCCGACGCTGCACGAGCCGCGCGGCCCGCTGATGCCTACGCACGCGGTGCAGTACCTCATCGAGACGCTGCGCGCCGCGCCCCCGAAGAGCATCACGCTCGTGGGCCTGGGGCCGCTGACCAACTTCGCGGCGGCACTCAACTCGGCACCCGACATCAAGCCCGCCATTGCCGAGATCGTGGTGATGGACGGTTCCTGGGGCGTGGGCGGCAACATCACGCCCGCCGCCACCTTCAACGTGTATGCCGACCCCGAGGCGGCTTCGATCGTGTTTCGCAGCGGCGTGCCGGTTACGGCCATGTCGCACGACGCGGCACGACGCGTTCTGCTCACGCCCGAGCGCATCGTGCCCTTTCGCACCATGGGCAACAACGCCGGCAAGGTGGTGGCGGATATCTTCGATTCGATGATGGCGTACGGCCTGCGCCGCCGGGGCGTGGCGGTCGGGCCGATCTACGACCCGTGCGTGATCGCGTACCTGCTCAAGCCCGAACTCTTCAAGGGGGCGAAGGTGAGCGTCGACGTGGAAACGAAGGGCGAGTTCACGACCGGCGCGACGGTGGTCGACTTTCGCGGCTACAACCGCCGCGCGCCAAACACGCTGTGGATCAGCGAGGCCGACACCGAAGGCTTCTACACGCTGCTGCGCGCGCAGATCGTGCGGCTTCCCTGAACAACGGGGCCGGGCTCAGCCGGCCTTTTCGTCTTCCGCCGGCCAGTCGCGAATGTAGGCCTTGAGCATCTTGTTCTCGAAGTTCTGGCTGTCCACCACGGCCTTGGCCACGTCGTAGAAGCTGATCACGCCCATCAGCATGCGCTTGTCCATCACGGGCATGTAGCGCGCGTGGCGCTCCAGCATGATGCGGCGGATCTCGTCGAGGTCGGTTTCCAGCGTGCAGGTGACGGGGGCGTCGTCCATGGCCTTGCGAACCAGCGTGGTGCCGACCTGGCCGCCGTTGCCGACGATGGCCACGATGACTTCCCGGAAGGTGAGCATGCCGACTAGGTCGCCGTGCTCCATGACCACCAGCGAACCGATGTCCTTTTCCGCCATGGTGTTGGCGGCTTCTGCCAGCAGGTCGTCTGGCGTGATGGTGAAGAGCGTATTGCCCTTGACGCGAAGGATGTCGCTGACTTTCATCGTGTGCTCCTCTCGGACTCAATCTCGGCTATCTCGGCGGGCGTGCCGTTTTTGAATATAGCCCACAATCGATGCCGACCTGAGCGCCCATGTCGCGGACGCATGAATTGCACACGTAACGGGGCATTGCCAGGAGACAACTGCTCAGACCCAGAAAGGCCCTCATGCCCGGATATTCCGACCCCGGTTTCGACACCCTCGCGCTGCACGCCGGCGCCGCGCCCGACCCCGCCACCGGCGCGCGGGCGGTGCCGATCCACCTGACCACCTCCTTCGTCTTCGAGTCGAGCGACCACGCGGCGGCCCTGTTCAACCTGGAGCGCGCGGGCCACGTGTATTCGCGCATCAGCAACCCGACCAACGCCGTGCTGGAGCAGCGCGTTTCGGCGCTCGAAGGCGGCATTGGCGCCATCGCCACCGCCAGCGGGCAGGCGGCGCTGCACCTGTCGGTGGCCACGCTGATGGGCGCGGGCTCGCACATCGTGGCCAGCACGGCCTTGTATGGCGGCTCGCAGAACCTGTTGCACTACACGATGCGCCGCTTCGGCATCGACACCACCTTCGTGAAGCCCGGCGACCTCGACGGCTGGCGCGCCGCGGTACGCCCCGAGACCAAGCTGTTCTTCGGCGAGACCGTGGGCAACCCCGGGCTCGACGTGCTCGACATTCCGGCGGTGAGCGACATCGCCCACGAAGCCGGCGTGCCGCTGCTGGTCGATTCGACCCTCACCTCGCCCTACCTGATCAAGCCCTTCGACTGGGGCGCCGACCTGGTCTATCACTCGGCCACCAAGTTCCTGTCGGGCCACGGCACGGTGATCGGCGGGGTGGTGGTCGACGGCGGCAGCTTCGACTGGGAAAAGTCCGGCAAATTCGCCGAGCTGACGCAGGCCTACGACGGCTTCCACAACATGGTGTTCAGCGAGGAAAGCACCGTCGGCGCCTTCCTGCTGCGCGCCCGCCGCGAGGGCCTGCGCGACTTCGGCGCCTCGATGAGCCCGCACACGGCCTGGCTGATCCTGCAGGGCATCGAGACGCTGCCGCTGCGCATGGAACGGCACATCGACAACACGCAGAAGGTGGTCGAGTTCCTGTCCACCCACCCGTTCGTGTCGCGCGTGGGACATCCGCTGATCGAATCGCACCCGAGCCACGTGCTCGCGCAGAAACTGCTGCGCCACGGAGCGCGCGGCGCGGGCGCGGTGTTCAGCTTCGACATCAAGGGCAGCCGCGCGCAGGGCAAGGCTTTCATCGAAGCGCTGAAGCTGTTCAGCCACCTGGCCAACGTGGGCGACTGCCGCAGCCTGGTCATCCACCCCGCGAGCACCACGCACTTCCGCATGACCGACGAGGCGCTGGCGGGCGCGGGCATCTCGCAAGGCACGATCCGCCTTTCCATCGGGCTGGAAGACCCGGCCGACCTGATCGACGACCTCAAGCGCGCCCTGAAGGCCGCGGAAAAGGCGGGCGCCTGACATGAACTACACCGTCAACGGCCACACCACCTACTGCTACACCGGCGGCAAGCCCTTCGATGCGGCCAAGCCAACCGTAGTGTTCATTCACGGCGTGCTCAACGACCACAGCGTGTGGATCCTGCAAAGCCGCTGGTTCGCCAACCACGGCTGGAACGTGCTCGCAGTCGACCTGCCGGGCCACTGCAAGAGCGAAGGCCCGCCACCCGCCAGCGTGGAAGACGCGGCGCAATTCGTCATTGCGCTGCTCGACGCGGCCGGCGTGCAGAAGGCCGCGCTGGTCGGCCACAGCTTCGGCTCGCTGATCGCACTCGAAACGGCTTCGCGCGCACCCGATCGCATCACGCACCTCGCGATGGTCGGCACGGCCTACCCGATGGTGGTGTCGCCCGCGCTGCTCGAAAGCTCGGTGAGCGATCCGCAGCGCGCCATCGCGATGGTCAACACCTTCTCGCACTCGCTGCTGGCGCCGCCGCCCTCCTCGCTCGGCCCGGGCACCTGGCTCTACGGCAGCTCGCGCGCACTCATGCGCCGCGTGCTCGCGAGCAACCGCGAGGCGAACGTGTTCCACATCGGCTTCAAGGCCTGCAACGACTACGCCAACGGCGAAGCCGCGATGGAGAAAGTGCAGTGCCCGGTGCTGTTCCTGCTCGGCGACGCCGACCAGATGACGCCGCCGCGCGCCACCAAGGCGCTGGTGGGCAAGGCCCGCAACGCCAAGGTGGTGACGGTGCACGCCGGCCATTCGCTGATGAGCGAGGCGCCCGATGCGGTGCTGTTCGCGCTGCGCGACTTCGCGACAGCCTGAGCAGGCACGCTCTTATTCCGCCGCGATCCCCGCGCGGTGTGCGAGCGCCCGGTAGCGCGAGATCTCGCCTTCCATCTGCGTACGGAACGCCGCCGCGCCAATGGCCACCGGCTCCATGCCCTGCGCTCGCAGTTGCGCCTGCAGCGCAGGGTTGCCCATGGTCGCGGTGACCGCGCGGGCGAGCTTGTCGATCACTGGCGCCGGGGTTCGGGCTGGCGCGGCAAAGCCGTACCAGGCATCGAAAGTGGCGTCGGGCAGCCCCTGCTCGGCCAGCGTGCGCACTTCGGGCAGCATGCTGGAGCGCGTCGCGCCCACGATGCCGAGCGCGCGCAACTTGCCCGAACGCACGTGCGGCGCCACGGCAGCCACGGTGTCGATGCCGATCTCGATCTCGCCGCCGATCACCGCCATCGAACTCTGGCTGCTGCCCTTGTACGGAATGTCTTGAAGCTGGATGCCGGCGGCCAGCGCGAGCAGTTCGCCGGCCAGGTGCGGGCCCGAACCCGAGCCGAAGGTGGCGTAGCGGATGCTCTTCGGCTTGGCCTTGGCTGCGGCGATGAGCTCGGGCATCGAGTGCCACGGCGTGCCCTTGCCCACCACCAGCACCAGCGGCGTGCGCGCCACGATAGCGATGGGCGCCAGGTCGCGCACCGGGTCATACGGCAGCTTGGCGCGCAGGGCCGGGTTCACGCTGTAGCTGGTAGAGCCCGAGAGCAGCAGCGTGTAGCCGTCGGGCGCGGCCTTGGCGACCGCGTCGGTGCCGATGATGGTGGAGGCGCCGGGCTTGTTGTCGACCACGATGGGCTGGCCCAGATGCTCCGACAGCGTCTGCCCCATCGCCCGCGCCACGATGTCGGTGCCGCCGCCCGGAGGAAAGGGCACGACCAGCCTGACGGGCCGATCGGGCCAGGCGCTCTGCGCGAAGGCAGGTGCCTGGGCACCCAGGACGGCGGAAGCGGAAAGCAGCAGGCCGAAGGCGCGACGTGAGATGACAAGGTTCATGGTGCGTATCAGGAAAGGGAAGAAACGGATGGCGGCAGTTGCCCGGCGGACCACGGCGCGAGCCCCGGCTCGCCCAGGTCCCAGTAGAGGCCGGCCATGATCTGCAGGCCCTCGCGCGCCAGCGGTGCGAGCAGGTGCTCGTTGGGCGCGTGCTGCGCGCAGGCCGGGTACGAATGCGGCACCCACAGCGTGGGCAGCCCGAGCAGGTCGGCGAACACGTCGTTGGGCAACGAGCCCGCAAGGTTGGGCAACAGGTCGACGCGCTGCCCGCTGCTTTGCGCGATGGAGCGGCGCGCCCAGCCCACCCACGGGTTCTCGACATCGAGTCGCGTCGCCGCGCCGGTCAGCGTGATCTGCACCTCGACCTGGCCGAAGCCGTGCGCATCCAGGTGCGCGCGCACGATCTTCTCCAGGTCTTGCCACGGCGTGCCGACCACGAAGCGCAACTGGCAATGCGCCACGGCTTCGGAAGGAATCGCGTTGACAGGCCGCTGCGCCGAACCCGCGCCGAGCGCCAGCACCTCGATGGTGTTCCACGCCACCAGCCGCTCGGCCGGGCTCAGGCCGGGCTCGCCCCAGCCCTCGTCGACCGCGGGGTCGTCCGCGCCGCCGCCGATGGCGATGTCGGCCAGCGCATCGCGCACGGCCTGCGTGACTGGCGGCGGGCGCAAGGCTTCGACGAGGATGCGGCCGCGCGCATCCACCAGCGAGGCCACCGCGTGGCTCAGCACCGTGCCCGGATTGACGAGCACGCCGCCCCAGTTGCCCGAGTGATAGCCGCGCGGCCGGGCGCGCAGCCGCAGGCTGAAGTTGACCGCACCGCGCGAGCCGAGGAACAGCGTGGGCCGCGCGGCGCTCACGCGCGGACCGTCGCTGGCGATGAACAGGTCGGCGCGCAGCTTGTCGCGCTCCTGCGCGCACACCGCGTGCAGGCCGGGCGAAGCAGCCTCCTCGCCCATCTCGACAAGCCACGTCATGTTGTAGCCCAGGCGCCCGCCGCGCGCCTCGAGCACGGCAGCAAGCCCGCCGAGGTTGATGCTGTGCTGGCCCTTGTTGTCGGCGGTGCCGCGCCCGTACCAGCGCTCGCCGCGCACGGTCAGCGCCCACGGGGCGAGGCCCTCTTCCCAGTGCGCGTCCTGCCCGCTGACCACGTCGCCGTGGCCGTAGGTCATCACCGTGGGCAGGGCCGGGTCTTCGATGCGGCGCGCGATGAGGAACGGCCCGCCGCCAGGCACCGGGTTGGCGACCACCTCGCAGGCGAAGCCGAGCGCCATGAGGGGCGGCATCATTTCCTCGCGCAGGTAGGCCTCCAGCGCGGGCGTGGCGGCGCCGGTGTCGCTTTCGGTGCGAAAGGCGATGCGGCGCTGGAGGTCGGCGAAGAAGCCGCCCCCGTCGAAGTAGGCGGCGGCAGCGGCCAGGCTGTCTGTGCGTTGCATGAAGGGCTTCCTTGTCTGTCTGTCCATCGGGTGCAGCAAGTACAAGGCCTGAAGGCCAATGCTTCCAGCATCGTTTTGGCAAGCTACCATTGCCTTGAAGGCAACACCCTGGCGTCATGACTCTCCCGCTCCTCAGCATCCCGATGCGCCACTTCCTCGAAGTGGCGCGCAGCGGTTCGGTCAACCAGGCTGCGGCGCGGCTGTTCGTGGCGTCTTCGGCGGTGAGCCGGCAGATCGCCAAGCTCGAAGACAGCCTGGGCACGCCGCTGTTCGAGCGGCATGCGCGCGGCATGGCACTCACGGCCGCCGGCGAACGGCTGGCCGCACACCTGCGCAATGCGCAGCTCGACATCGAGCAGGTGGTCGAGCAGGTGCGCGACCTCGGCGGGCAGCGCGCACGGCGCATCCGCATGGCCTGCACCGAGGGCTTCGCGGGGCATTTCATGCCGCTGGTGATGCGCAGCTTCGAATCCGCGAATCCGGGCTGCCAGCTCGAACTGCACGTGGGTTCGCCCGACGGCGTGAGCGCGCTGCTGGCGCGCGGCGAGACCGACATCGCGCTCAAGTACGTGGTCGCGCCCGAGCCGGGCTTGAAGATAGAACACACGGCCACCGCGCCGGTGTACGCGGTGCTGCGCCCCGACCATCCGCTGGCGCGCCAGCGCGTGGTGTCGGTGGCCGACGCGGTGCGCTATCCGCTGGCCGTGGGCGACAGGGGCGTGACCGCGCGCCAGCTGTTCGACCAGGCCTGCAGCCTGCAGGGGCTGCAGTACCACGCGCTCTTCGTGAGCAATTTCTCGTCGGTGCTGCTGCCGTTGCTGCGCACGCCCGACGTGATGCTGTCGGGCCTGCTCACGGTGATGCACCTGATCGACGCGGGCACGGTGGTGGCACGGCCCTTTGCAGAAGCGCCGCTGCATCAGCGGCAATTGCAAGTGCTGGCGCTCGAAGGCCGCACGCTGCCGCCGCTGGCGCAGGACTTCGTGCGGCACCTGGTGAGCGCAATCGCCAGCGCGGGCCGGCGCAAGCTGGGGCGGGCGCGGGCCGCGGCCTGAAGCCGTTCAGCCCAGCGCGTTGATGTCCGCCGGATCGAGCAGCACCTTCGGCGCGCCGTTGCGCGCCACGGCCAGCATGGCGCGGCCGATCTTCTCGGTGGTCGTCACCTTGTTCGGCCACAGGCTGTGGGCCAGCCCGAGCACGGGCCTGAGCACGACGATCGCAGCGTCGTAGAGCGGCGTCTTCGAACGAATGCCATGCAGCGGCTGGATCATGCCGGGGCGGAACATGTAGGCAGCCTTGAACGGCAGGCGCAGCAAGGCGTTCTCTGTGGCGCCCTTCACGCGCGCCCACATGCTGCTGCCGCGCTCGCTGCTGTCAGTGCCGGCACCGGTCACGTAGGTGAAGGTCATGCCCGGGTTGAGCCGTGCGAGCACGGTGGCAGCGGCCAGCGTCAGGTCGTAGGTGATGCGCTTGTACTCGGGCTCCTTCATGCCGACCGACGACACGCCGAGGCAGAAGAAGCAGGCATCGAAGCCTTGCAGCTGCGACTCGATGGCGCTGTAGTCGTACATGTCCTTGTGGACCAGGTCGCGCAACTTGGGATGCTGCTGCCCTGTGGCATTGCGGCCTATCGCGACGACGCTTTCGACATCAGGCGCCAGAAGGCACTCGCGCAGCACGCCCTGCCCCACCATGCCGGTGGCGCCAAAGATCAGGATTTTCATGGGAGGGGCTTCCGGTCAGACCGTGAAGACGGTCGGCTTCTTGTTGAGCACGGCGAGCAGCAGGTCGACGTCGAAGCTCGAAGGCTTTGGCGGCTGCAGCGCAGAGAGCATGCGCGACAGCGTTTCGGCATGCGGCAGCAGCGGACCCAGAAAACGCGTGCCGTCGGCGCCCGCAACCAGCAGGGTCGGGAAGGTCTCTACGTCGAAGGCGTCGGCGATGTCTGCGTGGTCTTCGATGTCGACCCAGGCGAAGCGGAACTGCGGATGCGCGCGCGCCACCTCTTCGAGCAGCGGCCGGTAGTCGCGGCAGGTGCCGCACCATTCGGCGCAAAGGCACACGACCCACGGCGCATCGTTGCTGGCCGGCTCGACGGATTCGGGGGTGCTTGGAAGGGCGCTCAAGGCTGATGCGTCAGTGGTGTGATCGGAAGGCCGGGGTGGTGCGGCCGGAAGGTCGTGGCTATTATGGACAAAGCCCTCCCGGAGGGCACAGGAGACCCGCACGATGAACACCACGACTGCCCCAGGATCTGCCGTCGATCCGCGCCAATTCAAGAGCTTTGCGCAGTTCTATCCCTTCTATCTGACCGAGCACGCCAACCTCACCTGCCGGCGGCTGCACTTCGCGGGCTCGACCATTTCGCTGCTGTGCCTGGTGGCGCTGGTGGTCACACTCAACCCGCTGTGGCTGCTGGCCGGGCTGGTGGCGGGCTACGGCTTTGCCTGGATCGGGCACTTCGGGTTCGAGAAGAACAAGCCGGCCTCGTTCAAGCGGCCGCTTTACTCCTTCATGGGCGACTGGGCGATGTACCGCGACATCTGGCTCGGTCGGGTGAAGATCTAGATCAGGAGCACGTCGCCCAGGCGCAGCGAGCGCAGCGGACCCTTCTGCCAGAGGTCTTCGAGCGGCTCGGCCTGTGGCATCAGCAGTTCCTTCAGCAGCGGCTCGATGGGCGTCGATGGGTCCGCGAGCATCACGTAGCGCGGGTCTTCGTTGGCGGGCTCTTCCGCCAGCGGTGCGATCCAGTCGAGCGCCACCAGCGTTTCGAGCACCGGCGCCAGTTGCAGCGCATCGACCCGCATGCGCGTGACCAGTTCGGTCGCGCCCATGCCCTTGGCCGGCGTGGCCTGCGCGCGGGCCAGGTGCTGCAGCGCTTCCATTGCCAGTTGCAAGGGCCAGCCGGCAGTGCCACCGCGCCGTGCCACGCCCGTGAGCAGGCTCGGCAAGTAGGCCGCGATGACCGCGCCGAGCAGCACGATCACCCAGGCCACGTAGATCCACACCAGCAGGATCGGCACCGTGGCAAAGGCGCCGTACAGCACCGAATAGGTCGGCACCAGGCTCAGGTAGTAGGCCAGCACGCGCTTGGCGATTTCGATGGCGGCCGCCACGAAAATGCCGCCGGCCCAGGCATGCGACCAGCGCACATTGGTGTTGGGCACGTAGTGGTACAGCGAGGTCATGCCGACCGCGAGCAGCGCGAACTCGAAGGTGTCGAAGAACAGCTTGACCATGCCGCGCCCCACCACGTCGCTGGTGGCAGAGACCACGTACGAAGTGGTCGACAGGCTCACCGCAAGGATGATCGGCCCCAGCGTGATGGCCGCCCAGTAAATGAGCACCCGCTGCGCGAACGGCCGCGGCGAGCGCACGCGCCAGATGTTGTTGAGCGTCTTGTCGATGGTGAGGATCAGCGCGATGGCGGTGATCAGCAGCACGATCAGGCCCGCGATGCCCAGCCCGCTGGCCTTGCTCGCGAACTGGTTCAGGTAGCCCAGCACCTGCCGCGCGATGTTGTCGGGAATCAGGCTCTCGATGAGCCAGCGCTGCAGGCGGCCCTGCATCTTCGCGAACATCGGGAACACGGTGAACAGCGCCAGCGCCACGGTGAAGAACGGCACCATCGCGATGGTGGTGGTGAAGGTCAGGCTGCTGGCCGTGAGGCCGAGCCGGTCTTCGCGAAAACGCTCGCCCAGCACCGCTGCGGTGTTGCGCCACGGAAAGCGCGAAAGATCCCTCCAGAGTTGCCTGCGATTCATGGCGGCTATCATGCCATCCGCTCTTTTTGTCGCCGCTGGCCGCCTGCCGGGCGCTCCCTTCTCTTCGCCGCCCAACGTGTCCGACACTCCGCTCCCGCCCTCCTCCGTTCGCGCGACCCGCTGGGCCGCCGTGGGCAGCCTCGTCGGCCTCATCGTGCTGGGCCTGGCCTGGGAGCTTTGGCTGGCGCCGCTGCGCCCGGGTGGCTCGCTGCTGGCGCTGAAGGTGCTGCCGCTCGTCATTCCGCTCGCGGGTCTGTGGAAGAACCGCATGTACACCTACCGCTGGGTCAGCCTGATGATCTGGCTCTATTTCACCGAGGGCGTGGTGCGCGCCTGGAGCGACACCAACGGCGTGGGCCAGGTGCTCGCGCTCGTCGAGGTGCTGCTGTGCCTCGTGCTCTTCGCGGCCTGCGCATGGCATGTGCGGCTGCGCCTGCGCCACGCCAAGAACGCTGCCCGCCAACTGGAGGCTTCCGCCCAATGACCACTGCTGCTTCTTCTTCCCTGATCGATCAACTGCGCGCCATCGTCGGCGCGGCGAACGTGCTGAACGAGGGCGACCTCACTGCCTACGAGCAGGACTGGCGCAAGCGCGCGCGCGGCAAGTCGCTGGCCGTGGTGCGGCCCGGCAGCACGCAGCAGGTGGCCGATGTGGTCAAGGCCTGTGCGGCCGCCGGCACCGCCATCATTCCGCAGGGCGGCAACACCGGCTTGGCAGTCGGCTCCATTCCGGACGAGAGCGGCACGCAGGTGGTGCTGAGCCTGCAGCGGCTGAACGCGATCCGCACCATCGACGGCGCCAACCTCACGATGACAGTCGAGGCCGGCTGCATCCTTCAAACGCTGCAGGAGACGGCCGAGAAGGCCGGCTTTCTCTTCCCGCTGAGCCTCGCGGCCGAAGGCAGCTGCACCATCGGCGGCAACCTCGCGACGAACGCGGGCGGCACGCAGGTGGTTCGCTACGGCAACACGCGCGAGCTGTGCCTGGGCCTCGAAGTGGTCACGCCGCAGGGCGAGATCTGGGAAGGCACCAGCGGCCTGCGCAAGGACAACACCGGCTACGACCTGCGCGACCTCGTCATCGGCAGCGAAGGCACGCTCGGCATCATCACCGCCGCGACCATGAAGCTCTACCCGCTGCCGGCCGCGCAGCTCACGGCCTGGGCCGCGGTGCCCTCGCTCGACCACGCGGTCACGCTGCTGGGCCTCGCGCACAAGCACCTGGGCTCGGGCCTCACGGGCTTCGAGGTGATGGGCAAGTTTGCGCTGAGCCTGGTCGACAAGCACATGCCGCAGCTGCGCGTGCCCTTCATCAAGGATGAGGCCGTGCCGTACTGCGTGCTGCTGGAAAACTCCGACAGCGAATCCGAAGACCATGCGCGCGCGCGCTTCGAAGCGCTGCTCGAAACCGCCTTCGAAGACGGTTGCGTCACCGACGCGGTGGTGGCCGAGAACCTCACGCAGGCGCACCAGCTGTGGCACATCCGCGAAAGCATTCCGCTCGCGCAGGCCGAGGAAGGCCTGAACATCAAGCACGACATCTCGATTCCGGTGTCGCGCATCCCGGCCTTCGTGCAAGAAACCGATGCGCTGCTGGCACGCGAGATCGCCGGCGTGCGGCTGGTGAACTTCGGCCACCTGGGCGACGGCAACCTGCACTACAACGTGCAGGCGCCGGAGAACATCGACACCAAGGCGTTCCTGAAGAACGAGGAAGAGCGCATCAACACGCTGGTGTACGACGCGGTCGAGAAGTTCGGCGGCTCGTTCTCGGCCGAGCATGGCGTGGGCTCGCTCAAGGTCGACAAGCTTGAGAAGCACAAGTCGCCGGTGGCGCTGGAGATGATGCGGGCGATCAAGCGCGGGCTCGATCCGAAGAACATCCTGAACCCGGGTCGCGTGATCCGGGTCTAGCCTGGCGGCCCGCGTTCAGTCGAGCCCGGTCTTCCCTGGTGCCCAGTAGGCCTTGGCCTTGATGCGCCGCGCCTCGACGCCCTGCGCCTTCAGCGCCCGACTCACCTGCTGGATCGACGCGGCCTTGGCGGTCAGCACATAGTGCGTGCTGCCTTCCATGGGCGGCACCATCGCGGCCTGCGGCAACGCCGCGAGAACCTGACAAGTTAGTTTCGACAGCCAGTGGCAAAAGTGGCAAAGGCGGCTCATCCGCGACGCGCCACAGTCATGTCTTCGGCTAACAATTCAGTGATACACTCCAATAAGAATAGTTCTTATTCACTCCTCCCGGGGATTTTCAAAACCAAATGCTTCTGCGGCCAGCTCGCCTCTTCCCACGTGGAAGTCGAGGCGAATCCGTCGGTGCGTTCTGGCGAACGACCCCGGGGTCCATCGTCGATGCTTGCGAGAAGGCGGCCGGATGCGCGACCTCGTTCAGGAACTGGTAGCTCACTACGCGGACTTGCGCCGGCAGCTCACTCGCGACCTGAGAGATCCGCACTACGCGGCCGACATCGCGCAGTCCAGCTTCGAGCGGGTCTATGCGGCATCGCTCAAGACGCGCGGCGGCAATCGCGGCGATGCACTGCCCGATCTGCAGGACGCCGCCTATTCCATCGAATCGCCCCGCGCCCTGCTGTTTCGCGTGGCGCGCAACCTGTGCGTCGACGATGCACGCCGGCGCAAGGTCGCGCAGGAATGGGTCAGCACGCATGCAGGCATCGGCACGCACCAGACGGCCCAGTCCAGCGAATACGTCGTGGCACAGCAACGGGTGCTGGCGCGGGTGGTCGAAACCATGGAACAACTGCCGCCGCGCCGGCGCGAGGTGTTCCTGTTGTTCCGCGCCTACGGCCACACGCGCGCTGAAATTGCGCAGCGGCTGAACATCACCGAGATGGCCGTGGCCAAGCACCTGCTGCGCGCCACCATCGATTGCTCGCGCGTGTTCGCCGAACTGCGCTCGGAACTGATCGAGCCGCAGGTCGTGCTGAGCCGGCCGGGCTTCGACGCGGCGTTGGCCGAAGACTTCTCGTGAGCGGCGGCAGCATGGCGGCAAGCGCTCCTCCGCGCGAACGGCTGATCGAGCGCGCGCTCGCGCTGATCGTCGAAGGAGAGATCGCACCCGGCGAGGCCGCAGGCCAAGCCCGCGCGTTGCTCAACCAGTGGCGCGGCAAATCAGCGGAACATGCGGCGGCCGTGCAGGAGGCGCGCGAGCGCTGGGACGCACTCGGCGGCATGGCGAACGACTTGCGCGCGCACTTCGACGAACCCGAAGCCGCGCTGATGGCCAACGCAGCCGCCACTGCCGCCGCATCGACGCACCGGCAGCAACGCCGCAAGATGCTGCTTTCGGTCGCCGCCTTGCTGGGCACCGGCCTGGTCGCGGGCCGGGGCGTGCAGTGGTACTGGCAGCAACCCGTGTTCCGCGCAGCCTACGAAACCCGTACCGCGCAGATGCTGAAGGTAACGCTGACCGACAGCCGCAGCGGCGCGCCCGGCAGCCAGCTCGACCTGGCACCGCAGAGCGCGATCGACGTGGCGCTCTATCGCCAGCACCGCGCCGTCGACATGGCGCACGGCGAAGTGCGCTTCGAGGTGGCGCGCGATGCAGACCGCCCTTTCAAGGTCCGCACGCGCGGCGCCACCATCGAAGTGGTCGGCACCGCTTTTACCGTGCGCGACCGTGGCGGCCCGATCACCGTGGGCGTGGAGCATGGCCATGTGCGCGTGCACATGCCGCCGCGCGACGGGTCCACCGGCGCAGAGGCGGAAGTGATCGACCTGCGCATGGGCGACCTGCTTGAAATCGATGACGGCCGTGCCGCCGCAGTGCGGCAAACCGACACGGCCGCCCTGTCCGCGTGGCGCAATGGCTGGCTCGTCTTCGAGAACACGCCGCTCGGCGACGCCCTGGCCGCGGTCAACAGTTATCGTGCGCGGCCCATCGTCAGCACGAGTTCGCGCGTCGACGCGATGCGGCTGTCGGGCCGTTTCCGCACCAACGATTCCGACGGCCTCGTGGCCGCGCTGCCGACGATCCTGCCTCTGGCCGCCGAACCGCAGCCGGACGGCAGCGTGACCCTGCGAACGCGCTGAGTCCTTCGCCGCGTCAAGCGCCGCGCACATTCCCCACGGGGTGGCCGGACTGCACGAGGCCCCATTCCGCCAGCGCGATGTCGAGCGCGCGCAGGTGCCGTGGGTCTTTCCCAAGCCACTGGGCCAGCTCCTCTGTGTTCTGCAAAGTCGGCGAGGCGTGCATGCAAGCGAAAAGCGACGCCGCGGTGCGAACACATTCATCGGGCACGAGGCAGTGCGCGGCCAACCCGGCGCGCCTCATTCGAGTCCGCCCGTGGGCGGATGAAAATTCCTGCGGCGGCTGACGACCAGGGCGGCGCCCGCCAGTGCCCAAAGGCGCAGGGCACGGTCGAATGCGGGCGGATGCGCCTGGTCTTCCCGCAACCAGTGCGTCAGCTTCAACGCGCCCGTGCGGCATGGATTCTCTCGGAGGTCCATATAGAGACGCCATGCGGTCTCCTCGGCGGACGGCGCCTCCGGATGGTTTTGCGGGGCCACTGCTACTCCAGGCGCTGTGTTGTTGATCCAGGGGGATGATCGTCGAGGCCGATGCGCACCGGGAAATGCCGGCGCGCAGGCGTCTAGAGAAAAAGACGATCCGCGGCCCCGAATGTTCAAGGAGGCCGGCCCAGCGATGCAGGGCCACGAGCGTCAAACGCATTCAGTATGTCCTTCGGCTGCTGCGGCGCTCGTGCACCGGGCCTGCTGCCATCCGCCGCCCATTGCACGGTAGAGCGAAACCCGTGCCTGCAAGCGCGCCATGCGCAACTGGACCGCCAGGTCCTGCGCGGCATACAGGGTGCGCTGCGCGTCGAGCAAGGTCAGCAGCGTCTCGGCGCCCGCACGGTAGCGGGCTTCGGACAATTCTGCCGCGCGGCGCGCCTCGGCCAGTTCGGCGCCTTGCGCCGTTGCCTGCGCATCGATGGCCGACACGCCGTTCAGCGCAGTCTCCGCATCCGCGAACGCACCGACGATCGCGCCCCGGTAGGCGGCCAACAGTTCTTCGCGCCGCGCCTCGGCCAGGCGCTGGCCGCCCGCCAGGCGCCCTCCGTCGAAGACCGGCGCGGCCAGCCCGGCAGCCAGGCTGTAGAGCGGGTTGTCGAAGAGCCTGCCGAAGCGGCTCTCTCCGGTGCTTACCGTGGCGCTCAGGGACACGGTAGGCAGCAGCGCGGCGCGCGTCGCCAGCACGTTGGCATCGGCCGCAGCCAGATGCGCCTCCGCGCGTGCGATGTCCGGGCGCCGCACCAGCAATGCAGAAGGCGCACCCGCGCCCGCGCCGATGACGGGAACCTGAAGCGCATCAAGCCGCGGCCCCCGCAGTTCGAGCGCCGGCGCCGTGGTGCCCAGCAGCAACGCCAGTGCGGTCTCGGCGTCGCCCGCCTGCTGATGCAGTGCCGCGAGCGCGCGTTGCTGCGCGGCCACCAGACCGCGCTGCTGTGCAAGATCCAGTGGCGACACCGCGCCGGCGCGGCTGCGGGACTCCACCAGCGCCAGCACGCGGCGCGCGTTGTCGAGGTTGCGCGCCGCAATTTCGGTGCGTTCGCGCAGGGCCAGCGCCAGCAGCCAGGTGGCGGCAACATCGGCCGTCACAGTGAGCCGCACCGTATCGCGATCGAAGGTGCTTGCGCGCAGGCCTTGCAGCGCTTCGTCGCGCAGCGCGGCATCGCGACCCCACAGGTCGAGTTCATAGCTGGCGGCAAAACCCGCGGCATAGGTGCTGCCGGCAACCGTGGCGTTGCCACCCAGGCGGCCCTCGCGGCTGGCGCCGAGAGTGCCCGTCACCTGCGGCCGCAGCGCCGCGCCGGCGATGCGCGCCCGCGCGTCGGCCTGCCGCACCCGCGCGACAGCAGCCGCGAGATCGTTGCTTTGCGATTGCGCGCGCGCAATCAGTGCATCGAGTTCCGTGCTGCCGAAACTGCGCCACCACTGCGCCTCGACCGGACCCGTGTCGCCGAGTACCTGCGCATGACGCCATGCAGAGGGAAGCTCCACCGCGCGCTCGGCGCGATCGCCATGCAGCGCGCAGCCCGATGACAGCGCCGCGCACAACAAGGCCGCCCACCAGCCGCATCCGGAACGCGTTCGCAGCAACACAGTCATTTCCCCGCCAGCGCCACCACAGGGTCCAGCCGCGCAGCGTTGCGCGCCGGCATGAACCCGAAGATCACGCCCGTCAGCACCGCGCAGCCGAAGGCCCCCACGCTCGCCGCCAGCGAGAACAGCACCGGCACGCCGGCCAGCATCAGCCCCACGACAATGCCCAGCCCGGCGACGACGCCCACGGTGCCGCCCACCGAAGTCACCAGCACCGCCTCGGTCATGAACTGCCGCAGGATGTCCCGCTGGCGCGCCCCCGTCGCCACGCGAATGCCGATTTCGCGCGTGCGCTCGCGCACCGTCATGAGCATCACGTTCATCACGCCGATGCCGCCCACGATCAGCGACACGATGGCAATCAGCCCCAGCATCAGCGTCATTGCGCGCGCGGTTTCGGTCTGCACGCGCAGCGCCTCGACGCGGTTCCATATCAGCACGTGGCGCCCGGCCTGCTGCCGTTCGAGCTGCGCCTCGATGGCGGTGGCCGTTTCCTGCGCCTTGTCGATGTCGCGCACCTGCACCGCAAGCCACGTCGGGTGAGGATGGCCGTAGACGCGTGTGGCCGCGGAAGACAGCGGCACCACCACCCGGTCGTCCTGGTCCTCGCCGTTGGTGGCGCCCTTCGAAGCCAGCACGCCGACGACCTGGAACGGCACCTTGTCCACCAGGATGTCCTGTCCGACGGGGTCCTGCCCGTCGGCGAACAGGCGCTGGCGCACCGTTTCGCCGATCACCGCGACCTTGGCGATGCGCCGTTCGTCCTCGGCGTCGAACATCACTCCCCGACTCACGCCCCAGCCGAGCACTCGCGAGAAATCGACCGTGGCGCCGCCGCCCTCGGTGAGGTGGTCGATATTGCCGCGGCGCACGACCACCCTGTCCTCGATGTAGGGCGCGACGCCTTCGACATTGGGCAGCGCGCGAACGGCCAGCGCGTCGTCCAGCGTGAGCGGCGCGCTCGGGTTGCGCAGGCTGGCGAGCTGCACGGAAACGAACATGGTGCGGGTGCCGAAGGTCTCGAACTGCGCCATCACCTTGCGCTGCGAGCCGCCGCCGACCGCCAGCATCACGATGACCGAGGCCACGCCGATCACGATGCCCAGCAGCGTGAGCCCGGTGCGGAACCGGTTGCTCCACATCACGCGCCATGCGGCCCGTGTCGCCTCGCGAATGTCGGCAGGCAGCGAGGCGCCGCCTGTGACCGACGGACGACTGAAGACCGGGGCCGGTACGGCAGCGATTGCCGCCGCGCCTTCGCTGGTGTGTTCACCCGAGTCCGCCACGATGCGCCCGTCTCGAATCTCGATGATCCGCCGCGCCTGCGCGGCCACCGAGCGGTCGTGCGTGATGAGGATGATGGTGTGGCCCGCATCTGCCAGTTCGTGCAGCAGCGCCATCACTTCGGCGCCGCTCTTGCTGTCGAGCGCGCCGGTGGGCTCGTCGGCCAGGATGATGCGCCCGCCGTTCATCAGCGCCCGCGCGATGGCCACGCGCTGCTGCTGCCCGCCCGACAGCTGGTGCGGGCGATGGTCGAGCCGCGCGCCCATGTCCAGCCGTTCGAGCAGCGCAGTGGCACGCGCACGCCGCTCGGCCTCCGGCATGCCGGCATAGAGCGCGGGAATCTCCGTGTTCTCGCGCGCCGACTCGCTGGGCACCAGGTGGTAGCCCTGGAAGACGAAACCGAAGGCCTCGCGGCGCAGCCAGGCGAGCGCGTCGGCATCGAAGCTGGCCACGTCCTGGCCGTCGAACAGGTAGCGTCCGGCGCTCAGCCGATCGAGGCAACCCAGGATGTGCATCAGCGTGGACTTGCCTGAGCCCGAAGCACCGACGACGGCCACGAACTCACCCGCGTACAGGCGCAACGAGATGCCATGCAGCACGGTCGTTGCCGGGCTGCCCGCCCCTGCTTCCTTGCCGCCCCGTCCACCGCGCCCGCCGTACGACTTGCGAATGCCCTGCAGCTCGATCAGCGGCCGCGGCGCATCGCCCGGTGCATGCGCCGCGGTCGTCATGGCTTCGAAGCCCTGGCGGCGATGACGATGCGGTCTCCGGCCTGCGCGCCTTCCAGCACCTGCGCGGCGAGCCGGTTGCGCACCCCGACGCGCAGTTGCCGGACCTCGACCTTGCCATCGGGGCGAAGCACGCGCGCCGTGAAGCGGTCGCTGCTGCCGGCCACCGGCACCAGCGCGGCAAGCGGCACCGAAAGCGCGTCCTTCTCGGCGTATTCGACGAAGGCGACCTTGGCCGTCATCTGCGGCATGAGCTCGCCGTCGGCGTTGTCGACATCGAACAGCGCCGTATAGACCACCACCTTGCTCGCTGCGGCGGAAGGCTTGGCGCTGCTGTCGCTGCCCGTCTTGCTCTCGGGCACCGGCGGCGCGGGCAGCAGCTGGCGCACGTGGCCCTGCCAACGGCGCTGGCTCTCGCCGAGCGTGGTGAAGTAGACCGGCATGCCGGTCTTGATGCGCCGCACGTCGGCCTCGGAAACCTCCGACCACACCGTCATCGAAGACAGGTCTGCAATGCGCAGCACATTGGGCGTCTGGTAGGTCGCGTTCAGCGTCTGGCCCTCGCGCGCCTCCACCGACACGACGGTGCCGGACATCGGCGCGTAGATGCTGGTGTAGCCGAGGCGGGCCTCGTCGGCCTTCAGCGTCGCCTGGGTCTGTGCGATCTGCGCCTCGAGCTGTCTCACGCGCGCACCGGCCGACGCCAGCGCGGCTTGCGCGGCCTGCACGTCTTCGTCCCGCGTGGCGCCGTCGGCAGCCATCTGGCGTTGTCTCGCATGCTGCTGCTGCGCCAGCACGTGCTGGGCCTGCTGGTCGTCGCGCTGTGCGCGCAGCCCGGCCAGCGAGGCACGGCCCGCGTCGACCGTGGCCCGCTGCACGCTGGGATCGATCTCCACCAGCAACTGCCCCCGCTTGACGACGTCGCCCGGCTGCACATGCAGCCGAAGAATCTGCCCGGAGACCTGCGCACCCACGTCCACGTAGTGCCGCGGCTGCAGCACCCCGAGTGCCGAGACGCTGGACTCGATGGTGCCGCGCACCACCGGCACGGAGTCGACGTCCATCGCCTCGCCTCTTCCCCAGAGCAACCCCGCTCCGGCCGCCGCGCAAAGGGACACGAGCACCGCGGCGACCGCACGGCGGCGCCAGGCGCCTTGACGCAAATCACTCACGCCGGCTCCTCGTCAAGCGGCAAGGCGCTGCGCACGCGGGCGAGCCCGGAAGCCCACGAGCGGCAGCATCCTGCCGTGCTCGCGCGACGACTGGTCCTCGCTCGACGATTCCCCTGTGGACCGGTGCTGGCAGGACGAACAGGAGCCGTGGATCTGCACGTCGAAGGTGCCCGCCAGCGGGAGGCCCTTGCTCTGGGCCACGCGCATCAGCGCCTCGTGAAGCTCGCGGTCCTGCACCTCGGTGAACCTGCCGCATCCGTTGCAGCGCATGCGCACGCTCAAGGCATCGGCATTCGCACCGGGCGCGGCGTAGCGGAACACCGCCAGCGCACCGCCGCGGCTGCGCGCCCATTCGCGCTCGATGAGCCCCGAATGTTCGAACTCCTTGAGGACGCGGTAGACCGTGGTCAGGCTGGCCGAGGTGCCGCGCAGCAGCATGCGGCGAAAGACCTCTTCACCGCGCTGCCATTCGCTGCCCGCGTCCGCCAGCGTCTGGAGCACGCACAGCCGCACCACGGACGGCCGGATTCGCGCCGCCCGCAGCTGCGACATGAACACCGGCCGCTGCGTATCGTTGGTTTGCGGGCCGTCGTTCATGCAGCAAGACTCTCCAGGTGGGCTCGGGGCCGGTCGTCCGCGATGCGGCCGGCGCTCATGGTGATGACGCGGTCGGCCAGGTGGAAGTAGCGGTCGTCGTGCGAGATCACGACCAGCAGGTGCCCCTTGGCACGCAGCTCGGGCAGCAGCTCGGTATAGAACAGGTGGCGGAAGGTCGGGTCCTGGTCGGCGGCCCATTCGTCGAACACCAGCACCGGGCGCCCTTCGAGGTAGGCGTGCACCAACGCCAGTCGCTTGCGCTGGCCGGTCGACAGGTCGGTGGTGGTGAAGGCACCGTTCTTCAGGCTCACCTTGTGTGCGATTTCCAGGCGCTCCAGGTAGGGCAAGGCGCGCTGCGGCAGCACCTGCATGCTGGCCTCGCCCTGCTCTTCATCCGGGCCGGCTGCGAGGTCCTCGAACAGGTAGAAGTCGGAAAACACCGTGGTGAAGAGCTGGCGGTAGTCGTCGCGGCGCTCGGGGCCCACCGGGGTGCCGTCGATTGCCACCTCGCCTTCGTGCGGCGCGTACAGGCCGAGCAGCAGCTTGATCAGCGTGGTCTTGCCGGAGCCGTTGTCGCCCACCACGAACACCATCTCGCCACGGCGAAGCCGCAGGTCGATCGGCCCGAGCGCGAAGGCCTCGCCACCCTCGGGCGCATCGAAGGCATAGCGCACGCCGCTCAATGCGATCTCATGCTCGAACTTCAACTCGCTGCCGGCATGGCCGACGTGCAGGTGCGGCTCCGGCGTGGCGAAGCGCGCCGACAGGTCGGCAATGCGCCGGAATGCGACCCGCGCGCGCCCGACGGCAGGCAAGGCACCGGCGATCTGGTCCATCGGCCCCTTGAGGAACAGCAGCACCAGCACGAAGCCGCTGAGCACCGCAGGCTCGGTCGGTCGGAACGAGGCCCAGCCCAGGATCAGCGCGATCAGCAGGAAGAACAGGCCCGAACCGAATGCGGCGGCAATGACGAAGGTGTTGATCGCGCGCCCGTTGACCGTGCGGATGTTGTCGACGATGCGCTCGATCTGGCCCCCGAACATGCGCTGGCGGCGCACGCGGTGCATGCGCAGCTCCTTGGCGCCCTCGCTGATCGCGCGGTAGGCCTTGTGCAGCTGGTCTTCATGTTCGCGCGCCTTCCAGAAACCGCTCACCCCGCGGAACTGCGCCATGGCCTGCACCGTCGCGCCGATCGCCAGCGCCACCAGCAGCACACCGAACAGCGGCAGCGACAGGTAGGCCAGGTAAGCCAGGCAGCCGAGCGCCGTGACGCAGGCGATCAGCGTCGCGGACAGCGCGAACGCCACGTCGCTGACCATGTCCACGTCCTGCGACAGCACCGGCATCAGCCGATGGGTGCGGTAGCGCTCCAGCGCATCGATGGGCGCCGAAAGGATCTTCTGCGCCAGGCTCTTGCGGACCTGCGCGACCACCCGCTGGCCGACGAAGTTGGTCGAGACATCGGACACCATGCGCCCGAACAGCGCCACCGCGCACAGCCCGATGAACGTCAGCAGCAGGCCGCCGGACAGACCACCCTGCCGGTTGAGCACTTGGTTGATGGTGCTCAGCAGCGCGACCGTGGCCGCGCCCGCGCCGATGCCCGTGACCGCCGACAGCAGGATCCACGGCAGAAACGGCTTGAGCAGGCGTGCGAACTCGCCGTCGGGAGCGGGGGCAGTTGTCATGCAAGAACTCTTTCCGCCCTTGGGCGACTGGGGTCCGGCAGCATGGGCAAGCCCTGCCGCCGGACACGAAACGGATGGATGCACCCCTGCCGCGCCAGCTGGGCCACAGGGCTGCGGGCGGCAACGGACCGCCTGTACCCCACTTGACGGGTGGCCCGCGCAAATGTTCACGCCGCGCGGCATGAACACCTGCGCGGCCCATCCGTCCTAGCTTCATGCCCCCTGCAAACCGCTGCACCGCCGGCGCCCCCTCTTTCGCGACGACGCCATGATCGCCATGCTGGAACCCCTGTTCCAGGGCAACCTGGCGCGGCACGGCGAGGCGCTGCAGTGCGCGCCGCAGCCGCCCGCGGGCGCGCTGCGCGTTGCCGACCTGGTGCATTCACCCGAACTGCTGGGCCGTGTGCTGCGTCTGCATGCGTCGCACCTGGGGGTCGAAGGCAAGGACCTGCGCGCAGTAGCTTCAGCCTGGAGCCTGGACTACCTCGGCATGCTGCTGCCGCCGGTCGCGGCCGCCGCCAGCGTACTGCAGCACGGATTTCCCGTTGCCGCCGACCAGGTCTGGGTGCGCTTCGGCCCGCATGCCCACCCACTGAGCTTTCACATTCGCGAGCTGGGCCAGCCGCAACGCGGCGCGACCACCGAGGAACGCTACTCGGCGCTGCTGCGGCAGCACCTGGAGCCGCTGTTCTCGGCGCTGTGCCGCCTGACGGGCATCGCCGCCAAGATCCTCTGGGGCAACGCGGCGCGCAACCTCGAACCGGTGCTCGACCAGGCGCTTGCGTTGACCGGCGGGTCGCCGCCGATCGCCGGCGACAGGCAGCAGTTGCTGCACAACCCCGCCTGGCCAGCATGGAGCAATCCTCTGCCCGGCCGGCAACGCGAAATCCGCGTGCGCCTCGAGGGCCGCGAGCGAACCGTGAAGCTGCACCGCCAGTGCTGCCTCTTCCATCTGTTGCCACGCGAAGGCTACTGCGGCGCTTGCCCGCTGTCGCCGGCGCACCGCTGACAACGCCATCACGTCATCAAGTCATCACTTCTTCCATCCACCCACCCATCCATCGAGCGCATATCCATGTCCAAGGCAAAACTCGTCTACATCATGTCCCTGAGGAATGCGGCCGCCGACAAGGCTGGCCAGTACATCGACTACAAGGGCGAGCAGCGCTACATGAAGTCCCCACTGGAGTACCTGGCCGAGGCACTCGAGCGCACGCCGCTGGGCGATGCCTACTCGCTGGAGGCCGTGCTCTTCGACGACGACGAAGGCTCGCCGCGCGACCGCCAGGCGCTGCAGGACTACGGCTTCGGGTTCGACCCGGCCCGCCAATGGATCTACCCGGGCGATCTGCAGGTGCAGGGCCGCCGGGCCAACGACATCTTCCACAACGTGCCGTCGACCTACCGGCGGCTGCCGCTGGACGCGGCCGCCGAGCGCGCAGCCGGAAAGAAGGAGTTCGAGCAACACCTGCTCGAGCGGCTCACCGCGCTGGAGGCCGACCTTGTCGTGCTCGACGGCCTGCTGGTGATCCTCGACCAGCTGGCGCGCCCCGAAAGCCCCTTCTTCCGCCGGATCGTGAACATCCATCCGGGCATCACGCGCCTGGAGTCGCCCTTCGAGCGCCGCGGCGCCTGGGCCACGCTCGACGCGCTGTACGGCGCCAAGGGCCAGCGGGTGGTCGACTGGCGCACGCGCGAGACGGTCGCGATCGAGCCGGTGCTGAAGACCGGCGCCTCCTTCCACTACGTGGACACCGGCATCGATTCGGGCGAAGTCATCTTCGATGTGCTGGGCACCGACATCGACCCCACGGACACCATCCTCGAGCTGCGCTGGAACAACTTCAACCGCAGCCTCTTTCCCGCGCTCCACCAGGGCCTGGCCCTGATGGCCGAGACCGTGGAAGCGTGAACATCCCGCGCCGCCGAGCGTCTTCTTACACACGGCCCAGGGTGGGCTGCCGCATGCGGCGCGCCGCCCTCCACCACAGGAGTTGATTTCAATGCCACACGTCCATGATCTGGTCGGGATCGGGTTCGGCCCGTCCAACATCGCCCTGGCCATCGCCCTCGACGAAAAGCGCCATGCCGGCCGCCCGCTCGATGCGCTGTTCATCGAGAAGCAGCTGAGCTTCGCCTGGCACCCGCACATGCTGCTGGACCACGCGCACATGCAGATCTCCTTCCTGAAGGACCTGGCGACGCTGCGCAACCCGACCAGCCGCTTCACCTTCATCAACTACCTGCACGAAAAAGGCCGGCTGACCGACTTCGCCAACCTGAAGAGCTTCTTCCCCAGCCGCCACGAGTTCAACGACTACCTCTCGTGGGCCGCCGAGCAGTTCGAAGACTCCTGCGCCTACGGCGAGGAGGTCTTCGAGGTGCTGCCCGAAGAAAAGGGCGGCGAAGTGGCCTTGCTGCGCGTGCGCTCGCGCAACCATGCGGGCAAGCTGGTCGAGCGGCTCACCCGCAACCTCGTGGTCAGCATCGGCGGCATGGCGAACATCCCCGACGGCTTTCGCGCACTCAGGAACGACCCGCGCGTCTTCCATTCGAGCAGCTACCTGCAGGACATCGCACGGCTGCCGGACGCCCGCCGCATCGCCGTGGTGGGCGCGGGGCAGAGCGCGGCCGAGATCTTCATGGACCTGCAGGGCCGGCCCGGCGCGCCGCAGGTCGACCTCGTCACGCGCTCGCGCTCGATCCGCCCGGCCGACGACAGCCCCTTCGTGAACGAGATCTTCAACGCCGAGTTCACCGACTACACCTTCAGCCGCTCCGACGAGGAGCGCGCCGCGCTGCTCGACGAGTTCTGGCACACCAACTACGCGGTGGCCGACCTGGAACTGATCCAGCAGATCTACAAGGCCTTCTACCAACAGCGGGTGACCGGCGGCAACCGCCTGCGCTTCCTGCGCCGGCACGACATCCGCAACGTCACGGCCGACGACCAGGGCGTGCACCTGGCGCTGTGGGACCAGAACGCCCTGCGCGAGCACACCGTGCGCTACGACGCCGTGGTGCTCGCCACCGGCTATGTGCGGGAGCACCACAAGGCTCTGCTCGCGCCGCTGGCGGGCTACCTCGGCAGCTACGAGGTCGACCGGCACTACCGCGTGCTGGCCACGCCCGACTTCCATCCGGCCATCTACCTGCAGGGCGCCTGCGAGGATTCGCATGGCCTGAGCGACACCCTGCTGTCCGTCACTTCGGTCAGAACCGGCGAAATCGGCAGCGCCCTGCTGGCCACGCCGGCCGGCGCGGCAGTGCACCTCCGGCCGGAACCGGAGGCCGTCCAGCCCTGAAATTCCGGCGCCGCACCCCGGCGTACTAAAGATTTGTGAAGGGGGAGTGTCTCTGTTTGATGAGTTCGAACGTCTTACTCATAGATGCGCCAGAGACCGGAAGTTGGGCCGGCATCCGCACCTGAATGTGAATGCGTCGTAATTCAAAAAACTGGAGTTGTTCTTTTATGCGTCCCCTGCCTCGTCAACATCTGCTGAATGCCGCGCTTGCCGCGGCGTTCGGTTCCGTTCTCACCGTCTGGGCCCCCATGGCTTCAGCGCAAGCGCAGGCTTCCGGCCAGGCCGCGACGCAGGTGTTCGACGTGAAAGTGCCGTCGCAGGCGCTCGGCGCAGCGCTCAACGAGCTCTCGCGCCAGACCAGCGTGCAGGTGTTTGCTGCCGGCGAAGTGGTCGCGGGCACGAACTCGCGCGCCGTGCAAGGCAAGCTCACGGTCGACCAGGCCCTGGGCCAGATGCTCGCCGGCACCTCGCTCGAAGCGACGCGCGCCGCCAACGGCAGCTTCACGATCCGCCGCACCGCCGACCTTGCCAGCTCCCAGGGCACGCTGCCCGCGGTGCAGGTGGTGGCCAACGCCGACGAATCGCCCACCGGCCCGGTCACCGGCTACGTGGCCCGCCGCAGCAGCACGGCCACCAAGACCGACACGCCGGTGCTCGAGGTGCCGCAATCGATCTCCATCATCGGCCGCAATGAAATGGAGGCACGCGGCGCGCAGGACGTCATGGAGGCCATTCGCTACACGCCTGGCGTCACGACGAGCACGTACGGCCCCGACAACCGCGGCTGGGAATACATCCTGCTGCGGGGCTTCAGCACTTCCGCCAACGGCGTCTATCGGGATGGGCTCGCCCAGCCGGCGTTCGGCCCCACCTACTACCTGAGCGAACCGTATGGGCTGGAGCGCGTGGAGGTATTGCGCGGCCCGTCGTCGATGGTGTTCGGCCAGGGCGACGCAGGCGGCATCGTCAACCGCGTGAGCAAGGAGCCGACCGGGGAGAAGAGCCGCGAAATCGAACTCCAGTACGGCAGCTACCAACGCAAGCAACTGGCATTCGACCTCGGCGACAAGATCGGCAACAACACCGACCTGAGCTATCGCCTGGTTGGCGTAGGCCTGGACAGCAACGACCAGGACAGATACCCCGACGGCCACAAGCTGAACCACACGCGCACCTACATCGCGCCTTCCGTGCGCTGGCAGCCCAATGCAACGACCTCGTTGACCGTCTTTGCGGAATACCTCAAGAACAACACGGCTGAAGACCCGTACTACCTCACCCAGAACTACGTTCTCTACCCCGTGAAGGTGGGCGACTACAGCTTCGGCCAGCTCAAGCAGAAGCAGGCCGCCATCGGCTACCGCTTCGAAACGGCCCTGAACGACACCTGGACCCTCCGCCAGAACTTCCGCTACAGCAGGATCGACTTGAACCGGCGGGCAGTCTGGGCCGGCTCGCTCGGCGATGACCAGCGCACGCTCTCCCGCGTTGCCAGAAGCTGGAACGACCCCGTGAACCTGGCAACGCTCGACACCAACGTGCAGGGCAAGCTGCAGTACGGCTCTGTCCAGCACACGGTGCTGCTCGGTTTCGACTACACCGACCAGAACGGCAAGCAGCGGCGTTTCCGCGGCGCGGCACCAGACCTCGACGTGCTCGCACCCGTCTACGGCCAGGCCGTGGCGATGCCCACCATCCCGGTGACCGATCTGTCGCAGTCGACACGCCAGATCGGCATCTACGCCCAGGACCAGATCAAGTTCGGCGACAAATGGGTCTTTACCGTCGGTGGCCGCCAGGATCAGGTACGCCAGAGCACCAGCAACTACCTGAGCGAGACCTTCACCCGGAAATCGGACAGTGCGTTCAGCGGCCGGGCAGGCCTTACCTACCTGCTCGGCAACGGCTGGGCGCCCTACATGAGCTACACCACGTCCTTCCTGCCCAACAGCGGCGTCGACGCGAACAACCAGCCCTTCGATCCCAGCCGCGGCAAGCAGGTCGAGGTCGGCGTCAAGTTCCAGCCCGAAGGCACGCGCACCCTGTTCACCGCCGCGGCTTTCGACCTGCGCAAGACAAACGTGGTCACCTACGACCCGGCGACCTCCGAGGGGCGCCAGATCGGCAAGCAGCGCTCGCGCGGCATCGAGCTGGAGGCCAAGGGCGAGCTCGCACCGGGCCTGAACATCGCGGCCGCCTACACCTGGCTGGACATGAAAGTGCTCGCCAGCGCCGATCCGGACGAAGTCGGCAAGATCCCGCCGCTCGTGCCCAAGCAGTCCGCCTCGGTGTGGCTCGACTACACCCTGGGCAACGGCCTGGGCTTCGGCGGCGGCGTGCGCTACATCGGCAAGCGCCAGAACGACGAGTACAACACCACGTTCGAACGCGGCGTGACGCTCGTCGATGCGGCCGTGCACTACGAAACCGGTCCGTGGCGCTTCGCGCTCAACGTCTCCAACCTGGCGAACAAGAAGTACAACTCGATCTGCTACCACGGCGAGTGCTACCAGGGCACCCTCCGCACGGCGACCCTGACTGCCCGGTACAAGTTCTGATCTGTCCATCCCCCGCATGAATGCGGGGGGCAGGCCATCCATCAGCGATCAGCGCGTGCTTGCTGTTTCCCTGTTTTGCGCATCGCACATGGCTGCATGCAGATGGCTCAACATCGCAGCGTGGCGCACGATGCCCTGATGGTCGGCATCCACTTCGACTGAAGCACGCGCTTCGCCGTCGAACTGCGACAGGAGCGCGGTCTTCTCCGCAACCGCTCTCCCCTTCTTCCACCAGAAATGCGGCGCCACGTTCAAGCGCGGGAATGCGGTGATCTTTTCCGTGATCGCGTTCATGCGCCGGGTTGCAACGATCCCCTGGACGATGTCGGCCGTCTTCATGCTCATGCCGGCCGCGGCCACGATTTCTTCGACAGCGTCGCGCACGGCATCGTCCGATGCTGAGCGGATCGGTTCGAACCTGTCGAGCATCGCGTTGACGGCTTCGCGGCCCATGCTGCCGTTCGCGGTGTCCAGAACGAAATCGCGGAAGTCCTGGTACCAGCCGTTCGGATCGAAGCTCTCGTCCAGCAGGAAACTGTCGACCATGCCGAGGAAGGCGACCTCCACGCCCTCCTGCTCCAGCAGGCTGGCGACATGCACCGCAACAACCGCCCCCAGTGACCAGCCGACGATGCCAACGGCACCTTGCGGCCGCGTCTTGCGGATGAGATCGACGTAGTACCGGGCCATCTGCCCGATGGACTCCAGTCCGGTGATGTCGTCCGTGTAGCTCAGGCCGTAGACGGCACGCGAGTCTTCCAGGTAGCGCGCCATCGGCCGATAGTCGACCGGGTGTCGCAGCCCGGGCGGCACGCAGAAGAGTGGCATTGCTTCTGCCGGCCCGGCATACGCGTTCAGCAACTGGACGGGCTGCGGAGTCGCTCCGATCTCCAGTTGTGCAACCAGCCTGGCGATCGTCTGTTTCTGAAGCAGGTCCTGCAGGGAGATCTTCACGCCCAGCGCACGGGACTTGTTGATCCTGGCCAGCAGCCTGAGCGCGACGAGGGAATCACCACCGAGCTCGAAGAAGTTGTCGTGACGCCCCACGTGCGGCACACCCAGCACCTGCCCCCAGATCGCGGCCAGCGCGCCCTCCACCAGCCCCTGTGGCTCTTCGCCTGCCCGGGCCTCCCCGAACTCCGGCGCCGGCAACGCCTTGCGGTCGACCTTGCCATTGGCGTTCAGCGGCAATGTATCCAGCACCACCAGCGCCGCCGGCACCATGTAGTCAGGCAGCGCCGCGGCAAGACGTTCACGCAACACGGCTGTCTCGATGGCCTGCCCGGCGTGGGCGGAGACATAGCCCACCAGCCTGGCTCCGCTTGCGGCATCTCGTGCCACCACCACCGCTTCGCGCACTTCGGGCTGCGCCAAGAGTTGCGCCTCGATCTCGCCGAGCTCGATGCGGAAGCCCCGCACCTTCACCTGGTGGTCGATGCGCCCCAGGTACTCCAGTTGGCCTTCCGCATTCCAACGCACGAGGTCGCCTGTGCGGTACAGCCGGGCCCCATCTTCCGTCGCGATAAAGCGCTCTGCAGTAAGGCCCGCCCTGTTGAGATAGCCGCGTGCAAGGTTGACCCCGCCCAGGTACAACTCTCCCGCCGCTCCTGCAGCTACCTGGTTGAGTTCCGCATCCAGCACATACGCCTGGGTGTCGCTGATGGGTCGTCCGATCGGCACCTGGCTGCGCCCGTCGTCCCGGCAGGTCCAGTGCGTCACGTCGATGGCTGCCTCGGTCGGACCGTAGAGATTGCACAGCACTGCCTGCGGCAGCCGCCTGAACACTTCGTTCTGTGCTTCGGCCGACAGGGCCTCGCCACTGCACACAATGCGCCGCAGACTGGTGCAGGCCTCGATGCCCTCGTGGGCCAGAAAGGCCTGCAGCATCGAGGGCACGAAGTGCAGGATCGTGACCCGGTGCTGCCCGATCAAGGTTCGCAAACGTGCCGGGTCGCGGTGGTCGCCCGGAAGAGCAACCGCCAGGCGGGCGCCGAACATCAAGGGCCAGAGAAACTCCCACACCGACACGTCGAAGCTGAAGGGAGTCTTCTGCAGCACGGTGTCGTTGGCGCCGAGTGCATAGGCTTGCTGCATCCAGGCAAGGCGGTTGTACAAGGCGCCATGACGGTTGGCGGCGCCCTTCGGCTTGCCGGTGGAGCCCGAGGTGTAGATGACGTAGGCGAGGTTCTCGCCGTTCAACGCAATCTGCGGATCGGCCCCGGATTCAGCACGAACGTCCAGCGCGTCTAACGACAGCACCTGCACAGCCTCGGCGCCCGGCACGGTGAGATGGCTCTGCGTCAACACCAGTCCGATGCCGCTGTCGGCCACCATGTAGGCCAGCCGCTCCGCCGGGTAGTCCGGGTCCAGCGGCACATACGCACCGCCTGCCTTCAGGATCGCCAGGATTCCCACCACCATCTCGATGGAGCGCTCCACCGCGATGCCCACCTTCGCCTCGGGCCTTACGCCAAGGCCGATCAGATGATGTGCGAGGCGGTTCGCCCTCGCGTTGAGCTGCGCGTAGCTCAGCGTCTCTTCGCCGAAGCTCAGGGCCGGCGCATCCGGGGTTCGTTGAACTTGCCGTTCGATCAGCCGATGCACCGGCGTCGCATTTTCATGGCGCTGCGTGTTCACACTCCACGCCACGAGTTGCGCGCGCTCCGCCGCGCTGCAAAGATCGACGCCCGAAAAGGCCTGCCCCGGATCGACCGTCAACGCCTCGAGCAGGCGCACGTACCAGCCTGCCAGCCGCGCCACGGTCGCCTCGCCGAAAAGGCCCGTGTTGTATTCGATCTGCGCGTGCGCCCGCGTCGGTTCGATGAAGAAATCCAGTGACAGGTCGAACTTGGCGCTCGCATTGCGGGCACCGATCTCCTCCGTGCGCGCATCGCCGAACGCGAGGCCGGCAGCGCTGTCGCCCATCTGCACGCCGAACATCACCTGGAACAACGGGTTGCGCGACGCGTCGCGCCTCACGTTGCGGCTGGCCAGCAGCGCCTTGAGCAGAAGGTCCGCATGCTCCAGTGCGGACAACGAATCGCGTCGTACCCGTCGGCAGATTTCGAGCAACGTGGCGCGCGGCTCGAGCCGCGCCCGGAACACCTGGGTCGTGATGAAAAACCCGACCAGATCGCGTACCTCGTCGCGATGGCGACCGGCATTGGCCACGCCGACGGCAAAGTCGTTCTGGCCGCTGTACCAGCCCAGCAGCATCTGCCAGGTCGCGAGCAGGACAACGAAGGGCGTGCACTTTTCCGTGCGGCAGAACTTCTGCAACGCCACTGCCAGTGCGGGCTCCAGCTCGAAGCGATGCACGGCGCCGTTGAAGGTCTGCCGCGAGGAACGAACCCCGTCCAGTGGCAGTTCCAGCGGCGGCACATCGGCACCCAGGTGGGTATTCCAGTAGTTCAGCTGCGTCGCCAGGGCCTCACCCTGCAAGCGTTCCCGCTGCCACAGTGCGTAGTCGGCATACTGAACCGGCAAGGCCGGCAACCGAACGGCCGCGCCCGCGGCCAATGCCAGGCGGTAGGCCGAGGCAAGATCCGCCGCGAGGATCGGGTTGGACCAGGCATCCGACACGATGTGATGCAGGCAGACCGTCAGCACGTGCTCTTCGTCCGACAGCCGGATCAGCCTCGCCACCAGCGCGGGCGCGGCGCCCAGGTCGAACACGTGCAGGGCCATCTCGCTCGTCAGCGCATCGACACGCGCCTGTCGCACGGCCCCGGACTCCAGCGACAGGTCGAACCGCTCCAGCACGAACGTCACGTCTTGCGCCATCTGCTGCATGGGAACGCCGTCTTTCTCGAAGAAGCGGGTCCGCAGGATGCCGTGGCGATCGATCACGGCCTGGAACGCCCGCTCGAGCGCATCCGCATCCAGCGGGCCCTGCAGGCGGAGCATCCTCGGCAGGTTGTAGGCCGTCAGCCCCGGCTCCAGGCGCTGCAGGAACCAGAGCTGCTCCTGCGCATGGGACAACGGCACCTCGTCGCCGTTCGACACGCGGCGGCGGATTTCGTCGTCTTCCTCCGCCCACTCGTCTGCTGCCGAAATTCGCTGCGCCGCATGGGTGCTGTTCATCACTGTTCCATCTTGCATATCAAACTGATCCTGAGTCCTTGAGGCGAGCTTGCTCGTGCGTGTGCGCCAGCAGCTCCATCCGCTCGACGTCCGCCCCCTCCAGCGCGCGAAGCGCCGCCGCAAGCGTGGCGACGGTGGGATGGTCGAACACCAGCCCCGGCGCGATATCGAGTCGCAGCAGCTTGCGGATGCGCGCCACCAGCTTGATCACGAGCAGCGAGTGTCCGCCCAGTTCGAAGAAGTCGTCTTCCACGCCGATGACGTCGCGCTGAACGAGGCTGGCCATGCACTGCGCCAGCACCGATTCGAGCGCGTCGCGCGGGGCCGTTGCCACCGGCTTCCGGTCATCGACCCTTGCTGCGGACAGCAACGACTGGCGGTCGATTTTTCCGTTCGGCAGCCGCGCGAACTCCGCAACGAAGGTGCAGCGTGCGGGCACCATGTGCGCGGGCAGCAGCATGCCCAGCCGCCCGGTCAGCGCCGAACGGTCGGCTTCCGATGCGAGCACTTCGTCTGCCACGACGAAGGCACGGAGTTCGGCGTCGCCTCCGCCGGCCGGCACCGCCAGCACCACGGCCTGTCGTACGCCGGGTTGCGACAGCAACACCGCCTCCACCTCGGCCGGCTCGACGCGAAAGCCCCGGATCTTTACTTGATCGTCAGCCCGCCCTGCCAGGCGAATGCCACCCTCGGGCAGCACGCAAGCCAGGTCGCCCGTGCGGTAGAGCTTTTGCCCGGGCTGGAATGGATCGGCCACGAAAGCGCCTTCCACTTCCCGGTTCAGATAGCCGCGGCACAGCTGCGCACCACCGACATACACCGCCCCCAGCGCACCGCTCGGCACCACGCGCAAGGCCTCGTCCAGTACATGGATGCGGTTGTTCGCCAGCACGCGCGACAGCGGCAGCACCGAAGACGCGGCGCCTTCTGCCGGCACACGATGCACCATCACACCCACCGTCGTTTCCGTGGGGCCGTAGTGGTTGTAGACCACGGTCTGCGGTGCAAGCCGGGCGATGCGCTCGATGAGCGAGCGCGGTGCGGCCTCGCCGCCCAGCACCAGCGTGCCGGGCAGCTTCGGTGCATCGTCCTCGAGCAAGGCCTCCAGGTGGGAAGGCACCATCTTGAGTGCGTCGATCCGGCGTTCGCGCATGAAGCCCGCGAAAGCGCGCGCATCCTTCACGTCGCCTGGGCCCGCCACGACGAGGCACGCGCCGTTGTGGAACGCACCGAAGAGCGCCGTGTTGCCCAGGTCCGCGACGACTGAACTGGTGAGCGCCCAGCGACGGCAGCGGCCCAGTTCCATGGCCGACGACACCGCGGCCACGTAGTTGAGCAACTGCCCCTGCTCGATGACCACGCCCTTGGGCGTTCCCGTCGAACCCGAGGTGTAGAGCACATAGGCCAGGTCCCGCATTGCAGGCTGGTGTGCCGGCGCGTTGTCGGCAAAGCCGTCGAGGTCCATGTCACCCAGCGATGCCTGTCGCCACGGCGCATCGCCGGGCGAAGCCGACCCGGTGGCATGGAGCACGAGCGACGGCACGGCGTCTTCCAGCACGGCCTGGCGGCGTGCAGCGGGCCATTCGGGGTCCAGCGGCAGGTAGCCCGCCCCGATGCGCCAGCTCGCGAACATCGCCACCAGCAAGTCGGCCGACCGCGCAAGGTTGAGCGCCACCAGCGTTCCTGCCGTGGCGCCCCGGGCTTGCAGCCAGTGCGCCATCCGGTTGATTCGCGCATCGAATTCGCGATAACTCAGAAGCACATCGCCTGCCTCCAGCGCGGGCGCGTCCGGCGTCGTCCGCGCCCAGCCGGCGACCTGTTCGGCCAGCGTGAGGGTTCCGAAATCCGCCTCCTCGCCACGGGCTGCGAGCAACAGCAATTCGCGCTCGCGCGAACCGACCAGCGCCAGACTGCCAACCGGCGCGCGAGGCTGCGCCACGGCATCTTCAAGCAAGGTGCCGTACTGCCACAGCAACCGCTCCACGGCCTGCGGTGAATAGCGCGATGCGTCCGCATGCACGGACAGCGTGAACGCCTGGCCGGCCTGGCCGACCTGCAGGGCCAGTTCAAAACAAGGCTGCGGCCCGGGCGCGGCGTCCACACACCATGCCATGGCGCCGTGCGACCGCACCGGCGCCTCGTCGAAACCGAAGCCCACGTCGAGGTGCGCGGAGATCGGCGGCGCATCGATCGCCCAGTACTCCTGCGCCTCCGTATGCGCCTCGACTGTTTTGCCCAGGCGCCCGACCCAGTCGGAGAAGCGCTCTTCAGGCGCGACGTCCACGACCACGGGCAGGATCTTCTCGAAGACGCCCACTGCTCCCTGCATCACTTCGTAGTTGCGCCGGCAATCGTTCTGCCAGCCAGCAACGAACGGCCGGTGGCTCGTCAGCCGGGCCACGAGCAGCCACCAAACGGCCTGCAGCAGCGAGTCTGTGCCGCACCCGAGCTGCCCGGCCACTTCCTGCATGCGGGCGGCGAGCGCCGCGTCAAGAGGAAGGGCGAGGCTGATGCGAGTCGGTGTGCCTTCGCACTCCCCGTCCGCCCGGGTGTTCAGGCGCGGTGCCTGCAGCATGTCGGCGCGGTCGATGTAGGCATGCCAGTAGCCACGCCCGTCGGCCGCTTCGTCGTCGCTGTCGAGCTCCTGGCGCCATTCGACGAACTGCGCGTACTGGAAGACCTCGTCCGCATCGACGACCTGCCCCGTCAGGTACGCCGTGGCAATCTGATCCAGCAAGCCCTGCAGGCTGCCCTTGTCCGCAGCGAACACGCTGGCAACCAGCAATAGCTTGTGCCGTGTTTCTCCGAGCCGGGCGACTCCGATGCGCAGCAGCGCGCCGCCCGCGACATCCAGCGGCTCTTCCGTGCACACGGCGATCCAGTCGGCCAATGCGGTCGCACTGTCGTCGTTACCGCGAAGGTCGATTTTTTTCAGGCCCGGCGTGGCCGCCGCATCGAGTGCCTGTTGCCGCAGGCCCCGGAAGCCAGGCACCTGCAACACAGCCGAGCGCAGGGCCACATGGGCCTGCACCACCGACTGCACCGCTGCCTGCAGGCGCGCCGCATCGAGCTCGCCGTCAAGATCGGCCAGCAACACGAGCTTGGGCGCGCCGGTCGCGGCCTGTTCCCCATGCTGGGCCCAGATGGCACGCTGCTCCGGACTGAGCGGCAAAGCGGAACTCGTGGTTTCAAGGATGGCAGCCATGGCTTCAACCCTCGGACACAACGGGTTGCTGGGCAGCGCGGTCGAACATCGCGCCCATGGCGACCACGATCTTGCGCGGCCCCTCGTACGGGTCTCGCGCGTGTGCCGCAAGCATGTTGTCGAGCATCACCACATCGCCCTGGCGCCAGTCGAAGCGCACGGCGCACGCCTCGTAGGCACGACCGACGATCGCCATCGTCTCGTCGTCGATCGGCGTGCCGTCGCCGTAGGTCACGTGCCGCGGCAGGCGATCCAGTCCACCGGCCATGACCAGCAAGTCTTCGCGCACGTCCGCCTCCAGGCAACTCACATGGTGCAACTGGATCTGGTTGAAGAAAACGCGCTCGCCCGTGACAGGGTGCGTGATCACCGCCGGGCAACGGGTGCGGGTCTGCAGGGTTTCCTCGTCCAGCCAGCGCCAGGCGGTGCCGGCCAGCGCGAGACGTGCCTCGACCTCCGCCTTGCTGTCGGTCTTGAAGAAGTCCTGCCAGCTCACGTCGAACCGGGGCACGAAGGTGCGCACGTACAACAGCTCCTTGCGCTCGAACTCCGCCACCATGTCGACCGGCAGATGGCGCAGCATCTCGCGGCAATCGACGATGGGCGTGGCGCCGCCCACGGGCGAAGGCAACTCGCAGAAGAACCACTGCTTGCGCGGCCAGCGGTCGAGGTGCGAGCTCTCGTTGTGATACAGGATCATCTGGCGCTCGGGGTACGGCGTCGAGCGATAGGTGTTGCGCCCGCCTTCCTTCTTCGGCAAATCGCCGTAGCCGCCGTAGAGCTCGGGCTCGATCACTTCTGCGAAAGCCTCGAATTCCTGCGGCGTGCGCAGGCCGAAATTGCGCAGCAGGATGCCGCCGTGCTTGCGCAGGCTGGCCTCGATGTAGTCACGCTGCTCCCGGGCCCATGCCACCGCGTCGATGTCGCTGCTCGTGGCCTCGATGACCAACGGGAAAGCCCTTTGATCCGAAAGGAAGGATGTGCGCACGGGCGAGCGCGGTGCCGACTGGGTGTCGCGGTCCTTGTCCGCGAATTTCTTGAGCTTCTGCAGTTTGCCCAGCGCAGGCGAAGTAGATGACATGGTTTTTCTTTCCGGGTTGGATTGAATGACGAAACTCTCCAGCACGCCGTTGGGTGTCGCGACGACCTGCTGCAGGAGATCGCGCCACGCGGCGGATGCGCGTTCGATGGTTTCGCGCAAATACAGGCTGGAGGCAAAGGTCCACTCGGCTCGCAGGCCGCTTTCGTTCTCGCTCACGAAGACCGCGAGGTCGAACTTCGATGTCGTTCCGGGTTTCGCGATCGGCTCGATGACGACACCCGGGATCTCGAAGCGTTCTTCGGGCATGTTCTGCATGACGAACAGCACCTGCACCAGCGGGTTGTGCTGGCGGCTGCGGGGAGCGCCGACCAGCTCGACGATCTGGTCGAAAGGCACGTCCTGGTGTTCGAAGGCCGACAGCGTGCTCTCCTTGACCGTCGAAAGCCACTGCACGAATGGCAGTTCGGGCAAGAGCCGGGAACGCAGCGGCACGACGCTGACAAAGAAGCCGATCAGGTCTTCGAGCGCCGGATGGTCGCGCCCTGCAACGTCGGTGCCGACCACCAGGTCGTCCGACGCGGCCTGCCGGTGCAGCACGAGCAGGAAGGCCGACAGCAGCAACACATAGAGCGAGGTCTTCTGCTCCCGCGCCAGGCCCTGCAGCGCCTGCGCGAGTTCGCGCCCGATGTCGATGCCGACCGTGTCGCCCGCCACCGAAGCCACGGGGGGCCGGGTGCGATCGGGTTTGAGTGTGGAAACGGCGGGAGCGGCATCGAGGTAGTCGCGCCAGAACGCGGTGTCTTGCGCAAGGTTCTGCGCGAGCTTGCGGTGGTGCCAATCGGCGTAGTCCGTGTACTGGATCGCGAGGGGCGCAAGGGGTGAGCCGCGCCCTTCCCGCAGCGCCGCATACAGGGCCATGAAGTCCTGGATGAAGACGGCTTCCGACCAACCGTCGAACACGATGTGATGCACACACAGCAGCAGCACGTGCTCCTCGGGCTGCAAGCGCAGCACGGCAGCCGCAAAGGCCGGGCGGGTGGTCAGATCGAACGCAGTGCCCGCGTGCGCGGTAAGCGCGTCGTTCATCGCTGCTTCCCGGAACTCGCCCGACAGGTGCGAAATATCCGTCAACGGAACGACGAGCTCACTCTCTGGCGCGATGCGCGCCACAGGATCGCCGTCGTCGTTCTCGGGGAAGCAGGTCCGCAGCACTTCGTGTCGCTGCACGATGGCATCGAGCGTGGCCCGCACCAGATCGACATCGAGCGCTCCCGACAACCGCAGCGCCGCTGAAATGTTGTAGGCCGAGTGCTTGCCGGTCGACGCATCCGACAGCCGGTTCACCAGCCACAAGCGCTGTTGCGCAGGCGAGAGCCTCATGTCGGCCACGCGCTCGACCGGTTGCAGCACCGGTGCCTGGCTGGACAACGGGGCGCCATGGCTCGCCTGCCGGGCGACATTCGCGAGGTCGCGAAGCACCGGGTGCTCGAATATCTTGCGCAGCGGCAGGTCGAATCCGCCATCGACACGCGCCCTCGACGCGAGTTGCGCGGCCAGCAGGGAATGCCCGCCGAGCTCGAAGAAGCTGTCATGCCGCCCCACGCGTGCCACGCCCAGCACCTCGGCCCAGATCGCAGCCAGCTTTTGCTCCACCTCGCCTTCGGGCGCCTCGTATGCACGGTCGCTCGTGAACTCCGCCTCTGGCAGTGCCTTGCGATCGACCTTGCCGTTGCCGTTCAAAGGCAGGCGCTCGAGCACGACGATGGCGGCCGGCACCATGTAGTCGGGCAGCGCCACCGCGAGCCGGTCGCGCAGCGTGGCCGTCTCCACTGCCTGCTCCGTCTGCAATGCGATGTAGGCGACCAGGAACGCGCCACTCGCGCTTTCGCGCGCCACCACCACCGCCTCGCGCACTTCGGACTGCGCCAGCAGCTGCGCCTCGATCTCTCCCAGTTCGATGCGGAAGCCCCGCACCTTCACCTGATGGTCGATGCGACCCAGGTACTCCAGCTGCCCTTCAGCGTTCCATCGCACCAGGTCGCCCGTGCGGTACAGCCGCTGGCCGTCTTTCGCCGCAATGAAGCGCTCGGACGTCAGGCCCGCGCGCTGGAAGTAGCCGCGCGCCAGGCCGATGCCGCCCAGGAACAGCTCGCCCGGCACACCTACCGGTGCCGGGTTCAGGAATCCGTCCAGCACGTGGAGCGTCGTGGCCGCAATCGGTCCGCCGATGCGAGGCCTGCCGCGAACCTCGACCGCAGTCGACCAGATGGTCGTTTCGGTGGGGCCGTACATGTTCCAGAGCTCGACGCCGATCGCCCGCAGGTCTTGCGCAAGGTCTTCTTGCAGCGCTTCTCCGCCGCACAGGCCCTTGAAGTTCGCAAGCCGGCCGCCGTTCCATCCGGTAGCCCGCAGAAGCCGCCAGCCCGCGGGCGTGGACTGAAGCACCGTGGCGCCGCAGTCGTCCATCAGTTTCCCGAGCGCACTGCCGCTTCGCACGACATCCCTCGATGCCAGCACGAGGCGCGCGCCGCTGAGCAGCGGCAGATACAGCTCCAGGGCAGCGATGTCGAACGACAGGGAGGTGACCGCGACCAGCACATCGTCCTGCGTCATGCCCGGTGCGTCTTTCATGCTCAGCATGAAGTGGCTGAGCGACAAGTGCCGCACCATCACGCCCTTCGGTTTTCCCGTGGAGCCGGAGGTGTAGATGACGTAGGCCAGGTTCTCGCCGCCGAGCGCGATCTGCGGGTCTGCGTCGGAGCAGCCGCCGGTGTCCAGCGTGTCCAGCGCCAGCACCTGCAGCGCCTCGGCGCCCGGCACCAGGGCTCTCAGGTGGCTCTGCGTGAGCAGCAGCGCGATGCCGCTGTCGGCCACCATGTAGGCCAGCCGGTCGACCGGGTACTCCGGGTCCAGCGGCACATATGCACCGCCGGCCTTCAGGATCGCGAGGACGCCGACCACCATGTCGATGGAGCGCTCGACCGCAATCCCCACCTTCGTCTCCGGCTTCACGCCCAGGGCGATCAGATGGTGCGCGAGGCGGTTGGCCCGCGCATTGAGTTCGCCGTAGCTCAGCATCTCGTCGCCGAAGACCAGCGCCACCGCGTCGCGATGGGCCGCGACCTGACGCTCGATCAGCCGGTGCACCGGCACGTCTCCTGCATACCGCACGGTGTTTTCGCCCCACGCGGCAAGCTGGCGCTGCTCGCCATCGGACATCACCCCGAGTTCGCAGACCGGCCAGTCGGGCTGCTGTGACAGGCCCTGCACGACGGCCTCGACAGACGCAACCATCAGGTCGCACACGCGCCCGGCATCCACGGCCTCGTGAATCTGCGCGACCAGACCGAAGCCCTCGCCCAGGTCGTCCACCGACATCTCGATCGGGTAGTTGGTGCGCTCCCTGCTGCCGAGGATCTCCATGCCCTCCCAGAGCGGGCCCTTCTGCGCCGCCTTGCCCTGCTGCGCGCCGTAGCGGTAGTTCAGCAGCGCCGTGAACAGCGGCATCCGCTCCGGCAGTCCGCTGCAGCGCTGGGCCAGCGAGAGGCTGGCGTATTCGTGGTGCATCAGCTCGATCAGCGCCGCATGCGTCTGGCGCACGCATGCTTGCACGCCTTGCGTTCCCAGCCGCACGCGCACGGGCAGCGTGTTGATGAACATGCCCAGCGCCCGGTCGGCATTCGCGCCGCCCTGCATGCGGCCGAACAGCACGGTGCCGAACACCACGTCGTCCCTGCCCGTGGTCTTGCTCACCACCAGCGCCCAGGCCAGGTGGAACAGCGCCGCGGCGCTCACGCCATGTCTCTGTGCCTGCCGCCTGACCTGCAACGCGAGCCGGGCGTCCAGCGCGAGCGAGGTTTCCCGCACGCGGGTGCCATCGCCTTGCACGTCCAGCAGGCCGAACGGCGCCGTCGGCTCCTCCACATCGGAGAGCATCCGGCTGAAGAAGGCCTTGTGCTCGGCCTGGCTCACGTCCAGCCTGGCCTGCCCGACGAAGCGCCGGAACGGCACGGGTGTCGACAGCTCGGCCTTTCGCCCTTGCTGGATCAGCGCGATTTCCTCGACGACCAGCTCCAGCGTGGTGTGGTCCACCACCAGGTGATGGTTCGCCAGTTGAAGGAGCCAGCGGCCGTTGTCCGTATCGTGAGCCGCGATGGCCCTGAGCATCGGTGCCTTGCGCACGTCGATGCGGTAGCGGGCCGGGTCGACGTGCGCATCGAGCCGCGCGGCCGCGCTCGCACCAGTCGGCCCGGCATCTGCCAGCCACTGGAGCTCGAGCAACGCCTTGCGATGCACCACCTGCACCGGTTCGGGCAGGTCTTCCCACATCACGGCCGTTCGCAGGATGTCATGGCGCGCGATCACTTCGTTGAAGCTGGCGACGAAGTGCTCGAGCCTTTCGCGGCTCTCGAAACTCAGGCGGTTCAGCGTGATGTACGCGTCACCCTCGGTCTGCAGCATGTGGTGGAAGAGCATCCCCTCCTGCATCGGCACCAGCGGGTAGATGTCTTGTATGTTGGCCGCCCCGCCCGGCACCGCCGCCTCGATGCGCGCAATCTGCCGCGCATCCAGCGCCACAAGCGTCAGCATCTCCGGCTGGATCGCACTGCAATCCGCCGGAATGCCGTTGGGCGGAACAATCACTTCCCGCCGCACCGGCTCCTGCGCCAGCGCCTGTGCGAAGGCGCCGAGCCGGGGCTGCTGGAACAGCGTGCGCACCTGTGCCGTCCAGCCCTGGGCGCGCATGCGCTCCAACAGCCGCAGCGCCAGCAGCGAATGGCCACCGAGTTCGAAGAAGCTGTCCTGCCGCCCCACACGCGCCACGCCCAGCACCTCGGCCCAGATCGCGGCGAGCCTCTCTTCCACCTCGCCCTCGGGCGCTTCGTACGCCTGCTCGCTCGCGAACTCCGCGGCCGGCAGCGCCTTGCGGTCTACCTTGCCGTTGGTGTTGAGCGGCAATCCTTGCAGCACGACGATTGCCGCGGGGACCATGTAGTCGGGCAGCGCCTGGCCCAGTTGCTCCTTCAGCTGCGCAACGTCGATCGCCTGGCCGGCATGCGGCGATACGTAGCCCACCAGCCTCGTGCCGGCTGGGCCTTCGTCGGCCACCACAACCGCCTCGCGCACTTCGGGCAGCGCCAGCAGTTGCGCCTCGATCTCCCCCAGCTCGATGCGGAAGCCCCGCACCTTCACCTGATGGTCGATGCGGCCCAGGTACTCCAGCTGCCCCTCGTTGTTCCAGCGCACCAGGTCGCCCGTGCGGTACAGCCGCTCTCCGTCCGCTCCCGCGACGAAGCGTTCCGACGTCAGGCCAGCCCGGTGCAGGTAGCCGCGCGCGAGGCCGGCGCCGAAGACATGCAACTCGCCGGCCACGCCGACCGGCACCGGGTTCAGATGCGCATCGAGCACCCGCAGCCCGAGGTCCGGAATGGCAAGGCCCACCGGACTGCGCTGCCGGCCCAGGTCTGCCGCCGTGATGCGGCGGTAGGTCACATGCACCGTCGTCTCGGTGATCCCGTACATGTTGACCAGCTGCGGGCTTTCGTCTCCTTGGTGCTCGATCCACTGGCGCAGCCGCTGCGGGTCCAGGGCCTCTCCACCGAAGATCACCGCGCGCAGCGCCAGGCGCTCCTGGCCAGCCTCGTAAGCCTGCGGCAGGCTGATCAACTGGCCGAACGCCGAAGGCGTCTGGTTGAGCACCGTCACCTTCTGCGCCCGCAGCAGTTGCAGGAAGTCTTCGGGCGACCGGCTGACCCAGAACGGCACGATGACCAGCTTGCCGCCGGTGCACAGCGCGCCGAAGATTTCCCACACCGAGAAATCGAAGGCATAGGAATGGAAAAGGGTCCAGGTGTCTTGCCGGCCGAACCGGAACCAGCCGTCAGTCGCGCCGAGCAGCCGCGTCACGTTGCGATGGCTCATCTGCGCGCCCTTGGGCCTGCCGGTGGAGCCCGAGGTGTAGATCACGTAGGCGAGGTTCTCGCCGTGCAGCGCGACCTGCGGGTCGCTTGCGGGCTGTGCGTCCAGGTCCAGCGTGTCGAGCGCCAGCACGCGCAATCCCTCGGCGCCCGGCACCTGCGACTGCAGATGGCTTTGCGTCAGCAGCAGCGCAACGCCGCTGTCCTGCGCCATGTAGGCCAGCCGCTCCGCGGGGTACTCCGGGTCCATCGGAACATAAGCGCCGCCGGCCTTGAGGATGCCCAGCAGCCCTACCACCATTTCGATGGAACGCTCCACCGCGATCCCCACCTTCGTTTCCGCCTTGACGCCCAGCGCGATCAGGTGGTGCGCGAGGCGGTTGGCCCTGGCATTGAGTTCGCCGTAGCTCAGCATCTCGTCGCCGAACACCAGCGCTGCCGCTTCGGGCTGCTGCGCGGCCTGCCTTTCGATCAGCCGGTGCACCGGCGTCGCATCCGGAAAGCTTTGCGAACTGGCACCCCAGGCCGCGAGCTGCGCGCGTTCGACTTCGCTCAACAACGTCACCTCGCCCACGGCCTGTTCGGGGTGGTCCGCCAGTGCCTGCAGCACCGCCAGGTAATGGCAGGCCATGCGCTCGATGGTCGAGGCATCGAACAGCTCCGCCGCATAGCTGAACTTCGCATGCAGCCGGCCATCGGGACTCTCGTCGGTGACCAGCATCAGCTCGAACTGCGCGGCCTGGGCTCCCAGGTCGTAGGGCTCCAGCGCAAGCCCCGGCAGCCCGTTCAGTCCCGAGAAATCCGCTCGCTGATGATTGAACAGCACCTGGAACAGCGGCTGGATTCCCGGAATGCGCTCGGGCTGCAGTGCCTCGACCAATTGCTCGAATGGCAGGTCCTGATGCATCTGCGCGCCCAATGCCGCCTCGTGCGTCTGTGCCAGCACCTGCAACAGGCTGGTGCGGTTGTCCACCACGGCGCGCAGCACCTGCGTGTTGACGAAAAAGCCGACGACGCCTTCAGTCTCCACACGATGGCGATTCGCAATCGGCACGCCCACGCGAATGTCTTGCTGGCCGCTGTAGCGGCCGAGCAGCACCTGGAAGCCGGCCAGCAGCACCATGAACACAGTGCCCCCCTGGCTCCGGGCCCGCTTCTGCAGGCCTTGAACAAGCGACACGGGCAATTCGACCCGATGGGCGGCCGCGCCATACCGGGCATCGGGCCTTCGGGCGCGGTCGAGCGGCAGTTGCAGCACCGGCTGCGTCGCGCCGAGCTGCGTCTTCCAGTAGGCGAGCTGGCGCTCCTGCTCGCCGGCCTCCAGCCAGTGGCGCTGCCACACGGCGTAGTCGGCGTACTGGATCGGCATTGCCTGCAACGCCACCGCTTCGTGCTGCACGCACGCGCGGTACTGCGCCACAAACTCGTCCACGATGATCTGCAGAGACCCGCCGTCCGAGACGATGTGATGCATCACCAGCACCAGCACGTGCGTCTCAGGCGCCAGGCGGATCAGCGCCACTCTCAGCAGCGGTCCTTGCGTCAGGTCGAAGGGCGTGTTGCCGATGCGGTGCGCTGCTCCGCGGGCCATTGCCTCGCGGGCGTCAGAGTCTGTCTGGCTCAGGTCCAGCAGCGAGAAGTCGAGTTCGCCGTCTTCGCGAATCACCTGCTCGGCGAGCCCGTCGGCATCGGCGCGAAACACCGTGCGCAACGATTCATGGCGTGCCACCAATGCCTTGAAGCTCGCGCGCACCGCGTCCACATCCAGTGCGCCCGTGAGCTTGAGCGCGTCACTGATGTGATAGGCCGTGCTCTGCGGATCGAGCTGCCAAAGGAACCACTGGCGCTGCTGCGCGTAGGAGACATGGCAGCGGTCCTGCGCCGCGTTTTCGCGCGGGAGGATGGGAAACTGGTCGAGCGTCAGGCCCTTGGAGCGGATCCCTTCGTACACCACGCGGCGCTGCTCGGTCGACAACCGGGAGAAGCGCTCGGCGATGCGACGGGTTGCTGTGGTTTCCATCAAACGGTCTCCATGCTGTCGATCAGCGAATCGATTTCTGAAAGGGCCTGGACCACGGGGCTGTCCCGAAGGGCCTCGGCGATCCGGGCGGCCATGGCGGCCAGGGTCGGGTACTGGAAGACGTCGCGGATCGTGAGTTCGCTTTGCATGGCGGCATGCAGGCGCGCCACCAGCCGCGCGGAAAGCAGCGAGTGCCCGCCAAGCTCGAAGAAGTTGTCGTTGCGGCCCACGCGCTCGACACCCAGCACCTCCGCCCAGATGGCGGCGAGCCTCTCTTCGGTCTCGCCCTGTGGCGCTTCGTACGCATTGCCCACCGAGAACTCCGGCGCAGGTAGCGCCTTGCGGTCCACCTTGCCGTTCGCGTTCAGCGGCAGTGCGTCGAGCACCACCAGCACCGCGGGCACCATGTAGTCGGGCAGCGCCTCGCCGAGACGCTCGCGCAGTACGGCGCTGTCGATGTCTTGCCCCGACACATAGCCCACCAGCCGCGTACCCGCGGGGCCGCCGTTCGCAACGACCACGGCTTCGCGCACCTCCGGTTGCGCCAGCAACCCCGCTTCGATCTCGCCCAGTTCGATGCGGAAGCCCCGCACCTTCACCTGGTGGTCGATGCGGCCGAGGTACTCCAGTTGGCCCTCCGCGTTCCAGCGCACCAGGTCGCCCGTGCGGTACAACCGCTCTCCGTCTTCGGCTGCAATGAATCTTTCCGCCGTCAAGCCCTCGCGGTTCAGGTAACCGCGCGCCAATCCGGAACCCGAGACGTACAGCTCGCCCGCCACACCCAGCGGCACCGGGTTGAGCTGCCCGTCGAGCACCCGGAGCCCCAGGTCCGGGATCGCGATGCCCACCGGACTGCGCGCCTCGCCGACGTCCGCAGCGGTGATGCGCCGCCAGGTCACGTGCACCGTGGTCTCGGTGATGCCGTACATGTTGATCAGCTGCGGGCTGTCGTCGCCGTGGTGCTCGATCCACCCGCGCAGGCGCTGCGGGTCCAGCGCCTCGCCGCCGAAGATCACCGTGCGCAGCGCCAGGCCGCCTTCATGGGCCTGGGGCAGGCTGGTCAGCTGGCCGAAGGCCGAGGGTGTCTGGTTGAGCACCGTGACGCGCTCCTTGCGCAGCAGCTGCAGGAAGTCTTCGGGCGAGCGACTCACCCAGAACGGCACGACCACCAGCTTGCCGCCGGTGCACAGGGCGCCAAAGATCTCCCACACGGAGAAGTCGAAGGCGTAGGAATGGAACATCGTCCAGACGTCTTCTGGGCCGAAGCCGAACCACGCGTCGGTGGCGCTCAACAGGCGGCTCACGTTGCGGTGGCACAGCTGCGCGCCCTTGGGGCGACCGGTGGAGCCCGATGTGTAGATGACGTAGGCGAGGTTCTCGCCGTGCAGTTCGACCTGCGGGTCGTGCGACGGCTCTCCGGCCAAATCGAGCGTGTCCAGCGCCAGCACCTGCAACGCTTCGGTGTCGGGCACCTGCAGGTGGCTCTGCGTGAGCAGCAGGGCGATGCCACTGTCGCCGACCATGTAGGCCAGCCGGTCGGCCGGATATTCCGGATCCAGTGGCACGTATGCACCGCCGGCCTTCAGGATCGCCAGGATGCCCACCACCATCTCGATGGAGCGCTCCATCGCAATCCCCACCTTGGTCTCGGGCCGCACGCCCAGGGCGATCAGCCGGTGTGCGAGGCGGTTGGCTTGTGCATTGAGCTCGGCGTAGCTCAGCGTCTGCTCGCCGAAGGACAGCGCAGGCGCTTCGGGATGCGCCCGAACCTGCTTCTCGATCAGCCGATGAATCGGCTCGCCTGCTTCGGCTGACTGCTTGCGCGCGCCCCATGCGGCCAGTTGCGCATGCTCGGCTTCGCCCAGCAAGGCCACGTCGCCCATCGGCTGCTCGGGGTGATCGGCCAGGGCGGACAGCACCGCGAGGTAGTGGCCCGCCATGTGCTCGATGCTCCGTGGCTCGAACAGCTCCGCCGCGTAGCGCAGGCTCGCGCGCACACTGCCATCGGCGCTTTCCGTGGTTTCCAGCGTCAGTTCGAACTGCGCGGCCTGCGCGCCCAGATCGCACTCGGTCAGCGTGAGGCCGGGCAGGTTCTGCAGCGCCTTCAGGTCGCCACGTTGGTGATTGAACATGACCTGGAACAGCGGGCTGGTGCTCAGGCTGCGCTCGGGCTGCAACGCTTCCACCAGTTGCTCGAACGGCAGATCTTGATGGGCCTGTGCGCCGAGCGCGGCGTTCTTGGCGCGCACCAGCACCTGCGTCAGGCTCTCGCGGCCGTCCAGCACGTTGCGCAGCACCTGCGTGTTGACGAAGAAGCCGATCACGCTTTCGGTTTCGGCGCGGTGGCGGTTGGCAATCGGCACGCCCACGCGAATGTCGGGCTCGCCGGTATAGCGGCTGAGCAGTACCTGGAAGCCCGCGAGCAAACCCATGAACAGCGTCGCGCCCTGGCCCTGCAGACGCCGGTGCAGCCGCTGCACGAGGTCGCCCGGCAGTTCGAATCCATGCCGCACGGCGCTGTATCGGCCATCGGCCTTTCTTGCGTGGTCGGTGGGCAGTTGCAGCACGGGCTGCTCGGTGCCGATGTGTTGCGTCCAGTACGCCAGCTGGCGATCGCGCTCGCCGGCTTCCAGCCAGTCGCGCTGCCATGCGGCGTAGTCGGCGTACTGGATCGGCAATGGAGGCAGCGCCGCAACCGCGCCTTGCACGCGTGCGCTGTACTGCGCCACGAATTCGTCGACGATGACCTGCATCGACCAGCCGTCGGACACGATGTGATGCATCACCACGACGAGCATGTGCTCCTCGGGCGCCAGGCGGATCAGGCCTACGCGCAGCAACGGGCCTTCGCCCAGGTCGAAGGGCGTGTGGCTCAGGCGCAGGGCTTCTTCCCTGCTGCGCGCTTCGCGTTCCTGCCCGGTGTGCAGCGCCGTGAGATCGACCACGGCGATGTCCAGCGCTCCGGCGTCGCGGATCAGTTGCCGGGCCAGGCCTTGTGCGTCAGCGCGGAACACGGTGCGCAGGGACTCGTGGCGCTGTACCAACGCTTCGAAGCTCGCACGAACGGCCTCTACATCGAGCTTGCCTTCCAGCTTCAGTGCACCGCTGATGTGGTACGCGGTGCTCGAGGGATCGAGCTGCCACAGGAACCACTGACGCGTCTGCGCGTGGGAGAGTGCCAGGGTGCCGGCGCGCTGCGACGCCGTCAGCACGGGAATTGCCGGCGCTTGCGAAGCGTGATCGATCCTGATGGCATGGGCGATACGCGACAGGCTCTGGTGTTCGAAAACCTGTCGGGGATTCAGTTGCACGCCGGCCCTGGCGGCGCGCGCCGTTACCTTGAGGCTGAGGATGGAGTCGCCGCCGAGTTCGAAGAAGTTGTCATTGCGGCCCACGCGGGCGACGCCCAGCACCTCGACCCAGATGGCTGCGAGCGCTTGTTCGACTTCGCCCTCCGGTGCTTCATACGCCCTGTCGCTCGTGAACTCCGGTGCAGGCAGTGCCTTGCGGTCTACCTTGCCGTTGGCGTTCAGTGGCAGTGCATCGAGCACCACGATGACGCTGGGGACCATGTAGTCGGGCAGTGCTTCTGCGAGGCGTTCGCGCAGCGTGGCCGTGTCGATGCCTTGTCCCGAGACGTAGCCCACGAGTCGCGCTCCTGCAGGGCCTTCGTTCGCAACCACCACCGCTTCTCTGACCTCCGGCTGCGCCTGCAGACCCGCCTCGATCTCTCCCAGCTCGATGCGAAACCCCCGCACCTTCACCTGATGGTCGATGCGACCCAGGTACTCCAGCTGGCCCTCGTTGTTCCAGCGCACCAAGTCGCCCGTGCGGTACAGCCGGCTTCCGTTGGCCGCTGCGATGAAGCGTTCTGCCGTCAGCCCTGGTCGCTTCAGGTAGCCCCGCGCGAGGTTGATGCCGCCCAGGTACAGCTCGCCCGCCACGCCTGCGGGCACTTCATTCAGGCCTGCGTCCAGCACATACGCCTGCGTCTCGCTGATCGGCCGGCCGATCGGCACTTGCGTGCTGCCGTCGTCCCGGCATGTCCACTGGGTGACGTGGATCGTCGTCTCCGTCGGGCCGTACAGGTTCTGCAGCGTGGCGCCGCTCAGGCGCTGCAGCGCCTCCCTCTGCGTGGCCGCGGGCATGGCTTCGCCACCACAGATGATGTGCTTGAGCTTCGTCGTTGCTTCGATGCCCTCGTAGGCCAGGAAGGCCTGCAGCATCGAGGGCACGAAGTTCAGTGTCGTGATCTGGTGCTTCTGGATGAGTTCGACCAGGCGTACCGGATCTCGGTGATCGCCCGGGTTGGCGATGACCAGTCTTGCTCCCGAGGTCAGCGGCCAGAACATCTCCCAGACGGACACGTCGAAACCGAAGGGGGCCTTGTGCAGGACCGTGTCTGCACCTGCGAGTGTGTAGAACTCCTGCATCCAGGCCATGCAGCTGAAGAGAGCACTATGGCGGATGGCTGCGCCCTTGGGGCGGCCTGTGGAGCCTGAGGTGTAGATGACGTAGGCGAGGTGTTCGCCGTGCAGGGCGACTTGCGGGTCGGCGTCGGACTCGGCAGAGGTATCGAGGGTGTCGAGTTCCAGCACCTGCAACGCATCGGCACCCGGGACTAGCGAACGCAGGTGGCTCTGGGTCAGGAGCAGTGCGATGCCGCTGTCTTCGACCATGTAGGAAAGACGGTCGGCGGGGTACTCAGGGTCCAGGGGCACATAGGCACCGCCAGCCTTGAGCACGGCAAGGATGCCCACCATCATCTCGGTGGAGCGCTCCACGCAGATCCCCACCAGCACATCGGGGCCCACGCCCGAGGCGATCAGGCGGTGGGCAAGGCGGTTCGCACGGGCATTGAGTTCCGAATAGTTCAGGGCTTCGTCGCCGAAGATCAAGGCAGGCGCCAGCGGCTTCGACTTCGCATGCGCCTCGATCTGGCGATGCACCGGCTGTGCGCCTTCGTGGCGGCGCGCGTTCTCGCTCCATGCTGCGAGCTGTGCGCGCTCCGCCGCCCCCACCAGCGCCACATCACCCACTGCCAGCTCAGGCTGGGCAGTCAATGCCTCCAGCACCGCCACGTAGTGCCCCGCCATCCGCTCGATCGTCTCCCGGTCAAACAGCTCCGCCGCGTAGAGAAAGGTTGCATCGACCCGACCGTCTTCAAGCTCCAGCGTCTGCAGCGTCAGTTCGAACTGCGCGTCCTCCTCCTCGAAGTCCAGACGCTCCACCGATACGCCCGGCCATTCGGCCAGCGAGCGATGGTCGCGCCGCACGTGGTTGAACATCACCTGGAACAGCGGGTTGGCACTCAGGCTGCGTTCGGGCCGCAGTGCACCGACAAGTTGCTCGAACGGCAGGTCCTGATGGGTCTGCGCGCCGATGGCCGTGTCGCGTGTCTGCACCATCAACTCGGCCAGCGTTGTGCGCTCGCCGAGTTGCGAGCGCAGCACCTGCGTGTTGACGAAGAAGCCGACGACGCCCGCCGTCTCCGCGCGGTTGCGATTGGCAATCGGCACGCCGACGCGCGCATCGGTCTGCCCCGTGTGCCGGAACAGCAGCGCATTGAAGCCTGCGAGCAGCGCCATGAACAGCGTCGCGCCCTGCCCTTGGGCCTGCTGGCGCAGCCGCGCGACGGTGTCGGCCGGCAGCGCGATGGTGACGCGCGCCGAGCCGTAGCGGCCATCGGCGTTGCGCGGGCGGTCGGTGTGCAGCGATATCACCGGCTGCTCGGTACCCAGGTGATCGCGCCACCAGGCGAGCTGGCGTTCGCCCTCGCCGCCGTCGAGCCACTGGTTCTGCCAGACGGCGTAGTCGGCGTACTGCACCGTCAACGCGGGCTGCGCCGCTGGCTGCCCCTGCACGCGCGCGGCGTACTGCGCAGCCAGTTCGTCCAGCGTGAGCTGCACGGACCAGCCGTCGGACACGATGTGGTGCATCACGACCAGCAGCTGATGCGTTTGCGCGCCGGTCTTCAGCAGCACGATGCGCATCAGCGGACCGCGCGTGAGGTCGAAGGGCTCGGTGCGAATGCTGCGCACCTGCTGCTGGATGGCCGCCTCGCGTGCCTCGGCGTCGAGCGTGCTCAGGTCGATGCACGGCAGTTCAACCGTCAAGGTCTCAAGAATGACCTGCTCCGCCTCGCCGTCGCCGTCGCCTTCCTCGCGGAACACGGTGCGCAGCGACTCGTGGCGATCGACCAGCGCCTGCATGCTCGCGCGCAGGGCCTCGGTGTCCAGTTGCCCCGTGAGCACGAGGCCGCCGCTCAGGTGATAGGCGGTGCGGGCCGGGTCCAGCTTCCACAGGAACCACTGCCGGCGCTGGGCAAAAGACAGCGGCGCCCGGTCCTTCTGCGGGCGCGGGGGAATGGCACTCTCGGCCTCGCGCGTGCCGGCCACGCTTGCACCGCGCAGTCTTTCCTTCAGCCTGGCGCGTTGTTCTGCGCTCAGGCTGGCGCGGCGTACGGAGATATCCTGGATTTCGGGCATGACGGTGCTTGGTTCAGACGGTGGCGGACAGTCGGTCCGGTGTGGCGGCATCGGCCGGGTCGCCGGTTTCGCTGTTCTCGATTTCTTCGATCAGCCGGGTCTCGACCAGCAGGGCCAGGTCGGCGATGGTTGGCGCCTTGAAGAAGGCAGCCGGGTGCAGCTCGACCTCATAGGCCTTGCGCACGCGCGCCAGGATCTGGATGGCGAGCAGCGAGTCGCCGCCCAACTCGAACAGGTTGTCGTGGATGCCGATGGCGGTAATGCCCAGCATGTCCTGCCAGACGGCGGCGAGGCCGGTCTCGAGGTCGCCGTCGGGCGCGACGTAGGGCGTGTCGAGCGCGGGGCGCGGATGGTTGCGGCGGCCCGCGCGCGCGGCGTGAGCCAACGGGCCGGACTCGATCAGCTCGAGCATGCCGCTGTCGAGCTCGCCAAGGCGCTGCGCCAAGTCGGTCGTGGAGATCACGACCTGCGAGAACGCCGGGCCGTTGACGATGCGTTCCAGCGCCAGCGCGCCTTCGGGGCCGTCCATGCCGACGCCTTCGGGCAGCACCATGCCGGCGGCCATGCCAAGGTCGCGCCAGGCGTCCCAGTTGACCGAGAACACCGCGTGTCGCGCACTGCGCTGCACCTGCCCGGCCAGTGCGTCGAGGTACGCGTTGGCCGCGGCGTAGTCGCTCATGCCCAGGCCGCCGGCCATGCTGGAAATGGATGAACAGAAGAGCACGAAATCGAGTGCGTCTTCACGCACCGCTTCGAGCAGCGCCTGCGTGCCGCGCAGCTTGGGCGCGAACACGGCGTTGACCATGGCGCGGGTGCGCCTGCCGATCATCCCGCTGCTGGCGTGGCCCGCCGCGTGGATCACGCCGTGGATTGCGCCGAAGCGCAGCCGGGCCTGCGCGGCGGCTGCTTTCATCTGCGCAGCATCGGCCACATCCGCGGACAGCGCGAGCACTTCGCCGCCAAGGGCTTCGAGTTCGAGCAGCTGCAGCAGCTTCTGGCGCAGTGCCGCGGGCTGCTCAGGCGATGCGGCCAGCGCCTCCCAGGTGCTGCGCTCGGGCAACGGCGTGCGTCCGAACAGCACCAGCTTTGCCTGCCACGACTTGGCAAGGTGCCGCGCCACGGAGAGGCCCACGCCGCCGAGGCCACCGGTGATCAGGTACACGCCGTGGGTGCGCAGCCGCTGCTGCGACCCCGCGCCCGGCGCTGGCAATGCGAGAGGCTCGTAGGCCTTGATCCAGCGGTGAGGGCCACGGTACGCCACCAGCGGCTCATCGCTGCGCGCCGACATGTCGGCCGCGAGCTGCTTCACCAGCCATGCCTCGGCATCGCTGCCGGCTGTGGGCAGCACCACATCGATGACGCGGCAGTCGATGTGCGGATACTCCTGCCCGATCACCTTGGCCAGGCTGAACAGCGTGGCCTTCTCGGGGCACAGGGGCTCCAGCCCGCTCACGTCTTCCATCTGGTTGGTGACAACCTGGATCGCCAGCTTGCGCTCGCTGCCGGCCGACGCGCTGTCGAGTGCCTGCGACAGGGCCAGCAGGCTGAAGAAGCCACGCTCCAGTATCTCGCTCGACTGCGAAGGCGCTGCCAGCTCGTCGTCCACGCTCCACAGGTGATAGATCTTCGAGACCGGCCCCAGCTCGGCCTGCACCTTGCGCAGCACCTGCTCGTGGTCGGCGCGCTCGCCGGGGCGCACCGCGTAGTGGCGCGGGCTGATCTCGACGAAGCCCGGCCCCTGCTCCACCCAGACCACAGGATGCGTGTCGGCATCGCGGTGCAGGTGGCGGATCAGGCTGTCGGTGAGGCTGCGCGTTTCGCCGAACACCAGCGTGCAGGTGCCGGCCGGCGCGGGGGTGTGCACCGCAAGCAGCGGCTCGGTGCGCTTCCAGGTGGGCACGTAGAAGGCGTTGGCTGCAGGCACTGCCTTGGCACCGCCCTCGAAAGTGCCCGCTTCGATCCAGTACGACTGGCGCTGGAACGGATAGGTCGGCAACGGCACCTGGCGGCGCGGCTGGCCCGCGCGGCAGGCGGCCCAGTCGATCTCGACACCGGCGCACCAGAGCGCGCCGGTCACGCTGGCCAGCTGCCGCTCGTTGCGGGCCTGCTGCTGCGGATGCGCCTGGCTCGCCCAGATGCCTGCGGCCGACCCGGCCATCGGATGCTGGCGCGCGAGGCCGGCCAGAGTTTCGCCGGGGCCCACTTCGAGCACGACGCGCCCGGCCACGCCCAGCAGCGCGGCCAGTCCGTCGGCAAAGCGCACGGTGCTGCGCAGATGGCGACCCCAGTAGGCCGGGTCCACAGCCTGCTCAGCCGTGATCGGCTGACCAGTGACGTTGGAGATGAACGGAATGCGCGGCGCATGGCGCGGCACCGAGGCAACCACCTGCTGCAGTTCGGCCACGATGGACTCGGTCATGGCCGAGTGGGAAGCGATGGCGACGTGCAGGCGGCGCGGCATCAGGCCGCCGGCGAGCAATTGCTTTTCTGCCGCTTCGATGGCCTGCAGCGGCCCCGCGAGCACGCACAGCTGCTGGCCGTTGATCGCGGCGATGTCGCAGCCCGCCTGGAGGAACGGCGCGAGTTCGTCCTCGGGCAGCGCGATGGCCGTCATGGCGCCTGCGGGCATCGACTGCATCAGCCGGCCGCGCGTGGTGACGATGCGCAGTGCGTCCTCCAGGCTGAACACGCCGGCCAGGCAGGCGGCCACGTACTCGCCGAGGCTGTGGCCCAGCATCACGGCGGGCTGCACGCCGCGCGCCATCCAGGCGCGTGCCATCGCGTATTCGACGATGAACAGCACCGGCTGCGTGTATTCGATGCACGACAGCTTCTGGTCGGCCGCGGCTTCGGCGCCGGCTGCGGGGTAAAGCAGCTGGCGCAGGTCCATGCCCATCGCGTCGTTCAGCAAGGCACAGCAACGGTCGACCTCGCCGCGGAACACCGGGTCGTCGCGGTACAGCGCCGCGCCCATGTTGGCGTGCTGCGTGCCGCCGCCGGGGAACAGGAAGGCGACCTCGGGCGCGGTGGCCGGTGCACGCATCACCTGCTCGAAGCCGCCCTCGGGCGACAGCAGCGTCTGCGCAGCCACGGCATGGCCGTTGGCAACGATGGCCACGCGCAACGGCAGCGGGCGGCGACCGCTCTGCAAGGTGTGCGCGATGTCGGCGAGCGATTGGTCAGCAGATGCTTCGAGATGGCGACCGAGCTGCCGGCCCGCCTCCTGCAGCGCAGCGGCGTCCTGCGCCGACAGCGGCAGCACCTGCCAGCTGGACGGGCTTTCAGCCGGCTTCGCGGCCGGCGCCTCTTCGAGCACCACATGCACATTGGTGCCGCCGATGCCGAACGAGCTGACGCCCGCGCGGCGCGGCGTGGCACCGGCGGGCCATGCCTTGGTGGCGGCGTTGACGTAGAACGGGCTCGCCGCGAAATCGATCTGCGGGTTGGGCCGCTCGTAGTGCAGGCTGGCCGGCAGCGTCTTGTGCTTGAGCGCCATCACCGTCTTGATGAGGCCGGTGACGCCAGCCGCCGCATCGAGATGGCCGACGTTGGTCTTGACGGAGCCGATGGCGCAGTAGTTGGTGCGATCGGAATCGGCACGGAAGGCCTGCGTCAACGCGGCCAGCTCGATCGGGTCGCCGAGCACCGTGCCCGTGCCGTGCGCCTCGATGTAGCCCACGGATTCGGCAGGCACGCCGGCGATCAGTTGCGCTGCACGGATGACTTCGGCCTGGCCGTTCACGCTGGGCGCGGTGAAGCCGACCTTGTCGGCGCCGTCGTTGTTGGCGGCGGTGCCCTTGATGATGGCGTGGATGGTGTCGCCGTCGCGCAGCGCGTCGTCCAGGCGCTTGAGTGCCACGAGGCCCGCGCCGCTGCCGATCACCGTGCCCGCGGCCTTCTCGTCGAAGGCGCGGCAGTGGCCGTCGGGCGAGAGGATGGCGCCGGCCTGGTAGAGGTAGCCGCCGTCCTGCAGCAGGTTGAGCCACACGCCGCCGGCCAGCGCCATGTCGCAGTCGTAGCCCAGCAGCGCCTGGCAGGCGGTGTGCACCGCGGCCAGCGAGGTCGAGCAGGCGGTCTGCACCGTCACTGCCGGGCCGCGCAGGTTGAGCTTGTAGGCCACGCGGGTGCACAGCGAACCGCCGGAGTTGCCGCTCATGAGGCCCAGCAGATCGGCAATGCCGCGTCCGTCGCCCAGGCCGAATGCGGGCAGCAGGTGCCGCATGAGGTACAGATTGGGGCCCTCGCCCGCGTACACGCCGATCTTGCCCGGCCAGGTGTGCGCGTCGCAGCCGGCATGCTCCAGTGCTGCCCATGCGCACTCCAGGAAGATGCGCTGCTGCGGATCGAGGTACTCGGCTTCGCGCGGCGAGTAGCCGAAGAAGCCGGCGTCGAACTGGTCGAAGCCCTTGAACTGGACGCCCGCCTTCACGTAAGCAGGGTCGTCGAGCAGTTCCTGCGAGATGCCTTGCGCGCGCAGCTGCTCGTCGGTGAAGCCGGCTATGGACTCCACGCCGTCGCGGATGTTGCGCCAGAACGCATCGACGTCGTCGGCGCCCGGAAAGCGCCCCGCCATGCCGACGATGGCGATCTCGATGCCGGTAGCTGCATCGGCCTGCGCGGCCTGTTCGTTGAGGGTGTTCATCAGTTGACTCTTTCCGCGGATTTGCGACGTTGAAGCAAGGCGGCGCGCTGGCGCAGCGCACGGTCGTCGCCGGCCGTGGGCGACAACGCCGCGGGCGCATCGGCGCCGCGCGCCATCCACTGCGCCAGCGAGCCGACCGTGGGGTACTTGAAAAGCTGGACCAGCGCGACGGTGGTGCGCAGCCTGTCTTCGAGCAGGCGGTGCACGCGAACCAGCAGCAGCGAGTGCCCGCCGAGGTCGAAGAAGTTGTCGTGAGTGCCGACCTTGTCCATCTGCAGCACTTCGGCCCAGATGGCGGCTATGGTTTCGGCGATGGGGCCTTGCGGAGCCTCGTAGGGTTTGTCGCTGGTGATGGCGGCGGTGGGGAGTGCCTTGCGGTCTACCTTGCCGTTGGCGTTCAGCGGCAGTGCATCGAGCACCACGATGACGCTGGGCACCATGTAGTCGGGCAGTGCTTCTGCGAGGCGTTCTCGCAGCGTGGCGGTGTCGATTCCTTGCCCTGAGACGTAGCCCACGAGTCGCGCTCCTGCAGGGCCTTCGTTCGCAACGACCACCGCCTCTCTGACTTCCGGCTGCGCCTGCAACTGCGCCTCGATCTCCCCCAGCTCGATGCGGAAGCCCCGCACTTTCACCTGGTGATCGATACGACCCAGGTACTCCAGCTGGCCCTCGTTGTTCCAGCGCACCAGATCGCCCGTGCGGTACAGCCGGCTTCCGTTGGCCGCTGCGATGAAGCGTTCTGCCGTCAGTGCTGGCCGCTTCAGGTAGCCCCGTGCGAGGTTGATGCCGCCCAGGTACAGCTCACCCGCCACGCCCATGGGCACTTCATTCAGGCTTGCATCCAACACATACGCCTGCGTCTCGCTGATCGGCCGACCGATCGGCACCTGGCTGCTGCCGTCATCCCGACACGTCCACTGGGTGACGTGGATCGTCGTCTCCGTCGGGCCGTACAGGTTCTGCAGCGTGGCGCCACTCAGGCGCTGCAGCGCTTCCCTCTGCGTGGCCGCAGGCATGGCTTCGCCGCCGCAGATGATGTGCTTGAGCTTGGTCGTTGCCTCGATGCCCTCGTACGCCAGGAAGGCCTGCAGCATCGAGGGCACGAAGTTCAGCGTCGTGATCTGGTGCTTCTGGATGAGTTCGACCAAGCGCACCGGGTCGCGGTGATCGCCCGGGTTGGCGATGGCCAGTCGGGCACCCGAGGTCAGTGGCCAGAACATCTCCCAGACGGACACGTCGAAGCCGAAGGGGGCCTTGTGCAGGACCGTATCAGCGCCTGCGAGGGTGTAGAACTCCTGCATCCAGGCCATGCAGCTGAACAGGGCTTGATGGCGGATGGCTGCACCCTTGGGGCGGCCTGTGGAGCCTGAGGTGTAGATGACGTAGGCGAGGTGTTCGCCGTGCAGGGCGACTTGCGGGTCGGCGTCGGACTCGGCAGAGGTATCGAGCGTGTCGAGTTCCAGCACCTGCAATGCGTCGGCATTAGGTATGAGATTGCGAAGATGGCTCTGGGTCAGCAGCAACGCGATGCCGCTGTCTTCGACCATGTAGGAAAGACGGTCTGCGGGGTACTCAGGATCAAGGGGTACATAAGCACCACCTGCCTTGAGCACGGCAAGGATGCCCACCATCATTTCTGTCGAGCGCTCCACGCAGATCCCCACCAGCACATCGGGGCCCACGCCCGAGGCGATCAGGCGGTGGGCAAGGCGGTTCGCACGGGCATTGAGTTCCGAATAGTTCAGGGCTTCGTCGCCGAAGATCAAAGCAGGCGCCTGCGGCTTGAGCCTCGCGTGCGCCTCGATCTGGCGATGCACGGGCTGTGCGCCTTCGTGGCGGCGCGCGTTCTCGCTCCATGCCACAAGCTGTGCGCGCTCGGCCGCCCCCACCAGCGCCACGTCACCCACTGCCAGCTCAGGCTGGGCAGTCAATGCCTCCAGCACCGCCACGTAGTGCCCCGCCATCCGCTCGATCGTCTCCCGATCGAACAGCTCCGCCGCGTAGACCAGCCCCAGCGTCAACCGGCCATCGGGTGTCTCGCGGGCTTCCAGCACGAGTTCGAATTGCGCCGTTCCGTCAGGCAGCGCATGGTGCGCAACCTCGAGCCCCGGCAACTGCGCCAATGCCCGGTAGTCTTCGACCAGGTGGTTGAACATCACCTGGAACAGCGGGCTCTGGCTCAGGCTGCGCTGCGGCTGCAGTGCCTCGACCAGTTGCTCGAAGGGCAGATCCTGGTGCGTCTGCGCGCCAAGCACCGCTTCTTTCGCCTGCGCCACGACGTCAGAAAGCCGCATGCGCCCACCGACCCGATTGCGCAGCACCAGCGTGTTGACGAAGAAGCCGATGATGTTTTCCGCCTCGACACGGCTGCGATTGGCCACTGGCGCGCCGACGCGGATGTCCTCCTGCCCGGTGTAGCGGTGCAGCAGCGCCTGGAAGCTGGCCAGCAGCACCATGAACAGCGTGGCACCCTCGGTCGCCGCGGCCTGGCGCAAGCCGGCCAGCAGCACCGCAGGCACTTCGACGCTGTGGCGAGCCGCGCGGTAGCCGATTTGCGCCGTGCGCGGGCGGTCTATCGGCAGCGCCAGCACGGGATGTTCTTCGCCGAGCTGCGTGCGCCACCAGGCCAGTTGCCGCTCGGCCTCGCCCACTGCCAGCCAGTTGCGCTGCCACATCGCATGATCGACGTACTGGATGCGCGGCACTGCGCGGCGCGACGGGGCATCGCCCTTCAGCCGCGCGGCATAGCCGACCGCCAGCTCATCGAGCAGCACCTGCATCGACGCGCTGTCGGAAATGATGTGATGCATCACCACCACCAGCAGATGCGAGGTGTCCGACAGGCGAATCAACGCTACGCGCAGCAGCGGCCCCTGCGTCAGATCGAATGGCGTGGCATGCAGGCGTTGCGCTTCTTCTACGGCACGTGCTTCGCGCTCGCTGGCCGCGAGGTGGCGCAGGTCGATCAAGATCAGAAGCGGCTCCCACGACGGGCTGATCAGTTGCTCTGCCGTTCCGTCAGCGCCTGCCAGGAATACCGTGCGCAGCGACTCGTGGCGCGCGGCGATGTCTTCGAACGCGGCATGCATTGCGGCGGCACCCAGCACACCCGACAGGCGCAGCGCGCCGCTCATGTGATACGCCGTGCTCTGCGGCGCGAGCCTCCACAGGAACCATTGACGCTCCTGTGCGTGCGACAGCGGCAAGGGCTGCAGCCGGCGTTCGGCGGACAGCAGCTCGATGGTGGTCGAGCCAGCCACGCGGCCCGGACGGTCCTTGCGGCTGCGCACGATGGCCGCGCAAGCGTTCAGCCGGGGCTGCTCGAAGAAGTCGCGCAGATCGAATTCGATGTTCCAGTGCCGGGCAATACGCGCGCACGCTTGAACCGCGGCCAGCGAATTGCCGCCCGAGGTGAAGAAGTGTGCGTCGTGCGCCAGCGCGCGGTCTTCGGGCCACTTGAGCACTTCCTTCCAGATGGCCGAGACTGCCCCTCCGATTTCGTCGAGCACCGGTGCTTCCGCCGCAATCGAAGCTCCGCTGCCGCCGCGCGTGAAGACGCCGTGCTCGTGAATCGCATAAGCATCGAGGCTGCGCGCAGCAAGCCCCGCGCGACACGCCTGGCGCTGCAGCTTGCCGCTCGAAGTCTTGGGCAGTGCGCCCGGATTGAGCAGCACCACGGCGGACGGCGCCTCGCCGAACACTTCGCTGACCGCCGCGCCCAGCGCATCGACCAGCAGGTGCGGCGGCACGAGCTTCTGCATGCTGCGCGAAACCTCCGCTGCCACGCCGATGCCTTCGCCATCCGGCCCTGACACCGCGAAGGCGGCGACTCGCCCTTTGCGCACGGCATCGATCTCGGCCTCGACGGTGCGTTCGATGTCTTGTGGGTAGATGTTGTGGCCGCGAACGATGATCAGGTCCTTGATGCGGCCCGTCACGTAGAGCTGCCCGTCGTGCATGAAGCCGAGATCGCCGGTGCGCAACCAGCGCTGCCCTTCGTGCATGGCGAAGGTCTCGCGGGTTTCGCGCTCCTTGCCCCAGTAGCCGGCGCAGATGCTCGGGCCGTTGGCCCAGATTTCGCCGACCCGGCCGGCGTCTAGCGCGGCCATTGAATCGGGGTCTGTGATGCGTACGTCGTGGCCGTCCGGCGCGGCGCCGCAGCCGACCAGCATCGTGCCCTGCGTGCTTTCCACACCCTCGCCCTTGGCCAGCGCACCGGCGGAGAAAGTGCGCGCGATCAGCCCGGCGCCGCGTCGGCCGCCGGTGACGAACAGGGTCGCTTCCGCGAGGCCGTAGCAGGCATACACGGCGTCGGGGCCGAAGCCCGCGGGCGCGAATCGCTCGATGAATTCGGTTTCGGTGTCGGCGCGCACAGGCTCGGCGCCGGTGTAGGCGACGCGCCATGTCGAAAGGTCGAGCCCAGCCAGCCGTGCGCCCTTCACGCGGTCGAGGCAGAGCCGGTAGGCAAAGTCGGGGCCGCCGCTCAGGGTGGCGCGGTGGCGCGAGATCAGTTCCAGCCAGCGCACCGGGCTTTCGAGAAAGTAGCGCGGCGAAGTCAGCACCAGCGGAACACCGCTGTAGAGCGGCTGCATGAGGCCGCCGATGAGGCCCATGTCGTGATAGAGCGGCGCCCACGACACGAACTTGTCGTCCGGCCCGATGCCCATGCCGTCGCGAATGGCGCGTTCGTTGGCGATGAGGTTGCCGTGCGTCACGACCACGCCCTTGGGGGCGGAGGTCGAGCCGGAGGTGTATTGCAGGAATGCCGCGTCGTCCGCGGCGGGCGCGAACGGCGTCCATGCATCGGCGAGCGCGAGGCTCACCTCGTCGACGGCAATCATTGCAGCCTGTGCGAACGCCTCGGCCGCGCCGCTCATCGCGGCACGCATCGCCGCCGAGGTCAGCACGCAGCGCGCCTGCGAATCTTGCGCAATGCCCGTCAGCCGCGCGAGATGCTGTGGCCGCATGGATTCGGGCGGAAACACCGGCACTGCGATCACGCCAGCGTAGAAGCACGCCAGCATGCTCACGGCGTAGTGGTCGTCGTTGTCCAGCATGACGAGGGCGCGCTCACCCTTCGCAAACTGCTGCTGCAGGCGGGCCGCCAGCGCGCGCACGCGCGACTCGAAGACGGCGTAGGTGATCGGCTTCTCGAAGTAGGCACCGTCCGCTTCACCCGCCACCGTGAGCCAGACGTCGTCCGGCCGGCTTTGCGCCAATGCCCGCAGGTGTTCCACGAAGTTTGCGGAGACCGGGTGATGCCCCAGACTCACCGTCGTTGCTGCCGTGTCTGCCATCTCGCTCACTCCAGAAAATTAGTAGGGGCGCAGCCGGCACCGGGCCGACTGCGTTCACTCATGCCGCGTCAAGTCGATGCCCATGCAATGAGCCTTGATGCCTGCCGGCCATGGCCTGCCCCAGACGGCGCGTCAGTGCAGCCAGGAAAGCCGCCTCGTGCTGACGGATGAAGAAGTGGCCGCCATCGAACCAGTCGAGCGTGAACGCGCCGCTGGCATGCGTCGACCAGGCCTCGATGCGCCCCGCGTCGATGTCGTCCTGCCGGCCCGCGAAGACATGCAGGGGCATGGGCAGAGGCGCATCGGCCGTGCACTCGAAGCTCTGGCACACGCGGTAGTCCGCGCCCAACGTGTCGAGGGTGATGCGCATCAGCTCGGCGCTGGCAAAGACTTCTTCGGGGGTGCCGCCCTGCTTGCGCAGGTCGGCGATCAGCGCGGCGTCGTCATGCGTGTCGGGGAGGCGGTTCGGGTCGCGCTGCGACGGCGCGGAACTGCCCGAAGCGAAAAGTGCCAGCGGCAACGGGCGGCCGAGCGCGCGCAGACGCTGCACGACGCCGTAGGCCAGCAAGGCGCCCATGCTGTGCCCGAAGATCGCGAAGCTGCCGTGCATCGCGTTCGCCTTCTCGGCGCAGATCCGCGCGACCTGGGCATCGTAGGTTTCGACGAAGCGCTCGCCCATGCGCATGCCCCGGCCCGGCAGCTCGACGGGCAGGAGCTCGATCCAGCGCGGCAGCTGATGCCGCCAGCGCAAATACATCGTCGCGCTGGCGCCCGCGCAAGGCAGGCACAGCAGCGAAACCCTCGCCGGCCCGGCCATCAGCTTGCGGCAGCTTCCGCGGCCATCCAGTCGCGCAGCGACTTGGGGCGCATGTCGGTCCAGTTCTTCTCGACGAAATCGAGCGCGGTCTTCTTGTCGCCCTTTACGCCATCGACAGCCTTCCAGCCGCTGGGCACGGCCTTCCAGTGCGGCCAGATGGAGTATTGGTCTTCCTGGTTGACCAGGACGATGAAGGTTTCGTCTTCGCGATCGAAGCAGCTGGTAGACATGGGCGGTCCTTGTGCGGTTGATTGAGGAAGCAGGCAGGCAAGCGGGCCGGTGAGTGGCCGATTGCTGGGCTTCTGATCAACATGACGATTCGGGACCGAATCTGTTCACCCGGTGCGGGGGGCGGCCAGGCGGCGCGCTGGCGACGATCAGGCGTCGTCGTCGCTGGGTGCTGCGTCTTCGGGGGATGCCCGGTTCTGGTTTTTCTTCCACGCATCGACGTCGATGGTGGGTGGCACCAGACCCGCGAGCAGCCAGAGGCGGGCGGCCTTGTCGTAGGCCTTGCGGTGGGCGGGGTCGGCAAGAAGCCATGCCACCATTTCGACACGCGAGCCTTCGCCGAAATTCTCGCGGTCGTGCTCGCGCCGCACCCAGTCCCATGCGGTGCGCCAGATAAGGTCGTCGTCTTGCTCTTGTGCCATGCGTGTACGGTTTTACCTTACACGAAGCGGCACGAGAGCTTCTCTGCGTCAATCCTTGATCAGGTGGCGCATCGCGCCGATGGCCTCGTCCGCCTCGGCGATCAGGCGGTTCACGAGCCCGAGCGCGCAGCCCATCTGCGCTGCGATGTCCCGCTGCGTGAGGCCTTCGAGACGGTAGAGCTGGAAGGCCACGCGCGTCCTCGGGGACAGCGCCGACAGCGCTTTCTCGATCAGGCCGACGACCTGCCGGTCGCGCATCACGCGGTCCGGCGACGCTGGTCCCGGGACATCCAGCGTCTCGACGTCCACGTCGAAGGTGCGGTAGGTGGCCTCGAGGGACTGGCGGCGGCAGTGGTCGAGTGCGAGGTTGCGCACCACTTGGCAGCAATAGCCCATGGGCTTGTCGACCTTGCGGTCGCAGGCGCCGTCGGCAATGCGGAGATAGGCGTCTTGCACGACGTCATCGGCAAGGTCCGTGGTGCGGACGATCCTGCGGGCCACGTGCAGAAGCTGGGCCCGGTTGGCGACGAAAACATCTCCCAGAGAAGATTCGGACGTGAGTGACAGCATTTTTGAACAACTCCAGATTGGGGCCAGGCGTCGAAATTCGAAACGGCGCGCGTCGGGCGCATTGGCGTGGCTGCAGCTCTCCGGCCACATATTTAAATAAGAATCATTAATATTTACAAAAGGATGACAGCGCGAATTTGCGACTGTGTCCTTACCTCTATAGACGTTTGGATGCACCAAACAGAGACACCCGGACGACGTCTCGAAAGCCGTCGGCCGGGCGCATCTAAAATTCCGCCCCTTTGCCCCGTTCCGCTTCCCGCCCCTCATGAACATCGTCGTCAACGAAGAACTCAAAGCCTATATCGACCCCATGACGCCGGAGGAACACGAGGCGCTGGAGCGGAGCATCCTGGCCGAGGGCTGCCGCGACGCACTGGTGCTGTGGGGCGACGTGCTGGTGGACGGCCACAACCGCTATGGCATCTGTCAGAAACACGACCTGCCATTCAAGACGGTGCAGAACACGCGCTTCAAGACCATCGAGGACGTGCACCTCTGGATGATCGACCAGCATCTGGGCCGGCGCAGCATTTCGGATTTCCTGCGCGGCGTGCTGGCGTTGCGGAAGAAAGACATCGTCGACAAGCAGCGCAGCCGCGTCGCTGCTGAGCCAGCCTCGGCGTCCGACGTCCCGTTCGACGTCGATCCCCCCGCCGACGGCTCGCCGGACGACAGTGCGTCAGCAGCCCCCACCCTGCCGCCGCCCGCTCCGTTGAGCAGCCGCGAAGCCATCGCCAAGGCCGCACGCCTGAGCAGCAGCCAGGTCGGGATGATCGAAAAGATCCAGAAGCAGGCCGCGCCGGAACTGGTGGCAGCCGTGAAGTCGGGCGTGATTTCGATCAACACCGCGGCTGCCGTGGCCACGTTGCCGGCCGAAGAGCAGGTCTCGGCCGCGAACGCCGGCAAGGACGAACTCAAGCAGGCGGCCAAGCGCGTGCGCGAGTCGAAGAAGAAGCCGCGTGAGGAGTCCGCCGAAGCGCATTCGGACGACGAACAGCAACAGGCCAAGCCAGACGCAGTGCAGGCGCTGGAGCAGCGCGTGGCCGAACTCACAGCCGAGAACGAGGCCCTGCGCAAACAAGTGGCCGAGCTGCAGGCCCGGCTCGGCCACTGAGCCCAGCAGCCTGCTACGGCTGGATTTCGCTGATCTTCGCTCCCGACAGCGAGACGCCGGCTTCCAGCCCCACGTTCGTCATCACGAAGCCCACCACGGGCTGGCGCAGCGTGTTTGTGTCGATGCTGCCGTTGGCTCCGATGGTCGCGAGCGCCACCGTGGCATCGGCGCCCGCCGTCCAGCCCTTGCTGTTGCGGAACTTGTCCAGCGCCGCCTGCGTAGTGAACAGATAGATCACGGCCTTCGACTGCGCACCCGCCTGGAAGCCCACCGACCCGGCAGTGGTGCTGTAGTAGGACTGTGTGCGCCCGTTCACGCGCAAGGCGCCCCGGCCGTATTCGGCGCCCACGCCCAAGCTGGCCCCCATCACGGCAGGAAACACCAGCACGCCGCTCGACTTGGCGACCAGCTCGCGTGAACCTCTCACGGAGTCGTACAGCTTGGACAGCGAGGCATCGACCTGGGCGTCGATGGAAGTGCGCGAAGACGCGCTGCTGGACTGATCCTGCGGTCGCGTGGTGGTGCACCCGACAAAGGCCAAGCTGCACGCCGCCACGGCGGATGAAAGCGCCAGTATGCGGAAGTTCATGGTTTTCATGACGAAATCCTTTGCAAAAAACATGAGTCGGCGAAGAAATCTCTGCCTTCGACAGCAGATTTGCTCATGCTAAGTCTGCAAAACCGGCACAAATCGGGTTGGAGACATCGGCCTACGCAAGGTCACGGCATCGGCGAACGGTGGTGCGCCCGGGGCCGGCCTGGAGGCGGCCCAAACGCAATGTTCGTGCAATGCAGATTCATAGCATCGCAGCGACCCCACTTTGCGCACCCCCATGACATTCGACCTTGCAAGGCCGCAGCGCTGCCCAGGCGCCGGTAGCACCCGCCGCCTTGAACTGCTGGACTCGCTGCGCGGCTTCGCGCTGTTCGGCATGCCGCTGTTCAATCTGCGCAGTTCTTCACTGCTCGAATTCATCGTGACGTCGATCGCGCTGCTCGCCCTGCTCTTCGGCCTGGGCTTCGCGATGCAGGCGGTGCGGCCTGGGGAGAAGCCCAACTCCATACGCCTGCTCGTTCGACGCATGCTGCAGGAGTCCGTCGCCCACCGGCGGCTCTGGGTTCGCCTGTTGAAGGTGGCGCTCGTCGTCAGCCTGGCCACGACCGCGCCGCTGATGTTGTGGGACTCCGGCGGCGCGGGTGTCAGGGTGATGCGCCTGCTGCACCAGATCGCACTCAGCCTTTGCTGCATGGCCGCCTTCGTGCTGCTGTTCCAGCAGACCCGCTGGCGGCACTGGTTGCGCAAGCTCGCGCCCATGGGGCGCATGGCGCTGACGAACTGGCTCGCACAGACACTGCTCGGGCTGGGCCTGTTCTATGCCCTCGGGCCGAGCTTCGGGTTCTTGTTGGGCATCGCCGTTCTGCAGGCGATGCTCAGTTGCTGGTGGCTGGCGCGCTGGTCATCCCGGCAGGCGGGCCGGCCGAACGCGGCCCGCCCCCTCAGTCATCACCCGCTCAGGGCAGAACCGTAATGCGGCCTGTCGCCGGCGGAGCCAGCGGGCTGTTCGCCTTGATGTAGGCCTCCAGGGCATCCACGTCCTGGTCGCCGCCGAGCGTGTCCGTGCCCTGGTTGAAGACAGTGAAGTTGTCACCGCCGGTAGCCAGAAAGCTGTTCATCGTCACGCGGTAGCTGGTGCCGTCGGCCATTGCAGTGCCATTGAGCGACATGTTGGTGATGCGCGAGCCGGCGGCCACCTGGAGGTTGTAGGTGTAGGAGAACCCGGCGGACGGCAGCAGAACCTTCGGCGAGGTCGTGGTGTTGGAACCGCTGTTGAACTGCTGCTCCAGCAATGCCTTGATCTGCGCGCCAGTCATGGTCTTCACCACCAAGCTGTTGCCGAAGGGCTGCACGGCGAAGATCTGGCCGTAAGTCACGCTGCCGTCGCCGGCGGGCGCGAGGTCGGCGCGCACGCCGCCCGGGTTCATGAAGGCGATCTGCGCGGCGCCCTTGCCGGCCGGGCTGGTCGCTGTCAGCTGTGCGTCGGCGATCAGGTTGCCCAGCACGCTTTCCTTCGACGCGGTCTGCGTGCGCGTGGCCGTCGCGGTGAGCGAGCCCACCACGCGCTGCACCAGCGGTCCGGCGATGGTGAGGTACTGGTTGATGAGCGAAGCCACTTCCTGGTTCTTGTCGAAGGTCGGGTACTGATCGGTCAGCGCGACGGTGGTGGAACCGCTGGTGTAGGCCTCGCCCTGCACGATCACGTTGTCGGCCGCCTTGGCCGTCACCTTGCGCGTGCGGGTGTCGATGGTGAGGTTGATGTCGGTCAACAGCGTGCCGTACTGGCCGGCACTGGTCAGCAGGAAGGGCTTGGCCGGGTTGGTCTTGGCGTAGTCGCACACGTACGAGCGGTGCGTGTGGCCCGAGATCACGATGTCGACCGAGGTGTCGAGCTTGTTGAGGATCGGCAGGATGTCGCCGCTCAGGCCGGCGCAACTCTTGTCGTTGTAGCCCACGGTGGTGGTGCCGCCTTCGTGGATGACGACGACGATGGCGTCCGCGCCCTGTGCCTTCAACTGCGGAATCAGCGCGTTGGCGGTGTCTGCCTCGTCCTTGAAAGTCAGGCCCGCGACGCCGGCGGGCGTCACGATGTTCGGCGTGCCCTTCAGCGTCATGCCGATGAACGCCACCTTCACAGTGGCGCCGTCCTTCGTGAAAGTCTTCATGCCGGTGGCGGGGAACAGCGTGTTGCCGTCGCCCTTCACCGTGTTGGCCGCGAGGAAGCCGAAGTTGGCGCCCGGGAAGCTCTTGTTGACGCGGCAGGGCTCCAGCGCGGTGTTCTTCGCGCAGCCGCCGTTCTTCATGCGCAGCAGTTCGGTCTGGCCCTTGTCGAACTCGTGGTTACCGACTGCGTTGAAGTCGATCTTCATCGCGTTCACGGCTTCGATGGTCGACTCGTCGAGGAACAGCGCCGAGACCAGCGGCGAGGCACCGATCATGTCGCCGGCCGATACCACCGCGTTGTTCGGGTTCCTGGCCTTCAGCGAAGCGATGGCCGAGGCAAGGTAGGCTGCGCCGCCGGCAGGCACCGGCACTGTGCCGCCGCCCTTGGCGGGCGCGCTGATCGACAGCTTCGGCGGCTCGAGGTTGCCGTGCAGGTCGTTGAAGGCGATGAGCTTCACATCCATGGTGCCGGGCACGGCGGGCGACGCCGGCGGCGGGTTGGTTGCCGCGGGCGGTGGCACGAAAGGAATGAAATTGTTTGAGTTGTCGCTGCCGCCGCAGGCAGTCAGGGTGGCGGCCACCACGCTGGCAACGGCAAGGCGCTTGAACGATGGATGCATGGGAACCTCTCTCCTCTGTTTTGAATGCAGCGGATGCTGGGGACGGCACATGACGGTGCCGTGAAGGCCCCTTGAGCCCGCAAGGAGATCGCCCGCTCAGGGCAGGAGCACGAGGCGCATCGCAACGCCGGGGCCGAAGGCGGCCTGCAGCAGTGCCTTTGCCTGCACGCTGCGCTCGTCGGTCAGCGACTGCACGGCGAGCCAGCCTTCTGTCGGCCGCCGCTGCAGGTGCCAGCCTTCCTGCCCAAGGAGGATGAGCCGGGCGAGCGATGCGGCATCGGCCACCGGCAGTGCCGCGGGCGTGATGTCGAGCCAGTCGGTCACCTGGTCGCTCTCGCCGCCCAGGCGCACGGCTGCGCCCTCCGCGAGCGCGTGCTGCGTAGCAACGTCCTGCACCGCGCCCTGCAGCACGATGCCGCCGCCGTGCCAGCGGATTTCGAGCGACGGGGTTGCATCGGCCGCACGGGCTTGCGCGTCGCTGCCGGCAGCCAGTCGCCACACGACGGCTGCCGCCAGGATCGCCAGACAAGCCACCGACACAGCAACAAGAATTCTGAAACGCTTCGTCATTCGAGGCGCGAGCGTGCCACGCCGCGCGTTACGCCGGTGTGACGGGCGCGTCCGATGGACGTTCACCTACACGCATCGCCGCAGCGCGATACCCCACGAGCCGCCATATCCGATACGCTTGAGGCCCGCCCCCGCATTCCCCAACATCCCGAGGAACGAAACCATGGCAGCGAACGCGAAAGTCACAGGAAATGTCGAATACCGGGCCGGCGACGGCCCCCTGATCCTCATTCCCCAAGGGCCGATCGAGGTCCAACTGGCACCCGACAGCGCGGTGCTGAGCTGGGGCGACGGCGGCAGCACGCAGACGACGGCGATTCCCATTGCCGAGTACCAGCGCTATCTGAGCGAGGGCGTGATCGAACCCGACTGAAGCGGTGCATGAATGCGCCACCAAATAAAAAACGGCCCCGAGGGGCCGTTCTTATTTCTGCATATGCAGCTTCTTACTTCTTCTTGGCAGCCACGGCCTTCTTGGCGGGTGCTGCGGCCTTCTTCGCTGCTGCGGGCTTGGCAGCCACTGCCTTGCTGTCGGCCTTGCGCTTGGCGGCCTTCGGGTCCACGGCGGCCTTGAAGGCAGCGCCCGGCACGAACTTCGGCACCTTCTGTGCGGCGATCTTGATCTTGGTGCCTGCGCTGGGATTGAAGCCCGAGCGTGCGGCGCGCGCCACTTGCTTGAAAGTGCCGAAGCCGACGATCTGGACGGGGTCACCCTTCTTCACTGCTGCGACGATCGAGCCGGTAACGGTCTCGAGAATGCGCGCGGCTTCTGCCTTGCTGACGTTGTGGGCGGTGACGATTTTTTCGACGAGTTCGATGCGGTTCAACTGAGTTCCTATTAGGTTTGATTTCGCCATGTTGCCTATGGCGGCGCAGCACGAATACAAGCTGCAAGCGGGGCGGAGTTTATTCGACTGCGAGAGCCCGGATGTAACGCGGTCGCTTCAGGCCTTCGTCGATCAGTCTTCGATCAGGCCTTCGACCTGCATCGCGGCGCGCACGGCGGGGCGTTTCGCGGTCAATTCCATATAGCTGACGATCGCCGGCCAGCGGGAAAAATCGAGGCCTGCATGACGGCCAAGGCGCAGGATCGGATAGAGATACGCATCCGCGACGGTGAAGTGTTCGCCGAGGACGTACGGCCCCGGCTGCACCAACGATGCGATGCGATCGAAAGCGCGGGTGTCCGTGATCAGGCTGTGCTTGTAGCTAGCCGGCACGTCGGGATCGAACATCGGTGCAAAGCCCTTGTGCAGTTCGGTGGCCACGAAGCTCAGGGCTTCGGCCAGGCGATAGCGGGCTATGGTGCCGGTAGCCGGCGCGAGCCGCGAGGCCGGTGCGAGATCGGCGAGGTACTGCAGCACGGCAAGGCCTTCCGTGAGCACCGCGCCATCGTCGAGTTCGAGCGCAGGCACCTTGCCCATGGGGTTGATCGGCAGATAGCTCTGGCCGGTGGCGGGCAGCGTCTTGGTCTCGAGGTCGACGCGGACCATCTCCGCGGTCAGCCCAGCCTCGCGCAGCACGATGTGCGGGGACAATGAAGAAGCACCGGGGCTGTAGAAGAGTTTCATGATCGGCTCCTGTTGGTGGTCAGACGGGTTGTGTGTTGACGTGATCGATGTGCACGCCACGAATGGTGGCCGCGAGGGGCTTCATGAAAAAGCGGGTTGAGGGCACAAGATTGATGAGCCGGACTCACGAGTTGCCAATCTCGGAGGCCGATGCACGCGTGTTCGTGACCGTGGCCGATGCGGGCAGCTTCACCGCCGCGGCGGCACTTCATGCGATGACGCCATCGGCCGTGAGCAAGGCCATTGGCCGGCTCGAAAGCGATCTCGGCGTGCAGTTGCTGGCGCGCACGACGCGGGCCTTGCATCTGACCGAGGAAGGCATGGCGTTTCACGAGCGTTGTGCAAGGGCCTTCGACCTGCTGGCCGAAGCTGCGGAAGAAGCTGGCGCGGGCACGCGTGCGGTAGCGGGCACCGTGCGCGTGGGGTTGCCGCCGCTCTTCGGAACGTTTCTCGTGGCGCCGCTGCTGCCAGCACTGCTCGCGCGGCATCCGAAGCTGCGCATCGAGATCGTGTCGACGATGCGGCTGTCAGACGTCTTCGACCTGGGGCTGGATGTCGTGATCGCGGTGGGCGCCCTGCCCGACTCGGGCCTTGTGGCGCGGCCGCTCGGATACGGTCAGTTCGTCACCGTCGCGGCACCGGCCTGCTTCAGGGAGATGTCACGTCCATCACGACCCGAAGAACTTCCCGAGCATCGATGCATGGCCTACACGCGGCCAGATGGTCGCGAGGATCCGTGGAACTTCAAGACGTCGGAGGGCCCTCTGCAGATCGAGCCACGAGCCGCAGTGCGGTCGGACGACATGCACCACCTCGCAGCGATGGCGGTGGCCGGGCTGGGCATCGCGCACCTGCCGATGTTCGTTGTGGGCGAACACCTTGCCAACGGCCGGCTCGAAAGATTGCTGCAAGACTTCGAGCCCGCGCCGAAGCTTGCGTCACTGCTCTATCCCGCAAGCCGAGCGATGCCGCGGCGCGTGCGCGCCTTCATCGACTTCCTGCTCTCGAGCGAGCAGCAACTCGCAGGCGTGACACAGCCCAAAACAGCAGGATGAGGTGATTGCGTGGGGGCGTCAGAAAGTGAAAAGCCCTTGCAACTCATTGAGCTGCAAGGGCTTCTGACTGGCGGAGTGGACGGGACTCGAACCCGCGACCCCCGGCGTGACAGGCCGGTATTCTAACCAACTGAACTACCACTCCTGGTAGACAACGTTCGCTCGTTTGACGGAGCCAAGTGTTGCCACTTGTGCCTGCTTCACCGAAGTGAAACTGGCGACCCTACGGGGATTCGAACCCCGGTAGCCACCGTGAAAGGGTGGTGTCCTAGGCCTCTAGACGATAGGGTCAAAACCTTGGACGTGCTGCGATCAGCACTTCATACCTTCTCGACACTTTGATGGTGGAGGTAAACGGGATCGAACCGATGACCTCTTGCATGCCATGCAAGCGCTCTCCCAGCTGAGCTATACCCCCGTGTGGGTGTCGAGCCTCGAATTATAGCCCGATTTTTCAGGCCTTTTTCAATCGCTCGATAACTTTTTCGCGGGAAAAAATTTCGAGCACTGAATCGAGGGACGGTGTCTGCGATGTTCCCATCACAAGCACTCGTACTGGCATCGCTAACACCGGCATCTTCAATGCATGTGTCGCGAGAACTTCTTTGATGATAACTGCGATCGAGGCCTTATCCCAGGCAGCCGTCGTCAATTTTTCTGCGAGCGTTGCGATCGCAGGCTTCACTGCATCAGTGATGTGCTGCGCGCGATCGGCATCGCTCACGTTGATGTCCGCATAGAACGCCGCAGCCCAGTCGGCCAGCGCCACTGTGGTCTCGCAACGGTCCTTGAACAACGCGCAGATCACGGGCAAACGCTCGTCGGCAACGATGCCGCGCTTTTGCAACTGTGCTGCAACAAGCGGCGCGAGTTCGTCACCGCTCTTCGCCTTGATGTACTGCCCGTTGACCCATGCGAGCTTGGCTGCATCCCACTGCGCGGGGCTCTTCGAGAGGTGCGAACCGTCGAACCAGCTCACCATCTGTTCGCGCGTGAAGAGCTCGTCGTCGCCGTGGCTCCAGCCGAGGCGCGCGAGGTAGTTGAGCATCGCTTCGGGCAGGTAGCCGTTGTCTTCGTAGACCGTGACGCTCACGGCACCGCGGCGCTTCGACAGCTTCTGCCCGTCGTCGCCCAGGATCACTGGCACATGGCCGAAATCGGGCAGCGGTGCGCCGAGCGCGCGGAAGATGTTGATCTGCCAAGGCGTGTTGTTGATGTGCTCGTCGCCGCGGAACACGTGCGTGATGTTCATGTCCCAGTCGTCGACCACCACCGCGAAGTTGTAGGTGGGCACACCGTCAGGCCGCAGGATGATGAGGTCGTCGATCTCGCGGTTGTTGATGGTGATCTCGCCCTTGACGAGGTCGTTCCACGTCACGTCGCCTTCAGGCGGATTGCAGAAGCGCACCACCGGTGGCACGCCTTCGGGCACGGGCGGCAGCACCTTGCCCGGCTCGGGACGCCAACGGCGGTCGTACAGCGTCTTTTCACCGCGCGCGCGTTGCGCCTCGCGCATCTCGTCGAGTTCGGCCGGCGTGCAGTAGCAGTGGTAGGCCGTGCCGGCCGCAAGCATCTGCGCGATCACTTCGCGATACCGCTCCAGGCGCTGCATCTGGTAGATCGGGCCTTCGTCGTAGTCGAGGCCGAGCCAATGCATCGACGCGAGGATCTGGTCGGTCGAGTCCTGCGTGGAGCGGGCCACGTCGGTGTCTTCGATGCGCAGCACGAACTCGCCGCCGTGGTGGCGCGCATAGGCCCACGAATAGAGCGCAGTGCGAGCCGTGCCCAGGTGAAGAAAGCCGGTGGGAGACGGAGCGATGCGGGTGCGAACTTTGCCGGTCATGAATCAATCAGGTTGTCAGGGTGCTCAGGCCGCGTTGCAGGTCGGCCGTGATGTCGTCGATGTACTCCAGGCCGACCGCGAGGCGGATCAGCCCCTGGCTGATGCCTGCGGCCTGGCGCTGCACTTCGGTGAGGCGTCCGTGCGAGGTCGTGCCGGGGTGCGTGATGATGGTCTTGGTGTCGCCGAGGTTGGTCGCGATGCTGACCACGCGCGTGCTGTTGATCACGTGGAAGGCATTGACGCGCGCCGTCTCGGGGTCGTTGCCGACCACGTCGAAGGACACGACCGCCCCGCCCTGCCCCGCCTGCTGGCGCATCGCCAGTTCGTGCTGCGGATGCGAGGCGAGCCCCGGGTAATAGACGCGTGCGATGCCCGGCTGCGCTTCGAGCCATTTCGCAACGGCCAGCGCGTTCGCGCATTGCGCCTGCATGCGGATGCCCAGCGTTTCCATGCCCTTGAGCACGACCCACGCATTGAACGGCGACAGCGCCATGCCGGCAGTGCGCACCACGGGGCCGAACACGTCGACGATGAGCTTCGATGGCCCGCAGATCGCGCCAGCCATCACTCGGCCCTGGCCGTCGAGGTACTTGGTGCCCGAATGGATGATGAGATCGGCGCCCAGTTCGGCGGGGCGCTGCAGCACCGGCGTGCAGAAGCAGTTGTCCACGGTCAGCAGCGCGCCCGCGCCGTGTGCCAGATCGGCGAGCGCACGGATGTCGCACACCTCGGTCAGCGGATTCGTCGGGGTTTCGGCGAACAGCAACTTCGTGTTGGGCTTCAGCGCAGCACGCCATTCCGCCACGTCGGTCTGCGAGACGAAAGTGGTTTCCACACCGAACTTGGCGAACTCCTTGCCGAACAGGTTCAGCGTGGAGCCGAACACCGAGCGCGAGCAGATCACATGATCGCCGGCCTTCAGCAGGCCCATGCACATCATGAGGATCGCGCCCATGCCCGTCGATGCGCCGATGGCGGCCTCGGTGCCTTCGAGCGCCGCAAGGCGCTGCTCGAAGCTCGCCACCGTCGGGTTGGACGTGCGCGAATAGGTGAAGCCCGCTTCGGTGCCCGCAAAGCGGCGCGCCGAGGTTTCGGCATCGGGCTGCACGAAGCCGCTCGTCAGGAACAGCGCCTCGGAGTGCTCGCCGTGCTGGCTCGGCGCCAGCCCGGTGCGCAGCGCGAGCGTGTCGCGATGCAGTCCGGGCGGCAGGGTTCGTTCGTCGGTCACTTCTTGGGCTCTCACTCGCTGTGGTTGGGGAGTGCGAGACGCGAAGAATCTTCTTCGGTCTCCTCGACGCGGGGACGGTTGCCGTTCATGCGCGAGATGGCGTCGGTGTCGATGTCGCCGGTCACGTACACGCCGTCGAAGCACGAGGCGTCGAAGCCGTCGAGCTTGGTGTTGAGCGAGCCGATGGCGCGCTTCATGGCGTCGACGTCCTGGTAGATCAGCGCGTCGCAACCGATCAGTTCGCGGATTTCTTCGACGGTGCGGTCGTGCGCCACCAGCTCGTCCTTGGTCGGCATGTCGATACCGTAGACGTTGGGGTAGCGCACCGGCGGCGCGGCGCTGGCCAGGTAGACCTTGCGGGCGCCGGCATCGCGTGCCATCTGCACGATCTCGCGGCTGGTGGTGCCGCGCACGATCGAGTCGTCGACCAGCAGCACGTTGCGGCCCTTGAACTCGCTGGCGATCACGTTGAGCTTCTGGCGCACCGACTTCTTGCGCACGCCCTGCCCCGGCATGATGAAGGTGCGGCCGACGTAGCGGTTCTTCACGAAGCCTTCGCGGTATGGCACGCCCAGCAGGTGCGCGAGCTGCGTGGCGCTCGGGCGGCTCGACTCGGGAATCGGGATGATCACGTCGATCTGGTTCGGCGGCACGGTAGACACCACGCGCTTGGCCAGCGTCTCGCCGAGGTTCAGGCGCGCCTGGTAGACCGAGATGCCGTCGAGCACCGAGTCCGGACGCGCGAGGTACACGAATTCGAAGATGCAGGGGTTCAGCGTCGGCGCTTCGGCGCACTGCATCGAATGCACGTTGCCTTCGAGGTCGATGAACACGGCCTCGCCCGGGTTGATGTTGCGCTCGAACACATGGCCCGAGCCTTCCAGCGCGACCGATTCGCTCGCCACCATCACGGTGCCGTCGGCGCTGCGGCCCATGCACAGCGGGCGAATGCCGTACGGGTCGCGGAAAGCGAGCAGGCCGTGGCCGGCAATCAGCGATACCACGGCGTACGAGCCGCGCAGGCGCTTGTGCATGTTCTTGACCGCGGCGAACACTTCGGCCGGATGCAGCGGCACGCCGCGCGAGGAGCGCTCCAGTTCGTGCGCCAGCACGTTGAGCAGCACTTCGGAGTCGCTCTCGGTGTTGGTGTGGCGGTGGTCGGTGGAGAACAGCTCCGAACGCAGCGCATGCGCGTTGGTCAGGTTGCCGTTGTGCACGAGCACGATGCCGAACGGCGCGTTCACGTAGAAGGGCTGGGCCTCTTCCTCGCTGTACGCATTGCCGGCGGTCGGGTAGCGCACCTGGCCCAGGCCCACGTTGCCCGGCAGCGCGCGCATGTTGCGCGTGCGGAACACGTCGCGGACCATGCCCTTGGCCTTGTGCATGAAGAACTTGCGTTCGAGCAAGGTCACGATGCCAGCGGCATCCTGGCCGCGATGCTGCAGGAGCAGCAGCGCGTCATAGAGCAGCTGATTGACGGGTGCGCTGCTGACAACGCCGACGATTCCACACATGAACGATTCCTCTCAGGGCAGGTAGCTTGCCAACTTTTCAGGCAGCGAGGGTTTGAGGCCCTGCAATGCCGCATCGAGAACAATGGCGCTGCGCGATTCGTGCCACCAGACACTGTCGCTCAACACCAGCAAATGAACAACGACGGCCAGCACGAGCAGGGCCACCGCACCCCGCGCCGCTCCGAACGCTGCTCCCAAAATCCGGTCCACCGGCCGCAGACCCACGACCGTGATCAACTTGCGCGTGAGCGCGGCCACCAGGCCCACGCCGAACACCACCGCCACGAACACCAGCACGAAGGCCAGCGGATAGCGCCACGCCCCCTGCGGATCGCCGAACGGCAGCCATGCCGCCACACCAGAAGCCAGCCACTGGGCTGCAATGAAGGCTGCCACCCAGCCGATCAGCGAAATCACTTCGAACACCAGCCCGCGCATCAGGCCGAACAGCATCGACACCCCGATGAGCGCGACGGCGATCCAGTCGAGCAAGGCCACGGCAACAGCTGGCGACGGCTCTTACAACGTGAGGATCGCGGCCGACAAAGACAAGCCCTTGACCTTCTCCGCCGCGCGGTCGGCCTCGGCACGTGAACTGAAGGGGCCGACACGCACACGCGTGCGCTCGCCATCGGCAGTCTTCGCCACGTGCACATAGGTCTTGAGGCCGGCTTTTTCGAGCTTCTGGCGCACTTCGCGCGCCTTGTCGGCATCGGCGAAAGCGCCGACCTGCACCACGAAGCGGCCACTCTCATCGGCAGCGGCGGGCTTGGCGGCAGTGGTGACGGGCTTGCCTTCGAGCAGCGCACGGGCGCGGGCGCCATCATCAGAGGCAGCCGGCTTGGGCTTGGCTTCAGGCTTGGGGTCCGGCTTGGCTTCGGGCTTCGGCTTGGGCTCGGGTTTGGCTTCCGGCTTGTGTTCGGGCTTGGGCTTTGGTTCAGGCTTGGGTTCGACGGCGGCTACGGGCGGCGTGCTGGGCACGGGCTTGCCGGAGTCGATCACCGTGCCGTCGGCGGTCTCGGTGATCATGCCGCCGGACGAGGGCGATGCCGAGGCAACGCGCGAGCTGCTGTTGTCGGGTGCAGCCGGCGCGGTGCTCGTGGCAGGTGCCGGCGTGGCGGGCACGGGCAGCGGCTTGACCTTGTTGCGGTCGGGAATCTCGATGGGAATGTCGACCGACACGGGCCGCGGCTGCGTATCGAACAGCAGCGGGAAACCGATCACACCGAGCAGCACCAGCACCGCTGCGCCGAGCAGCCGGTGGCGCGCACGCCGACGCATGGTTTCGACACTTTCCGCGGGGACAGCGGCCGGGGCGCTGCGTCCTTCGTTGCCTTGTGGGCCGCGCGTGCGGAACTTGAAAAACGCCATGAAGTTCGATCCCTGAAGGAGTGCAGCGAGGTGGTGCCAGATGGTGTGGACAGCCCGACGATCAGCCGCCTGGCAGCAGGTGTTTGGCTTGCAGCCGGGGGGTGCCGTTTTCGAGCACGCCACCCACGGTGAAGAACGATCCGAAGACCACGATTCTATCAGCGGGCCCCGCCTGCTCGATGGCTGCGCGCAACGCTTCCATCGGGCCCGCGTACACGCTGCCCGAGGCATCGGTGCGCGTGTTCTGCGCCTGCCAGCTGGCCAGCAGTTCGGCCGCCTTGGCGGCGCGCGGGGTGGGCAGGTCGGTGAAGTACCAGCGGTCGATCAGCGGCCCGATGCGCGCCAGGATCGGAGCGAGATCCTTGTCGGCCATCACGCCGAACACGCCATGCGTAGTGGGGTAGAAGCCCATCGCATCGAGGTTCTCGGCCAGCGCGGCCACGGCATGGGCGTTGTGCGCCACGTCGAGCACCAGCGCCGGTTCGCCCGGCACGATCTGGAAGCGCCCCGGCAACTCGACCATCGCGAGCCCGTTGCGCACGGCCTGCGCCGTGATCGGCAGTTGCGGGCGCAGCGCTTCGAGCGCCGCAAGCACACCGGCCGCATTGATGAGCTGGTTGGCCCCGCGCAGTGCCGGATAGGCCAGCCCGCTGTAGCGCCGCCCGCGGCCCGACCAACCCCACTGCTGCTTGTCGCCCGACACGTTGAAGTCAGTCCCGAAGCGCCAGAGGTCGGCGCCGATGGCGTTGGCATGGTCGATCACGCTCTGCGGGGGCATCGGGTCGCTCACGATGGCGGGCTTGCCCGGGCGCAGGATGCCGGCCTTCTCGAAGCCGATGCTTTCGCGGTCGGGCCCGAGGTATTCCATGTGGTCGAGGTCGATGCTGGTGATGACCGCGCAATCGGTGTCGATGATGTTGACCGCGTCGAGCCGCCCGCCCAGGCCGACTTCGAGGATCGCTACGTCGGGCTTTTCCTCGATCATGCAATGCATGATGCCGAGCGTGGTGAACTCGAAGTAGGTCAGGGACATGTCGCCGCGCGCCTTTTCCACCACTTCGAAGCTTGCTATCAGTTTGGAAGCATCGACAGCTTCGCCCTTGAGTCGCAGCCGTTCCTCGAAGCGCACCAGGTGCGGCGAGGTGAACACCGCCGTGCGGTAGCCCGCGTGCGTGAGGATCGATTCGAGCATGGCGCAGGTCGAGCCCTTGCCGTTGGTGCCCGCCACCGTGATGACGGGGCAGCCGAAGCGCAGGCCGAGGCGCTGCGCCATTTCTTTGGCGCGCTCGAGCCCGAGTTCGATGTTCTTGGGATGGAGTTGCTCGGCGCGCGCGAGCCAGTCGTTAAGGGTTTCCATGGAGGCCGGCATTGTCGCCGACCCGCCGCTCGGGGCATCATCGCGGCCATGACAACCCTATACGGCATTCCGAACTGCGACACCGTCAAGCGCGCCCGCGCCTGGCTCGACGAACACGGCGTGGCCTACACCTTCCACGACTTCAAGAAACAGGGCGTTCCCGAAGCCGAGCTCGACCAGTGGCTGAAGAAGCCCGGCTGGGAGGCCCTGGTCAACCGCAAGGGCACCACCTGGCGCAAGCTGGACGACGCCACCCGCGAAGGCGTGGTCGACGCCGGTTCGGCCCGCGCGGTGCTGCTGGCCAACCCCAGCCTGATCAAACGGCCGGTGGTCAACTGGGGCCCGAAAAAGCCCGTTACGACAGGGTTCGACGCCGAATCCTGGGCTGTCAACGCCGTGTAAACCCCGGAACCCGACCTACAGCCCGGCGTCAAACCGCGATCTGCAGGAGAGATACACCATGAACAAACTCGTTTTTCGCACCCTTGCCGGCATTTCCGTGGCCGGCACGCTGGCCGCAGGCACTGGCGTCGTGCACGCCCAGCAGAACCAGGTGGTCCAGGCCCGGGTGATTTCCGCCACCCCGATCCGCGAAACGACCGGCAGCGACGTGAACTACAACGTCACCTACGAATACAACGGACGCCAGTACACCGCCCGCATGAACAGCCGGCCCGGCGCGACCATTCCGATCCAGGCCAGCGGCTACGGCGTGACGACCTCGCCGGTGGCGCCGCAGGCGCAGGTGCAGACCTATCCGGTCGAGGCCAACAACGGCGGCTACGCCCCGCAGTCCGGAGGCTCTCCCTGGGACAACGTGGTGCCCGAACCGGGTGTCGTCGTCTCCAACGCCCCCGCTCCGGTCTACCAGCCGGCGCCGGTATATGCCGATCCGGTCTACGTGCAGCCGGCCTATGCGTACCCCTATGCCTATCCTTACGTCTACCCGCCGGTCGGCATCTCGCTGAACCTCGGCTATTCGCGCGGCTGGGGCGGCGGCTACCGTGGCGGCTGGGGTGGCGGATACCGCGGCTGGCACCGCTGAGCCACCGGCCGGCGGCCCTTGCCGCCCGAGCCCCTAAAATCGAGGACTTTTCCAACCCTTGACGGGTGCGCCGCCGGTGCGGTGCGTCCTCGATTTGCCGACCGCCCACGCGTCGGCGCCACCCAATGACGACGACTACCGACACTCTGAACAGCGCCGCAGTGGCCACCAAGGCCAATGTGTACTTCGACGGCAAATGCGTGAGCCACAGCCTCACGCTCGCGGACGGCACGAAGAAATCGGTCGGCGTGATCCTGCCGTCCACCCTCACCTTCAACACCGGCGCCCCCGAGATCATGGAAGGCACCGCCGGCAGCTGCGAATACCTGCTGTCGGGCACCAGCGAATGGGTGGCCTCGGGCCCCGGGCAGAAGTTCAGCGTGCCGGGCAACTCCAGCTTCCAGATCCGCGTGAGCGGCGAGCCCTACAGCTACATCTGCCACTTCGGCTGAACCGCGAACCCGGGAAACCTGACATGTCGACCATCCTCCAAAACGTTCCCGCCGGCCAGAAGGTCGGCATTGCCTTCTCGGGCGGCCTGGACACCAGCGCGGCGCTCCACTGGATGCGCAACAAGGGCGCGATCCCCTACGCCTACACCGCCAACCTCGGCCAGCCCGACGAGCCCGACTACGACGAGATCCCGCGCAAGGCGATGCTCTACGGCGCCGAGAACGCCCGCCTGATCGACTGCCGCGTGCAACTGGCCAACGAAGGCATCGCCGCACTGCAGGCCGGCGCCTTCCACGTGACCACCGCCGGCGTTACCTACTTCAACACCACGCCGCTGGGCCGCGCCGTCACCGGCACGATGCTGGTGTCGGCCATGAAGGAAGACGACGTCCACATCTGGGGCGACGGCAGCACCTACAAGGGCAACGACATCGAGCGCTTTTATCGCTACGGCCTGCTGACCAACCCGAACCTCAAGATCTACAAGCCCTGGCTCGACCAGGTCTTCATCGACGAGCTGGGCGGACGCGCCGAAATGTCGGCGTTCATGCAGAAGGCCGGCTTCGCCTACAAGATGTCGGCCGAGAAGGCTTACTCGACCGACTCGAACATGCTCGGCGCCACGCACGAGGCCAAAGACCTCGAGCACCTGAACAGCGGCATCCAGATCGTGCAGCCCATCATGGGCGTGGCCTTCTGGAAGGACGAAGTCGAAGTCAAGCGCGAAACCGTCTCGGTGCGCTTCGAAGAAGGCGTGCCCGTTGCGCTGAACGGCGTTCGCTACGCCAACCTGGTCGAACTGATCCTCGAAGCCAACCGCATCGGCGGGCGCCACGGCCTGGGCATGAGCGACCAGATCGAAAACCGCATCATCGAGGCCAAGAGCCGCGGCATCTACGAGGCCCCGGGCCTTGCGCTGCTGTTCATTGCCTATGAACGCCTCGTCACCGGCATCCACAACGAAGACACCATCGAGCAGTACCGCGACAACGGCCGCCGCCTCGGCCGCCTGCTGTACCAGGGCCGCTGGTTCGACCCGCAAGCCATCATGCTGCGCGAGACGGCGCAACGCTGGGTGGCGCGCGCCATCACCGGCGAAGTGACTGTCGAGCTGCGCCGCGGCAACGACTACTCGATCCTGAACACCGAGTCGGCCAACCTCACGTACAAGCCCGAGCGCCTGAGCATGGAAAAGGTCGAGGGCGCGTTCACGCCGCTGGACCGCATCGGCCAACTGACGATGCGCAACCTCGACATCGTCGACACGCGCGAGAAGCTGGCGATCTACACCCGGGTCGGCCTGCTGTCGTCGGGAGAAGGCGCTTCGCTGCCAAAGCTGGCCAACGACGGCGACGCGAGCTGATCGCAGCTCTCTGCCTCCTTCAGCGAGGCAGAAACGACAACGGGCCCCTCGGGGCCCGTTTTTCATTGGTGCGCTGCGAGGGTCAGTCCCCGCCGCCTCCACCGCAACCGCCGCCACACCCACCACCGCCGTCGGACGAGCCGCCACCATCGCCGGAGCCGCCGTCACCGCTGCCGCTCGACGACTCGCTACCGCCGAACCCGCCGGCATCGCCTGCGCTGCCACCATCCGACGAAGACGATTCCCCGAAGCTGGTGCCACACTGGGCGTCCGAGCCGATGTATCGCTCGACCGCCCGGCAGTCGGGCACATAGTGAAAGCCGCCGTCGATCGCGAACTTGACGTCCAGCGCAAACAGCAGCGGCAGGCGCGCCGGCTTGCGCGGATCGATGCTTTCTTCCTTGCAGGCCCAGTACCAGGTGCGGCGCAGCCCGTCGTTGCGCTTGGGATCACGTCCCAGCACCTCGGCCGGGCTGTGATGCAGCATGCCGCCGAAGGCCGCCTTGCACCAGTTCTGGTAGCCCTGCGTATGCAGGATGAACTCGTGCCAGGCCGTGTCGACCACCTTCGAAGGCATCGCCACGAACTTGCGCTCGCTGCGCAGGTGCGCCATGAAGAACTGGCGCAGGCCGCGCAGCACCAGTTCGGCGTCGCGCCGGCTGAGCTGCGGATGCGCCTCGCACAGCTTGCCGACAAGGAATGGCGGCAGCCGCGCTTCGCGAATGAACTGGCGCCGCAAACTGGTTTCGAGGAACTTGAGCACCGCCGAAAACAGCAGCGCAACCACAATCACGGCCACCACCGAGCCCCAGCGGCGAGAGCCCAGGAACAACGCGAGCAGCGCAATGAGCGGCACCGCCCGCCGAGCCCATAGCAGCGCGCCGATGCGGCGGCGGAAATTCAGGTGAAGGAAGTCGAGATCCATGCCGTCAGACGACCACCGGCTCCGGCTCCAGCCGGATGCCGAAACGCTCGTACACGCTGGTCTGGATGGCCTTGGCCAGGGTCATCACCTCGCCGCCCGTCACCGGGTTCTCGCGGCCGCCGCGGTTGACCAGCACCAGCGCCTGCCGCTCGTACACGCCGGCATTGCCCACCGACTTGCCCTTCCAGCCGCAGGCATCGATGAGCCAGCCGGCCGCCAGCTTGATGCTGCCGTCGTCCATCGGGTAGTGAACGATCTTGGGGTCGCGCGCGATGATGTCGGCACATTGCTCGGGCGTGACGGTCGGGTTCTTGAAGAAGCTGCCGGCATTGCCCAGCACGCGCCAGTCGGGCAGCTTGGCGCGGCGAATCGCGCAGATCCAGTCGAAGACGTCTTGTGCGCTCGGCGTGAAGTTGCCGGTTTCTTCCATCTTGCGCTCGAGGTCGAGATAGCCGACCACGGCCTTCCACGGCTTGGGCAGGCGAAAGCGCACCCGGGTGATCACCGCCCTGCCCGCCAGGCCGAAGTCGTTCGGGCCGCTGCGCACGTGCTTGAACACCGAGTCGCGGTAGCCGAAGGCGCATTGGGCGGCGTCGAGCGTGAAGCTGCGGCCGGTTTCCAGGTCGAAGGCGTCGAGCGAATCGAAGCGGTCTTGCAGCTCGACCCCGTAGGCGCCGATGTTCTGCACCGGCGCCCCCCCCACCGTGCCCGGAATCAGGGCCAGGTTTTCAAGCCCTGGATAGCCGCTGCGCACCATCCACTCGACGGCGTCGTGCCAGATCTCGCCGGCACCGGCCTCGACGATCCAGGCACGCGGGGTTTCTTCCACCAGCCGCAGGCCCTTGATCTCGATCTTCAGCACCAGCGGCTTGACGTCGCCCGTGAGCACGATGTTGCTGCCGCCGCCCAGCACGAACCGGGGCGCGTCGCGCCATGCCGGATCGGCGCGCAGCGCAACCAGGTCGGCCTCGCTGGCAATGCGCGCCAGATGCTGCGCACGCGCGACGATGCCGAAGCTGTTGTAGGGCTGCAGCGGGACGTTGGACTCCACGATCATGGGAGAATTGTCGCATCCAGCACCAGTGAATTCAGGAGAGAGTCCATGCCGTCCTTCGATACCGTCTGCGAGCCCAACCTGCCCGAGGTGAAGAACGCGGTCGAGAACACCGCCAAGGAAATCGGAACGCGCTTCGATTTCAAGGGTACGGCCGCCGCCGTCGAGCTCAAGGACAAGGAGATCACCATGATCGGCGACGCCGAGTTCCAGCTCGTGCAGGTGGAAGACATCCTGCGCAGCAAGCTCACCAAGCGCAGCGTCGACGTGCGCTTCCTCGACAAGGGCGACGTCCAGAAGATGGGCGGCGACAAGGTCAAGCAGGTCATCAAGGTCAAGAGCGGCATTGAAAGCGAGCAGGCCAAGAAAATCACCCGCATCGTCAAGGACAGCAAGCTCAAGGTGCAGGCAGCCATCCAGGGCGACGCAGTGCGCATCACCGGCGCCAAGCGCGACGATCTGCAAGCCGCCATGGCACTCATCAAGAAGGACGTGCCGGACATGCCGCTCACGTTCAACAACTTCCGCGACTGAGCGGCCCGCTTCATGAAAGCCCTCGTCGTCGCAGCGCAGCTGCTGGCTGCCGCTGCAGTGGCGCATGCCGCCGGCTCGGTCACCCTGACCGGCAGCATCGGCAGCCGCGCGATCCTGATCGTGAACGGCAACCCGCCCAAGACCGTGGCGGTCGGCGAGAGCTACCAGGGCGTGAAACTGCTCTCGCTGCAGGCCGATCAGGCCGTGGTCGAACTCGACGGCAAGCGCGTCAACCTGCGCATGGACACCCCCGTCAGCATCGGCGGTGGGGGCGGCTCGGGCGGGGGCGGAAACCGCGTCGTGCTGTCGGCCGACAGCCGCGGGCATTTCATGACACAAGGCGCCATCAACGGCCGGCCAGTCACGTTCATGCTCGACACGGGTGCGACGTCCATCGCACTCTCGGCCGACGATGCCCAGCGCATCGGGCTCGACTACAGCAAGGGCCAGCGCGTCACGATGAGCACTGCCAACGGCACGACTTCAGGCTATCGGCTGCGCCTGCAGTCAGTGCGCGTGGGCGACGTCGAGGTCTACGACATCGACGCCATCGTCTCGCCGCAGGCCATGCCCTTCGTGCTGCTGGGCAACAGCTTCATCAATCGCTTCTCGATGCGGCGCGACGCGGACCAGATGGTCCTCGAAAAGCGATATTGATCGCAGCAGCCGCTCAGGCCTGCGCGGCCGTCACCACGATCTCGATCTTGTAGGCCGCATTGGCCATCTTGGCCTGCACGGTGGCGCGCGGCGGCGTATTGCCGGCCGGAATCCAGGCGTCCCACACCTCGTTCATCGCCGTAATGTCTGTGATGTCCGCCAGGAAAATCTGCGTCATGAGAATGCGCGACTTGTCGCTGCCAGCCTCGGCCAGCAGGCGATCGACCATGCCCAGCACCTGCGTGGTCTGGCCGCGGATGTCCTGGGTGGTGTCGTCGGGCACCTGGCCCGCGAGGTAGATGGTGCCGTTGTGCACGGCCGTCTCCGAGAGACGGGGGCCGACGTGGAAGCGGGTGATGGAGGCCATGGTGTTCTTTCTTCAGTCCGGTTTCTTCTTTGAGCCGAGCTTCGACTCCGTGCCGGCCGCGAGCCGGCGGATGTTTTCGCGGTGCCGCCAGATCAGCAGCAGGCTCATGACGATGAGCGCAATCAGCACTGTGCGGTCGAGCGGCCACGCGATGCCGCCACCGATCAGATAGTAGGCTGGTGCGAAGAAGGCCGCCACCAGCGACGACAGCGACGAGTAGCGGAAGAAGACGGCAATGATCAGCCAGGTGGCGCCGGTGGCCAGCCCCAACCAGGGCGCGACGCCCACCAGCACGCCCGCCGCGGTCGCCACGCCCTTGCCGCCCTGGAAGCCGAAGAACACCGGATACAGGTGGCCGAGGAACGCCGCCAGGCCGGCCAGGGCGGCAACGCCCTCCCCCAGCCCCCACTGCGCGCCGAACCGGTGAATCAGAAACACCGGCACCCAGCCCTTGACCGCGTCGAGCAGCAGCGTGGCCAGCGCCGCACCTTTATTGCCCGAGCGCAGCACATTGGTGGCGCCGGGGTTCTTGCTGCCGTAGCTGCGCGGATCGGCCATGCCGAGCGCCTTGCTCACGATGACCGCGAAGGACAGCGAGCCGATCAGGTACGACGCCACGATGGTAATGAAGGAAGGCAAGTTGAAACTCAAGACGGCACTCCGCGGGGGATGGTTGTTGTTCTATTCGGCGACGAGCGCCTGGGGCGGCGATTGGATCACAACATACTGCTTGCGAAACTCGAAGCCGCGGTCGGGCCACTGTGTCACATAGGCGCGCAGGGCCTCGGCGCCGGCGGGCCAGTCCTCGCCGTTGATGCGGCAGTCGGCCTGCACTTCGCCCTCGGCGTCGCGCACGGCATAGAGGCGCACGGCGTGGAGACTGTCCGATTCGATCTGCGGCTTGAAGGCGTCCCAGGTATTGGTGAACAGGCAGCAGGGGCAGAACGGGTGCTCTTCCTCAACCTCGGCCGCCGGCAGCGTCGCCCGGTGCGCCACGGGGCCGAACAGCACGCGCCGCTGCCGCCCTTCCTTCCAGCTCATGTCCATCGACGTGCAGTGGGCGAGTTCACCGCCCAGCGCATCCTGGAACACAACCAGATCGACCTGCGCCCACAGGTCGAACCCGCGGGTCAGGGCCTGCTCGGTGGTTTCGCCGCCCGAATGCTGGTACTCGAAGATGCCCTGCGGCAAGAGTCCGGCATGGGCCACCTCGATGGTGCTGGAGGTGCGCACGCTGCCGTCCTCGGCGCGCGAGTAGCTCAGGATCTGCGGCAGCAGCCAGAGTCCGTCGGACAGCGTGACCCAGCCATCGCGTGCGAGCGCGGCGGCCTGGCCGCGCGCCAGCAGTGCGTCGCGCAGCAACGCCGACAGGTCGAGCGATTCGGTCCATTCGCGCTCGTCGTTGCGAAAGGCAAGTGCGAACGTCGTGCCCTGGCCCGGGTTGCCAGCGGCTCGCAGGGGAAAGAAGTCGGAAGACGAGGATGTCGCCATGGCGCCGGCTATTCTGCCAGCGCACACTGCACGGGCTTCGCGCCCAGCAACCCCACGCACACCTGCGGATCGATGCCGATCAGGTAGCCGCGGCGCCCGCCGTTGAGCACGATTCTCGGCAGCTCGAGGACGGTCGACTCCACGTACACCGGCATCTCGCGCCGCGTGCCGAACGGCGAGGTGCCGCCCACCATGTAGCCGCTGTGCCGCTGCGCCACCTCGGGCTTGCAGGGCTCGACCGACTTGGCGCCGATCTGCCGCGCGAGGTTCTTGGTCGACACCGTGCGGTTGCCGTGCATCAGCACGATCAGCGGCTTGGCGTCCTGGTCTTGCATGACCAGCGTCTTGATGACGGTGAACGGGTCGAGCCCGAGCATTTCGGCGCCGCGCTGCGCGCCACCGTGCTCGACGTACTCGTAGGGGTGCTCGGTGAAGGAGATCTTGTGCGCGCGCAGCAGCTGGGTGGCGGGCGTCTCGGAGGTGTGGGTGCTTTTCTTGGCCATCTCGGTGGCAATTGCAGGTTCAGGATCGCTTCAGAAAACCTGGTGTTCCGCGGCAAAAAATCTGCCGTACTACATTGAATTCCGGTCCAACCATGCAGCATACGCCAGCCCCGGTGGCCACGGCTTCGTTCTACCTCGGGCATCGATGCGCCGCCCCGCCCTGACTGCGCTCGTGCTGGCCGTGGTGGCGATGCACGCAGCTGTGCTCTGGCTGCTGCTGGTCGCCACGCAGCCGCATGGTCGCAAGACCGTTCCGGTGAAGCGAATGGTCATGGAGGTGGTGCAGGTCGAAGCCCCTGTGAAGACCGAGCCTCCCGCGCGCCGGGAAACGACGCCGCGAACCACGGCTGCGGCCACACGCGCGACAACCACGCGCATGCCCCGAACTGCTCGCGGCAAGGCGACCACCGCCCCCGCTGCCCCAGCCACAGAATCGCCGCAAGCCACAACGAGCCCCGCGCCACTGATCCTTCATTCGGAAAGCACCCGCCGCGCCCTGCGCGACATCGGCCGCGAACGCTCCTTCGCCGACCGTGCCAGCCAGGACCTCAACGGCAGCCCGCGCTCCGCATTCGATTCCAGGTTGAGCGCAGGCGTCGCAAGCTCTGCACACGGCGACTGCATGAAAGGCCAGTTCAAAGGCAGCAACATGGGCCTGCTGAGCCTGCCGGCCCTCGCCCTGGCTGCCGCCCAGGGCGAATGCGCCCGTTGAATTACGCCGCGGGGTCGCGGATATCCCAGCGGATCTTGTCGATCTCGGTCAGGATTTCTGGCGACAGCGTGGTGCCGTACGCGTCCAGATCCTCTTCCAGTTGCGCCACCGAAGTCACGCCGATGATCGTGCTCGCCACCTGCCACTTCGTGTAGCAGAAGGCCAGCGCCAGCTGCGTCGGCGTCAGGCCGTTGTCGCGGGCCAGTTGGTTGTAGCGCTTGGCCGCGCGCAGCGAATCGGGGCGGCCCCAACGCTGCTTGCGCACCGATTCGTAGCTCGAAATCCGCGCGCCCTTGGGCGCATCCGGCCCTTCGATGCCGCTCTGGTCGTACTTGCCCGTCAGCAGGCCGAAGGCCAGCGGCGAATACGCCAGCAGCGACACGCCCAGCCGGTGCATCGTCTCGTCCAGCCCGTTCTCGTAGCCGCGGCTGATGAGGCTGTACACGTTCTGCACCGTCGCCACGCGCGGCAGCCCGTGCTGCTCGGCCAGCCGCACGAACTCGTGCACGCCGTAAGGCGTTTCGTTCGACAGGCCGATGGCGCGCACCTTGCCCGCCTTCACCAGCTTGCCCAACGCCTCGAGCTGCTCGTGGATCGGCGTCTTCGAGGTTTCCTTCGCCGGGTCGTAATACATGTTGCCGAACAGAGGCACGTGGCGCTCCGGCCAGTGAATCTGGTAGAGGTCGATGACGTCCGTGCGCAGCCGCTTCAGGCTGGCGTTGCACGAGGCTTCGATGTCGGCCGCCGTCATGCCGCTGCCTTCGCGCACCCAGGGCATGCCGCGCGACGGGCCTGCCACCTTGGTCGCAACCACCAGCTTCTCGCGCGCGCCGGGGTTGGCGGCGAACCAGTTGCCGATGATGGTCTCGGTGACGCTGTAGGTTTCCTTGCGCGTGGGCACCGAGTACATCTCGGCGGTGTCGATGAAATCGACGCCGCGCTCGAGCGAGCGGCTCAGGATGGCGTGGGAGGTGGGCTCGTCGACCTGTTCGCCGAAGGTCATCGTGCCAAGGCAGATCGGGGTGACGTGAAGGTCGCTTTGACCGAGTTGGATCTTTTTCATGCGCGGGATGCTACCGCCCCGCCTCGCGCCCCGCTGGCCGCCGCGTCTAAACCCGAGCATTCCGCGCCCGCCCGCTGTCCTGTGCCGGACTGCGTCAGCACAAAGGCCTCCTTATCATCGACGCCCATGTACCAAGCCCTCCGCCCCTCCCGCAGCGAATTCGTGCCCGTGCGCAACCTCAGCTACCACGTACGCCTCTGGGGCCAGCCCTCCGACACGCGCCCGCCGCTGGTGCTGGTGCATGGCTGGATGGACGTGGCCGCGTCGTGGCAGTTCGTGGTCGATGCGATGGAGGAAGACCGCTTCATCATCGCCCCCGACTGGCGCGGCTTCGGCCTGACCGACGGTGGCGGTGTCGACAACTACTGGCTCGCCGACTACCTGGCGGACCTCGAATGGCTGCTCGACCACTACGCAGGCGAAGGCGACAGCGCAAGGCAGGTTGACCTGGTCGGCCACAGCATGGGCGGCAACGTCGTCATGCACTACGCCGGCGTGCGGCCCCAGCGCATCCGCCGCCTCGTCAATCTCGAAGGCTTCGGCATGCCCGCGCGCAAGCCCGATGAGGCGCCCGCGCGCTACGGCCAGTGGATCGACGAGCTCAAGCGCCTGCATCGCGGCGAGATGGCGCTGGCCGGCTATTCGGCCGTGGACGGCGTCGCGCGCCGCCTCATGAAGACCAACCCGCGCCTCACGCCCGACAAGGCCAACTGGCTCGCCAGCCACTGGTCGGTGAACCACGCCCAGCCCGACGGCAGCGAACGCTGGCAGATCCTCGGCGAGGCGGCGCACAAGATCGTCAACGCGCACATCTTTCGCGTGGACGAAACGCTGGCGCTCTACGCGCGCATCACCGCGCCGCTGCTGATGGTCGAGGCCTCCGACGACAGCCTGAAAGGCTGGTGGAAGAACCGCTACACGCTCGACGAATTCCACGAGCGACTGAAGTCGGTTGCCGACACGCGCATCGAGCGCCTCGAAGACGCGGGCCATATGCTGCACCACGACCAGCCGCTCCGCGTGGCGCGGATGATCGAAGAATTCCTGGCGAACTGAGCCGCCTCAGGTGCGGCGCGGTTCGCTGTCGAGGCTCGCCATCTGCGCCGCGGCATAGCGGTCGCCAGCGGCAGCGCCCTTCGGCACCGCACGCTCGATGGCCGCGAAATCGTCGGCCGCCAGCTTCACGTTCAGCGCGCCCAGCGCCTCGTCGAGCCGAGTACGCTGCCGCGCGCCGATCAGCGGCACGATGTCGTCGCCCTGCGCCGCCACCCATGCGATGGCGATCTGCGCGACGGTAACGCCCTTGGCCTCGGCAATCTTGCGTAGCGCATCGACCAACGCGAGGTTGCGGTCCACGTTCTCGCCCTGGAAGCGCGGGCTGTGCGCCCGAAAATCCTTCTCGCCAGCCGCATCCTTCTTCCAGTGCCCGCTGATCAGGCCGCGCGAAAGCACGCCGTATGCGGTGATGCCGATGCCCAGCTCGCGGCAAGTCGCGAGGATGTCGTCCTCGATGCCGCGCGAGATCAGCGAATACTCGATCTGCAGGTCGCAGATCGGGTGCACGGCCGCCGCCTTGCGGATGGTCTGAGAGCCCACTTCCGACAGGCCGATGTGGCGCACGTAGCCCGCCTTCACCAGGTCGGCGATGGCTCCGATGGTGTCTTCGATAGGCACGTTCGGGTCGAGCCGCGCCGGGCGGTAGATGTCGATGTGGTCCACGCCCAGGCGCTGCAGCGAGTAGGTAGCGAAGTTCTTCACCGCCGCGGGCCGAGCGTCGTAGCCAACCCAGCCACCGGCCGGGTCGCGCATGGCGCCAAACTTCACGCTGACCAGTGCGGCGTCGCGCTGCGAACCCTTGAGGCCCTTGAGCGCTTCGCCGATCAGCATTTCGTTGTGGCCGCTGCCGTAGAAGTCGCCGGTGTCGAGCAACGTGATGCCCGCGTCCATCGCGGCGTGGATGGTGGCGATGCTCTCCACGCGATCCGAAGGGCCGTACATGCCCGACATGCCCATGCAGCCGAGGCCGAAGGCGGAGACCTTGGGGCCGTTCATGGCCTTGGTGCCGAGTTGAAGTGTGTTCATTGCAGTGTCCTTTCTGACTTTTTGACTGTGGCCGGACGCGGTTGCGAACGGCATGGCGCTAGTCTGGAAGGAATCGGCCCGTTCGATAATCCGTCCAGCGGCGCACGGGTTGTGCAGAAAAACGCACAATCCCGCCATGACCGATCCCGATCTTTCCGATCTCGGCGCCTTCGTGGCAGTGACCCGGGCACGCGGCTTTCGCGGCGCCGCCACGCTGCGCGGCGTATCACCCTCCTCGCTCAGCGAGGCCATGCGGCGGCTCGAAGCGCAGCTTGGCGTGCGCCTGCTGAACCGCACGACGCGCAGCGTTACGCCGACCGAAGCCGGCCAGCGGCTGCTTGACCGCATCTCGCCCGCGCTCGACGACATCGCGGGCGCGCTCGACACGCTCAACAGCTTTCGCGACAGCCCTACCGGCACGCTGCGGCTGAACGTGCCGACGATCGTGACGCAGCGCGTGCTGCCGCCGCTGGCCAGCCGATTCCTGGCGGAGCACCCGGGCATCACACTGGAGATCACGACCAACGACACCTTCATCGACGTACTCGCCGCTGGCTTCGACGCTGGCATCCGCTACGACGAGAGCATTGCGCGCGACATGATCGCCGTGCCGCTGGGCCCGCGCACGCAGCGCTTCGTGGCCGCGGCCTCGCCTGCCTACCTGGCGAAGCACGGAACGCCCAGGCACCCGACCGACCTGCTGCAGCACGCCTGCATCGCCCACCGTTTTCCGAGTGGCGTGCTCGCCACCTGGGGCTTCGTGCGCAAGGGCAAGGCCGTCAAGATCACGCCGGGCGGGCCGCTGATCGCGTCGATGCTCGACCTCGAACTGCACGCCGCCGAGTCGGGCCTGGGCCTGATCTACACCTTCGACGAATACCTGCGGCCCTCCATCGACCGCGGCACGCTGGTGCCCGTGCTCGAAGACTGGTGGCAGAGTTTTTCGGGGCCGTTCCTGTACTACCCGAGCCGCACGCACATGCCTGCGCCGCTGCGCGCGTTCGTCGACTTCCTGAAGAACGAAGGCCAGCCCGCCTGATCCGCCTGATATTCGACAAGCGGATATCGAAGCGCACGAATCTTCGTTCGCGCCGCAGGCACCGCGACCTAGAGTGCGCAGCTCCCCTTGCCTCCCCGGAGTTGCCCGTCATGCGCTTTTCTTCGCGCGCGCCCTCGCTGGCGCGCTGGTCCGTTCCTCTGCTCGGCGGCCTTGCCCTGAGCCTGCTTCTCCACGTTTCCGCTCACGCCGCCGACCTGCGCGTGGGCTTCATGCCCGGCCCGTACCGCGATGCCTTCACGAACGGCATCGAGCCCCAACTGAAGAAGCTCGGCTACACCGTCAAGTACGTCGAGTTCAGCCAGGGCGTGCAGCCCAACGACGCAGTGGAGCGCGGGCAGATCGACGCCAACATCTTCCAGCACACGCTGTACCTCAGCGCCACCAACAAGCAGCAGGGCTTCGACCTCGTGCCCGTGGTGCACGTGCCGACACCGCCAATGGGTCTGTACTCGCAGCGCCACAAGTCGCTCGACACGGTGCCTGACGGTGCCACGGTCACGCTGCCTTCGGACCCGGTGAACGCGGCGCGCGCGCTCAACATCCTCGCGACCGTCGGCTGGGTCACGCTCAAGCCGGGCGTGAGCCCGCTCGCCGTGTCTGAGCGCGACATCGTGAACAACCCGAAGCGCCTGAAGCTGGTGCCGCTCGAAGCCGCGCAGGCCCCGCGCTCGCTGGCCGATGCGGACATCGCCGCCGTGCAGGGCAACTTCGCGGTGGCCTCGGGCCTGAAGCTCACCGATGCGCTCAAGCTCGAGAACATGACGCTGCCCTACGTGAACGTGGTGGCCGTCAAGCGCAGCAACGAGCAAGCCCAGTTCGCGAAAGACATCGCAGCCGCCTACCAGTCGGCCGAGTTCCAGCGCTTCTTCAGGGCCAACCCGACATGGGCCGGCTACCGGCTGCCCGACTACTTCTCCCAATGAGCCTTTCGAATAGCCCCAAGCCCCGGCAACTGCACCTCAACGTCAACATCCTGCATTCGGGCTTCGTGCCCTCGGCATGGCGCCTGCCGGAGAGTGATCCGTGGGCCTTTGCCGACGTCCGGCACTACATTCGCACCGCACAAATCGCCGAGTCGGCCAAGCTCGATGCGGTGTTCCTCGCGGACAACGCGGCCATCGTCGACCAGATCAACTTCCGCCCGATCACCGCGCTGGAACCCACGGTGCTGCTGGCCTGCGTGGCCGCGGCCACCACGCACATCGGCCTGATCGCCACGGCCTCGACCAGCTACAACGAGCCCTACAACATCGCCCGCCGTTTCGCCACGCTCGACCATGTGAGCGGCGGCCGCGCGGGCTGGAACGTGGTAACCACGGCCGACCTGCCATCGGCGCGCAACTTCGGCCTCGACGCCACGCCCGACCATGCGAAGCGCTACGCACGCGCCTCGGAGTTCACCGACATCGTGAAAGCGCTGTGGGACAGCTGGGAGGACGACGCCTTCATCGGCGACAAGGCCACTGGCAGTTTCATCGACACGGCCAAGGTGCACGCCGTTGTGCATCGCGGCGAGCACTTCGCGGTGCAGGGGCCGCTGAACCTGCCGCGTCCGCCGCAGGGCCACCCGGTGCTGGTGCAGGCCGGAGCATCTGCCGACGGGCGCGAGCTGGCGTCGCGCCATGCGGAGGCGGTGTTCTCGGCCTCTCAGTCGTTCGAGGAATCGCTGGCCTACGCGCGCGCGCTGAAGACACGCGCCGCCGAATTGGGCCGCGGCCCCGACGCAGTGAAGGTGCTCGCAGGCCTGACCACCATCGTCGGCAGCACCGAGGCCGAAGCCCGCCGTCGGCGCGACGAACTGGTCGACCTGATTCCGTGGGACTACAGCCTGACGCGCATCGCCGGCACGCTGGGCATCACGCCCGACCGTCTGAAGCTCGACGAGCGCCTGCCCGACGACCTCCCACTGCCCGGCAATGGCAACGGCAACCACACCTTCTTCAACGCGGTGGTCGCGGCAGGCCGCACCCACGGCTACACGGTGCGGCAGCTGATCCGCGAACTGGCGGGCGGCGGCGGGCACCGCGTGATCGTCGGCACGCCGGAGCAGATTGCGGACGACATCGAGCGCTGGTTCAAGGCCGGTGCGGCCGATGGGTTCAATCTGATGCCCGACGCGCTGCCGCATGGGCTGCAGGATTTTGTCGACGGCGTGGTGCCGATCCTGCAGAAGCGCGGGATCTTCCGCACTGAGTACGAAGGCCGCACGCTGCGCGACCATCTGGGGCTGGCGCGGCCTGCCGGTCGAGCGGCGCAACAGCGGCTGGCGGCCTGAAACCGGCCCCGCCCTTCACTCCTCGTCGGCGTCGTTACCCGTGAGGGACAGCACTTCTTCGACGAAAGCCTCGAACAGCGGCAGCGCGGCAGGCAGGCCGTCGAGCGACTCGGCCTCGCCTGCATCGAAGAAATGCGGTTTGCCGGCCGGCATGGCAGCCCACTCGCCAGCCTCCAGCAACAGCCCCAGGTAGCCGTCGGCAGTCGGCACATAGAACAGCCCCGCGCTGTCGAGCACACGCTGCCCCTTCTTCTTGCCACGCCCCCAACTCACGCCCTGCCCGGCCAGGTGTTCGGTGATCCAGCCGTCGCACACATGCGTGTCGCGCCAGCTTCCCTGAGCATCGAATACGGCCAGAACGGGCATGGGAGTCCTTTTCTTGAAGGAGGGTTATTGCAGGAAGCTGGGCTTGGCGTAGCCCTGGAACTTGCTGTCGACCACGGCCTTGAACTCCTTCGAGCGATAGGCATCGGCGATGTCCTTGGCCCACTGGGTGTTCTTGTCGGCGGTCTTCACGGCGACCACATTCAGGTAGTAGTCGGGCGTCTTCTCGAGCACCACGGCGTCGGTGAGCTTCAGGCCCGACGAGATCGCGAAGTTGCCGTTGACGATGGCGTACTCGGTGTCGCCCAGCGAGCGCGGCAGCTGCGCGGCTTCGAGCGGAATGAACTTCAGCTTCTTCGGGTTCTCGGCCACGTCTTTTTCAGACGCGCGCAGCGGGTCGATGCCGGTCTTGATCGTGATCAGCTTGTTCTGCTCCAGCAGCACCAATGCGCGGGCCAGGTTGCTCGGGTCGTTCGGCAGCGTCACGCGGTCGCCTTCCTTCACGTCGGCCAGCGTCTTGCGCTTGGTCGAGTACACGCCCATAGGCGCGATCGGGCCCTGTACCAGTTCGGCGAGGTCGAGCTTCTGGTCGGCCGCGAACTTCTTCAGGTAGACCTGATGCTGGAAGAAATTGGCGTCGAGCGAGCCCTGGGCCAGCGCCAGGTTGGGCTGCACGTAGTCGTTGAACTCGACCAGCTTCACCTTGTAGCCCTTCTTTTCGAGGATGGGCACGATGCCGGCCTTGAGCTGGTCGGCGTTGGAGCCGGCTGTGCCGCCGATCACCAGGTTCTTCTTGGCGGGGTCTTGCGCGTGGGCCTGCAGCGAGAGGCCGCCCAGCGAGACGGCAGCCAGGGACAGGGCGAGAACGGAGCGGCGCAGGAATGCGGTTTTCATGAGATTGGGAAAGCAGGGAAGAAAAGAGAAGGAATCAACGCTTGTCGAGCCTGCTTGCCGTGGTGTTGCCCACGAATTGCAGGATCTGTACCAGCACCACGAGCAGCGCCACGGTGAGCACCATCACGTCGGTCTGGAAACGGTAGTAGCCGTAGCGGATGGCCAGGTCGCCGATGCCGCCGCCGCCCACCACGCCGGCCACGGCCGAGTACGAGAGAAAGCTCACGGCCAGCACGGTCAGCGCCAGCACCAGCCCCGAGCGGGCCTCGACCAGCAGCACGCGCCAGACAATCTGCAGCTCGGTCGCGCCCATGGCGTGCGCCGCCTCGATCACGCCGCGCGGCACTTCGCGCAGGCACTGGTCGACCAGCCGGGCCAAGTACGGAATGGCCGCGAACGACAGCGGCACCGCGGCCGCCAGCGGCCCGATCGACGTGCCCGCGATCACCCGCGTGAACGGCACCAGGGCCACCAGCAGGATGATGAAAGGGAACGAACGCACCGTGTTCACCAGCCAGTTGAGCACCAGGAACGCAGGCTTGTTCTCCAGCGACTGGCCGGGGCCCAGCAGGAACAGCAGGATGCCCAGCGGCCCGCCGATGAGCACGGCGGCCGACAGGCCGATGGCTAGCATCATGAAGGTCTGGCCGGTGGCGACCCACAGCTCGGGGAGGATGGGGGCGATGTTCTCAAACATAGGCCAGCTCCTGTGCGCCGAGCTGCGACGGCGGGCGCGGCGAGTAGGGTTCGCGCGCCTCGCGTTCGCGGCGGCGCACCAGTTCGTCGATTTCGCGGCCCAGCGCGGTCTTGCGCTCGACGCTCGGTGCATCGACCGCGAACTGCTCCACCAGCCGGCCCTTTTCGAGAATGGCCACGTTGCGGCACAGCACCTCGACCACCGACAGCTCGTGCGTGACGATCACGATGGTCACGCCGATCTTCTGGTTGATTTCGCGCAGCGTTTCCAGCAGCGAGCGCGTGGTTTCGGAGTCGAGCGCCGAGGTGGGCTCGTCGCACAGCAGCACCTGCGGGCGCGGCGCGAGCGCACGGGCAATGGCCACGCGCTGCTTCTGGCCGCCGGAGAGCTGGGCCGGGTAGGTGTCGATCTTCTCGGCCAGGCCCACGAGCGCCAGGCATTCGCGCACACGTGCGTTGATTTCGGCCTTCGAGTGGCGACCGTGGATCTTCAGCGGAAAGGCCACGTTGTCGAACACCGTGGCGTTCTGCAGCAGGTTGAACTGCTGGAAGATCATGCCGATGTTCTGGCGCGTGTCGCGCAGCTCGCGGCGCGAGAGCGTGGTGAGGTCGCGCCCGCCGACGAAGACCTGGCCCGAATCGGGCCGCTCCAGCAGGTTGATGAGGCGCAGCAGCGTCGATTTGCCGGCGCCGCTCTTGCCGATCAGGCCGAACACGTCGCCCTGCTGGATGTCGAGCGACAGCGACTGCACGGCGTCGAACACCTCGCCGTTGGGCAAGGCGAAAGACTTCTGCACCGATTGAAGACGGATGACTGGCGCCGCGTGGCCGCGGCCCGTGTCAGGCGTAGGGTGGGTCATGGAAAAGAAGCGCAGCCCGCGCAAAGGCAGGTCGCGGAGGTTCGCAAAAAGGTGCCGAGTATGAAAAGAAACGCAGCGAAAGGGAACGAACAAAAAGGATGCTGTTTATACGCATATGCGCATAAAGAAATCCTGTAGCGGGCAAGACACGCCATATCGATATGCGCATTGGTTCGTTCCCAAACGCTGGCGGCAATGCCACATTCGCGCCTTCTTTTTTTGATTTCGCGCAACGACATGCATACCTCTTTCCGCCGCCGCACCCTCGCCCTTGCCACGCTGGCCGCCGCCCTCTTCGCCGGCAGCACCGCCTTCGCGCAGGACAAGAACACGCTCAAGGTCGGCGTCTCCGTCGGCAACGGCGAGCAGATCTTCGAGGTGGTCAAGAAGGTCGCCGCCAAGGACGGCCTGAACATCCAGGTCGTGGTGTTCAACGACTACCAACTGCCCAATGCAGCGCTGGCCTCGGGCGACCTCGACGCCAACGCCTTCCAGCACCAGCCCTTTCTCGACAACCAGAACAAGGCGCGCGGCTTCGACATCGTGCCCGTGGGCCTGACCATCACCGCGCCGCTGGGCTTCTACTCGCGCAAGATCAAGTCGATCGACCAGCTGCCCGATGGCGCCTCGGTCGGCATCCAGAACGACCCGTCGAACGGCAACCGCGCGCTGTTGCTGCTGCAGCAGGCCGGCCTGATCACGCTGAAGCCCGAGGCGGTGAAGAACAACACGGCCACGCCGCTGGACGTGGTGACGAACCCCAAGAAGCTGAAGCTGGTCGCGCTCGACGCGGCCCAGCTGCCCCGCTCGCTCGACGACCTGACCATTGCCTCCATCAACAACGACTACGCCGAGAAGGCCGGCCTGTCGCTGAACAAGGACGCCGTGATCAAGGAATCGCCGAAGAGCCCCTACGCCAACCTGATCGCCGTGCGCCGCGCCGACAAGGACAAGCCCTGGGCCAAGCGCCTCGTGGCGGCCTACCAGTCGCCGGAGGTAAAGAGCTTCATCGAAACCCAGTTCAAGGGCTCGCTCGTGCCGGCGTTCTGATTTCGGTCTTTCTCCCTCCCCCGCTGGGGGAGGGCCGGGGTGGGGCAAGCGGCGCTCGCGCTGGGAGCAACGGGCACCACAAGCGCCCTGCCCGCCCCCATCCCAGCCTTCCCCCAGAGGGGGAAGGAGCAATACAAGGGCGCTCCTTGGCAGCTCGGCGGACCGTGAGAAAATGCCCGGTTTCCCCGAACACAGTCAGGACACCCCATGGACGCAGAACAGATCAACCAAATCGGCGCAATGCTCGCGGACCTGAGCGTCCGTACGGTCGATTTACGGAGGTATCTTTGACTACGATGCAAAAGCTGAACGACTGAGGACAGTCAACGCATCGCTCGAAGACCCGAACGTCTGGAACGACCCGAAGAAGGCCCAGGAACTGGGCAAGGAAAAGAAGTCGCTCGACGACGTGGTCGTCACGCTCGACCGGCTCACCAACGGGCTCTCGGACAACACCGAACTCTTCGAAATGTCGAAGGAAGACGGCGACATGGACGGCCTGCAGGCCATTGCCGATGACGCCGCCACGCTCGAAGCCGACATCAAGCAGCTCGAATTCCGCCGGATGTTCAACAACCCGGCCGATCCGCTGAACGCCTTCGTCGACATCCAGGCTGGCGCTGGCGGCACCGAGGCTTGCGACTGGGCCAGCATGCTGCTGCGCCAGTACCTGAAGTACGCCGAGCGCAAGGGCTTCAAGACGCAGATCGAAGACGAAACGCCCGGCGACACCGCGGGCATCAAGGGCGCGACCATCAAGGTCGAGGGCGACTACGCCTTCGGCCTGCTGCGCACCGAAACCGGCGTGCATCGCCTGGTGCGCAAGTCGCCGTTCGACTCGTCGGGCGGCCGCCACACCAGCTTTGCCAGCATCTTCGTGTACCCGGAAATCGACGACTCCATCGAGATCGAGATCAACCCGTCCGACGTGCGCACCGACACCTTCCGCGCCAGCGGCGCGGGCGGCCAGCACATCAACAAGACCGACTCGGCCGTGCGCCTGACGCACATCCCGACCGGCATCGTGGTGCAGTGCCAGGACGGCCGCAGCCAGCACAGCAACCGCGACGTGGCGTGGAAGCGCCTGCGCTCGCGCCTGTACGACCACGAGATGCGCAAGCGCCAGGAAGAGCAGCAAAAGCTCGAAGACAGCAAGACCGACGTGGGCTGGGGCCACCAGATCCGCAGCTACGTGCTGGACAACAGCCGCATCAAGGACCTGCGCACCAACGTGGAAGTTTCGGCCACGCAGAAGGTGCTGGACGGCGACCTCGACGTGTTCATCGAAGCCTCTCTCAAGCAAGGCGTGTAAAACCGATGAGCCTGAAAAGCCTGAAGGATGGTGGCAAGGTCGAAGCCTTCATCTTCGACATGGACGGCACCATGATCGACTCCATGCCCTGGCATGCGCGCTCGTGGGTGGAGTTCGTGGCGCGCCACGGCCTGAAGCTCGACGTGAGCGACATCCTCGCGCGCACCACGGGCCGCACCGGCACCGAGTGCATGCGCGAGCTGTTCGAGCGCGAGCTCTCCGACGAGGAGTGCCAGGCGCTGGTGCACGAGAAGGAAGAGATCTACCGCGCCATGTTCAGCGACAACTTCACCGAAGTCGCGGGCTTCACGGCCTTTGCCAAGGCAGCCGTTGCACGCGGCCTGAAGGTGGCGGTGGGCACGGCCGGCGACAAGGGCAACATCGAGTTCGCCATGTCGCGCCTGAAGATGGACCCGCTGCCGCTGGCCATCGTGGGCGGCGACGAAGGCTTCTCGGGCAAGCCCACGCCTGCCATTTTTCTCGAAGCCGCGCGCCGCATCGGCATTGCGCCCGAACGCTGCATCGTCTTTGAAGACGCACCCTTCGGCATAGAAGCCGCCCGCCGCGGCGGCATGCGTGCCGTGGCCGTGTGCAGCACCCATACCGCCGCCGAGCTTGCCGGCCCCCATGTGATTGCCGCGGTTCGCGACTACAACGAACTCGCCCATTCGAATTTTCTGGAGACACTCGATGCTGCTACGTGACGCTCAAGGGCAACCCATTGCCATCCGCCGCGAAGACTATGCCGCCCCGGCGTACTGGATCGACACCGTCGACCTCACCTTCGACCTCGACCCCGCCAAGACCCGCGTGCTCAACCGCATGCAGATGCGCCGCAACCCCGAGGTGCCGGTGCAGCCGCTGCGCCTGGACGGCGACGAGCTGAACCTGGCCCGCGTGCTGGTCAACGGCCAGGGCGCGTCGTTCCGCATGGAGGGCGAACAGCTCGTCATCGACGGCCTGCCCGACGCTTTCGAGCTCGAGATCTTCACCACCTGCTGCCCCATCAAGAACACCAAGCTGATGGGCCTGTTCGTGAGCGAAGACACCTTCTTCACGCAGTGCGAGGCCGAGGGCTTCCGCCGCATCACCTACTTCCTCGACCGTCCGGACGTGATGGCGATGTACACCGTTACGCTGCGCGCCGCCAAGGCCGCCTACCCGGTACTGCTCTCTAACGGCAACCTCGTCGAACAAGGCGAACTGCCCGAAGGCCGCCACTTCGCCAAGTGGGTCGACCCCTTCAAGAAGCCCAGCTACCTGTTCGCACTGGTGGCGGGCAAGCTGGTGGCGCGCGAGCAGCGCATCAAGGCACGCAACGGCAAAGAGCATTTGCTGCAGGTGTACGTGCGCGCCGGCGACCTCGACAAGACCGAGCACGCGATGAACTCGCTCATCCACTCGGTGCTGTGGGACGAAACCCGCTTCGGCCTGCCGCTCGACCTCGACCGCTTCATGATCGTTGCCACCAGCGACTTCAACATGGGCGCCATGGAGAACAAGGGCCTGAACATCTTCAACACGAAGTACGTTCTGGCCAACCAGGCCACCGCCACCGACGCCGACTACAGCAACATCGAAAGCGTGGTCGGCCACGAGTACTTCCACAACTGGAGCGGCGACCGCGTGACCTGCCGCGACTGGTTCCAGCTGTCGCTGAAGGAAGGCCTCACCGTCTTCCGCGACCAGGAGTTCAGCCAGGATTTGTGCGCCGACGCCTCGGCCCGCGCCGTGAAGCGCATCGAAGACGTGCGCGTGCTGCGCACCGCCCAGTTCCCCGAAGACGCGGGCCCCATGGCCCACCCGGTGCGGCCCGACAGCTACATCGAGATCAGCAACTTCTACACCGTCACCATCTACGAAAAGGGTGCCGAGGTGGTCCGCATGATGCAGACGCTGGTCGGCCGCAAGGGCTTTGAAAAGGGCATCACGCTCTACTTCGAACGCCACGACGGCCAGGCCGTGACCTGCGACGACTTCGCTCAGGCCATTGCCGACGCCAACCCTGAATCGGAACTCGCCCGCCTGCTGCCCCAGTTCAAGCGCTGGTACAGCCAGGCCGGCACGCCCCGCCTTGCAGCCCACGGCGTGTACGACGCGCAGAACCGCAGCTACACCCTGAGCGTGGTGCAAAGCTGCCCGCCCACGCCGGGCCAGCCGACGAAGGAGCCCTTCGTCATTCCGCTGAACATTGGCCTGCTCGACGCCAACGGCCGCGAACTGCCGCTGCAGCTCGAAGGCGAAAACGACGTGACCCGCGGCACCCGCACCCTGGTGCTGTCGCGCGCAGGCGAGCAGATCACCTTCGTGGGCCTCGACGCCGAGCCCGTGCCTTCCATCTTGCGCGGCTTCAGCGCACCGGTGATCCTCGACTTCGAGTACACCGACGCCCAACTGCTGACGTTGCTGGCCAACGACCCCGACCCGTTCAACCGCTGGGAAGCCGGCCAGCGACTGGGCCTGCGCGCCGCGCTGCAAGGCATTGCCGCACTGGCCACCGACACCACGCCGGTGCTGAACGACGCGTACATCGACGCCATGCGCAGCGTGCTGCGCAACCCGCAGCTCGACGCCGCCTTCAAGGAACTGGTGCTCACGCTGCCGTCGGAAACCTACATTGCCGAACAGCTCGACGTGGTCGACCCGCAGCGCGTGCACCTGGTGCGCGAAGCCATGCGCGCCCAGTTGGCCACCGCCCTCTTTGCCGACTGGCAGTGGGTTTACGAAGAGAACCACGACACCGGCGCCTACAGCCCCGACCCGACCTCGTCGGGCCGCCGCGCGCTGGCCGGCATGGCACTCAACTTTCTGTGCCTGGCGGCGCGCGCCTCGGGCGACGTCGTGTGGCCGGGCAAGACGCTGCAGCGCTTCAAAGATGCGGGCAACATGACCGACCGCTTCAACGCGCTCAACGCGCTGGTGTCGTCGGGCAACACCCTGGCGGCGCAGGCGCTGGCCCGCTTCCACGCCATCTTCAAGGACGAGGCACTGGTCATCGACAAGTGGTTCTCGCTGCAGGCCGGCGCCAGCGACCGCGGCGGCGACATCCTGCCGCTGGTCAAGCAGTTGATGAAACACCCCGACTTCTCGCTGAAGAACCCGAACCGGGCGCGCAGCGTGATCTTTGCCTATTGCAGCGGCAACCCCGGCGCCTTTCACCGCCCCGACGCGGCCGGCTACGTGTTCTGGAGCGAGCGCGTGATTGAGCTCGACGCCATCAACCCGCAAGTGGCTGCCCGCCTCGCCCGCTCACTCGACCGCTGGAGCAAGCTGGCCGAGCCATACCGCAGCGCCGCGCGCGAAGCCATCGCCCGCGTGGCCGCCAAGCCCGACCTGAGCAAGGACACCCACGAGGTCGTCACTCGCGCCCTGGCCGGAAACTGAAGCAACCGAACCCCACAAGACACATGGCTCAACAAAAGATTTCCCTCACCCGCTACCTCGTCGAACAGCAGCGTGCCGACGGCCTCATTCCCGGCCAGCTGCGCCTGCTGCTCGAAGTGGTCGCGCGCGCCTGCAAGAGCATCAGCCAGGCCGTCAACAAGGGCGCGCTGGGCGGCGTGCTCGGCACGGCCGAGAGCGAGAACGTGCAGGGCGAGATCCAGAAGAAGCTGGACATCATCGCCAACGAAGTGCTGATCGAGGCCAACGAATGGGGCGGCCACCTCGCGGCCATGGCCAGCGAGGAAATGGACAGCATCTACGTGGTGCCCAACCGCTACCCGCAGGGCGAATACCTGCTCATGTTCGACCCGCTCGACGGCAGCAGCAACATCGACGTGAACGTCAGCATCGGCACCATCTTCAGCGTGCTGAAGAAGCCCGACGACCACCCCGGCGTGCAGGAAGGCGACTTTCTGCAGGCCGGCACCCAACAAGTGGCCGCCGGCTACTGCATCTACGGCCCGCAGACCACCCTGGTGCTGACCGTGGGCAACGGCGTGGCCATGTTCACGCTGGACCGCGAGCAAGGCAGCTTCGTGCTGACGCAGGAAGACATCCAGATTCCGGCCGACACGAAGGAATTTGCCATCAACATGAGCAACATGCGCCACTGGGACGAGCCCATGAAGCGCTACATCGACGAATGCCTGGCCGGCAAGGAAGGCCCGCGCGGCAAGGACTTCAACATGCGCTGGATTGCCAGCATGGTGGCCGACGTGCACCGCATCCTGATGCGCGGCGGCGTCTTCATGTACCCGTGGGACAAGCGCGAGCCCGAAAAGGCCGGCAAGCTGCGCCTGATGTATGAGGCCAACCCCATGAGCTGGCTGGTCGAACAGGCCGGCGGCGCGGCCACCAATGGCAAGCAACGCATCCTCGACCTGCAGCCCACCAAACTGCACGAGCGGGTGAGCGTGATGTTGGGTTCGCGTAACGAAGTTGAGCGGCTGACCCAGTACCACGCCGAGAAGGCGTGATTTCTTGGCTATAATCTGAGGCTTCGCCGGTGTAGCTCAGTCGGTAGAGCAGCTCATTCGTAATGAGAAGGTCGGGTGTTCGATTCATCTCTCCGGCACCATTTTTATAGGCGTATTCGCGAGAGTACCCACTTACCTTGATCAAGGTACCAGCAAAATCACCAGAGAGTGATTTTTCTGGTTTCGAAGGCCTCCCCTGTGGGAGGCTTTTTCTTTGGAGCTGCGGATGCCTTGGTTCGATACGTACCTGAAGCCAGTGCTCGACACTCTGACCGCCATTGGCACGCTAGTGGCCCTCGGAGCACTCGTAGTTACCGTCATAAAGAACCGCCGAGACGAAGACGCGCGCAAGCAGCAGGAGTTGCTGGAGCAGTGCAAACGAACTCTTGAGTGGGCATACAACGCATTGATGCCCGACCCTACACGTGAGGTGGCGGAAGCGAATCGGCTGAACTGGCTAACAGCAGCGCGTCACATCCTTGCGTACCAAGACCTCAAAAAGCTGATCACGGTGCAGCCACAAGCTCGGATTGTTGAAGACTTCGAAGAGTTCTGGCGTCATCGGTTTTATCTGGCGCTTTCCGACGTTGCCTTGTCGACTTACCACTACTGGGCTGTTGTTTACCGTCGAAAATTGACCCAGCTAGCGCAGTAATTTCCGTCTAAGACTGACCCACGTAAAACCCTACCCTGCTGTTTTTTAAAGCAGGGGATCCTAGGAGTGATAGACGTGGCGACATTGAGTGTCATCAGACGTTGGGCCCTGCGCGAGCAGATGTCCATCCGCGAGATAGCCAGGCGTACAGGCCTGTCTCGCAACACCGTAAAGAAGTACCTGCGAGGCGGCGAAGAAATGCCGCGCTACGCCAAGCGGACGGGCTCGAGCAAGCTCGATCCCTATGCCGAGAAGCTCGCGACCTGGCTCGCGATCGAGGCCACCAAATCGCGGAAACAGCGGCGCAATCTGCGGCAGATCCACACAGCCATGGTGTTAGCGCACCTTGGCCGTCGCCTTTTGTGCCTCACATCGACATCGCTGCGGTGTGCATCGATGTCCCGCCGTGAGGCGCGGCGGACCTTCAAATGTATGGGAGAAGCGCGCTGGCGGACGCCTCCATGCGGTGAACAAATTGGGGATCGCGTCGACTTTGAGCGCATCACCGTGATCGCTGCTGCGCTCGACGATGCGGAAGCTTAAGTCTTGATCTGCCTGCTCTTCGCACGACCGAGCGCACGTCGCGGCGCCTTGTACTCGGGATCAACCGCCCTTAGTGCCTCAGGCATCTTCTCTGCAATGGCAATCAGCGTCTTCGCGGCGCCCGTCGGCTCGCGACGCCCCTGCTCCCATTGCTGCAAGGTACGAACCGAGACGCCCAGCAGTTGCGCAAACCCGGCTTGCGACAAGCCCGCGTTCTCACGCGCGGCAACGACCGGCGTGTAGACCTTGCGCGTCTTGCCCGCGCCCATCTCGCGTGCAGACTGAATAAGCAAGGCCTCGAAGTCCTGGCTCGCTTCGAAGGCGGCCAGTTCGGCATCACCCATTGGCTTTTTCTGCGGCATCGCGCAACTCCTTCAAGGTTTCGCCAGAGATCGAATCGAGGTTCGCTTTGGCATAGATCAATATCAAGACGACTTCGTCGAACCTGCCGCGGTTGAAGTACACGACCCGTACGCCGCCGCTCTTGCCCGATCCGGCGCGGCTCCAACGCACCTTGCGGACCCCGCCGGACTTCTGGATGAGATCGCCAGCGTCAGGGTTCTCAGAGATGTAGGCTGCGAATTCACCGCGCTCGTCCTCTGTCCAATAATTCGGCCATAGCTTCTGGAAAAGTTGGTGTTCCAACGACGGTTAGCATGCGCCAAGTCGTACGCCACTGACGTACAGTCTACGCTTGCACGATCGTGAGGCCTGTCACGAATCCGGCATCAGAAATTCGCCATGCAAAACACGCCCTTCGCTTCAATCCTGTGTTCGTTAGCCTTCGCGCTCTGTGCTTCGCTCGCGACCGCCAAGCCCCTCCCCTATGAGCCAGCCGTCGTCACGCTCCAAGGCACGCTGCTCTCCGCTGACGGGATGAAGCCCGAGGGAGAGAAGCTCAAGTTCCCGGCGATACGGCTCACCGAGCCCATCTCCGTGCCGGAAGACGAGCCGCGTGATTGGCCTGCCGAGAAAAACGTGGTGCTACTGCACATGGCGCTCGACGAAAAGAACATGGCTGCGTTCAAGCGCCTCAAGGGCAAGACGGTCGAGGTCACCGGCCGACTCTTCCATTCGGACAATGGCAACCATCAGACGAACGTGCTGATCTTTCCGGTGTCGATCTCGCCCATCAAGTAGCCCGAAAAGGCCCGCCGATTCACAGGGCGGTCAGCGCGGTTCGGCCCGGCTCACGGTTTGGAAATTTTTGCGGCTTCTTGTACGACAGGTTGATCGACTGGGTCGGCTGAGCGAGATGAACGACGCCAGATCTTTCGCAATGTCGGCAGTGTCCAGTGCGCGCATATCGCGGATCAGGCTCAGCTCTTCCTGCATCGGCATCACGGTCGGCCGCGTTGCCCAATATGCCAACAGCTTGCCGGGGGTCATCGCGGTCATGGGCCTACAGGCTCTCGAAGAAGTAGGCCAGCACTGTGTCGTCGGCGAATCCCTTGTCGAACATTTCGTCCGAAAGAGACCGCGCGGCATCATCGAAGGAAATCTGGTCGAACTTCCGGTCCTGCAGCATCTTCACGAATGGTGCGCACCGCTCGGCAAGCTCCGCGTGGTCGACGGCAAGCTGCCTCACACCGTCGCTCATGACGTACGGCAAGACCACGAAAACGCGCAAGTCGAAGCGTACATGGAAGCGGGCCTGCATTTCCTTGCTGAACTCGCAATCGATCAGGTGCGAGTACCGATCGTTGGCGGGGCCGTGGCCTGTAGCGTGTGCCTTGGCTGCACTGAAGGCGTGGAGTACTTCGTCGAGTTCGTGAGCAGGCGTATCGGGCAGCGGCTCGAAGTCTCTTGCCGCAGCGAAGGCTTGGAGTTTCTGAATGGTCTGCGTCATGGCAAGTGCAGGGGCCGGTCAAACGATCTCGGCGAACAGGCTTTCGAACACGGTCGCCGGCAAGCCGTCGAGCTGCGTGGTGCAGCCCGGTGCAGGCAAAAAGAAATACGCGTGCGCCACTTCCTGCAGACCCTGCGCCGCAAGCACGGCCCGGCCCTTGTCTATCGAAGCCCTCACCGCTTCGGGCAACCTCGCTGGATCGATCGGGTGATTGACATCGCCTCGGTCGACCATGCCCCACTTCCTGTCGAAGCAGTAGACGGCAAACAGCGGCGCCTTCGACGAGATGTAGAAGCGAACATCGAATTCGAAGCGCTTCTTCAACATCGCGTCCCGCCCCGACAGCTTGCACGTCAGCGACTGCGCGGGGTTGTAGTTCATGTCGTCGTCCAGAACGAACGCCACGCCCAAAGCGTTCGACAGCGCAGCGCCCAGGCCGGCGTGGTCATGCACGCAGCCGGTGGGCTGCGCTGTCGCATCCAGGATGAACGGTGGAAGCACCGACGTCACGGGCTCACCGCGTACTTCAAGTCCCGGTGCTTGATGCGAATCACGGCGTGCGTGAAGACGATCTCATGGCTCAGAAATTCGTCGTCCAGAACCAGCATCTCGTCGACCAGCCAATCGCCATGCGACCGGTCGCCTGCGGGCCATTCGCTCTTCGTCTTCTCCACCGAATACGACTGCACGTCGCTGTAGCTCAGCAAGAGCCTGTTGCCGTACGCGCCAGCGAGGTGAATCTCCATGCGGCTCGCTCGAAGCTCCCCTTCTTCGAACTCCAGCACAACCAGCTTCTGCAGGCGCGCGTCGTGCGGGCATCGCTCGTCCCTGTGCGCGTAGTGCCACGGCGCGCTCATGAACGACAGGGCATCCGCCGGCACCCGGTGCCTGACCTGCGCCACGTAGGCGGGGTAGCCCGAGCTGTCCATCGCGTAACCGTCTGCGGTCTCGGAAAACTGGACGATCTTCAAGGCGCTCTTCTCCGGCCTCAGTCGCAGAACGCCGCAAGCCCCATGCCCTGTTCTGCGGCGCGGTCAAGAATCCTGCGGATCGCCTTGAAGGCCGCGATCTGCCCGCGATGCGCGCCAAGCGCGCCGGTGTTCGCGTCGAACACACGCTGCATCGTCACGACCTGCTCGGGGCGCAGCAGCGAGTCGTCGAAGTACGTGAGGTTGGCGCCCGCTTGCCTGCATTGGTCGAACACAGCGGCCAAGGAGCGATGCGCATCGAAATCGATGGAACCCGCGTGCACCAACCCGCGCGGATCCCTGGGCATGGCCCTGCATGAAGGTGGGACGAAGTAGATGTCGAGCATTCACCGCCGCTAGGGAGACATCTTCTTCGCCATTTCGGCGCGGGTCAGTTCCAACCCATCGGCATGCTTCGTCAACGGCATGTTGAGCGTCTGCTCCAGGGACCGCAGCCAATTGAAGAAGCCGACGGTGTGGGCTTCTTCAGCCTCGCCCATCTCGAAGATCCCGTTGTCCGCATGCCAGGTCTGCACGACCTCGACGAGCGCAATGAACGATGGCAGGTCTTGTTCGATGTCGCCCAGTGTCAGCGCCCGAATGTTGCGGATGAGTTGTAGCTCTTCGTCCAATGAGCCGACGGTAGGCTGCTTTTCCGCGGCATTCAGCAATTCTTTGGGGGTCATGGGGGGCACTAGAAGGGCGAGTTGATGAGCGGAATATGCGCCGCGTTTGGGTTGGACCCGAACGTACCCCAAGTTCCGTCCGTTCGAAAGTTCCCCCCCGGCCCCTTGATGCTGACAGTTGGGCCCAATGCGGCGTTGGATGTCGGCCAGTTGCTGACTGCCGTCGGGTTTGGCCCGTGTCCGTGTGCCGAGTAAGGAGGAGACTCGTACTTGAAGCCGCCCGACGGAAACTTGGTCGTATTCGGGGTCCAGTTGTTCGGCAGCCTGTTCTGATTGGCCCAAGCCTGCAGGTCGCCATAGTCGACCTTGCCGTTTCGCACCAGATCAGACGGACTGGTGGGCCGTGAAGTGAAGCGCCCTGTCTCGTTGTTTCTCCACCTGCTGCTCTTGCTGTCGAAGCTGCAACTCAGCCCCCAAGGGTCGATCCATGAGATTGGATTCGACGCATACGCCTGGAGATTAATGCCGCCCGCCAATCCGATCGGGTCAGGACTGATGAACCGCCCGATGTCCGGGTCATAAAACCGGAAGGTGTTGTAGTGCAGCCCCGTGTCCCGGTCGAGGTACTGCCCCTGGAAGCGCAGGTTTTGCGCGAGAGCATCGGTTGCTTTCTCGGCGGCACTGACAGGCCGGCCGTTCAGCGATGTGACTTCCCATTGCTCGGCAACGGTCGCTCCCCAGGTGCGGTAGCTCGCGCGCCAGCACAGGTTGCCGTCGTTGCTGCTCAGCTCTTCGGGCAGGCCCGCAGGGCCGTTGTGAAAGTGAAAGACCTGAGCGACCGCAGCGTCGTCGTGCGCGGGCTCGGCCCTGGCATCGAGCCGGGCCACCGGCAAGTGCCCGCCGGCCTCGTACACATAGCTCACCACCTGCGCGCCCCGGCGCTCCTCGATGAGCCGCATCCCCTCCCAAACAAACCGCGTGCTGCCGAACGCATCGTGCTTGGCCACCCGCCGCCCCATGGCGTCGTAGTCGAAGCGCGTGACCTGCGTGGTGGCCTCGGGCGTGTTCGGGCGCCGCGTGGTGTGCACGGCCACCAGCCGGCTCTCGTCGTCCCACTCGAAGCGTTGCGCGGTGTGCCTGCCCGACAGCTTGCGCACCAGCCGGCCGTGGCCGTCGTAGCTGTAGCGCTTGTCCTCGAACACACGCACGAGGTTGTCGCGCACATAGCCGGGCGCGGTCGATGATGCATCGAGCAGGTTGCCCGCGGGGTCGTAGGCGAAGCGTTCGCTGTTGGCAGCCGCGCTGCGCAAGGTCTCCTCGATGCGCCCGGTAGCGTCGTACCGGTGCCCTGTCGTGCCTTGCAGCGAATGCCGGCTCTGCCGCAGCTCGCCCACTGGGTCGTAGCTGTATTCCTTCATCAGCCCGTCGAGCAGGCGCGCCCCGGGCATGCCGGCGCTGTCGATGGCCTGGCGCCAGCTCGGGTCTTGCGTAGTGAAGGCTGTGTCCAGCCCGCCGGCCCGGCACCACGATGCGGCGCGCCGGCCCAGCGGGTCGAGCGCGAAGCGGGTGTGCAGCGCGCCCTGGCTGCGCCCCACCTCGCGGTGCAGGTCGTCGCGCTCGATGTCGCTGATGAGCTGGTGCACCGCAGGCGCATCGCCGCGCTGCTGCGACAGGTTGACCTGGTGCAGGTGGCCGGAGCCGTAGTAAAGGTAGTTCAGCGCGCGCTGCACGCCTTGCTGGCCCGTGTGCTCAGCGAGCGCGGGCAGCAACGTCTGCGTGCGGTTGCCGAGTTCGTCGTGCGCGTGGTGCAGGGTGTGCGTTTCGCCGGTTAGCTCGTCGATGGCGGTCTCTTCGATCAGCCGGCCGAGCTTGTCGTAAGCGAACACGGTGCGGTGCAGCGCGCGTGGTTCGTCACCCGTGCCGGGTTGCGGCGCCTCCTGCTTGATCGCTTCGGTCAGCCGGTCTAGCTGGTCGTAGCTGTAGCGGTAGTGGTGGCTCTGGGTGCGCTTCTCGACGAGGCGACCCACGGCGTCACGCAGCAGCTCGGTGCGCAAGGGGCGGCTCGCGGCGGGCCGTGGCGCGGTGCCGTCGTGCAGCGCGAGGTCTTCGTCGCCGATGCCCGGCACATGGGTGACGCACACCGGCCAGCCGTTGGCGTCGTATTCCACCTGCACGCGTGTGCCGCCCACGCGGCGCTCTTCCACCACGCGATCGGCAGCGTCGCGCACGAACTCGAAGTGCAGCCCGTTCTCGTTGACGAGCGACTGCAGGCGCTGGGCGCTGTCGTAGTGCCATGCGATGCGGCGCCCCTCGGCGTCCTGCCGCGTCAGCGGTTGGCCGCGCAGGCCGAGTGCGAATTGCGTGCTGCGGCTCAGCGCATCGGTGGCGGCCACGATGCGGCCGGCCGCGTCGCGGCGGAACGACTGGTGGCTCTGGTCAGGCTGCGACACCGACAGCAGCCGCCCCATGGCGTCGTGTGTCAATCTCGTGCGTTGGCCCGCGGCGTCGGTCACGGCCTGCAGGTGGCCCCAGCCGTCGTAGGCGTAGCGCGTGGTCTTGCCGGAGCAGTCGGTCAGGGAGACCAGTTGCGCGCACTCGTTCCAGGCCATGCGGTTGGTGCCGCCCTTGCCGTCGGTAACGACGATGGGCAGGCCCCGCCTGTCGTAGGCGTACTCGGTGGTGTGGCCCAGCGGGTCGGTCTCGCGCACCAGGTTGCCCTGGTCGCTGTAGGCGTAGGTCCAGGTGCTGCCGTCTGCCAGGGTCTCGCGCCAGCGCTCGCCGAACTCGGTCCAGCCGGTGCTCTGCGTGCGGCCGAGCGCATCGGTGCGGCTGCTCATGAGCCCCATGGGGTCGTAGGCGCAGCGCGTGGTGGCGCCGCCCGGCTCGGTGATGGCGACGAGCTGACGCAGCTCGTTGTACTGCGCATGCCATTGGCGGCCCGCCGCGTCGATGTAGTCGGTGACCTGGTGGTCGGCGTTCCAGTGCCAGGCGAATTCGCGGCCGAGTTGGTCGATGACCAGGGTCTCGCCCAGCGCCAGCGCATCGTCCGCGGGGGGCGTCATGCGGCGCACGGTGTAGCTCTCGCCGTCGTTTGTCCAGTGGCGGGCCACGTGCGCGTCGCCGGCCGGGCCGCGCCACTCGTAGTGGCACTCCAGCCCCGCCGCGTCGGCGTGGAAGCTCATGAGGCCCTCGGCGTCGTAGCCGAAGCGGCGCACCACTACGCCGTTGCGGTCGGTCACGTCGAGCAGGCGGCCTTCGGCGTCGTGCCTGTACGCCACCAGCAGGCCCGGCAGCTCGCCGGATGCACCGGCGGCCAGGCGCACTGCCCCCAGCCGGCGGCTCTCGCCCGCGTAGTCGAGTGCCAGCAGGCGCCCGGTGCTGTCGGTCACCTCGCTCAGCCGGCCCAACGCATCGTGGCGCAGGTCGATGAAGTTGCCGTTGCGGTCCTCGAGCCGCGCGAGCTTCAGCGTCTGCGCGGGCGGCTCGCCTTCGGCCGGTGGCTCGAACATGAAGAACAGCCCGCCCGGCACGTGAATGAAGTAGTGGCCGCCTTCGGAGCGGCACAGGTCCAGTCCGTCGCGCAGGCTGTATTGCCGAGTACCGGGCTCGATGTCTGGCAGCACCATCGGCCGGCCCTGCTCATCGATGAGCGTCACGGTGGGCTGTCCGGCGGCGTCGTTGCCCAGCCGCAGCTCCATCGCATAGGGCAGGCTCCAGCCCTGCCCCAGCGCGCCGTCGCGGCGCAGGTCATGGCTGCTGTAGAAGCGCTGCCACGCAATGGGCAGCGGGCCGGGCAAGCTGAAGTCGAGCTCGCTCTCGCCACCCAGAAACTTTCCGCCCGTGGCCGCATGCACCGGGTTGCCGAAGGAGCTGACCAGGCCGTGGATGCCCATGCCCAGCCCCACCGCGCCTTCGATCAGGCAAGGCAGCGCGTTCTTGCCCTGGCGCGCGAGCTTGGGCAGGCAGCGCAGGCCGCGGTAGATCATGACCACGTTGAAGATGGTCACCAGCACCTTCGAGATGAGCGGCACCTCGTCGGCCACCTCGCGCACGCGTGCGGTCGGCCCACCGATGAAGACGGTAGGCGAGCCTTCGCTCACCTTGGCGCCGCACTCGGTGTGGTCGTCCTTGCGCGAGGCCACGCCCATGTTGACGAACACGGTCTCCGCGCCTTCGGCAAGAAGGATCTGCGGCGAGTCTTTCTTGCAGCTCACAGTGTCCATTGGCATCTCGGGCGAGGCGCGCGCCGCGCCTATGGCCTTGCTGTCGATGAACACGTCCGACGAGCCGCTGGTGATCATGCCGGTCACGGTGAGGGTCTCGGGCACCAGCGCATCGGCAATCGACTCGCCCAGGCTCGCGCCGACATACCCGCCGACCATGCGCGCGCCCACCACCACAGCGCCCGCCACCAGCGGCCCCGCAAGCCCCCCGGTGCCGACCACGGCGGCAGCGGCCACGCCCACCGCGAAGCCGACGGCGATGCCGCCGATCAGCCCGCCCGCGAACTTGGCCCAGAAGCGCGCGTGCGCGTTGGTGTGGGCAATGGGGTCGTGCAGCCGGGCAGCGGGTTTACCGGCCATGGGTCGTCGTGGCCTTCAAGGTGTCAGGCCCCGGGCTGAAAGCTCTCGAGCGTGCGCTGCCACAGCGCGAGCGCCTCTGTGTCGAACGGCACGGGGCTACTGGCCGTGAGAATGAGCACGGCCTTGCCGGTGGCGTCCTGCGGCAAGAGAAACACGGCCTGGCGCTGGTGCAGCGCCTGTCCGTTCTGCTTGAACTGCGTGGCGAGCTCGATGGCGCGCAGGCTCGCAATGGCGGGCCCCACGGCGATGTCGGTGCGCGACACCTCCTTCAGCTGGCTCACCTGGCGCGTCAGGTCGTTCATCTGCCGCGTGACGAACTGCGCCAGGCTCTCCTGCGCGCGCAGCGCGTCGCGGCTCACGATGAGCGTGGTGCCGGAGCCATCGGGCATGGCCAGCACGTTCATCGAGCGATCGATGCGCCCATCGTCCGGCACGTCGAACTGGCCTTCCTGGATGTGGTACTTCATCAGGCTGCTTTCTTCCGGTTTTGTTCTATGCGGGGTCGAAAGCCGCGAAGGCCAGGCAGTCGGGGTTGCGCTCGGTGAAGCCGAACGACAGCCGGCCCCAGCCGAGCGTGGCCGTGAAGGTGCTCGCTTCGTCGAGCGAACGGCCGCGCGGCACGTCGATGAGTTCCAGTGCGGCGTAGTGCTGGCGCACTTCGGCCATCGGCACGCAGCGCCCCTTCAGCTCCAGCACCAGAAAGCCCTGGCTCGCGTCTTCGCGCTTGATGCGCAGGTCGATGCGCGCAAGCTCGGTGCCATCCGCTAGGCGCACCGGCGTACCTTCGAAGAACCGGAACACGTTGCCGCCCGCTGCATGCGTGTCGCTCAAGGTGGTCGACAGCGTGCGGCCGACCTTCTGCGTGGAGAACGGCAACTGCGCCGCCAGCGCATCGATGGCCTGCCAGAGCGTCATGGTCGTGGCTTGCAGGTTCATGGGTTCAGTGTTTGCCGGCATATTTCTTGTCGTAGGAGTTGCCGTAGTACTGCGTGTACTGCTCGCCGGTGGTCGATGTGGTGAGCGTGCCGTAGTACTTGCCGGCCGCGGCCCTTGCGGCCTCCCGGGTACCACCCTTCACCATGCCGTTGTAGGCCTCGTTGAAGGCCTCCACGTTCGCGGGGTTCGCGCCCTGGAGGATGTCGACCTTGGCCGCACGCCAGACTTCACGCTGCACCTGGATCTGGTTCAGCGCAGCCTCGCCCTCGGTGCTGAGCATGCTGTTGACGAACGCGGTCTTCGAGGAAATGTCGGGCTTGAAGCGGTATGAATAGACCGCGTGCCCGACCTCGTGCGACAGCGAGGCGGCGGTCTTGTACGGGTCGCTCGCGTAGTCGCCGTCGATCACGATCTTCCTGACACCCGGATTGGTGTTGGCATACGAGCCCCCGCCCGCAGGGCCATAGCTGACATTCCATTTCTCGCCCTGCAGAAACTTGATCTGCCTCTGCAACGTGGGCGACCTCGCCGCGATGGCGTCGACGCCTTTGCCGAGGCCGGTGGTGACGTAGCCCGGCGGCGCGGCTGCGGGCGCAGCACGCTCCGATGCCTCTGCCGACGTGGCAGCGGCCGCAGGCGTCAGGGGCACGCCGTCTTCCACCACGGCTTCCTCGCTCTGGCTGCCGATGGGCGCATCGCAGTTCAAGAAGATCTTGCTGCCGCGCTGGTCGAGCTCGCCCGTGAAGTTGACGAGGCCCTTCACGCCGTTGATGTTCACCGTGCCGTCGGCCAGCAGCACGATGGACGACTTGCCGCAGATCAGCGAGATGCTGGTCTTGCCGGTGACGAACACGTCCTGGTCGGCCGCCTGGATCACGACCGACTTGCGGCCGGTGATGTTGGCGTTGCTCTCGGTGGAGGTCATGGAGGCATCGGTCTTCGACACCAGGTTGACGGCGCCCGCGCTGGCGTGCGAGACGATGTCGCCGCCCGACACCACGTTGACCTGCCCGCCCTCGCTCACCTGCGTGAGCATGCCGCCGGTAACGAGCTGCGTGAGCTGCGCGCCGGTGGTCAGCGTCATGGCCGAAGTGGCGCGCATCGACATGCTCTGCCCCGAACTCACCACGATAGGCTTGGGACTGATCATGGTCTGCCCCTCGGGGCTGACGATGGAGACCACGGGCTTGTCGATCTTGCGCGAGAGGTCGAGCATCTGCTGCGCGTCGGCCATGGCCGGGTCGGGGTTGTCGGAAACGCCCGCTTCCGGCGTGCCGCCCACGGCCAGTGCTGCCACGGCCTGCGAAACACCGCCCGCAGCCTGCACGCCCTGCACCAGCCCCATCAGCGTCTGGTTCTTGCCCTGCGCCATCGACCCGACCAGCGCCTTGGTGGCCGCAATGGCCTGGCCCGACGCCTGCATCAGCGCATTGCTCTGCGCCAGCGTGGCGCCCATGTGTTCGTGGCCGTCGGGGTTGTCGCGCGAGACGCGTTGCGCGTAGTCTTGCGTGTAGGTGGTCAACAGCAGGCCCTTGTCCGCGCGGATGGAGCCCCACTCGTTGGTGCGCAGCTCGAAGCCATAGCTGCGCTGCACGCCCGAGCCCTGGTTCATCAGGTAGCCCATGTGCAGGTGGGTGTTGCCGTGGTCGGTCGACAGCTCGATGTGCTCGGTGCCGCGGCTGTCCTCGAAGCGCAGCATGTGCTTGCCACCGCCGCCCTTGCTCCAGTTCGTCTGGAAGCCGGTCTGCGTCTTGTGGCGCGGCAACTCCCACGGCGGCATCTGCGCGGCGTTGTAGACACAGCCGGTGACGATCGGATAGTCAGGGTCGCCGTTGAGAAAGTCGACGATCACCTCCTGTCCGATACGCGGGATATGCATGGCGCCGTAGTTGCTGCCAGCCCAGGTCTGCGACACGCGAATCCAGCACGACGAGTTCTCGTCGCGCCGGCCATAGCGGTCCCAATGAAACTGCACCTTGATGCGGCCGTACTCATCGGTGTGAATCTCTTCGCCCGCAGGGCCCACCACCACCGCGGTCTGCGGTCCGGTGGTGCGAGGCCTGGGCGTGACGCGCGCGGGGCGATAGGGTGCGCTGTCGGGCAGCACCTCGAAGGTCTGGCGGTAGCTGGTGCTGCTGGTCGATTCGCTGTAGGCCGCGTCCGCCGCGCCCACCACGCGCAGCGCGTTCTCCTGGAAGTCGTAGGTCACGGCCTCGATCAGGTAACGGCGGTTGTCCTCGGCGTTCGGATGGCGCGCCAGCTCGAACAGGTAGCCCGGTGCCATGTGGCGCAGGTTGCCTTCGGCGCTCACCAGTTCGCGGCGCCCGGCGAGTTGCTCCAGCCGCAGGCGTGCATAGTTCTCGCCGTCACCCAGCTCGGTGTAGCCGCCGGGCCAGTCGTATATCTCGAAGTCATCGCGGCTGTGGCCGGCCGGCTGCTGGCGCACTGTGTCGATCTCGGCGTTGGGCTTCTTGAAGTCGTAGTCGTCAGCCGCGAAGTTGCCCGAAGCGATGTCCTCCGAATGGCTCCAGCTGTCGATGAAGTCCTGCTCGAGGATCTGCGCCGCCAGCACGCCCGCGTGGTACGGCACCTTCACCGGACCGCTGGGCAGGGGGGTGTGCGAATCCGCCCCGTCGCACAGCACCAGCTGATGGCTGCCCTGCGCGTGCGAGAAGAAGTAGTAGATGCCCTCCTGCTCCATGAGCCGGCTGACGAAGTTGAAGTCACTCTCCGAGTACTGCACGCAGTAGTCCCAGGTGCGGTAGTTGCCGCTCAGGCGCGCATCGATGGCATAGCCGTAGGGCGCGAGCACCTCCTGCAGGATCTGCGGTGCCGTCTTGAACTGGAAGATCTTGAAGTCGGAGCGCCGCGTGGCGTACCACAGCCAGGGGCGCAGCGTGGCCTCGTACACGCACATATCGCCGTCGTCCTTGCCCACGTAAGCAAAGCGCGTGACCTGTCCGCTCAGGAAGCGCTTGCCGGCGCCGCCGAGTTCCGTGGCGAGGTTCACCTCGATGCTCATGTCCTCCCCCAGCATGCGCTTGGGCTGGATGTTGGGCATGTCGCTGATGAGTCGAACGCGATGCTCGAACAGTGCGGAGATGCGCTCCTGTCCCGTCATCGAGCGGAACTTCAGGCGCTCGCCCAACACGCTGTGGGCGATGAAGCTGCGGGTCATTCCTGGAAGGCTCCCTGGTCAATGCGAGCCCGGCGCGTGCCGCAGAAGCGAGCAACGCGCCCGGCAAAGGGAACTCATGCTTCCTTGTTTTCCTTGATGTTCCAGCCCAGCACCGTCTCGGCGCCCTTGCCGCCCTTGTCGGTCTGCTCCCAGTACTGCTGCTTCACCTTCGCAGCCTGGAAGGCGTACTGCACGAACACGGCGTCCGAACCCTGCTCGGCCGTGTACTGCACCGAGGTGACCAGTACTTCTTCGAGCGTGACGCGGGTGTATTCGATCTGCGAACCGCCGGCCTTGCAGACTGACACTTCGATCTTCGCCAGGTGCTTGCCGCTGGCGCAGTTCTTGAGCACCGAAGGCGCCGCCTTGTCGATGCGTGCCAGCACCTGCAGGTCGTTGAAGCTGGCCTTGCCAACCCCGCCGCCGCCGCCGCTGACCATGTTTCCAGGCTGCGTTGCTCCCCACGCAAACGACTTGATGTCCGTCCACTCCTTGTGGTTCGAGTCCTTCGATTCGCCGTTTGCGCCTTCAACGCGCATGAACATGTCTACTGCCATGAGATCAACTCCCTCAGAAATTGCGTGCCCATTGAGGACACCGTGGAACCAGCCGCCCTCCCCTTGCAGGAGGACGGCAGCGAATCGCAACCGGATGGCGCCAGCGCTGGTGACACAGCGGGGGTCGCCCCATTTTTCAGGCGCAACGCTTTCGCATTACATCGCGCCTTCGAATCCATTCGTGCCCACTTTCCATTCGATCAAATCGAAACAAGTACGCAACGGAAGGCCCGATTTTTAACAAACTTTTCCTGCTTTATCGATCTGTTGCACGGATCTTTTTTGTCTATTTCTTCAGAAGACGTCCGAAACAAAACAATAAGTTTTAAGCCGCCTCATCTCGCGAAGACACAATGAGCCAAAGGGTCTGCGAGGTGTTGGCGGTCCGCGCCACATCGGGTTCGCAAGGCCCGTACCTTAAGCGAGGCACCTGCGCACGACCAGTGCCAAACGGCATGCGGAGAAAGAACTACAGACACTGCCTGCACGATGCGCTGATCGATTCGAACAAGAAAGATCAATAAAAAAGCCCGTCATCGACACGATGACGGGCTTGGGTTGAAGCAGCGCTGCAGGGCAATCACGTGCCGGCTCTCGCCTCGTGAAGCCACCTTGCCACCAAGGCCGGCACCACGTCAGTGGCCTTGCCTTGCAGGAAGGTGAATCCGTGCGGCACGTCTTCCATGTCGAGCGCAACCAGCACCTTCTGCGCAGAGCGATCCGCGTATCGCACCAGCGATGCCGCCGGGTTGACAGTGAGCGACGTACCCACCACCAGCACGCGTGCCGCGGTGGCCACATGCAACTCAGCTTCGTCGAAGTGCTGCACCGCTTCGCCGAACCACACGATGTCGGGCCGCAGTTGCGTGCCGTCCTCGCACAACTGGCCCATGGCAATGGGTTCGCCGTCGATGCGGTAGCGCCTGGGTTCAGGCTCCGACGTGCCGCGCGCATACGCGAGTTGCCCGTGCACGTGCAACACGTTGCGCGAACCCGCACGCTCGTGCAGCGCATCGACGTTCTGCGTGACGATCACAACTTCGTACGCCGACTCGAGCGATGCAATGGCGAGGTGTGCGGCGTTCGGCTGCGCCTGCCACGCCTTCGCGCGTCGCTCGTTGTAGAAGGACAGCACCGCTTCAGGATACTTTCGCCAGCCTTCAGGGCTTGCGAGTTCCTGCCACGAGTAGGTGTTCCACAAGCCCTTGGCATCGCGGAACGTGGGCAGGCCGCTTTCGGCACTCACACCGGAGCCAGAGAACACGACGATCTTGTTCGGTTGGACTTCGGGTTTCATGCTTCGTTGCTCCTTTGGGATTTTTGCGTTCGAGTATGGTGCTGGCGCCCATGCGAAAGATGGACAGATTTTTTGGCTCCCCGAACACGGATCGAACGTGTGACACGCGCATTAACAGTGCGCTGCTACTACCAACTGAGCTATCGGGGAAAAAGTGGATGGATCGATGGATGAATGGAGGCGCGACCCGGAGTCGAACCGGGGTGGACGGATTTGCAATCCGTTGCATAGCCACTTTGCTATCGCGCCGGAATATATGGCGTTCCGCAGGGGAGTCGAACCCCTGGCTTCCTCCTGGACAGGGAGGCACTCTGGCCACTGAGTTAGCGGAACGAAAGAGAAAACTGGCAGACCCTCAAGGATTCGAACCTTGGATGCCGGGATCAAAACCCGGTGCCTTGGGCCACTAGGCGAAGGGCCAGAAAAGATTGGCGCGCGCGGAAGGAGTCGAACCTTCAACCGTTGGGTTTGGAGTCCAGTGCTCTGCCAGTTGAGCTACACACGCGTGGAAAAAAAGACGAAGAAAAAAGATGGTCTGAGTGGCAGGATTTGAACCTGCAGCCTCCTGCTTCCAAGGCAGGCCGTCTACCAGATTGACACTACACCCAGAGAAAAAGAGAAGAAAAATTGGTGCCCCAGGGGAGACTCGAACTCCCAGGATTCCGCTTCTAAGGCGGACACGTCTACCAATTGCGTCACCAGGGCTGAATGAAAGATGGTGTGAGGCGACGATCCGTTCCAGTGGCCGGTCTCGCCTCGGTGCTTGCGAATTTTTAAAGAGCGTTCACGAGGCCGGAGCCCGGTGTCATGCAGCACGATCGCTGCTTGAGAAGATGAGTGACGCGAAAAACAAAGAGGCCCGGAACCTTGCGGTGTCCGGGCCTCTTTTCGAGAGAGCTTGGGAGGTCTGCGCCTATGCGCTTCCTCCACCCGGTTGCACCTGATCCTCGTAATCGCACGACCACAGATTGGTCTGCGGCTTCTGCATGGAATACGGGGACTGATCGAGCTGTTGCGACGACGGCAGCAGACCAAAGCTGAGGCCGGCATGCGATGCGATACGCACGAACACATTGCCCGATGCGGGGCAGGTGCTGTAGATGCGGATCTGTGCGGCTTTCACGATGTGTGTCCTGTTGGCATTGACTGGGTTTGGACTGTAAATAGTCTTTACACAATCGTCAACTGCCTCGATCAACTTTTTTTTCAAGTACCGTTGCGGCAACACACTCCCTCCCCTTCACCTTCAGGAGCCCGCATGGCGTCTTCGACCCTCGCAGCCCATCCGCACTACGACCGCCTGATCGCAGCCGCGCGCAACCTGCCTCCGTTGCGCGTTGCAGTGGTCCACCCCGCCAACGCTGTGTCGCTCGAAGCAGCACTCTCCTCAGCGGCACTGGGCCTCATTGCGCCTACGCTGGTCGGCCCTCGCGCAAAGATCGAAGCCGCGGCGCGCGAGATAGGAGCCGACATCTCGAACGTCACCATCGTCGACGCACCACACAGCCATGCCGCAGCCGATGCCGCCGTCGCGATGGCACTGCGCGGCGAGGTCGATGCATTGATGAAGGGCAGCCTCCACACCGACGAACTGATGGGCGCAGTCGTGCGCCGCGAAGGCGGCCTGCGCACCTCGCGCCGCATCAGTCATTGCTTCGTGATGGACATACCCGGCCACGCACAGCCGCTGATCATTTCGGATGCGGCCATCAACATCGCGCCCACGCTCGAAGAGAAGGTCGACATCGTGCAGAACGCCATCGACCTCGCGCATGCGCTGCAGATGCCGGCGGTGCGCGTGGCCGTGCTCTCGGCAACGGAAACCGTCAACCCGAAAGTGCCGTCAACGCTCGATGCCGCAGTGCTGTGCAAGATGGCCGATCGCGGCCAGATCACCGGCGCGGTGCTCGACGGTCCGCTTGCGATGGACAACGCCATCGACGCCGAAGCCGCGCGCATCAAGGGCATCACCTCGCCGGTTGCGGGCCGCGCCAACGTGCTCATCGTGCCCGACCTGGACGCGGGCAACATGCTCGCCAAGAGCCTCACCTTTCTCGGTGGCGCCTATGCAGCAGGCATCGTTCTGGGCACGAAGGTGCCAGTGATCCTCACGAGCCGCGCCGATTCCGAGCCCGCACGACTCGCCTCGTGCGCCGTCGCGTCCATGCTGGCGAAGGCAGGACGCGACAAGCTCATCAAGGCAGTCGGCTGATCGACCAGGGTCAGCGCGCGCCGGCCACGATCGCAATCCCCCGGATCTGCCCCGCCTCCACTGCACGCTCCGGCTTCGGATAGTGCGCCGGTGCAAACCGGTGCAGCAACTCAGCCTCCCGCAGCTTCGCGGCTTCGAGGTTCGCAAGCTTGACGTGGCCAAAGCCGCGAATCGACAGCGGCAACGCAGCAATGCGCGCAGCCGTTGCCTGGTTGTCGACCGACAGCTCACCAGCCATGGCTTCGAGCAGGCCATCGAAATGCGCGATCAGCTCACGCTCTGCGCGCCGCTCGCCAGTGCGCCCGAACGGATCGAAAGCCGTGCCGCGCAGCCGCTTGCCAAGCGCCAACCAGCGCATCGCTGACAGCATCCAGCCGCCGATACGGATCTTGGCTGGTGCCTGCCCGTGTGCCGCACGAGAAACCAGCGGCGGCGCCATGTGGAATTCGAGCTTCAGATCGCCTTCGAACTGCTCCTTCAGCTTCTGCATGAATGCGCCGTCTGTGTACAGGCGCGCCACCTCATACTCGTCCTTGTAGCTCATGAGCTTGAGCAGGCTGCGCGCAGCATTGCGCGTGAATGGCAGGCTCGCATCGCCGCCAGGCAGTGCCGCCTCGTGTGCCTGCAGGCTGCGGATGCGTGTCTCGAAGCGTGCCGCCCATGCGGCGTTCTGATAGCCGGTCAGATGGCGGCGTGCATCGGCGAGCAGCGTCTCGAGCGGGCGCTCGTCGGCAGTTGATGCATGCGCATCGACAGGCGCAGCGCGCAATTGATCCAGCGCCGCAGGGTCACCCGCAGCAAGCCGCCCCAGCGAGAACGCCGACTGATTGGCCGCCACCGCCACGCCGTTCAGCTCGATCGCATGCATCAGCGCCTCCAGGCTCAGCGGCACCAGCCCGCGCTGCCATGCGTAGCCGGTCGCGACGATGTTCGCCGCCAGCGTGTCGCCCAGGAATTCTTCCGCCAGGCTTTGCGCATCGAAAGTCTCGACCCGCTCTTCGCCGGCAACGAAGCGCATCTTCTCCAGCAGCAAGTCCACATGCAGATCCGCATCCGGATTGCGCAACGACTCGGCCACCGGAATCTCGTGGATGTTCGCCAGCACGCGCGTGCGTCCGTGCCGCACGGTCTGCAGCGCATCGGCCGACGCACCCACAACCACATCGCAAGCCAGGATCGCATCGGCCTGTTGCGTGTCGATGCGCACCTGATGGAGCCGCTCGCGCGAATCGGCCAGCCGCACGAAGCTCAGCACCGAGCCGCCCTTCTGCGCGAAGCCCATGAAGTCGAGCACGCTCGCGGCCTTGGCTTCCAGGTGCGCCGCCATCGCGATCACCGCGCCGACCGTTACCACGCCGGTGCCGCCCACGCCGGTCACGAGCAGGTCGTAGGGGCCGGTCCACACATGCTCCGCCGGATGCGGCAATGCGGCCACCCGATGCAGGAAGGCATCGCGCCCGGCCGCCAGCGCGCCGCTCTTGCGGCGCAGTTTGCCGCCCGTCACGCCCACGAAGCTGGGGCAGAAGCCCTTGGCGCAGGAATAATCCTTGTTGCAGCTGGTCTGATCGATCTTGCGCTTGCGGCCCATCGACGTTTCGTGCGGCAGCACGGCCACGCAGTTGCTTTGCACGGTGCAGTCGCCGCAGCCTTCGCACACCGCCTCGTTGATGAACAGGCGCTTGGGCGGGTCGGCCAGTTCGCCCTTCTTGCGGCGGCGGCGCTTCTCGGCCGCGCAGGTCTGTTCGTAGATGAGCACCGTCACGCCAGGCATCTCGCGCAGGCGGCGCTGCACATCGTCGAGCGCGGCGCGGTCGTGGAACTCGGTGCCTTTCGGAAAGCGGTCCTTGATATCGTCGTACTTGCCGATTTCGTCACTGACGACGACGACCTGCCGCACTCCTTCGGACTCGACCTGCCGCGCGATGGCATCCACGCTGATGACGCCATCGACCGGCTGCCCGCCCGTCATCGCCACCGCGTCGTTGAACAGGATCTTGTAGGTGAGCGTTGCCTTGGCCGCCACGGCCTGCCGGATCGCGAGATAGCCCGAGTGGTAGTACGTGCCGTCGCCCAGGTTCTGGAACACATGCGGCGTCTTCGTGAACATCGCGTGCGAGATCCAGTCAACGCCCTCCCCGCCCATCTGGATCAGCCCTGCCGTGCTGCGGTCCATCCAGTTGGCCATGAAGTGGCAGCCGATGCCGGCGCGCGCCGTCGAGCCTTCGGGCACCTTGGTGCTGGTGTTGTGCGGGCAGCCTGCGCAGAAATACGGCACGCGCTTGACCGCATCGCTCGCGTTGCCGAGCAGCTCGGGCGGCGTGAAGTCGCGCACGTGCTGCAGGTGGTCGCCCAGGTCGTGGTTGTCGGGAAAGTGCACGGCCAGCCAGTGCGCGACCAGCTCGATGAGCCGCGAAGGGCGCAGCTCGCCCAGCGCCGACACCAGCGGCTGGCCGTCGCGGTCGTGCTTGCCCACGAGCACGGGCCGTGCATCTGCTGGCGCGTTGTAGAAGATGTCGCGCAGCTGCGTCTCGACTACTGCGCCCTTCTCCTCGACGATGAGAATCTCTTCGAGCCCCTGTACAAAGGCCTTGATGCGCGTCTGCTCGACAGGAAAGCTCAGGCCGATCTTGTAGAGCCGCACACCGGCGCGGGCCAGTTGCTCCGGAGAGAGTTCGAGCCGGCGCAGCACTTCCATCAAGTCGTGATGCGCCTTGCCGCAGGTGACGATGCCCACCTTCGCGTGCGGGCTCACGATCACGTCGCGATCGATGCTGTTGCGCTTGGTGAAGGCAGCCACGGCCGCGAGCTTGTCTTCGAGCCGCGATTCGATGCGCAGCGACGGCAGATCGGGCCAGCGGTAGTGCAAGCCGTCCGGCGGCGCGCGGTGGCCGGTGACGGCGCTCACGGTGTCGGCGTCTTCCCAGGCCTGGACGCGCTCGTTGATCACGTCCAAGTCCACCGTGCCGGCGCTTTCGACCACTTCAGACAGCGCCGCCATGCCGACCCAGGCGCCCGAGTAGCGCGACAGCTCGTAGCCATACAGCCCGAACTCCAGGTACTCGGCAACGCACGAAGGCTGCATCACCGGCATGCGCCAGGCCATGAAGGCGTGGTCGCTCTGGTGAGGCATCGACGACGACACGCAGCCGTGGTCGTCGCCCGCCACCACCAGCACGCCGCCGTGCGGCGACGAGCCATACGCATTGCCGTGCTTGAGCGCATCGCCCGCGCGGTCTACACCCGGCCCCTTGCCGTACCACATGGCGAACACGCCTTCGACGGTGCGCTCCGGGTCCGACTCGACGCGCTGCGTGCCCAGCACCTGCGTGGCCGCCAGTTCTTCATTGACGGCTGGCACAAAGCGGATGCCCGTTTCCTTGAAGCGCTCACCGGCCTTCCAGATCGCCTGGTCGACCATGCCCAGCGGCGAGCCGCGATAGCCGCTGACGAAGCCCTGCGTGTGCAGGCCGCGTTGCGCGTCGCGCCGGCCCTGCATCACCAGTACGCGGATCAGCGCCTGCGTGCCGGTGATGAAGACCGAGCCCGAAGGAGCCCAGAGGTTGTCGGAGAGTTGGTAGCCGGGCCGTCTGAGTGCGGCTGTGTCGTGTGGGGCGTTCATGCCCGGAATTGTTCTGCGACACACCAGGGAAGTGCTTCTTCAATACACTGGCGCAGACCCTTGTTTGAAGAATAATCTTCTCGGAATTTGCCATGAACGTCGATTCTCTTTCCCTTGACGAGCATTGCCTCAAGATTCTTTCTGCACTGCAGCATGATGGCCGCCAGACGGTGCAGCAGATTTCAGACACCATCGGCCTGTCGCCCACGCCCTGCTGGAAGCGCATCAAAGACATGGAAACAGCCGGCGTCATCCGCGGCTACACGGCGTTGGTCGACCCCGAACTGGTGGGCCTGCACGTGTCTGCCGTGGCCGAGGTGAACCTCGACCGGCACAGCGAGGCGATGGTGCAGCGCTTCGAAGAGGCCGTGGCCGCGAGCCCGCAGATCATTCGCTGCGTGTCGGCCACCGGGCCCGCCGACTACATCCTCAACGTGACCGTGCCGGACATGAAGCATTACGAGCGCTTCCTTCATGAGGTGCTGTTCAGCCTGCCCGGCGTGACGCACGTGCGCTCGAGCATCGTGCTGCGCGAGATCAAGTCGGAAACGGCGCTGCCGCTCGACCACCTGCTGCCCGGCACGCCGGGCAAGCCTCGCGCGACGGGGGGCCGGCGAAGCTAAGGCCGGGCCGTGTGGAGAATGCCGGCATCCGCAGCAACGAAGACGTCCTGACCATGCCCTCACCAAAGACGACCGCCTTCTTCCCCCGCCTCGCGCTCGCCGCGCTGATTCTTTCTTCTGCCGGTGCCGTCGCTTTCGCGGCCACGCCGACCGCGACCGCGGCGCCAGCGACTGCGCAGAGCGCAGCCAAGGCCGTACCGGGCGCCCCGGTGCCCGCAGGCTCGCCGCTGCAGACCAGCCCGGTCCACTTCCAGTTCGCCATCTACTACGCCAAGACCCCGGCCACCGACCCGATGGCCGCGTTGCGCAGCCGGCTCGCCAAGCTCAGTGGCGGCCCCAAGCTGTTGAAGGCGGCACCCACGCCAGCGACGGCCACCGAGCCCGTGGTCTTCGCGAACTGGAACACCACCACGGTGCTCAAGGAGTACCGCGCGCCGAGCATGGAGATGCTGCAGCGCTTCGGCCGCGGCATCTCGCGCGAGCAGGCCGAAGCCCTGCAGACCGCGGACAAGGCACTCATCATCGATTTCGCGCACCCGGCGCAGCAGTCTTCGGCCGCGATGCAGAAAGCCTTGCAGCTCACACTGCAGGTGGCGCGCGATACCAACGGCCTGCTGTGGGACGAAGAAACGCGCGAGGTCTTTTCGCCCGATGAATGGCAGAAGCGCCGCATCGACACCTGGGCCGGCGGCGTGCCCGACATGTCGCAGCACACGACCATTCATGCCTACCGCAGCGGCGACCTCGTGCGGGCCATCACGCTCGGTATGTCGAAGTTCGGGTTGCCCGACGTGGTCGTGAGCGATTTCTCGTGGTCGAGCAACCGGCCGATGGGCAACCTCGTCAACATGTTCTCGCAGGCGATGGTCGAAGGCGCCACGCTGGCGCAGCCCGGCCAGTACGACCTGGACCTGCGCGCACTCAAGCACGCCGCCGCGCGCGACCCACAGCTCACGCACCTGAAGCCCAATGCCGCAGCGGTGGCCAGACTCTCGCTGGTCAACGGCACCTGGGAAAGCGGCGATCCGCAGAACCGGCTGTACGAGATCCGCTTCGATCGCTACAAGGGCCCCGACCGCTATGCACAGCAGACCGCCATGCTGGTCTCGGTCTTCGGTGCCGACGAAGACAGCGTCACACGGCTCAAGCACAACGACGAACTGCTCGCCGCCAGCAAGGCCGCCAACGCGCAGTTGCCCAAGCTGCGCGACGCCTTCACCAAGGGCCTGCAGCCCGGTGAATACATTCTCGTGAAGGCGCCCTTCACCACGCGCAGCGGCAGCAACGAATGGATGTGGGTCGAAGTCGCGCGCTGGAACGGTGACGCCATCGAAGGCCTGCTGAAGAACGAACCGGTCGAGGTGCCGAACCTGCACGCGGGCCAGATGGTGAAGGTTTCGCAAGCCAAGGTGTTCGACTACATGCGCCGCTACGCGGACGGCCGCGAGGAAGGCAACGAGACCTCCAAGATCATCGCGCGCATGCAGGGCCCGAAGAAGTGAGCGGCATGAAACACGCCGCCTGACCGACGACGTGCGAGTACGAACTGACGCAAGCTGGAGTCTTCCTCAGACCGCGGCCGACAACAACGCATGCCGGAGCTCCCGGATGCGCCGCTCCTCGTAGTAACCGCCATATTCGGTGTACCGCAGGAAGGGCCTGGCGCACGCCTTGCACGCCCAGATCTCGCAGCGGTTGTACGGATGAAAACCCAATGCAATGGGCGCATCCGGCGACCAGTAGCTTGTACCCGACGGATGATGCTCGTCCAGCGTCGCGTCGCTCCCGTCGCCGAGCGGCTTGACCTTGCCCAGCCGCTGGAGCATCGATTCGTCCGCGATACCCGGAAACGCCTCCCAACCCGGGCAGACCAGTATGGCGCAGTGCGCGCACATGGGCGTAGCCTCGTAGGCGGCGGCAATTCTCCTGATGTCTTCGGCGTCGAGCGATGCAATGGTTGTGGTCATCAGTCCAATGATGCACCCGTGAGCTTCACGAGGCCAGCGTAGCGGTCGAGTTCGGATTTCCAGAACGCGGCAAAGCTTGCGGCATCGCCGGGTCGCACCTCGGCGCCGATGTCGGCAAGCCGCTTGCCCAGGTCACCCGTCCTGAAAGCCGTCTGCACTGCGGCGTTCAGCCGGTCGACCACCGCGCTCGGCGTGCCTGCGGGTGCGGCCAGGCCGTACCAGGCATTCATGTGCATGCCCTTGATCCCGAGTTCGTCGAAGGTCGGCACGCCCGGCAGCATGGAATGGCGCTTGTCAGAAGCCACGGCGATGGCGCGGATCTTTCCGCCCTTGATCTGCCCGTACGCGCCGGTGTCGAGCATGTAGTCGAGTTGCCCCGCCATCACATCGGTCAGTGCCGGCGAACTGCCCTTGTAGGGCACGTGAATCGCGTCGATGCGAGCCACCGACTTGAAGAGCTCGCCCGCCAGATGCGCCGAATTGCCCACGCCGCCCGAACCGTACGAAAGCGAGCCCGGCTTGGCCCTGGCAGCGCTCACGATGTCGGCGGGCGTCTTGTAGGGCGAAGCGGCCGCCACCACCATCACGCTCGGAATGACGGCCAGCGACGCGACCGGCGTGAAGTCCTTGATCGGGTCGAAGCCGGTGCGCTTGTAGAGGTAGGGATTGGCGGAGTTGGTCGAGCTCGTGGCCAGCAGCAGCGTGTAGCCATCGTGCGGCTGGCGAATGAACTGCTGCGTGCCGATGTTGCCGCCCGCGCCCGCGATGTTGTCGACGATGACGGATTGTCCCAGTTGCACGCGCAGTGCCTCGGCCACCGCGCGCCCCACGGAGTCGCTCGCACCGCCCGCGGGCCACGGCACGATGAGGCGGATTGGCTTCTGCGGGTAGGCCTGCGCAAAGGCTGCGGGCGCCGACAAGGTGGTGGCCAGCGCGACGGCGGATGCGCAGAGCCCGAGGAAGATTCGCTTGTGCTTGTTCATGGGTCTTGTCTCTTCTTGGATGTTTGTTGTTCAGGCCGCGACGCGGCCGCACTCAATGCAGGCCGAGCCGATGCAGCGTCTCGCCGAGGCCGAGCAGTTCCACGGTGGAGCTTCCGTTCGCAATCGCGCGGCGAAAGCCCGCTTCCTTTTCCTCGCGAGCCAGCGCGCTCGCCAGCACGCGGTCAACGGCATCGCTCTCGACCATCACCAGGCCGTCGCGGTCGCCGACCACGATGTCTCCCGGCCGGACCACCGCGTCACCGATGCACACGGGCACGTTGAGGCGCCCGGGCTGGTGCTTGCCGGTACCCTTGATCGACAGTCCGCGACAGAACACCGGAAAGCCCATCCGCACGATGGCCTCGGCATCGCGCACCGCGCCGTGGAGCACGAGCCCCGCCACGCCCCGTGCCATAGCTGCTTCGGTCAGCACGTCGCCCCAGGGGCCGGCCTCCATGAAGCCCTTGGCATCGACCACCAGCACGTCGCCCGGCTTCGCCTTGAGCAGCGCGTAGTGCAGCATGAGGTTGTCCGCGGGCCGCATGTCCACGGTGAGCGCCGGCCCCACGAGGCGGCTGGCCGGGTCGAGCGGCTTCAGGCCGCTGTCGAGCGCGCCGCAAGCGCCCTGCGCTTCGTACACGGTGGCGGCGCCCAGTTGGCGCAGGCTTTCAAGCGCTTCGTTCTGCAGTTGTTGTCTCATGGGTGCGGATGATCACCCGATGAACTCCTGAACGACAGTGCCGATTTCTGGAGATAACTTCAGATTTTCAGAGCTTCTTCGCGGCCTGCCGTACGGTCGCCAGCGTCGTGAGCATGGAGGCGACCAGCGGGCCTTCTTCGTCGACGCGTGTCACGGCCACAACCGTGGTGAGCGCCTTGAGCGCGGACAGCCTGACGAAGGCCACGTCGCTCTGCGCGCGCTGCGCCACCGAGGCGCCGACGACCGCATAGCCCAGCCCCGCCGCAACGAGCCCTAGCGCGGTGTGGATCTCGATGGCCTCGTGCCCCACGCGCGGTTGCATGCCCAACGCACGAAGCTGCCCGATGACGTGCTGTGCAAAGGAACTCTGCGGATCCTTCGGATAGCTGATGAGCGGCAGTCCCGAGAGTTCGGCCAGTGAGACCTTGCCTCGCTTCGCCGCACGATGCTCTGCAGGAAGCGCGATGACGAACGGGTCTTCGAAGAGCAGTTCATGCCGCAGGTCCGCAGGCGGCTCCTGCGGACCTGCGAAGCGCGACAGCCCGATGTGGATGCGCCCGCTGCGCAACTGCGCCGGCTGATGTTCGGACAGCAGTTCGACCAAGTCGAGCTTTACATCGGGGTGCCTCTGCCGGAAGGCGCGCACCGCATCCGTCAGAACGGAGTTGAGCAGCGAGCGTACGAAGCCGATGCCGAGCCAGCCGCTCTTTCCGCTGGCCACGTCGCGGGTCTCTTCTTCCAACCGCTGGCCGTTTGCCAGCAACTCGCGCGCCCGCGGCAGGAAGAACAGCCCCAGCGGGGTGAGCTTCATGGGCCTGGCGGTTCGATCGAACAGCATCCCTCCCAGCCCTTCCTCGAGCTGCGCGATCTGCATGCTGATGGCGGTGGGCGCAACGAACAGGCGCTCGGCGGCACGCGCGAGGGTGCCGCTGTCGGCCACCTCGCAGAAGTAGCGCAATTGACGGAAGTTCATGGCCGCGGATCGTGCCACGGGCGCGCGGCCCCGGGGATGGACGCAAACCCTTGCCGACGGACCTCAAAGGCTAAGACACCACCTGGTAGTACAGGTTCTGCGGGTGCTTCGCCTGCGCGAAGAAGAACCAGCGCTCGGCCAGCAGGCCCGGTGCCTGCACCAGTACGGCGAGCAACCACGGCAACACCGCGGCACTCGCAAGGCCCCAAACCAAAAGCAACGCCGGCAACACGAAGGCCAGCAGCAGAAACCCAAGCTTCATGTTCTTCAGCGCGGCCAGCGATGCACCATGAAAGAACTCGCGCGTGTTGAACGACCCGGCCGACATGCCCATCGACTTCTGAACCAGCTTCTGCGTGCGGATACCGGTGGCCGACTGCAGCGTCGACTTGTGGCGGATGCCCGCGTTGCGCCGTAGCGCCTGCACGCGCGCGGCCCACGCTGCCAGCGTGGCAACCAATGCACACGGCCCGAAGACCTGCACGAAGCGCGCCTCACCAGCCAGCGCCGCCATCGCACAGGCCAGCACCAGCCCCGACGACAACCCGATCAGCGTGAAGTTGACGATAGTCAGTGGATGCGCCCATTCCTCGATGAAGCGCAGGCAGGCATAGATCATCGCGGTGCAGTACCAGAGCGCGACCGCACCGCACAGCACCAACACGGGCAGCAGCCATGACCACGGCGCGCCGATACCCAGCCACAGCGACAGCCACCACAGCCCCACCAGCGCGATGAACGCAGGCAGGACGATCACCTCGCGCGACATCCACGAGGTGCGCCACATCAGCACCGCGCGCCACGCTCGGGTCTTGCGGCCCAGGTGCATGAACGATGCGGCAAGCCCGGCCGCGAGCAGCACTTCGGCACCGCCAAGCGCCAGTGTCAGGAAGCCGGGTGCCAATGCAAGGCCGAACAGCGCTGCAAGTGCGAGCGTGAAGACCAGCCCCTGAGCCGCGCCGGCCAGCGTGGTGAAGAAAAGAATGGAGAACGCGGGGTGCATCCGGCTACTCCCGCGCGTCCGTTGCCTGCGTGATGTGCCGCGGCAGGTATTGATTAGCCGGGCTGGTTTCCCACTCAGGCATCAACTGGTAGCCACCGCGCTCGCGAATGGCCTTCGACACTTCGGAGTCCGGGTCCTTCACATCGCCGAAGATCCGCGCACCCGTGGGGCAAGCCTTCACGCAGGCCGGCTTGCGGTCTTCTTTCGGCAGTTGCTCGTCGTAGATGCGGTCCACGCACAGCGTGCACTTGGTCATGACCTGGCGCTCTTCGTCGAGCTCGCGCGCGCCGTAGGGGCAGGCCCATGCGCAGTACTTGCAGCCGATGCATTTGTCGTAGTCGACCAGCACGATGCCGTCTTCCTTGCGCTTGTAGCTCGCGCCCGTGGGGCACACGGGCACGCAGGGCGGGTCTTCGCAGTGCAGGCAGCTCTTGGGGAAGTGGATGGTTTCAGTGACCGGGAAGGCACCGGCCTCGTAGGTCTGCACGCGGTTGAAGAAGGTGCCGGTGGGGTTGGCGGCATAGGGCCGCTCGTCGGCGAGCGGGCCTGCGCTGCCGGAGGTGTTCCATTGCTTGCACGAGGTGACGCAGGCATGGCAGCCGACGCAGACGTTGAGGTCGATGACGAGGGCGAGTTGCTTGGCGAGGGTTTCGCCCTGCTCCGCGCACACTGTGTTGCTCCCTCTCCCGCTTGCGGGAGAGGGTTGGGGTGAGGGTGCAGCGGCCTTCATGACGGCAAGGCTTCCAGTTCCAGCGCCGCCGCCCTCACCCCAGCCCTCTCCCGCTTGCGGGAGAGGGGGCAAGACCGGAGCCGACGCCATCAGGTCCTTCAACCACTGCATCATTTCTTCCCCCTCCCCGCAAAGTAAGTCAGCACGCTCGCCGCCTTGCCCAGCACCCCGGGCACTGCCGGCATGCTCGCGATCTGCGGATAGCTCTCTTCGGGTTCGCCAGGTTCGGCCGGCCGTATGCGCACGCGCACGTCGTACCAGCCGGCCTGCCCGGTGATCGGGTCGGAGTTGCTGATGGTCCCGCTCGCGGTGCCGGCGCAGGGAAGCTCCTCGCTGATCAGGTGGTTCAGCAGAAAGCCCTTGCGCGCCTCGTCCGCGCCCGGCGCCAATTGCCACGCCCCGTCCGCCTTGCCGATTGCGTTCCATGTCCACACCGTGCCTGGCTCCACCGCCTCGCTGTAGCGCAGCATGCAGCGCACCTTGCCCCAGCGGCTCTCAACCCAGCACCAGCCGCCATCGGCAATGTTCGCGGCCTGCGCAGTCAGCGGGTTCACGTGCAGGTAGTTGTGGCTGTGGATCTGTCGCAGCCATGCGTTCTGCGAGTCCCACGAGTGGTACATCGCCATAGGCCGCTGCGTGAGCGCATTGAGCGGGTACGCATCGAGATCGGTCGCAGCCTCCTCGAGCGGCGCATACCAGAACGGCAGCGGATCGAAGTATTTATCGATGCGCTCGCGCAGCGCATCGGGCGGCTGCCGCCCCGGGCTCTTGCCCTGTGCCGCGAGGCGAAAGCTCTGCAGCGTGTCGGAGTACAGCGCCAGCTGCACCGGATCGTTGCGCTGGCGCCAGCCCTTGTCTTTTGCAAAGTCGAGGTACTCCCGGTTCCAGTTGCGCATGTAGTGCATGGTCTCGGGCATGTGGTACTGGAACACGCAGTTGTTCTGCGCGTAGGCCTCCCACTGCTTCGGATTGGGCGCGCCGCGCAAATGCTCGGTGCCGTCCTTGCCGCGCCAGCCCATGAGAAAACCGATGCCCGGCTGCGGCTCGAAGTTGACGACAAAGTCAGGGTAGCCCGTGAACTTGCGCCCGCCTTCCGGCGTGGTGAAGGCCGGAAACTTCAGCCGCGAGGCCAGCTCGATCAGCACCTCCTGGAAGGGCTTGCACTCGCCCGTCGGTGGCACCACCGGCACGCGCACCGAATCCACCGGCCCGTCGAATTCGGAAATGGGCCGGTCGAGCATGCCCATCACGTCGTGTCGTTCGAGGTACGTGGTGTCGGGCAGCACCAGGTCGGCAAAGGCCACGGTCTCGCTCTGGAAGGCGTCGCACACCACGAGGAAGGGGATCATGTGCTCGCCCTTCTCGTCCTTGCGGTTGAGCATTTCGCGCACCGCCATCGTGTTCATGCTGGAGTTCCACGCCATGTTGGCCATGAAAATCAGCAGCGTGTCGATGCGGTACGGATCGCCCTTTGCCGCGTTGGTGATCACGTTGTGCATGAGTCCGTGCGCCGACAGCGGATGCTCCCACGAGAACGCATGATCGATGCGGATCGGCGAGCCGTCGGGGTTGATCGCCAGTTCATCGGGGCTGGCCGGAAAACCCAGTGGCGCGGCGTTGAGCGGCGTGTTCGGCTGGATCATCCCCGGGTCGTTGAAGGCCCGGTAGTTCGGCACGATGTGGCGCGGATACGGCGCCTTGTGCCTGAAGCCGCCGGGCGCGTCGATGGTGCCGAGCACGCTCATCAGCACCGCGAGCGCACGCACGGTCTGGAAGCCATTGGAGTGCGCCGCCAGCCCGCGCATCGCATGGAAGGCCACGGGGCGCGCCTGTGTGGTGGGGTGCTGCTTGCCCCATGCATCGGTCCACGGAATGGGCAGCTCGAAGGCCTGCTGCAGCGCCGTCTCGCCCATCTCGCGCGCCAGCTTGCGGATGCGCGCCGCGTCGATGCCGGTGATAGCCTGCGCCCACTCGGGAGTGCAGCTCGCCACGCGCTCGCGCAGCAGCTGGAAAGAAGGCGCGACGCACGTGCCGTCGGCCAGCGTGTAGTGGCCTTCGAGCGCCGGATCGCAGCCGTCGGCAATGCCTTCGGGGTATGCAGGCTTCACAGTGCCGCTGGCCTTGTCCCACACCAGCTTGTTGTGCGGGCTGCGGCCATCACCCGGAGGGCCGCGTTCAGGGTCGAAGGCAAACAGCCCTTCGCGCTCGCAGTTGTCGAGCACCACGAGCTGCGGTGCGTTGGTGAAGCGCTTGAGGAAGGCGTGGTCCACCAGCTCATTCGCTATCAGCTCATGCAGCAGCGCCATGAACAGTGCGCCATCGGTCCCCGGCTTGATCGGAATCCACTCATCGGCAATCGCCGAGTAGCCCGTGCGCACCGGATTGATCGAGATGAAGCGACCGCCAGCCCGCTTGAACTTGCTGATCGCGATCTTCATCGGGTTGCTGTGATGGTCCTCGGCCGTGCCGATCATCACGAACAGCCTGGCGCGCTCCAGGTCGGGGCCGCCGAATTCCCAGAAACTGCCGCCGATGGTGTAGATCATTCCCGCGGCCATGTTGACCGAGCAGAAGCCGCCGTGCGCCGCATAGTTGGGCGTGCCGAACTGCCGCGCGAACAGGCCGGTGAGCGCCTGCATCTGGTCGCGCCCGGTGAACAGCGCGAACTTCTTCGGATCGGTCGCGCGGATCTTGCCGAGCCGCTCGGTGAGCATGTCGAAGGCGCGCTCCCAGCTGATGGGCTCGAACTCGCCGGCTCCGCGCTCGCTGCCGGCCTTGCGCAGCAGCGGCTGCGTGATGCGCGCGGGCGACACCTGCTTCATGATTCCCGACGATCCCTTGGCGCAGATCACGCCCTGGTTCAGCGGATGGTTCGGGTTGCCGTCGATGTAGCGAACTTCGGGGCCCTTTTCACCTTCACGCAGGTGCACGCGAATGCCGCAGCGGCAGGCGCACATGTAGCAGGTGGTGGTCTTGACCGTGGTGTCGGCCGTGGGCGTGGGCGCGACCAGCGGGTCGTGCACCGGCTCGCGAGACAGGAAGCTGAACACTGGCGGTCCTTTGTTTTCAGGCGGGGTCCGTGCGATGTTATGCAGCCTCGATCAAACGAAAAAGCAGAGAATATCGCTCACCATGACCGGAAAAACAGATCAGCTCCAGAGCCCGGCCCCAAGCCAGCGCCTGCGCCTCAACCTGCGGCAGCTTGAAGTGTTCGTCGCCACCGCGCGAGAAGGCAGCACCCGCGCCGCCGCCGACCGCATCGCGCGTTCGCAATCGGCCGCGAGCAGCGCGCTGGCCGACCTGGAGTCCTCCGTGGGCGTTTTGCTCTTCGACCGGCTCGGACGCCGGCTGGTGCTCAACGAGAACGGCCGCGCGCTGTTGCCCAAGGCGCAGGCGCTGCTCGATCAGGCGGGCGAGGTCGAGGCGCTGTTCAGCGGCGAGCATGCGGCGCCGCTGCGCGTGGCGGCCAGCTTCACCATCGGCGAGTACCTGCTGCCCGAGAAGGTGTCGCAATGGACGCACCTGCATCCGCAGAGCCAAGTGCACCTGCACATCGCGAATACGCACGACGTGATCGAGGCGGTCGCGGGCTTCGACGTGGACGTTGGCTTCATCGAAGGCCCGCAGACGCACCCCGACCTCGTGGTGCGCGCCTGGCGCGAAGACGAGCTGGTGATCGTCGCCGCGCCTGGCCACGCGCTGGCGGGCCGCATCGCCACGCACAAGCAGCTCTCGCAAGCCACGTGGGTGCTGCGCGAGCACGGCTCGGGCACGCGGCAGGTAACAGACGCATGGCTGATCCAGAACCTCGAGCAGGTGCGCGTGGGCTTCGAGCTGGGCAGCACCGAAGCAATCAAGCGCGTGGTGGCCTCGGGCACCGGGCTGGCCTGCCTCTCTCGCTACACGGTGGCGCAGGCGCTGGAAGACGGCCACCTGATCGAGCTGCGTACGCGGTTGCCGGCGGGCATGCGGCGGCTGGCAACGGTGATGCACCGCGACAAGCTGCTGGGCCGCGCAACCGCGGACTTCCTGCGCCACTGCGGCGCCAGCGTGCCACGCGCTTCATCGGCGCGCTAGGAAGCCCTCAGCCAGCAGCGCGCAGCACGTTCGCCGTGTGGCGCGCAATGACCGCCTCTTCGTCAGTGCGCAGCACCCACGCGCTGACAGGGCTCTCGGCGGTGGTGAGCCGCGCGGCTCCGCTGCGGTTGGCTGCCGCGTCGACATTCACACCCAGCCATTCGCAGTCTTCGAGGATGCGTTCACGCAGCGGGGCCGCGTTCTCGCCGATGCCGCCGGTGAACACGATGGCATCGACACCGCGCAGCGCAGCCGCGAGGCTGCCCATGTGCTGCACCACCTGCTCAGCGAAGTGCCCGATGGCCTCGGCCGCGGCAGGCTCGGCAGAAGCCTCCAGTGCACGCATGTCGCTCGACACGCCCGAGATGCCGAGCAGGCCCGATTCGCGGAACAGCAGCGCCTCGACCCGGTCGGCCGACATGCCGTGCGAACGCATCAGGTACAGCACGACGGCCGCATCGATGTGGCCGCAGCGCGTGCCCATCGTCAACCCGTCGAGCGGCGAGAAAGTCATGGTCGTCGCGACCGATCGGCCCTGTGCAATGCCGCACATCGACGCACCATTGCCCAGGTGCGCGACGATCACGCGCCGCTGTGCCAGCTCGGGCGCGATGCCCGCGAACTGCGCGACGATCGATTCATAGGAAAGGCCGTGAAAGCCGTAGCGCCGCACGCCGGCGTCATGCAGCGCGCGCGGCAACGCGAAGCGGCGGTTGACCTCTGGCTGCACCGCATGAAAGGCCGTGTCGAAGCACGCGACCTGCGGTACGCCTTCGAACGCCGCCATTGCAGCGCGCACGCCCGCAAGGTTGTGCGGCTGGTGCAACGGCGCCAGTGGCTCGAGCTTGGCGAGCGCATCGAGCACCGAAGCATCGACACGCACCGGCGCCACGAAGTCCGCGCCGCCATGCACGATGCGATGCCCGACCACCGCGATGCGCCGGCCATCGGCCTGCTGCGCATGCCATTCGAGCAAGGCCGCCAGCGCGCCTTGATGCGAAGCCTGCGCGCCATCGAGCGCCGCATCGTGCAGCGTCTGCCCGTGGGCATCGCGCACACGCAGCCGAGCTTTCAGGCCCGCGCCAAGCCCATCCGCCTGCCCCGACCAACGCGCTGCGGGCAACGATGCATCGCCGTCACCAGTCGCATCGAACAATGCAACCTTGATCGACGACGACCCCGCGTTCAGCGTCAGCAGCGAGTCGGTCATGGAATGGCTCAGACGTAGTCCTTGTACTTGTCGAGGAAGCGCACCGGCTTCGACAGCGCGTCGCGGCGGAAGGGGTCTCCCAGCTCGCGCGTGCACATGATCTCTATCACGCAGGTCTTGCCTTCGTTCATCTGCATGTCGATGGCCTTCTTCAGCGCCGGGCCCACGTCTTCGAGCTTGTCGACCACGATGCCCTCGGCGCCCATGGCCTTGGCGATGCCCGCGAAGCTTTCGCTTTCGAGTTCGCCGGCCACGAAGCGGCGATTGTAGAAGTCGACCTGGTTCTTCTTCTCCGCACCCCACTGCCGGTTGTGGAAGACCACGGCCGTCACCGGAATGTCGTGCCGCACGGCCGTCATGATTTCCACCATGCTCATGCCCCAGGCACCGTCACCGGCATAGGCCACGGCCGGGCGATCAGGCGCCGCGCACTTGGCGCCGATCATGGTCGGCAGCGAGTAGCCGCAGTTGCCGAAGCTCATCGGCGCGAAGAAGCTGCGCGGCTCCTCGAAGCGCAGGTAGCTGTTGGCAATGGCGTTGATGTTGCCGATGTCGGTGGAGACCATCACGCGCGGCGGCATGGCTTTTTCGAGTTCGCGCAGTACCTGGCGCGGGTGCAGGTAGCTGCCGCCGGTGGGTGTCTTCTCGCCCTTGGCTTCCTCGATGGCATCGAGGCTGAACTGGTCGCGCTCGTGGGTCCACTCGTCGAGCTCTTTTTCCCATGCGGCTTTCTCGGCCTTGATCTTCGCGGCGCGATCGGCCTTGGTGGCGTCGCAGGCCAGCGTCTTACCTTGCAGGCGCTTGAGCAGTTCCTTCGCCGTGGCCTTGGCGTCGCCGTGGATGCCCACGGTGATCTTCTTCACGAGGCCGAGGTTGGTGTGATCGGCTTCTACCTGGATGATCTTCGCGTCCTTCGGCCAGTAGTCCATGCCGTGCTGCGGCAGTGTGCCGAAGGGGCCCATGCGCGAGCCGAGTGCGAGCACCACGTCGGCCTGCGCGATGAGCTTCATCGCGGCCTTGGAGCCTTGGTAGCCCAACGGGCCCGCTGCCAGCGGGTGGCTCGCGGGGAAGGAGTCGTTGCGCAGGTAGCCGTTGGCCACCGGCGCGCCGAGGCGCTCGGCGAGTGCCTTGCACTCTTCCACCGCATCGCCCATGACCACGCCGCCGCCCGAGAGAATCACCGGAAACTTCGCCGAAGCCAGCAGCTCGACGGCGGCATTCAGGCTGTTCTCGCCGCCCGCGCCGCGCTCCACGCGCATCGGCTTCGGGATCTCGGTGGTGATCTCACCATAGAAGTAGTCGCGCGGAATGTTCAGCTGCGTCGGGCCCATCTCTGAGATGGCACGGTCGAAGCAGCGCGCCGTGTACTCGGCCATGCGCTTGGGGTTGTTCACGTGGCCCTGGTACTTGGTGAACTCCTGGAACATCGGCAGCTGGTTGGCCTCCTGGAAACCGCCGAGGCCCATGCCCATGGTGCCGGTCTCGGGCGTGATCATCACGACCGGGCTGTGTGCCCAGTAGGCGGCCGCGATGGCCGTCACGCAATTGCTGATGCCGGGGCCGTTCTGGCCGATCACGAGGCCATGGCGGCCCGACACGCGCGCATAGCCGTCGGCCATATGGGCGCCGCCCTGCTCATGCACCACCGGAATCAGGCGGATGCCGGCGGGCGCGAAGATGTCCATCGCGTCCATGAAGGCCGAGCCCATGATGCCGAAGATGTCGGTCACGCCGTTGGCGACCATGGTCTCGACGAAGGCCTCGGAGGGCGTCATCTTCTGCACGCCGGTGACGGCTTCGCGTGTGGGTGCTGCGGGTTGCTTCTGGCTCATGGAAGGCGTCTCCTGAAGGAAAGTGGGCAGTGGTTGCGAGTCAAAAGTCGGAACTTCTCGTTCCGGATTTCATTCCGGCGGAATATAGGTCGGCATCGCCGCGTCGTCAAATAATTTACAAAAATCGGAACGTATTGTCTTGTTTTTCGTAAAAAGAATATGATCCGGCCCCATGAAGATCGTCAAAGGCCTCTCACCGGAAGCGCAGGAGCCGGCGGGCGACACGCCCACCATGCGCCTGTTCGCGCTGCTCGAAGCCATGGCCGCGAAAGACCAGCGCTACTCGCTGCAGGGCCTGGTGGAAGAAACCGGCCTGCCCAAGCCCACGCTGCACCGCATGCTCCAGCAGCTCGAAGGCGCAGGACTGCTGCAGCGCGAAGGCGATGGCCGCCACTACGGCATCGGCACACGGCTGCGGCGACTTGCCGAAAACCTGCTGCTCAACGACAGCCTGCACGGTGCGCGCCATACGGTGCTGCGCCAGCTGGTGGAAGAGATCGGCGAGAGCTGCAACCTCACGGCCCTTTCGGGCAGCGAGGTCGTGTACCTCGACCGCGTGGAAACCGCCGCGCCGTTGCGCTTCTACCTGCACTCGGGTTCGCGCGTGCCGGTGCACTGCTCGGCCAGCGGCAAGATCTTCTTGTCGCAGATGAGCGCGGCGCAGCGCCGCCGGCTGCTATCGAACGCGCCGCTCGAACCGTACACACCCAGAACGCTGACCGACCCCGAGGCGCTGGAGAAGGAAGTACAGCGCGTGCGCAAGGACGGCTACGCCATCGACCATGAAGAGTTCCTGCCGGGCCTGCTATGCATCGCCACGCTGGTGCCTTCGGGCGACGACGCGCCTTCCAACCTGTGCATCGCGGTGCAGGCGCCAGTGATGCGGCTCGACGCCGCCAAGGCGAAGACGCTGCTGCCCGCACTTCAACGCGCCGCACAGGCGCTGAGCCGCATCGATGCCGACGCAGCCTCCGATCGCGCGCAGGCCTGAAGAACCCCACATTCCCCGAAAGCCGCCATGACCGATACCGCCGACCTTCGACCCGACAGGATGCTCAGCGTGCGCGATGTGTTCGGCATCGACACCGACCTGCAGGTGCCCGCCTTCAGCGAACGCGACGACCACGTACCCGAGGTCGACGCGGTCTACCGCTTCAACCCCGACGTGACGCTCGCCATCCTCGCGGGCTTCACACGTGACCGGCGCGTGATGGTGCAGGGCCTGCACGGCACCGGCAAGTCGACGCACATCGAGCAGGTGGCGGCGCGGCTGAACTGGCCCTGCGTGCGACTCAACCTCGACGGCCACATCAGCCGGCTCGACCTCGTCGGCAAAGATGCGGTGGTGCTGCGCGAAGGAAAGCAGGTCACCGAGTTTCAGGAAGGCATCGTGCCGTGGTCGCTGCAGCGGCCCGTGGCGCTGGTCTTCGACGAGTACGACGCGGGACGGCCCGACGTGATGTTCGTCATCCAGCGCATCCTGGAGCGCGACGGCAAGTTCACGCTGATGGACCAGAACAAGGTGCTGCGGCCGCACCCCTTCTTTCGCCTGTTCGCCACCGCCAACACGGTGGGGCTGGGCAACCTCAACGGCCTGTACCACGGCGCGCAGCGGCTCAACCATGCGCAGATCGACCGCTGGAACATCGTGGCCTCGCTCAACTACCTGCCTGCGGCCGAAGAGATCGCCATCGTGCAGGCGCGCGTGCCATCGTTGGCCGACGAGGCCGGCACCAAGCTGGTCGCGTCGATGGTGGCCGTGGCCGACCTCACGCGCAAGGGCTTCGCGGCGGGTGACCTGTCGACACTGATGTCACCCCGCACCGTGATCACCTGGGCCGAGAACATCGAGATCTTCAAGGATCCGGCGCTGGCGTTTCGCCTGTCCTTCGTCAACAAATGCGACGACGCCGAGCGCCCCCTGGTCGCCGAATACTTCCAGCGCTGCTTCGACCGCGAACTGAAGGAGTCGCACCAGCTCTCCGCAGGCCCGCGCGAATGAGTGCCGAACCCGCGAGCGCGATGCAGCGCCGCGTGCGGCAAGAAGAACAGGTCGCGGAGCTTTGTGCGGGCGTGGTGCGCGCCTTCAGCGGAGAGCGCGACCTGCACTTTCGTGGTCGGCGGTTGCATCGTGGCCGCATGGCGCTGCCGTGGTTTGCGCCGCATCTGCATCCCTCGCCCGACACCGACGACTTCGCTTCGTTCCGTGGCGTGGCCGACGGGCTCGCGCTGCGGCTCACCGAATCGGACGCCGCGCTGCACGAAAGCCTGCGCCCTGAAGAGCCAGTCGAACGCATGCTGTTCGAAATGCTCGAGCAGTTCCGCGTCGAAGCAATGGCGCCCGAAGTCATGGCCGGCATGCGCCACAACCTACGGCACCGCCACGAACAGTGGTCGCTCGCCTTCCATCACTCGGGCCTGACCGATACCGCGCGCGGCCTGTTGCTGTACGCCGTGGCGCAGATCTGCCGCGCCCGCGTCAGCGGCCAGCAGGTGGTGGAAGAAACAGAAGACATGCTCGAAGCCACGCGCTTCGCATTGGCGCCCTTGATAGGCCACGCGCTGGCAGGCTTGCGCAAGGACCGTGCCGACCAGGCCGCCTACGCCGTGCACGCCTGCGCCATCGCGCGCACCGTCGCCGCGATGCTGCACGAAGCCGATGAAGAAGGCAGCAGCGCCGCGCGCGACCCGCATGTGGACGACAAGCGCAGCGTGTTCAGCCTCGTGGCCGACATGGACCAGGAGATCGTCGAGCGCTTCACCACCGCCGAGTCGGGCCGCAGTGCGGTGCTCGACGATGCGGGCGGCGCGTATCGCGTCTTCTCCAACGCCTACGACCGCGAGCACGACGCCGCCACGCTCGCACGCAAGGAAGTGCTCGCCGACCACCGCGAAAAGCTCGACCGCCGCATCGCCGCGCAGGGCGTGAACATCGCTCGCCTCGCGCGTGAGTTGCGCGCCCTGCTGGCCGAGCCCGAGCGCGATGGCTGGGACGGCACCCAGGAAGAAGGCCTGATCGATGGCCGCCGCCTCGCGCAGCTCGTGGCCTCGCCCACCGAGCGCCGCCTGTTCCGCACCGAGCGCATGGAGCCCGTGGCCGATTGCATCGTCACCTTTCTCATCGACTGTTCGGGCTCGATGAAGGAGCATGCCGAATCGGTCGCGATGATGGCCGACGTGTTCGCGCGTGCGCTCGAACAGGCCGGCGTGACCAGCGAGGTGCTGGGCTTCACCACCGGCGCGTGGAACGGCGGACGCCCGCAGCGCGAATGGGTGCGCGCCGGCCGGCCGCCGCATCCGGGCCGGCTCAACGAGCGCTGCCACCTCGTCTTCAAGGCTGCGGCCACGCCATGGCGGCGCGCGCGTCCCGCAATGGCGGCTCTGCTGAAAGCCGACCTGTTCCGCGAAGGCATCGAAGGCGAAGCCATCGACTGGGCCTGCATGCGGCTGCGCCAGCGCAGCGAGGGGCGCAAGCTGCTGCTCGTGATCTCCGACGGCTCGCCGATGGACAGCGCCACGCATCTGGCCAACGACGCGCACTACCTCGACCACCACCTGCGCGACGTGGTCGCACGCCAGGAGCAGCGCGGCGACATCGCCATTGCCGGCATCGGCGTGGGCCTCGACCTGAGCCCCTACTACAGCCGCAGCCACGTGCTCGACCTGGCCACCTCCAGCGGCAACACCATCTTTCGCGAGGTGATCGAGCTCATGGCCGGACGCCACCGCCGCTGAGGCGTTTAGAACTACATCCAAGTCCCCGATTGACAAAGGGCACCCGGGGTTCTTACATTGCGTTTCACATCCGAGAACGCAGTTCCAATATTTGGAACATCGGATGTGCCACAGAAAGCCTCATGGACTCCACGCTTGCCAAGGGCCTCGCCGCCATCGAATGGATGGTGCGCCAGCAGCGCGACTGCCGCGTCACCGAACTGGCCCAGGCCTTCGGCATGGCGCGCAGCAACGCGCACCGCACGCTGCAGACGCTGGTCGAATGCGGCTGGGCCGTGCAAGACCCAGACACAAGCGCCTACCGGCCAAGCCTGCGGCTGTTCGAGCTGGGGGCCATGGTGTCCGACGCATCGGACATCGGCGCGCTGCTGCGACCCCACCTCGCGCTGCTGGCGCAGGCCACGGGCGAAACCATCCACCTCGCGGTGCTGGACGACGCCGAGATCGTCTACCTCGACAAGTTCGACAGCCCACTGCCCGTGGCTGCCTACTCGCGCATCGGCGGCCGGGCGGCGGCGTACTGCGTGGCTTCGGGCAAGGCGCTGCTCGCGGCGGCCGCGCTCGACGTGCCGGCGCTGCAAGAGCGCCTGGGCACGCTGGTGGCACACACAAAGAACAGCATCACCGACTTCGACGCTCTCTTCTCCGAACTGGAACGCTCGCGCGCCCGCGGCTATGCCGAGAACCGCGAGGAATGGCGCATCGGCGTCTGCGGCCTCGGCGTGCCCGTGCTCAATGCGCGCGGCGAGGCCGTGGCGGCCGTCGGCATGAGCGTGCCCTCGATCCGCTTTGCGCGCACACAGGCGCGCGGGCTGGCCGACCACCTGATGGCCTGCGCGCGCGACGCCAGCGTCACGCTGGGCTATCGCCTGAACGCCGCACCGGCCGCCCCGTTGCCGCCGACGCCCATCACAAAGAGAAGGAGATCCGAATGAGTTTGTTCTTCGCCCCCTGGCTACGCGCCGGCCTGCTGGCTCTGGCCGCCCTGTCGTCGCCCTTCGCCGCGCAGGCGCAGAACGGCAGCGACTACCCGACGAAGCCGATCCGCCTGATCGTGCCCTACCCGCCCGGCGGCGGCACCGACGTGATCGCGCGCATCGTGCAGGAGCGCTTTCAAACGCTGCTGGGCCAGCCGGTGCTGATCGACAACCGCGGCGGCGCGGCCGGCTCCATCGGCACCGAGGTGGTTGCCAAGTCGGCGCCCGACGGCTACACGGTGCTGTTCACGCTGTCGTCGCACACCATCAACCCGGCCATCTACGCCAAGCTGAGCTTTGACACCGCGAAAGACTTCGCGCCGGTCGGAATGGTCGCCTCGCTGCCGCAGATTCTGGTGGCCAACACGCAGTTCGCGCCCAACACCGTGGCCGAACTCATTGCGCTGGCCAAGGCCAAGCCCGACAGCATCGCCTTCGCCTCTGTGGGCAACGGCTCGCCCGGGCACCTGGCGGGCGAGCTGCTGAAGCTGCGCACCGGCACGCACATGACGCATATCCCCTACCGTGGCGGCGGCCCTGCCGTAACCGACGTGATGGGCGGGCAGGTGCCGCTGCTGTGGGTGTCGATTCCGGCGGCCGCGCAGTTCGTGAAGGCAGGCAAGCTCAAGGCGCTCGCGGTGTCCACCACCAAGCGCAGCGCGGCCTTCCCCGACGTGCCGACGATGCAGGAAGCCGGTGTGCCCGACTTCGACGTGGACTCGTGGTACGCCGTGTTCGTGCCCGCGAAGACGCCGCAGCCTGCCATCGACAAGCTCAACCGCGTGATCAACACCGTGGTGAAGGAACCGGACATCCGCGACAAGCTGCTCGCACAAGGCAGCGAAGGCGTCGGCGGTACGCCCGAGCAACTCGGCAAGGTCGTCACCACCGAACTCGTGCGCTGGCAAAAGCTCGCCAAGGAAGCCAGCATCAAAGTCGACTGATCGACACGGACAACCCCATGGAAAACGCAGCCCCCTCCTCCCCCATCGCCGAACTCGTGGCGCGCGCCCGCGCCGCGCAGCGCATCTACGAAACCTGGTCGCAAGCGCAGGTCGACACCGCCGTGGTCGCGGCCGGCTGGGCCATCATCGAGCCGGCGCGTAACCGCGAGCTGGCCGAACTGGCCGTGGCCGACACCGGCGTGGGCAACGTCGAGGACAAGGTGCGCAAGAACCACCGCAAGACCTTCGGCCTGCTGCGCGACCTGCATGGCGCGCGCTCGGTCGGCGTGATTGCCGAAGACCCGGCGCGCGGCATCGTCGAAATTGCGCGGCCCGTGGGCGTGGTGTGCGCCGTCACGCCTTCGACCAACCCGGGCGCCACGCCGGCCAACAAGATCATCAATGCGCTCAAGGGGCGCAACGCGGTCATCGTCGCGCCCTCGCCCAAGGGCTGGTCCACGGCTGCGCGGCTCATCGAATTCATCCACCAGCAGTTCGATCGCATCGGCGCGCCGCGCGACCTGGTGCAGCTGCTGCCCTCGCCGGTCAACAAGCAATCGACCGCCGAGCTGATGCGCCTGTGCGACCTGGTGGTGGCCACCGGCTCGCAGGCCAACGTGCGCGCGGCCTATGCGAGCGGCACGCCGGCCTTCGGCGTGGGCGCTGGCAACGTGGCGGGCATCGTCGACGAAACGGCGGACATCGCGGCCGCTGCCGACCGCATCGTGCGTTCGAAGACCTTCGACAACGCGACCAGTTGCTCGTCGGAAAACAGCCTCGTCATCGTCGATGCGGTGCGCGCGCAGACGCTCGCTGCGCTGAAGGATCGCGGTGCCGTCATGCTCGCCGACGCGCAGAAGGCCACGCTGCAGGCGCTGATGTGGCCCGAAGGCAAGCTGTCGCCCGCCGTCATCGGCCAGTCGGCACGCACCATCGCCGAGCGCGCGGCGGCTATCGACGGCGCCAACCGCGCCGCCTGGCTGGCAATTGCCGATGCCGATCCGCGCATCCTCATGGTGGCCGAAGATGGCGTGGGCCACGACCATCCGTTCTCCGGCGAGAAGCTGAGCCCGGTACTCGCGGTGTATGCGGCGCGCGACTTCGCGCATGCCATGGCCACCGTCGAGCGCATCTACGCATACGAAGGCGCCGGCCATTCGGTGGGCCTGCACAGCACAGTGCCCGAACGCGCGCTCACGCTGGGCCTCACGCTGCCGGTGTCGCGCGTGATCGTCGACCAGGCGCACTGCATCGCCACCGGCGGCAGCTTCGACAACGGCCTGCCGTTCTCGCTGTCGATGGGTTGCGGCACCTGGGGCAAGAACAACTTCTCGGACAACATGAACTACCGCCACTACCTGAACATCACGCGCGTGTCGCGGCCGATTCCGGAGAAGGTGCCGAGCGAGGAAGAAATCTTCGGCGCCTTCTTCGCCGCGCACGGCGCGCAGTAAGCATGACAGCGGCTGCAACAACGGTTCATGCGCTGATCGAGCAACAGGCGCGGCAGCAGCCGCACGCGGTGTATGCGCGCGCCACCGAAACCGAACGCCACCTGGACTACGGCGACCTCGCGACCGGTTGCCGCCGCGTGGCGGCCGTGCTGCGTGGCCATGGCATGCAGCCGGGCGACACCGTGTCCGTCGTCATGCCCAACGGCCTGCAGACCTTGCGCCTGCTGCTGGGCGCGATGCATGGTGGCTTCTGCGTGAACCCCGTCAACCTGCTGTCGCAGCCGGAGCAGATACGCTATGTGCTCTCGCACTCCGACTGCCGCGTGGTCTGCGTTGCGCCCGAGTGGGAAGAGCGCGTGCGCGGCATCGTTGAAGGCTTCGACCGACCCGTGACACTGGTCGTGGTCGACCCCGAAGGCGATGCATTGCTCGACGAGGAAGAACCGGCCGTCGACACACCGCCGCCCTCGCCCGATGCCGTCGCGCTGTTGATGTACACATCCGGCACCACGGGCATGCCCAAGGGCGTGATGCTCACGCAGCGCAACCTCGCGGCCAACGCGCACGCCATCAGCGTCGAGCATGCGCTGCGGCCCTCCGACCGTGTGCTCGCTGTGCTGCCGCTGTATCACATCAACGCCTTCGCCGTGACCATGCTCGCGCCGCTCGCGCATGGCGGCAGCCTTGCGATGCCGCCGAAGTTCTCGGCCGGCCGCTTCTGGGAACAGGCCACGCAAACGCAGTGCAGCTGGATCAACGTGGTGCCCACCATGATCTCGTACCTGCTCGAAGGCCCGAAGCCACCGCTTGCACAGACGCTGGCCATCCGCTTCTGTCGCTCGGCCTCGGCTGCGCTGCCGCCCGAGCACCTGCGTGCCTTCGAGCGGATGTTCGGCATCGGCATCGTCGAGACCATGGGCCTCACCGAGACGGCGGCGCCTTCGTTCTCCAACCCCATGGACCCGGCCGCTCGCAAGCTCGGCTCGGTGGGGCGCGCGTCAGGCTGCATGGCCGGCGTGGTCGATGACCGGCTCGCAGCCGTGCCCACCGGCGTGACCGGCGAGATCGTGATCCGCGGGCCCAACGTGATGCTCGGCTACTACAAGAACGAGGAAGCCACCCGCGCGAGCTTCACGCCCGACGGCTGGCTGCGCACCGGCGACCTCGGCCACCGCGACGAAGACGGCTTCTTCTTCGTCACCGGCCGCATCAAGGAGCTGATCATCAAGGGCGGCGAGAACATCGCGCCGCGCGAAATCGACGAAGCCCTGCTGCGGCACCCCGCCGTACTCGAAGCCGCAGCCGTGGGTGTGCCCGACCGCCACTACGGACAGGAGATCGGCGTGTGCATCGTGCTGCGCGAAGGCTGCGCCTGCACCGAAGACGAGCTGCGCGAGTTCAGTGCCACCGCGCTCGGCCGCTACAAGACGCCCGGCCACTACCGCTTCGTGCAAGACCTGCCACGCGGCCCTTCCGGAAAGGTGCAGCGCCTGAAGCTGTTGCCGCTGTTCGAGGCATGACGGCGGCTGAACTGCTGGTGCCGCCGCTGGCGCCGGTAACGCTGGTCTACAGCTTGTGCGTGGTGTTCGCGGCGGGCATCGTGCGCGGCTTCGCGGGCTTCGGCTTCTCGGCCATCACCGTGGCGGGCATGTCGCTGGTGGTGTCGCCCGCGCTGGTCGTGCCCGCGATCTTCATGCTCGAAATCCTGGCAAGCCTGAGCCAGCTGCGCGGCATCGCGCGCGACGTCGACATGCCATGGCTCAGCTGGCTGATGCTGGGCAACCTGATCTGCATTCCCATCGGCGTGGCGCTGCTTGCATGGCTGCCTGAGACACCACTGCGCCTGTTGATCGGCGCGCTGCTGATGGCGGCCGCGCTGCTGCTGCGGGGCGGCGCGCACGTCACGCTGGTGCCCACGCGCGGTGTGCGGCTCGCGGCCGGGCTGGCCTCTGGCTTCATCAACGGCGTGGCGGCCATCGGAGGCATCGCTATCGCCGTGCTGCTCAGCACCGCGAAGATGGCACCGGCCGCGCTGCGCGCCACGCTGATTGCGCTGCTGCTGTTCAGCGACGTGGTGTCGCTGATCTGCGCGGCGCTGATGCCTTCTTCAACCCATGCGTCCGGCAACCTGCTGGGGCCGGACACGCTCAAGTGGGCGCTGTGGCTCGCGCCGGCGATGCTCGCGGGCATCTGGTACGGGCAGCGCTCCTTCAAGGGCGTGTCGCCGGAGCAGTTCAGGAGGCATGTGCTGAACTTGCTGATTGCGCTGGCGGCGGTGAGTGTGGTGCGTGCGGTGGTCAGCCTGGTCGGGTGAGCCAGCCCCCTCACGGGCGCGGAAATGCTCAGGTGCCGCACGGGTATATGCGTCGTCAGCCGTCCGGTGCCGCTAAGTCCCGGTCACGCCTGGTCTCAACGGCCTTGCTGCAAACCCTCTGGCTCTAGCACGCCGTGCTCAGGCGAGCTCCCGCCTCGGTGACGATCTGCTTGAAGACAGTGGCGTAGTCTGGTCTGCCCGTAGTTCGCGCAAGGAACGCGTCAAACCCAGCCTCGTTCGAAATACAGAACAGGATGCGCTCGGGTTGGTTGGCTCTCAGCACTTCCTCGAAGGCATCGAGGTTGCTGTTACCCGCATAACCCCAATCACCAAAGAGCGCTTCCCCCAGATGGCAATAAAAGTCTTCTATTGCTTGCAGCCCTACCACGCTCAGCACCACACGCTCTGTTACCAGTACCTGCCGCCAGTTTCGAGATGCAGCCAACTTCATGCAGGCCTCGATCCACGAGGGCCTGTACAACGGATTCAGCGCACGCCACCCGACGGGAACGCCGCCCAGCCAAGCATCCAGGATAAGAGCAAGCGGCATGCGGGCCCAGCCAACCGAGATGAGCCAATGGTGACGCGTTCCCGCGCGATGCAGCAGTTGCTTGCAATGGATTCCCGCGACGTCCACCTCGATATCACCGATGACTCTGCAGATCGTGTAGACAGCCCCCTCTCTCAACGCCGGGCAGTTTTTCGGCGCCTCCATGCCTTCGATGACAAGGAGCAAGTCTTCGGTCTCGGTGCCTTCTTTTTCGACACACCCGTCGGGCAGCCCCTCGACCGAATCAAAGAATAGGACGATGTCGTCGCCATTCGACTCGCTCCGCAAGCAGTATTTCTTTTCAGGCAGAGGCTTTGAGGGCTTGGGCGCGTTGTCAGTCATTGAGTTCATAGGAGTAGCACGGCTAGGGCTTCGCCTTCGCAGGCACCATCGCCCCCGCGTCATAAGCCTCGCAGTAGACCTCCCAGTCGCTCTCGACCTGCGCGGCGCACCGGTGCGCTGCGTCCAGCAGATCGCGCCGCCACGACTTCGCCGAAGCGCCGAAGTCGACCAGCGCATCTGCAATCGCCGAGCCCTGGCGCCCCGAACTGCGCAGGTGCGCCCAGGCCATCATCTGCCCCATCTCCCCGATCACGCCGCCGACTTGGTCGAGCCCGGTGTGGCGCACGTCGAGGGTCACCCGGTCTTCGCTGGGCTGCAGGTCGCGCAGCACGTAGGAAGACTTGCCGTCGACGATCGGGTGCAGGAAGGCCATCGACACGGCCTGCATGCGGCGCTGCAGTCCCACGACGCGGTGCGCATTCGACGGCCACACGGGCTGCTTGATCTTCTTCAGGTGCGGCACGAGCGACGACACGGGCGCCTGCTTCAGGTCGAGCAGGTAGTTGCCGTCGGGCGATCCCTTGCCTTTGACGAGGACAACATAGCGCTCCACGCCCAGGCTGCCGGTGCCGGCGATACGCCGCGCCACGTCGAGCACCTTGAAGAAGTCGGGGTTGCCCTGCGTCGCCGCGAATGCGCCGATCAGATTTTCCGCCCGTTCGCGCCCGACCTTGTCGACTGGCAACGCATGCTCTCCGTCGCGCAGGATGCTTCGGCGACCGTCCTCCCGTTTGGTGCGCTTGTTCAGAAACTCAGGCCGGGTCCGGACCTTGAGCTTCGCGAGCAACTCGTGGATCAGGCCACTGGCTGTGTCGCGCTCCACCCAGCGGGCCTTGCCGAGCGCCAATGCGCCGGCATAGCCTTCAAGAAACACCTTGCACAGCGCATTCGCATCGTCGCGCGAGGCACGCAGGCTGTCGCCGGCCACCAGGATGCTCGTGAGGAATCGCACCAGCTCCCACGTTACCGGCGCGAGTGCCGCTTCGTCGAAGTCGTTGAGATCGAAGTACGCGAGCCGGTTGTCGCCCTTGTAGCTGCCGAAGTTCTCCAGATGGGCATCGCCGCAAAGCCAGGCCACTGGCGCCTTGCTGGCAAACAGCGCATCGGCCGGCAGGCGGTCGTAGAACAGGTGGCAGGTGCCGCGCAGGAAGACGAACGGACTGGAGCGCAGCTTCTCGTACTTCATCGCCAGGCGCTCGGGGTCGCGGCCGGCGTTGAAGTTGCGGATGGTTTTGACGACATTCGCCATGGCGTTGCTTCTCCCGGTTGGTGAGCGGCAGATTCTCGTTCAACGCGCGCGGCGCGGTGTCGTATCGTTGCGGGTGCATCGACTCCTGGCTCCTTTGCCCGACATGCCTTCCGCAACGCCTTCCGACAGCGCCACGCGCTCCCCCACCGTCCCCATGGGCAGCGTGGCCGTCGCCGATCTGCCACGCAGCGCAAGCTCTCCGTTCTTCGAGCGCCTGCGCGCCGCCGCCGCGCAGGTCAACCTGCGTGCGCCCGACCCACGGCAGGCGGCACGCTGGCACTCGCACACCATTGGCGGTGTCCGGCGGCGCCTTGCGCAGCCTCTGACCTTTACGCCGTACGCAGCCGTTCAGCCCTGCTCGGCGCGCTGCGGCTTCTGCTCGGAAAATCTTCGCAAGACCGATGGCGGTGTGCCGGCCTCTCGGCTGCGGCCTAACGGCACGTACTTCGATGGCCTTGCCCGTGCGCTGCGGGCCTTGCGCGGCGTGCCGCTCTCGTGGTCGCTCTCGGGCCTGGAGACCAGCGACGACGCCGGCTGGATGCTGCAGCTGCTCGACACGCTGGCCGCCAGTGAAGCAAGCGACGGCCCGCTCGTCGAAGACCGCGTGCTGTACACCAACGGCGCCGGCTTTGCCAAGGCGGGCGGTGCCACCCTGACGCGTGCGCTGCAGGACTTCGGATTGAGCTGGCTAGAACTGTCCCGCCATCACCATGAAGGTGCAACCAACCAGGCCATCATGCGTTTCAGGCCCGGGCTGGAAATCAGCGATCTGGCGGTGTTCGAACGCACCGCGCGGCAACTGGCAGATGCGATGCCGTTACGCCTGGTGTGCATTCTTCAGCGCAGCGGCGTCGCACGGCCGCAGGACGTCTCGGCCTACCTCTCGTGGGCGCAGCAGCACTGCGGCGCCGGCACCGTCGTCTTCCGGGAGTTCTCCCGGCTCGACGGCAGCTACCGGGACAACGCCACGGCGCGCTATCTGCACGCCCAACGGGTGCCTATGGACGCACTGCTGACGGCCTGCCTCGACGACGCCGCCGTCTCGCGCGGATGGACGGTCGAGAGCCTGACCGAGGGCTACTACTTCTGGAACCTGCGCCTGCGCACCGCGAATGGCCTGTCCGTGATCTTCGAGAGTTCCGACTACGGCGCCATGCACGCGCGCCACGCGACCGAAGACATCTACAAGCTGGTCTACTTTCCCGATGGACGGCTGTGCGCCGGCTGGGAGCCCGGGCGCGACGTGCTGCTCGACACGCGTTCAGTGCAGGTGCATGCCGATGCCTAGTCATAGCTGGCTGATGCTCGACCACGAGTCGCCGCTCCACCGCCTGCCCGACGACCTTCGTGCGCGTGACCCGCTGGGCGCACGCGACTGCGGGTGGGTCGAGCAGATGACGCCGTTCGTGCGCCAGTTCTCGCAGCGCGGCGACACGGTCTTCGACCCCTTCGCGGGCTTTGGCACGACCTTGCTTGCGGCGCGCCTGGAAGACCGGCTGGCGGCCGGCTGCGAAGTCGATGCGGACCGCATCCAGCTCATAGGCGAACGGCTGGCGCGCCACGGCATCGGCAGCAACGACGTCACCCTGCTGCACGGCTCATGCGATGCGCTCGAGACCGACGCGCTGCAGCCCTTCGAGCTTTGCCTTACCAACGTGCCCTACTTCGGATGCCAGTGGCCGGGCGCCCCTGCGGCTTCGCAGCTCTACGACAGCCACAGCTATGCGCAGCACCTGGAGGGCCTGCGCAACGTGTTTCACACCGTTCGCACGCGCTTGCGCGAAGGCGGCCATTGCATTGCGATGGTGCAGAACATTCGCCTCGGCGACCGCGTTCTACCCTTGGCTTTCGATCTCGCACGCATCCTCGGTGCGCTCTTCACCATGGAGGAAGAGCGCGTGCTGATATATCCGCATGAGGAGAAAGCGAGCGCCGACAGCGAAGCTTTCGCAGCGCGCACGGATCGCCGCCACGAATACGCGCTGGTGTTTCGCAAGCAGCGCGCGCACATCGACCTGCAGGGCACGGCGCAGCTGCTCGATGCCCTGCGCGCACAGGGCCATGTCTTCACCCTGATCGGCAGCTTCGCGCGATGGCTGCGCGACCCACAAGGCACACCGCCGGCCGATGCCGACATTCGCGTCGACCCCGATCCGCAGCGCCTGGATGCGCTGTTGCATGAACTGCGCAACCAGGGCTTCGCGCTGACAAGCTGGGACGAACCCGTCGCCCTTCCCCTGCATTTCGAGAGCTACCGCGGGCGCTATTACTTCCGCGCGGAAAGAATCGACAGCGACGGCGCCATGGTGAGGCTGGACATCAGCTACGAAGGGTAAGAGCAGGCCGGCAAGCTCAGAGCAGCCCGCTCATCTTCGCCGCCGCCACCTTCAGCGCATCGATGCGCTTCACTGCATCGTCCATCGACATGCGCGCCGTCGGCGCATGCACCGCCAGCGCGGCGCGCACCGCGCCCGCCGCATCGCGCACCGGCACGGCCACGGCCACCAGCCCGGCGATGAACTCTTCGCGGTCGCACGAGTAGCCGCCCTTGGCAATCGCCTCGCACTCGGTGCGCAGCGCAGCAGCCTTGGTGATGGTGTTGGCCGTCATGCGCTCCAGCGGCAGCTTGTCGATGAGCGCGTCGCGTTCCTTCTTCGGCATCTGCGCGAGAAACAGCTTGCCGCTGGCCGTGCAGTGCAGCGGCACGTGCGAGCCGACGTCGAGCGTCAGCCGCAGCGGCCATTGCGCTTCGACGCGGTCGAGGTAGAGCACCTGCGCGCCGTCGAGCGTGGTGAGGTTGCAGGTTTCGCCCACCTGGCGCACCAGTTCCGACAGCACCTCGTGCCGCAGCCCGCGCACCACGCCGTGGTTCAGCGTGTCGAAGGCGAGCTTGCGTAGCGCGGGGCCGACGCTGAAGGAGCGCTCATCCACGTCGCGCGCCAGGAAGCCGGTGGCCAGCAGCTGGGTGCAGATGCGGTGCGCCGTGCCCTTGGGCAGGCCGAGCTGTGCGGCCAGCTCGGCGAGCGTGAGCGCGCGGCCTTCGTTGGCCAGCAGCGCCAGCAAGCGAAGGCTGCGCTCGGCCGACGAGCCGGAGGCGGAGGCGGACTCCGCCTCCTCTGGAGAAATCACTGCTGAGATCACTGCGGCAGGCGTGCGCGCGGGACGAGGCATGCGGGTAAACCTTAAAAATGGAACATTGCGTTCCGAAAATCAATAGCCTAGGATGCGGCCGAGCGAAGCGATTGTTCCACTCCCGGACCCCACAGGCCCCTACAGGACCCCTTCATGCCTGAAGAAGAGTTCGACTACATCGTCGTCGGCGCCGGCTCGGCCGGCTGCGTGCTGGCTGGCCGGCTGAGCGAAGACCCGGCCACGCGCGTGCTGCTGCTCGAAGCAGGGCCCGCCGACCGCTCGCTGTGGATCCACCTGCCCATCGGCTACGGCAAGACGATGTGGAGCCCCACCTACAACTGGCGCTTCGAGACCGACCCCGACCCGAACATGAACGGCCGGCGCATCTACTGGCCGCGCGGCAAGACGCTGGGCGGATCGAGCGCAATCAACGGCCTGATCTACATCCGCGGCCAGCGCGAGGACTACGACCACTGGGCCGCGCTGGGCAACGCCGGCTGGGGCTACGACGACGTGCTGCCCTACTTCATCAAATCAGAGGGCAACCAGCGCGGCGGCGATGCCTTCCACGGCGGCAACGGCCCGCTGAGGGTTTCGGACATCGCCGCGAAGCACGAGCTGATCGAGGCCTTCATCGACGGCGCCGGGCAGACAGGCGTGCCGCGCACCGACGACTTCAACGGCGCCGCGCAGGAAGGCGCGGGCTACTACCAGCTGACCACGCACAGGGGCTGGCGCTGCAGCACGGCCAAGGCCTACCTGACGCCGGCCGTGAAGCGCCGGCCCAACCTGCGCATCGAGACCGAAGCGATGGTGCAGAAACTGGTGTTCGAAGGCCGGCGTGCCGTCGGCGTCACGTACCGGCAAGGCGGCGAGTTGAAGACCGCACGCTGCCGCGCCGAAGTGCTGCTGTCGGCTGGCTCGATCCAGTCGCCGCAACTGCTGCAGCTCTCGGGCATCGGGCCGCGTGCGCTGCTCGACCGCTTCGGCATTCCGGTGGTGCACGAACTTGCCGGCGTCGGCGAGAACCTGCAAGACCATCTGCAGATCCGCCTGGGCTACGAGTGCACCAAGCCCATCACCACCAACGACCAGCTCAACTCCTGGTTCGGCCAGATGGGCATGGGGCTGGAATGGCTGCTGCACCGCACCGGCCCGCTGGCGGTGGGCATCAACCAGGGCGGCTGCTTCATGCGCGCGCTGAAGGATGCAAACGGCAAGCCGGTGGCGGCCACGCCCGACATCCAGTTCCACGTGGCCACACTCTCGGCCGACATGGCGGGCGGCAAGGTGCATCCGTATTCGGGCTTCACGATGTCGGTGTGCCAGTTGCGGCCCGAGTCGCGCGGCCACGTGCGCATTCGCTCGCTCGACGCGGCCGAGCCGCCGGAGATGCAGCCGAACTACCTCGCCACCGAGCTCGACCGCGCGACCACCGTGGCCGGCGTGAAGGCCGCGCGCGCCATCGCCGATTCACCCGCGATGCGGCCCTACGTGAAGCGCGAAGTGAAGCCCGGCCCCGATGCCGCGAGCGACGCCGACCTGCTGGAGTTCTGCCGCAACAACGGCGCCACCATCTTCCATCCCACCGGCACCTGCCGCATGGGCAGCGATGCGCTCGCGGTGGTCGATGCGCGCCTGCGCGTGCACGGCGTGGCGGGGCTGCGCGTGATCGACTGTTCGGCGATGCCGACGCTGGTGTCGGGCAACACCAACGCACCCGCCGTGATGATGGCCGAGAAGGCCGTCGACCTGATCAGAGAGGACGCGAGAGCGGCGGCAGCCGCGCACTGAGTTTTTGCAAATCACAAGGCCCGCAGAGGCCGCCACGACAACCTCATCGGAGACAACGACATGAGCGCAAGCGACGAGAAAGCGATTCGCAGGGTGGTGGTCTCGGCCCTGGTGGGCGCCACCATCGAGTGGTACGACTTCTTCCTGTACGGCGTGGTGGCCGGCATCGTGTTCAACAAGCTCTACTTTCCGGGCAGCGACCCGGTGGTGTCGACCTTGCTGGCGTACACGACCTTCGCGGTGGGCTTTGTCACGCGGCCGCTGGGCGGCGTGATCTTCGGCCACTTCGGCGACAAGATCGGCCGCAAGAGCATGCTCATCATCACGCTGATGATCATGGGCGTGGCTACCTTCCTCATAGGGCTGGTGCCCACCTATGCGCAGATCGGCATTGCGGCGCCGCTGCTGCTCTTGCTGCTTCGCGTGGCGCAGGGCATCGGTCTGGGCGGCGAATGGGGCGGCGCGGTGCTGATGGCATACGAATACGCGCCGAAGGAAAAGCGCGGCTTCTATGCCTCGCTGCCGCAGATCGGGCTGGCCATCGGCCTGTGCCTGGCTTCGGGCGTGGTGGCGCTGCTGTCGTCGCTGCTCACCGACGAGCAGTTCCTGGCCTGGGGCTGGCGCATCGCCTTCCTCATCTCCGGCGCGATGGTGATGGTGGGCATGTACATCCGCCTGCACGTGAAGGAAACGCCGGAGTTCGCGGCCGTGAAGGCGCGCAACGCCGAGCTGCGCATTCCGTTCATGGACATGATCCGGCGCTACCCCGGCAATGTGCTCAAGGGCATGGGCGCGCGCTACATCGACGGCGTGTTCTTCAACATCTTCGGCGTGTTCTCCATCAACTACCTCACGACCACCATCAAGATCAGCCGCACCGAGGCGCTGCTGGGCGTGATGGCGGCGGCCGTGGTGATGTGCTTTGCCATTCCATTCTTCGGGCGCATGTCCGACCGGCTGGGGCGGCCCCGGGTATACATGTGGGGTTCGCTCATTACTGCGGTGTCGGCGTTCCCGGGCTTCTGGCTCATGACGCACAGCGGCGGCAACGTGATGCTCATCTGGCTGTCGATCATCGTGCCCTTCGGCATCCTGTATGCATCTGTGTACGGGCCGGAGGCGGCGCTGTTCTGCGACCTGTTCGACGCCAAGGTGCGCTACACGGGCATCAGCTTCGTCTACCAGTTCTCGGGCATCTTCGCCTCGGGCATCACGCCGATCATCGCGACCGCGCTGCTGAAGTCGGGCGGCGGCGATCCGTGGCAGATCTGCCTGTATGTGCTGTTCGCGGGCGTGGTGTCGGCGGTGTGCGCGTGGATGATCGGGCGGTCTGCCTCGCCGGCAGATGCGCCGGTGGCGGTGGCCTCGCGCTGACGGCGAGGGCCTTTCTTCTCTATGGGCCCCTGCCCATGGCGAGCGCGCGCATCACGGCTGCCGTGCGCGTCTCGACGCCCAGCTTCACGTACACATGCTCCAGGTGCTTGTGCACGGTGCGCGGACTGATCTCCAGCAAGGCGGCGATCTCCGCATCGGTCTTGCCGCTTGAAAGCCAATGCATGACCTCGCCCTCGCGGGGCGTGAGGCCGGGAGGCGGTGCATCGGGCAACGGCGCCTCGGCGCCGCAGGCCAGCCGGTACAGGAAGGCTACCGCCACCGCGTGCTCCAGCCCTGCGCGCCGGTAGTAGTCGGCCTGCAGCGCTGCGCGGCGGAACTCACGCAGTGCCGGCGCCTTTCTTGTCGCGACGCGGTGGATCGCGCGCAAGCCATTGCCGCCGGCACCGTAATGCCGCACGGGCGAGTGCCCGGACTCCAACTGCTCCAGCAGGCGAAGCGTGTTCGCACGATCGTTGCGCGTCAGATGCGTCATAGCGGCACGCCCCTTTCACGATGCATACGCATTGCTGCGTATGGCGCCCGCTCGCATCGAGACACAGGATGCTCGCTGGCCCCTTGCCGAAATTCAGTATAGGCATGCATGGGCCGTGCAAACCGCTTGCCGGCGAAGGGGATACACATGGCCATCGACGAAACACGGCTTAACGCGTTCATGGGTAACTTCGTCCACGACATCGGTGCCGTGATGCACGCGGCAACCATCGTCGTCGGCGACCAGCTCGGCCTGTACAAGGCGCTGGCCGAAGGCCCCACCACCTCGGAGGCACTGGCCCGCCGCACCGAGACCGACCCGCGCTACCTGCGCGAATGGCTCTCGGCCCAGGCCGCCAGCGGCTACGTGGAGTACGACCCGAAAGGCGAGATGTTCTCGCTGACCGAGGAACAGGCCTTCGCGCTCGCCGAGGAAGGCAGCCCGGCCTTCGTGCCCGGAGCCTTCCAGATCGCCGTGGCGCAGTTCAAGGCCATTCCCAAGATGGTCCAGGCCATGCGCACCGGCCTGGGCATCGGGTGGCACGAGCACGATCCCGCGCTCTTCCACGGCACCGAGCGCTTCTTCCGGCCCGGCTATGCAGCCAACCTGGTGAGCCAGTGGATCCCGGCGCTCGAAGGCGTGTCGGCCCAGCTCGATCGCGGCGCGCGCGTGGCGGACGTGGGCTGCGGGCATGGCGCGTCGACGCTGCTGATGGCACAGGCCTATCCCCAGTCCAGCTTCGTCGGCTTCGACTATCACCTGCCTTCGATCGAGCATGCGCGCGAGACGGCGCGCAAGGCCGGCATCGACGATGAAAAGCGCCTGCGCTTCGAGGTCGCGAGCGCGAAGGACTTTCCGGGCAAGGACTACGACCTCGTTGCGTTCTTCGACTGCCTGCACGACATGGGAGACCCCGTCGGCGCGGCGGCGCACGTGCGCGGCAGCCTGAAGCCGCAGGGCACGTGGATGCTCGTGGAGCCCTTCGCCAACGACCGGCTGCAGGACAACATGAACCCCGTGGGGCGGGTTTTCTATTCGGCGTCGAACTTCATCTGCACGCCGGCCTCGCGCTCCCAGGAAGTGGGCCTGTGCCTGGGTGCGCAGGCCGGCGAGGCGCGCCTTCGCGACGTGGCCGCGCAGGGCGGCTTCTCGCACTTCCGCCGCGCGAGCGAGACCCCGTTCAACCTGATCTTCGAAGCACGTCCGTAAGGACATTCCAGGAGCCACCATGTCACGCCAATACATCGACTGCCGCGAGTATCCGAGCACGACGAACTGCAGCGTCGCGCTATCCGCCGACACCGAGAGCGAACTGCTCGATGCTGCCGTGCAGCACGCCGTGGCTGTCCACGGCCATGCCGACACGCCGGAATTGCGCACGCAGCTGGCAAGCCTGTTCAAGACCGGCACGCCGCCGCTGCAGGCGCCCGCACAGAAGGTGCCGGCCTGACGATCCTGCACGGGGATGAATACCTTCGGGTGCTTTCGATAGGCGCCCGTCGATGAAATCCGGGTAACCCGGTTGAGCGTTGCCCTGTCCGCCAAGCGCGCTTTCCGAAGTCGCGCTATGGTTCGCGCTGCCACCCACGGCGAACCAGAAAAAAGGCGGGGCCCATGATCGATCTCAACATCAACGGCCAGTCCGTTGCCCTCAACGCGCCCGAGGACATGCCCCTGCTCTGGGCATTGCGCGACATCGTCGGACTTACCGGCACCAAGTTCGGTTGCGGCATCGCGCAGTGCGGCGCCTGCACCGTGCACCTCGACGGCCAGCCGGTGCGCTCATGCGTGCTGCCGGTCGGCTCGATAGGCAAGAAAGCCGTCACCACCATCGAAGCCATCTCGCAGACCCCTGCGGGCAAGAGCATCCAGAAAGCCTGGCTCGATGTCGACGTGGTGCAGTGCGGCTACTGCCAGTCGGGCCAGATCATGTCGGCGGCCGCGCTGATACAGCGCACGCCCAACCCGAGCGACGCCGACATCGACCTGGCCATGTCGGGCAACGTCTGTCGATGCTGTACCTACTCGCGGATACGCGCGGCCATCAAGCAGGCCGCCACCGGCAAGGCCGAGGTGCTGCAGTCGGTCGTCGCGATGCCGGCAAGGAGCGCATCGTGAAGGCCGCCGGTATCGGAGGCATCAGCAGGCGCGCCGCCCTGCAGGCCGGCGGCCTTGCGCTGGCCTTCACCTGGGTCGGAGGCAGCAAGGCCTTCGCCGCGATCAACCCCAGGCAGCAACCGGCCGACGCGGCCGCCGCGCTCGCCGACGGCAACCCGGCATTCGCACCGAATGCCTTCATCCGCATCGATGCCGACGGCGGCGTGCGCCTCGTGATGCCGATGGCCGAGATGGGCCAGGCGATCTACACCGGCTCGGCGATGCTGCTGGCCGAAGAACTCGGCGTCGAGCTCGACCAGGTGCGCGTGGAGCATTCACCGCCGAACGAGGCGCTCTACGGCATGCCGCTGCTCGGCGGGCAGATCACCGGCGGCTCGACCAGCACGCGCGGCACCTATGGCGTGCTGCGCGAAGCAGGCGCTGTGGCGCGCACGCTGCTGGTGAGCGCCGCCGCCGCGCAATGGAAGGTCGAACCCGCAAGCTGCACGGTTGCGCGCGGCGTGGTGAGCCATGCGGCATCCAACCGGCAGCTCGGCTTCGGCGCGCTCGCCGGTGCCGCTGCCAAGCTGCCGATGCCGGAAAAGGTGACGCTGAAGGAGCCGAAAGATTTCAAGCTGATCGGCCAGCCGCTGCGGCGCGTCGACTCGGCCGGCAAGGTCAACGGCACGACGCAGTTCGGCATCGACGTGCGCCTGCCGGGCATGAAGGTGGCAACGGTCAAGGCCAGCCCCACGCTCGGCGGCGTGCTGGCCTCTGTGGACGACAAGGCGGCGCGCGCGATTCCCGGCGTGATCGACGTGCTGCGCATCAAGGACGCGGTCGCCGTGGTGGGCGAGCATTTCTGGGCCGCGAAGCGCGGCCTCGATGCATTGAAGATCCAGTGGACGCCGGGGCAGAACGCCGCGCTCACCACGCAGCAGCTGCGCGCGGCGCTGGCCAACGCGCTGGCAAAAGACAAGGCCATCATCGGCAAGGAAGCCGGCAAGCGGCCCGAGGGCACGCTGGTGCAGGCCACCTACGATCTGCCGATGCTGGCCCACGCGACCATGGAGCCGCTCAACACCACGGTGCACGTGCGGCCCGGCGAGTGCGAGATCTGGGTCGGCACGCAGGTGCCCACGCGCTGCGTGAGCGCCGCCGCAAAGATCACCGGCCTGGCCGAAGACAAGGTCGTGGTGCACAACCAGTACCTGGGCGGCGGCTTCGGCCGACGGCTGGAGACCGATTCGGTCGAGCAGGCCGTGGCCTTCGCCAAGCAGGTGCCCTACCCGCTCAAGGTGGTGTGGACGCGCGAGGAAGACATCCGCCACGACATCGTGCGCCCGATGTACCACGACGACATCTCGGCCGTGGTCGACGGCGAGGGCCAGATCCTCTGGTTCGGCGACCGCATCTCGGGCGGCACGGTGCTGGGCCGCTGGGCTCCCGCCTTCATGGGCAAGGATGGCATGGACGGCGATTTGATCGAGTGCGTTGCCGAGCCCTGCTACGACCTGCCGAACCTCAAGGTCGAGTGGGTGCGGCACGACATGCCGGCGGGCCTGAACGTCGGCTGGTGGCGCGGCGTGGGGCCGACGCACAACCTCTTCGTGATGGAGAGCTTCATCGACGAGCTGGCGCACCGCGCGAAGAAAGACCCGGTGGCCTATCGGCGCGCCATGCTGAAGAAGAACCCGCGCACGCTCGCGGTGCTCGACCTTGCAGCCAGCAAGATCGGCTGGGGGCAAGGCACGCTGCCGGCGCGAGTCGGGCGTGGCGTGGCGGTGGGCGATGCCTTCGGCAGCCGCGTGTGCGCCATCGTCGAGGCCGAGGTCACGCCGCAGGGCGAGGTGCGCATGCGTCGCGCGGTGGTCGGGCTCGACTGCGGCATTGCGGTGAACGCGAGCTCCATCGAGGCGCAGATCCAGGGCGGGCTGCTGTTCGGGCTGAGCTCGGCGCTGTTCAGCGAAATCACGCTGCGCGAAGGCGCCATCGAGCAGAGCAACTTCCACGACTACCGGATGCTGCGCATCAACGAGGCACCGCCGATAGAAGTGCACACCGTCAAGAGCGGCGAGGCCCCCGGCGGGCTCGGCGAAGTCGGCACGGCCATTGCCGCACCAGCGCTGGCCAACGCGATCTTCGCGGCCACGGGCGTGCGCCTGCGCGAGCTGCCGGTGAACCGCGCGCTGCTGGCGCAGGACAAGGAAGCGCTGAAGAAAAAGATCGCCAGTGCTGAGTCCAGCGGGCCCACCGGGCTCGGCGAAAGGAGCGCAGCATGAAGCGGCTTCTCAAATTTCTGGTGGCGGTGTTCGTCGTTGGGGCGGCGCTGTATTTCTTTTTGAACCGCACCGACAAGTCTGAGGGCGAGGCGCCGGTGCTGGCCGGCGCGCCCAGCGACGCGGCGCTGCTCGTGCGCGGCGAATACCTCACCAAGGCTGCCGACTGCATCGCTTGCCACACGGTGCCCGGCGGCAAGGGGCAGCCCTTTGCAGGCGGCCTGCCCTTCGTGCTGCCCTTCGGCACGATCTACTCGTCGAACATCACGGCCGACCCGGAAACGGGCATCGGCAAATGGAGCGACGACGACTTCGTGCGCGCGCTGCACGACGGTGTGCGCGCCGACGGCAAACGCCTGTACCCGGCGTTCCCGTACACCTCGTACACCACGCTGAGCCGCAACGACGTGCTCGCGATCAAGGCCTATATCTTCAGCCTGCCCAAGGTGAACCAGCCGAACAAGGAGGCTGACCTGGGCTTCCCGTTCAACCAGCGCTGGGCCATGGGCTTCTGGAACGCGGCCTTCTTCAAGAGCAGCCGGTTCGAGGCCGACGCGTCGAAGCCGCTTGCGTGGAACCAGGGCAAGTACCTCGCCACGGCGCTGGGCCACTGCGCGGAATGCCATACGCCGCGCAACTTCGCATTCGCGATGGATGCGGGCAACAACCTCGCGGGCGAATCGATCCAGGGCTGGCGCGCCTACAACATCACCTCCGACGCGAAGAACGGCATCGGCGCATGGAGCGACGCCGAGATCGCCTCTTACCTCACGACCGGCCATGCCGACGGCCGCGGCTCGGCCTCTGGCCCCATGGGCGAGGCTGTGGAGCACAGCCTGCAGTACCTGAAGCCGGAGGACGCCTCGGCGCTGGTGAGCTATCTGCGCACGGTGCCCGCCAAGGCCGGCAAAGACCCGATCGAGGTCGATGCGAAGGCGCCATGGGCCGTGGCCGCGAGCGCGGCGGCGCCCGCGGCCAACACGGCCGAGGGCCACGAGCAGGGGCTCAGGCTCTTCGCCGCGGCATGCGCGAGTTGCCACCAGTGGAACGGACAAGGCCAGCAGACCGCCAACGCATCGCTGCTTGGAACGCGCGGCGTGAACGACCCCGACGGCTCCAACGTCACGCAGATGATCCTGCAGGGCGTGCGGATGCACGTGCACGACAGGGAGGTCTACATGCCGGCGTTCGGCAAGGCCTACACCGACACCGAAGTCGCGGCGCTGGCCAACTACGTCATCGCGCAGTTCGGCAACAAGCAAGGCACGGTGACGCCGGAATTCGTTGCAAAGCAGCGCACGCGCTAGCTGGATGGGGCGCAGCGCCGCATCTAAACTGAGGCCATGGATAGAACCAGGGAAGTTCAACGCTGCCTGCAGCCTGTGGTGGAGCTTCGGAAGGAAGCCGCGTCGTACGCGTATTCCGTTCGCGCGCCGCGCTCCAAGGGCGTGATACCGCCCAGCTCGTACCGCGACGGCGGCTTCGCCACGCTTGCCGACTGCCTGAGCGACGTGGCGCGGGCGCTTGGCGGCGACTTCTCACGCATCTACGTGCGGCTCGACGGCTTCTGCGTCGGGGAGCGCGACATCGCGGAACTGCGCCTGGAGCCGGAGAAGGTCGCGGCCGCGTTGCAGGCGGCCTGCGAACTCAACGTAGAGCCGTTGTCTGCGCTCGGCGAAGGCTGATCGCAATCACAAGACCCGCCGCCGCAGCACCTGCGCCGATGAGAAAAACGCCGCTGTAACCCGCCCGGTCGGCCAGAAGCCCGGCCACGGGACCCGTCAGGCCGTAGGCGATGTCCTGGAATGCCGAGAACCCGCCCAGCGCCGAGCCTCGCAGATGCGGCTCCACAAGGCGCACGACCTCGCGCCCCATGGCCGGAAAGATCATCGAGCAGCCGAGCCCAGTGAGAAACGCGCCGACAAGGGCAAGCACCGGATCGGCCGCGCTCCAGATCAGGACCTGGCCGAGCGTCTCGACGGCGAGCGATCCGATCGCCACGGGCAGGCCGCCCACGCGATCCGGCAGGTGGCCGAAGAGCACGCGGACCAGAACGAATCCGCTGCCGAAGGCCGTCAGTCCCAGCCCGGCATAGCGCCAGTGCTGGTCCAGAAAATGGAGCGTGAAGAACGCCCCGATGGCGGCGAAGCCGATGCCCTGGAGGCAGACGATGGAGCCGTGCGGCCAGATCCTTCCGATCACGCGCCAGAACGGCGGGCGCTCGGCGCCGGAGTGCGGGGCAACGCCAGCGATGCGCCAGATCGTCAGCAACCCGAGGCAGGGCAGGACAGCGCTGACGCCCATCGCGCCGGCAAATCCGAACCGGTCGAGCAATGCCAAGCCGATGGGCCCGCCGACTGCCAGAGCGCCGTAGATGGCTGCGCCGACCAGGGCCAGCACGTGGCCCGAACGGGCGGGACCGACGAGACCGATCCCCCAGCCGATCACGCCGACCGCGACAAGGCTCTCGCCAAGCCCGATGAGCAGTCGGCCTGCGATGAGGACCAGGAAGGTCATCCATGGCGCCTGAGGCAACAGCCCCGCAACCAGCGAGACCACCGCCCCGCCCACATAGAAAGCCAGCCCGCGCGCCACCGCGACCTTGGCCCCGCGACGGTCGGAAAGGCTACCGGCATGCGCCCGGCTGACGACGGTGGAGAGAAAGGCAATGCCGACACCGAGCCCGGCCCACACGTTGCCAAGCCCCAGTTGCCCGGTCACGAAGATCGGCACGATGGGCAGGGACATGCCGACGCAAAGATAGGAGATGAAAAGGATGGCCGTCAGCAGCAGAAGGCGGCCCTGCGCCGGGTGGCGCGTCGATGTTGTTGTCGACTGTGTCGATTGGAAAGTCATGGTGTTGTCCAGGCTTTTCCTCCATCGACCGGAGCGCGCGAGCGAACGTACTCCGACCGACGAGGATCGTTGAGTGCGTTGCTTGACGTCAGACGCTTACGGCCAGTGCGACTGGCACGGCGGACGCTGTGTCCGCGCTGGTGTTGTTGTCAGCCGAGCCGCATCGACAGCTCGACATCTCCGCCGAACGGCGTGGACATGTAGCCCGCCCCAGGCGAGCGCACGAGCGCCAGGTACTCGGGGCTGTAGTCGGCGTTGTCGGCGACGATGAAAGCGCCCGGCCTGAGGCGGCTCTCGACCAAGGCCAGGATCTCGGGATAGAGCGCCTTGGCGCCATCGAGCAGCAGCAGGTCGATCGATTCAGGGAGGTCGGCGGCAAGCGTCTGCAGCGCGTCTCCCTCGCGGATTTCGACCAGGTCGTCGAGGCCGCCAGCCACCAGGTTGCGGCGAGCCCGCGCCACCTTCGACGGCTCGAACTCGGTGGTGATGAGGCGCCCGCCGCCGTTGTCCCGAAGAGCCGCGGCGAGATGCAGCGTGGAGATGCCGAACGAGGTTCCGAACTCGACGATGGTTCGCGCGCCGCTGTTGCGCGCCAGCATGTAGAGCAGCGCGCCGGTCTCGCGCGAAACGGGGAGCGGAACGTCCTTCAGCTTTGCGTAGAAGTCGAGGTAGTCGGTCTTGCTGAGCATCAGGCGCGTGCGCTCTTCGCTGGAGAGATCAGCGACTGCGGAGCTCATCGCAGGCGACGCGGCGGCGGCCTCTTCGAACAGGCGCTCCAGCAGGGGCGCGAGCGGTGTTGTGGTCAGGGTTGTCACAGGGGTCTTCGTGTTGGAGTGAACGAGCGCTCATAATATGAAGGAACATTCACATTTCCTATTCGCGTTGCGAGCCCCACCGATGACCGAACGCAGAAGCGCACCAATCTCCTCTAGAAGACAGCCCAAGCAGGCCCGCTCGACCGGGCTCGTCGCCACGATCCTCGAAGCCGCCCTTCAGGTTTTGGCGAAGGAAGGCGCAAGCCGCTTCACCACCACGCGAGTGGCCGAGAGGGCCGGCGTCAGTGTCGGCTCGGTGTATCAGTATTTTCCGAACAAGGCGTCGATCCTTTTTCGCCTCCAGAGCGACGAATGGCGGCAGACGACGGAGATGCTGTGCAGCATCCTCGAAGACGCACAAAGGCCGCCGCTGGAGCGGCTGCGCATGCTGGTGCACGCCTTCATCCGCTCTGAGTGCGAAGAAGCCGGAATGCGCGTGGCGCTGAGCGACGCCGCCCCGCTCTACCGGGACGCACCCGAGGCGCATGAGGCCAGGGCCGCCGGAGACCGCACCGTGCAGGCCTTCATGCAAGAGGCCCTGCCCGACGCCTCCGAAGCCACGCGCGCGTTGGCCGGCGACCTGATCACGACGACGTTCAGCGCGGTGGGAAAGCAGTTCTCGGAGAGCCCGCGAACAGACGCAGAGATCGAAGCCTATGCCGATGCCATGGCCGACATGTTCTGTGCATACCTCCAAAACCTCGGATACAGGCATGGAGATGGGCAAGAGAAGCGCCCGCGCCGCTCAACGCGTCGTTGAATCCCCCGGCCGCACCATCGTCGCGGCCAATGCGCCCACGCGCCGCAGCGCATGGCGATGCGCGTCGTCCCAGAGGCCGGCGAGCGCCAGCCGGATGCAATTGCGGAAGTGATTCGTGGCACTGAACATCGTGCCCGGAGATATGACGATGCCCTCGGCGAGGCAGGCCTGGAACAGCGCGAGCGAATCGACGCCTTGCGGCAGCTCGACCCACAGGATGAACCCGCCCGGCGGATCGGTGACGCGCGTGCCCTTCGGAAAGTGCTGCGCGATCAGCCCCCGCACCTCGTCGACGCGTGCCGCGATGGTCGCGCGCATCTGCCGGTAGTTGGCCTCGATGCCCGGCTGCGTCATCAGGTCGGCCATCGCGCGCTCGAGCATCGCCGACTGGCTGCCGCTGGTCACTTGCTTCATGCGCGACACCTTCGTGCCCCAGCGCCCCGCATCGACCCAGCCCAGCCGCAACCCGGGCGCAATGGTCTTGGAGAAGGAGCCGCACAGCATCACGTGCCCCGTCGTGTCGAACGAGCGCACGGCGCGGCGCTGCTCGTCCTGCTCGGCGAGGTCGTTGTAGATCACGTCCTCGATCAGCGGGATGCCCCGCTCGGCAACCATCTGCGCGAGGCGCCGACGCTCGGCAGTGGGCATGCTCGCGCCCATCGGGTTCGAAAGCGTGGGCACGGCGAGCACGGCCTTCACCGGCTGGGTGTCGAAAGCCAGCCGCAGCGCGTTCAGCGAGAGCCCGGTGCGCGGATGCGTCGGTATCTCGAGCGCGCGCAGGTGCAGGTCTTCGAGGATCTCCAGAAAGCTGAAGAGCGTCGGCGATTCGAGCGCGACCACGTCGCCCGGCGTCGTCACGGCCCGCAGGCACAGCGCAATCGATTCGAGGCAGCTGTTCGTCACGATGACGTCGCGCGCGTCGAGCTGGCAGCCCATGCGCAGCGCGTGGCGCGCGACCGCGCGGCGCAGGCTCTCGTCGCCGGAGCCGATGGTGTACTGGGTGAGCGTTGCGCGGTGGCGCTGCACGGCGCGGCTGACGGCGCGGCGCACGCGCTCCTCGGCGAACAGGTCCGGGCTCGGGCATACAGCGCCGAAAGAGACGTAACCCGGATCGTGCGCCAGCTGCATCACGCGCGCCGCGAGCGAGCTGACGTCCACCGCCATGGAGTCCGGGGGCGGGTTGGAGGCTTCGGGCTCGGGCGGCCTCGGCGGGCGCGCCGCGACGAAGTAGCCCGAGCGCGGCCGGGCCACGATCAGGCGCGAGTCCTCCAGCATGCGATAGGCCTGCACCACAGTGCCCAGCGAGACGCTGTGATGGCGCGCCAGCTCGCGCACCGACGGAATGCGCTCGCCCCGCGCGAGCGTGCCGGCACGGATCGGCATGGCGATCGATTCGGCGATCTGCAGGTACAGCATCTCGGCGTGGTCGTGCTCGGGCATGACCGCATTCTGTACCGCACCAACGCGGCCCGACAGGTACAGATGACGGCCGCCGCGACTGGCACAGATGCGGCTGCGCCCGGTCTGTACCACTCCAGATGGCGAATGCCTGTGGCTGTGCGACTCGACACCCGATCCGTACTGTCGAGTCCATGAACACACTCACTCACACCCCATCGTCCGGAACACGCCACAACGCTTCCGCCCCGTCCCTCATGACGCTACCCATCGGCGAGGCGCGCACGCTGCGCCACCGCGCCGGCGCACGCCTCGAAGTGACGAGCGGCCGCGTGTGGCTCACCGAACCCGACGACCTCGACGACTACTTCGTCGCCAGTGGCGAATCGCTGCTGCTGCATCACAACGGACCCGTCGTGGTCCAGAGCGATGGCGCAAGTGCTGCGGTGCTGCGCATCGTCACCACATCTTCCGCACGGAGGCTGCCATGGTCCCCCTGACCGATCTGGCGATCTTTGCCGGTGCGGTGGTTCTGCTGGCCATCACGCCCGGGCCCAACATGGTGTATCTGATCTCGCGGTCGATCTGCCAGGGACGACAGGCCGGTTTTGTTTCGCTGCTCGGCGTGCTCGCCGGATTCATCGCGCACATGATGGCGGCCGCACTGGGCCTCTCGGCACTGTTCGTGACCGTGCCGCTGGCGTACGAGCTGCTGAAGTGGGCGGGCGCGGTGTACCTGGCGTACCTGGCCTGGCAAGCCGTGCGGCCAGGAGCGCGCTCGCCGTTTCAGGGGCGGCAGCTGCCGCATGACTCGCCCCGGAAACTCTTCGTCATGGGACTCTTGACGAACCTGCTGAATCCGAAGGTCGCGTTCTTCTATCTCTCGCTGTTCCCGCAGTTCATTTCGCCGGAGCACGGCTCCTTGTTCGCGCAGAGCCTGATCCTCGGCGCCACGCAGCTCGCGATCAGCTTTGTCGTGCTGCTGACCATGGCTATGTCTGCCTCCCGCATTGCCGGATGGTTCAAGCACAACCCGCATTGGCTGGCCGTGCAGCGCTATGCGATGGGCTCGGTGCTGGCCGGCCTGGCCGCGCGCCTGGCGATCTCCCAAAGGCCGGGCGCTTAGCTCACCTTGCGGCCGGATCTTTGTATCCGCCGCGAATCATTGGTTACTTTCAGACGCAGTTCAGGGTAGAGCTGCGTCAGGCGGCGCTGCGCCTGTAGTGCCGTAGGCCTCAGTACGCAGCCTCGGGACGGGCCTGGTGCTCCCGTTCCTCGCCAATCACTCCCTCAGGGGGTACCCGCTTTCAGGCATATCGCCAGCGTGTACGCGTACTTACATTTTTGACTTGTAAATGGAAAACGACGGAACGCGCAGGTGCAAGAGAGAGCGCACCTGTGCACGGGAGCCTGCCTGTCAGGTAACAACAAACGAACAAATTGAAGTCATGAACAAGATTTTTCGCACCCTCTGGAATCCAACGCTCGGCACTTGGGTAGCCGCTCCTGAAACATCTCGCGGCCACGCACGGTCAGCCAGACTGGGCGAACTGGGGGCCGTCGCCGTAGCGGTGCTGCTCCTGGGCGCCGGGCCTGCGATGGCTGCCGGCGGCGCTGGCGGCCAGCCCGTCGGCGACCCTTCGCTGCACGCCGGCGCGGGCGGCAGCAACGGCAGCGGTGGCAGCGGCGGGCTCAACGACACCACGGTGGGTGCGAACGGCGGAGCCGGCGGATCGTCGACCGATGCCGGCGTTACGGCAGGCTCCACAGCCAACATCGGCTCCTTCGCCGGCGCCACCGCGGGCACGGGCGGCGCGGCGGGCACGACCAGCAACGTCGTCAGCCCTGGCGTGCTGCAGGGCGACAACGGCGGCGCGGGCCAATCGCAGACCGGCGACGCTGCCAACGGCAACGGATATGGCGGTGGTGGCGGCGGCGGCTTCCAGGGCTCCACGATCGGCAGCGCAGTTACCTCCTCTTCCAACAGCTACACCGGCGGCACCGGCGGCCTGGGCGGCAACGGCTATTGGGCTGCTGGCGGCGGCGGCGCGGGCGGCTTCGGCTCCATCCTCATCGGGCCCACCGGCAACTACACGGCCTCCGGCAGTTCCACGGGCGGCGTGGGCGGCAACGGCGGCAATGCCTTCTCGCAGGGTGGCGGCGGCGGCAGTGGCGGCGGCGGGTTCTTCCTGAACGCCACGACATCGGGGCTCACGTTCACCAACAGCGGCACCATTGCGGGTGGTGCAGGCGGCACTGGTGGATCGGAACTGCTGCCGGCGCGCAGCAATGCATCGGGCGGCGGCGGCGGGGCCGGCGGCAACGGCATAACGCTGGCCGGCAGCGCGGTGTCGGTGACAAACACGGGCACGGTCACTGGTGGCGCAGGGGGTGCAGGCGGAGCCGGTGGCGGCGGCGCGGGCGGCACCGGTGCACCGGGGGCCGGCGGCGACGGTGGCATCGGCCTGTGGGCCACAGGCGCCAGCGCAACGATCACCAACAGCGGCACTATCGCGGGCGGGGCCGGCAGCACCGGTGGAGCCAACAGCAACGGAGGCGCGAGCGGTGCCAACGGCGTGGGCGGCGTCGGCGTGATGGGTGCCAACCTCACCATCGCCAACAGTGGCGCCATCTCGGGCGGACTGGCCGGCGACGGCCTCACCCGTGCGTCGGCAGTGGAATTTACCGGGGGCAGCAACAGCCTGACGCTGAACGCCGGCGCGGCACTCACGGGCGCCGTTGCCATCGACAGCGGCGCCACCGCCAGCGTGATTGCCGGCGCCGACGGCCTGAGCCTGAGCAATGCCCTTCTGCTGGGCGGCACAGGCACCATCAACACCAACGGCCACGACATGGGCTGGTCGGGCCCGATCTCGGGTGCCGGCGATCTGGTGAAGAGCGGCGCGGGCACCCTGACCCTGGCTGGCGCCAACATCTACACCGGCGCCACCAACGTTACCGCCGGCACCTTGCGCGCCGGTGCGGCCAACACCCTGAGCAGCGCCAGCGCCTTCACGGTCGCATCGGGCGCCACGCTCGACCTGGCCGGCCGGAGCCAGACCATCGCGTCGATGACCAACGGCGGCACCGTCTCGCTGGTGGGCACCGCACCCGGCACCACCCTCACTGTCACCGGCCCATGGGTGGGCAGCGGCGGCACGCTGCGCCTTGGCACCGCGCTGGGCGACAGCAGCAGCGCGAGCGACCGGCTGATCCTCAGCGGCAGCACCGCCATTGCGAGCGGCACGACCAACGTGCAGATCACCAACTTGGGAGGCCTGGGCGCGCTGACCAGCGGCAGCGGCATCGAAGTCGTCAGCGCGCTGAACGGGGCCACGACCACCGCCCAGACCACGAAGAGCGCCTTCGCCCTGGCAGGAGGCCACGTCGATGCCGGCGCCTACGAGTACCGGCTGTACGCCGCCGACGCAAGTGGCGCGGGCGAGAACTGGTACTTGCGCTCCACTGCCACCGTCGTTCCACCAGCCAGCGGTGGCGGAAGCGGCGGTGGTGGCGGCGTGACCGTGCCCACCTACCGCACCGAAGTGCCGCTCTACGCCGCGCTGCCCGAGCAGTTCCGCCAGTCCAACCTGGCGATGCTGGGCAACATGCACCAGCGCGTGGGCGACGACGGCACGGCCGGAGCCAACACCGCCAGCCCCGACCAAGGCTACCGCCAGGCCTGGGCCCGCATCATCAGCACCGACCGCACCATCAGCCAGAGCGGCACCGTCAGCCCCACAAGCAAGGGGCGCCTTACGGGCTTTCAGGCCGGCACCGACCTGTGGGCCGATGCCAACTGGCGCGCTGGCGTCTACGTCGGGCAGCTCGACGGCGACATGAGCGTGACCGGCTTCGCACGCGGCATCGTGAACTACGCAGCCGGCTCCAACGACCTGCGCAGCCAGTACCTGGGCGCCTACGCCACCTGGAAAAACGACAGCGGCCTGTATGTCGACGGCGTGCTGCAGGCCGGGCGCCACCGCTACACCGTGTCGCCCACGCTGGGCTTCGGCAGTTCCGGCAAGGGCAGCAGCCTGCTGGCCTCCATCGAGGTCGGCCAGGCCTTCAGCATTGCCCCGGGCTGGACCATCGAGCCCCAGTTGCAGCTGGTGCACCAGCGCGTGAACCTCGACGACGGCAGCATCACGGGCGCACTGGTGCAACAAGACAGCCACAACGGCTGGCTGGCGCGCGCGGGCGTGCGGGTCAAGGGCGAGATCGCCACTTCCGCCGGCCTGCTGCAGCCCTATGTGCGGGCCAATGTCTACCGCAGCAGCAGCGGCACCGACGTCAGCCGCTTCATCGGCCCGGCCGCGTACACCGACATCGCCACCCGCACGGGCGGCACGAGCACCGAGCTCGCGGTGGGCGCCACGCTGCAGCTGACGCCAAGCACCAGCGTGTATGCGGAACTGGGCAAGCTGTGGGACTCGGGCGGCGCGACGCGCACGAAGAGCGGAGTCAACGGCAGCGTGGGCGTGAAGATCCGCTGGTGAGGCGCGGCGTCAGTGCGACCCGTTGTCGCGGTCCGCACGGACCGTTTCGACGACTGAGAGCACTGCGTCGATCACCGCAGCCGGGTCGTCGAACTGGATGTCGTGCCCTGCGTTCGGCAACAGCCGGTGCGTGCTTCGCGAGGACCATGTCGCCATGTCCTCGTGCAGCTTCTCCCAGATGGCCTGCACCTGTTTGCCCTGCTCGGGCGTGATCCTCATTCCCCGCAGTTCCGCCTCGGTGTAAGGCGCCATCGCGGTGAGCACCACCAGCGGCCGGTTGCCCAGACTCCGGAAGACACCGGCTTCTGCGAGCGACGCATCGGTCGCATCGCTCTCCGCCAGTTGCGTGACCATCGACTTCGGCGCAAAGGAACGAACCGCCTGTGCATCGCGCGCCGTCTGGTTCGGCGCCTGCGGCAGCAACGAAGGGGCCGCCGCGCGCAGCAGGCCAGACCACGCAAGCCACACTGCGATGCGGGAGCGCAGCGACCGCGTTTCCGTCATGAAGGCCGCGACACGCGCGACCTGGTCCGGATGCGAGGGATCGACAAGAACCAGCCCCGCCACCTCCGCGCCGAAGTACTTCGTGAAGCTCGTCGCATAAAGGCCGCCCAGCGACTGGCCGACCAGCACGAAGGGGCCGTGCTCGCCCGCACGGGTCAAGGCCTCGTGAAGGTCTTGCGCCACTTGCCTGGCGCTATAGGGCGCATCCGAAGCGTCGCTCCACATCAAGCCTGCGCGGCTGTACGAGCATGCACGCGTGTGCGCCGCGATCTTCGACTGCACAGCCGACCAGCTCAACGAACCGTCAACGCTCAGCCCTGCCTCGAACACGACGGTGGGTGAGCCGGAGCCCCGGCAGTCCAGCTGGATTTTTCGCCCGCCGATGTCGACCATCTTCCCCGGCGCGGGAAAGTCGCGCGCCGCGCGGTAGCGGCCGACCTGCTCATACACCACGCCCACGAGAACGACCAGCACGACGATTGCCGTGCTCCAGAGGACGATGCGCATCACGAGGCTTTTGAACGAAGGCTTCACTGATCCGGATAGTGCCACCGCCGCACCGGCCCCGGAACAAAGGCATTGGTGCGCGCGACGTACTCGCGGTATGCGGGGCGACGCTCTCCGATGTCGGCCTCGAGCATGCGCACGCCCGAGACCTTGAGCAGCAGCCACGTCATGAGCAGCGGCGACACCACGCTCCACGCGCCGCTCCACCCTGCCCCGCCCATGGCCATCAGCCAGATGCCCCACCAGACACAGGCCTCACCGAAGTAGTTGGGATGCCGCGTGTGGCGCCACAGGCCGCGGTCCATTACCTGGCCTGCATTCTTCGGGTCGGCCCTGAAGCGCGCCATCTGCGCATCGCCGATGGCCTCGAAGAAGATGCCGAACAGCGCCAGCGCCGCGCCCACTGCGTCGAACACTCCCAGCGGCCGCGCCGCCGCCATGCCCGGCAGAAACGGCGCGGAGACGATCCACGCCAGCACCGCCTGCAAGGCGAACACGAGATACAGGCTCCTGAAGCCGAAGTTCGGCTGATTGCGCGCGCGAATCGCCTGGTAGCGCCGGTCTTCGCCGTGGCCCCAGTTGCGCCAGGTGATGTACAGGCACAGCCGCACAGCCCACGCTGCGCCAAGCACCGCCATCCACAACCCGCGCACCGTCTGCACCGGCAGCAGCGCGAAATACACGAGACCCGCGCCCACGATGAAGACCGGCCACATGCGATCGACAAGGCTCGCGTCGTGCCGCACGAGGCTCACCACCCACGTCAGCAGCGCCAGCGATACGGTCCATGCCAGGCCCGCAATCGCTACTTCCGTTACGCCACTCATGCCCTGCGCTCGAAAAGATAGTGGCTCACCCACCAGCGCTGCCCATGGTCGAAGCCGAACAGCTCAGCCACCGACATGAAGAACAGCCGCCAGCGCGTCCACCACACATTGGCCTCGGCGCCGTACGTGGCCTGGAACAACGGACGCAGCGCGTCACGACGCTCGTCCATGTTGCGCAGCCAGGCCTCGGCCGTGCGCTGGTAGTGGCTGCCTTCCCAACGCCAGCGGCGCAGCAGCCGCAAGTCGTCCTGGCAGTGCAGCGCCAGATCGTCGCTGGGCATCATGCCGCCGGAGAAAAAATACTTGCTCATCCAGTCGCTGGGGTCACGCACCTCGAAGGGATACGGCGCCTCGCGATGGGCAAACACATGCATGAAGAAGCGCCCTCCGGGCTTGAGCCAGCGCGCCACGTTGGCAAAAGCCTGCGGCCAGTTGCGCAGGTGCTCGAACATTTCGACGGACACCACCCGGTCGAAGCGCTCGTCGGTGTCGAAGACGTTGATGTCGCGCGTCAGCACGCGCACATTGCCCAGCCCCCGCTGCGCCGCCTGCGTCTCGATGTACTCGCGCTGCGAATTCGAGTTCGACAGCGCCGTGATCCGGCTGCCCGGATAGCGCTCGGCCATCCACAGCGTGAGCGAACCCCAGCCGCAGCCCAGCTCCAGCACGTCTTGCCCATTGCCCAGGCCGGCGCGCTCGCAGGTGGCGGCCAGCGCGGCGGACTCGGCCTGCTCCAGCGTGCGGGTGCCCTCGGGCCAGTAGCAGCTGCTGTACTTGCGGTGATTGCCCAGCACCTCGGCGAAGAAGGCGGCGGGGACTTCGTAGTGCTGTTCGTTGGCTTTTTCGGGCAGGGGCGCCAGGTTCGCCGCGCCCATGCGAGCGACGAAGTCTTGCGTCAGCTCGGCCACTGCCAGGGCGTTGCCAGCGTGCAGTTCGGTGAGCCGGTCTTTCAGCAGGCGGCGGATGCCCTGGCGGACGACAGTGTCGGGCACCAGGCCCTTTTCGACCCAGCGGATGGCGAATGCGATGTCCTGCGGCATGTGCGGGTTCCTCGTTGGCGGGCACGTCGGTGCGCGTGTCGTACATGCCTGTACGCGGCGGGATGGATTTTGGATGAGCCCTTGCCAATTGTGGACTTCAGTACCAAGAGCGGTCGCTCGGGATCGGGCTTCGAACTTTCACTTCAGCCTGATTACAGACCTTCCCTCCAGATCGCGCAAAGCGTCTCGTGTTCCCATCGACGCCAGTACTCATCGTGTTGTGTCTCAAAATGTGGCTGCCAACAAGAACCGCCCGCCCGGCGGAGGCGAGTGAAGGGACCATGAACTATCAATCCAAGATTAGCTCCGACGCACCTGTCGACAACCCCGCGGATGATGCCTTCGGATTCTCGAGCTTCGCGAGGAATCTGGCTAAGGCCATTCGCGGCACACCAAGCCCAAATGGCCTAGTGATGGCTATCAACGGCCCTTGGGGCGCAGGCAAATCTAGCCTGTTGAATCTGGTGATGCACGATCTCAATACCGTTCATGAGGCCGAATGCCCCATCGTCATTGAGTTCAACCCGTGGTGGTTCAACGGCCGGGACCAGCTCGCTTCCCAGCTGTTAGCGCAGTTCAGCATCAGACTGCGCAACGAGTCGGCAACGCTTCTCAAAATCGGCGAGCTGATGGCGGAGTATTCGGGAGCTCTGTCCCAAGCTGTTGCACTATCAACCGGGTTGCCCTGGATCGACAAGCCCGTCAATGCCATCCTGAAGATGCTAAAGCGCAAGCCGCGCGAGGTCCCTCAGCTCAAGTCGGAGATTGCAAAGCTCTTGAGGAATTCCAAACGGCGGGTCCTGGTCATCATCGATGATCTGGATCGCCTGACACCCGATGAGATCCGCGAGGTGTTCAAGGTGATCAAGGCGCTCGCGGACTTCCCGAACCTAATCTACCTGCTGTCTTTCGACAAAAACGTCGTCGCCGAGGCCCTAGGCAAGTCTTTGGGTGTGGATGGCAGCGCCTACCTGGAAAAAATTGTCCAAGCCTCGTTTTCCTTGCCCGCCGTCGACAAGCTACGCCTACAACAGAAGCTGTTCGTAGACCTAAACGTCTTGGTGGATTCACTCCCCATGGTCAAGTTTGATACCACCTATTGGGGCAACGTCTACTTCGATGGCCTGGATGCTTTCATCGCTAAACCGAGAGATATCGTCCGCGTAGTTAATGCTTTGGCGGTCACCTATCCCCCCGTCGCTGGCGAAGTCAACCCTGTCGACTTCATCGCTCTTGAGTTCCTGCGGGTCTTCCAATCGACAGTCTATGGGGTCGTTCGCGACAACAGGGATATGTTCACCGGCGTGCTGAGTGATTCGGCGTACCAACGCAACGACGTAAAGGACTTCCACGAAGCATGGCTAGGCGAGTTGGACGCGAGAACACGCCAGGTGATCAAGCCATTGATGATCCGCCTGTTCCCGAAGGTCGAATCGGCTCTCGGCAACATGAATTACGGCATCGACTTTCTAGGACGCTGGCGACAAGAGTTACGCGCGTGCTCTGCCGATCTGTTCGACCTCTACTTCCAGTTCAGCGTACCGGACGGCTACTTGTCCCGAGCGGAATTCACTAGGTTGCTGGATCTGTCGGCTGATCTCCCCGTTCTAGTTGCGACCCTGAAGAGCGCAACTAAGGCCGTCCGACCAGATGGACACTCGAAGGCCAGAGATATCGTCGATCGCCTGACTCAATTGCAGGACGGAGAGATCTCAAGCGAGACCGCTGAGCGCTTGCTTCGTGGAATCTTCGCACTGGACGAGGACTTATTGATCGCCGCTGACGAGCGTGGCGGCATGATGCGGCTACCAAACTCATGGCGCCTCAATTTCTTGCTGAACCGTCTCCTCGCATTCGTACCCGAAGCTAATAGAGCTGGCTTCCTGATCCATTGCATTGAAGGCAGCAAAGCCTACGCGGCCATGATCGACGTTGTTAGCCAACTTGCAACAAGCAAGGACGACCCGGAAAAGCATCGCCCTTGGATGGACGGCATCGATCAAGCGGCCATTGATGCCTTGAAAGCTGCCGTGTTAGCGGAGCTGGAGAAAGTGTCCATGGACGAGTTGCTGACCACGAGTGACACCCGCCTCATCCTCAACGCCTGGTCGGGCTGGAGCGACCCGGCCTTCGTGAAAGACAAGCTTGCCACGGTGCTGAACGACGACACGCAGATCGCCCGAATGCTTGAGAAGTTTCTTGGCCTTGGAAGCTCTCACGCCTTTGGTGATCGAGTGGCACGAACGACATATCACCTCGACCCTCGCAGCTTGGAACCATTTTTCGAGCTAGAAGACCTAGCGGCCCGAGTCGAAGCGCTCTTGCCTAATCTGCCCAGCGATTCGCTAAGTCGAAAGGCCGCGGAGAGATATCTGCGCGGTATGGCTCTCTTGCGAGAAGGGAAACCGACTGGCGCCGGCGTTTTTGACCACTATTGAAGCTGTGCTCGCGTGATGGCCGTAAACCAGCCCATGAGCGGCCGGCAGCAAGGATTGACAGCGTCCATTTCGATGACGTCCATTGGACGGTTAGCAGTTGCTCGGTCAAACAGTCCGAACTGCTGCTCTTAGTCAACTGCTTTAGTTCTCGGTCTTCGAGCGACTGGCGGCCATCGCCACAAAGCGAGAGTTCGTGGCGCGGCCTCCAAGGACCTTTTAGGGAGCAAAGCCGACAGCCGCACCACGGCACGGCCGACTGGTCATTGCGGGCTTTTCACTGCGCACCGCCACCCTCGCCTACGGCCACACGCCACGACTGAATCGTGACCTCGGCCGCTTCAATACGCCGTTGCAGTTCTTCATTGACCAGCCGCACCAGAGCACCGAGTTCGGTGCGCGTCGGATAAACCTCTTCCGTGTCGTTCACCCGTTGCGGAACGATGAGCTTTTCAAGACACGCATAGGCGCGATGCACAGCGTGAAAGCTGTCGATGTCATCGCACGCCTGCAGCACAAGCGATTCAACGCTAGCGGCTTCAGAAGATTCGGGAAGTGAGTGAACGTGCGCAGATGCGCGAGCGGATGCAGCCATGAATGGCCTCCAAGTGATTGCGGTTTGCTGAAACCGCCGCACCCGAGTCCAAGCGGAGGCGGCAGCTCGACGGGTTGGACTACCGGGCAACCACTTGCGTGAAACCGGCCGGGCTCGCGCCCGCCCATCGAGCCGCCAAAACTGGAGGCACGAACGACAAAGCCGCAGACCCTGCGGGGAAACTGCGGCTTGCGTCGCAGTGATTGCACGGGAGTCCAAGCCCGATCACGCCTCTTTTTGACGTGACCGGCGCAGTATAGCCACGGGCAACGGTATGCCCCTACCCCCTAGGGCTTCAACACAACTCGATGGTCTGGCGCAGCAACGCTGATTGCTCGGCACTCGGCCCGACGAGGATCTCGACTTCGCCCGCCTCGAACAAGGGCTGCAGGTCTGGCCCGAGGTAGCGCAACTCGGCGGCCGGCAGCTCCAGGTTCACCGAACCGGCAACGCCCGGCATCAATCGCAGCTTCGCGTAGCCCTTGAGTTCCAGCAGCGGCCGGGTAACACGGCCTAGCTTGCCGCGAACGAACAGGAAGACAGTCTCTTCAGCCTCGCGCGCGCCAACGTTGCGCAGTCTGACGCTGATCTTCAGCGCGTCCTGCTCGCACACGCGCCGCGGCTCGACCTGAAGCTCGTCGTATAAAAACCGGCCGTAAGTCACGCCGTGGCCGAAGGCATACAGCGGCGTATTTTCAACGTCCTGGTACCTGCTCGTGAAGTAGTCGGCGGGATTCATCGGCCGGCCAGTGGGGCGCTGGCCGAAGTAGATCGGCAGTTGCCCGACGGCGCGCGGCCAGCTCATCGGTGTGCGACCGCTAGGCGATACCCGGCCCGTGACCACGTCGGCGATCGCATGGCCGGCTTCGACGCCGAGGAACCACGCAGCCAGCAGCGCATCGGCGTGTTCGGCCAGCCAGGGGACGACGAGCGGACGGCCCGAGAACAAGATTGCGACGACGGGGATGCCGAGCGCGTGTGCACGTGCCGTCACCGCTTCGGCCAGAGCCTGTTGCCGGCCGGGAAGCGCGGGCGTGGCGCGGCTCGCTGCCTCGCCACTCATGGTGGCACGCTCGCCCAGGCACAGCAGGACGGCGTCGACGCCGTCGCACAGCAGGGCGGCAGCCTCAATGCCGCTGTCGTCATCACTCTCGATGGCAACGCCGGGTGCATGGCGTATGTCGGTCTGCGGCAGCGCGGCGCGCAAGCCGGCAAGCACGCTGACGGCCGGCTCGTCCCCGCCGGCACCCCACCACGGGCCTTTCATCTCGGTGCTTGCGTCGGCCAGCGGGCCAATCACGCACAGTGCCTTCGCCGCAGCAGGCAAAGGCAGGGTGTCCCGCTCGTTCTTCAGCATGACGATGGCCTTGCGCGCGGCGTCGCGCGCAACTGCGTGCCGCTCGGCGACAACCGCCGCGAGTTCGGGTGTCGCGCCGCGGCGGTAGGGGTCGTCGAACAGACCGAGCTGTTCCTTGAGCCGCAACACGCGGCGCACGCTCGCGTCGATCTCTTCGATCGTCACCCGCCCCTGCTCGAGCGCGATCGGCAGACCCTTGCGATACGCGTCGGCCATCATGTCGATGTCGACGCCGGCCTTCAGCGCCAGTACCGCGGCGTCGACGAGATCGGCCGCAACGCCGTGCTTGATCAGTTCCGCGATCGCGTTGTAGTCGCTGACGATGACGCCGTCCCAGCCCATCTCGCCGCGCAGCCAGTCGCGCAGCAAGGGGATGTGCGCCGTCATCGGCACACCGTTGAGATCGGTGAAGGCGGGCATCAGCGTCGCAACGCCGGCACGCACCGCTGCTGCAAAGCCCGGCAGATGCACCTCGTGCAAGGTGCGCTCGGAGATGTCCACGGCGGCGTACTCCCGCCCCGCGGTGACTGCGCCGTACGCGACGAAATGCTTCGCACAGGCGGCCAGCGATTCGGCCGATGACAGGTCGGCCCCCTGGAAGCCGCGCACCTTGGCCTGCGCGATGCGTGCGTTCAGCCAAGGGTCTTCTCCGGGCCCTTCCGCGGTGCGGCCCCAGCGGGGATCGCGCGATACATCGAGCATCGGCGCGAAAGTCATCGCCAGGCCGTCGGCAGCGCCTTCGCGCGCGGCCTCGCGCGCCGTGCGCTCCCAGAGGTCTTCGTCGAAGGTGCCGGCCTCCGCAAGCGGGATCGGAAAGAGCGTGCGATGGCCATGAATGATGTCCAGGCCGATCAGCAGCGGAATGCCGAGCCGTGACTTCTCGACGGCCAGTCGCTGCATCTCGTGCGTGTGGCCGGCGCCGACCATGTTCAGCAGATTGCCGACGGTGCCGTCGATGATCGACTGCGTGGAGTCCCCCGCGAGCACCGGCCCGGTGACCGTGTAGCCGGAGGCAGTCATCGTCAGTTGACCCAGCTTTTCGGCTAGTGTCATCCGGGCCATGAGGGTGTCGATGCGGCTCATCAGGGATTTCGAATAGAACCCAAGGGCCTTAATGATGGCATGCTGCGGGCAGAGAGCCCTCGGCCGCGTGGCGCCGCCGACGATTCGGTGAAACCAAAAGTGACACCCGGGACAACAACGAAAGGAGCCGTTCGTGTTGATGGATGACAGGAACCCGAGGGCACTGGCAGCCCTGCCCGATGAAGCCTTGATCGACGCCGTGCAGCGGCAGACCTTCCGCTATTTCTGGGACGGTGCGGATGCAGACAGCGGCCTGGCGCTCGACCGCCGTACGCTCGTCGGCGCCACGGGCGAGGACCTGGCCGACGACAGGGTCGCGATCGGCGGCACGGGCTTCGGCATCATGGCCTTGATCGTCGCGGTGGAGCGCGGCTGGGTCACGCGGGACGCAGCGCTGGAGCGCCTGGGGCGCATGCGGGACGCCCTCTTTCGCGCCAGGCGCTACCACGGCGCCTTCCCTCACTTCATGGACGCAGCGAGCGGCGCGACGATCCCGATGAGCCCCAAGGACGACGCGGGCGATCTGGTCGAGACCTCGTTCCTCTGCATGGGCCTGCTCTGTGCGCGTCAGTATTTCAGCGAGGACACGGCCGCGGCGCGCCGGTTGCGCAGTGACATCGACACGCTGTGGCACGAGGTCGAATGGAACTGGTTCACCCAGGGCGGGCGGGACGTGCTGTATTGGCACTGGAGCCCGAACCACGGCTGGGCGATGAACCATGAAGTGCGCGGCTGGAACGAGTGCCTCATCACCTACCTGCTGGCGGCGGCCGCGCCGCGCCATGCGATCGATCCGCGGGTGTACCACCGCGGCTTTGCGGCGGGGCCCGGTTTCCTCAACGGCCGGTCGTACTACGGCATCGAAATACCGCTGGGCATGCCGTACGCCGGCCCGCTGTTCTTCACGCATTACTCGTTCTGCGGCCTCGATCCGCACGGCCTGAAGGATCGCTACGCCGACTACTGGGACCTCAACTGCCGCCACCTGCAGATCAACCGTGCGCACTGCATCGCCAATCCTCATGGCCACCCGGGCTACGGCGAATCGTGCTGGGGCCTGACCGCCAGCGACGACCCCGACGGCTACCTCGCCCACGCCCCGGACATCGACAACGGCACCATTTCGCCGACGGCCGCGCTGGCCAGCCTGCCGTATGCGCCCACCGAGGTAATGCAGGTTCTGCGGCATTTCCTCACCGTGCATGGCACGCGATTGTGGAAGGACTACGGCTTCATCGATGCGTTCTGCGAACGGCGCGATTGGTTCGCAGAGACATATCTCGCCATCGACCAGGGCCCGATCGTCGTGATGATGGAGAACCATCGCACGGGCCTTCTGTGGAAACTGTTCATGAGCGTGCCCGAAGTGCAGGCCGGGCTGCGCGCCCTGGACTTCAGCAGCCCGCATCTCGGGTCGCCTGCACCGTGACCTTCAGCGTGGCGAGCCAGCAAGACCCGGCTTTCGAGTCATGGCTCGAAAGACAGCTGTCTGCTTCGGCGAGCGCGATGCTGCCCTGCATCTCGCCGGTGTCGATCGTCAAGCATCGCCCAGGCTTCGGTCAGACCATACGGCCGGTTGCCGGCGCCATCATCGCTTCGCCCGTACTCGGCAACTACGACCCGGACCCGGACTACTTCTTTCATTGGTTCCGCGACTCTGCTGTCGTCATCGATGCATTGCGCCTGCTCTACGCTGACCGACGCATCGGCGACGAAGCCCTGCAGCATCTGCGCGATTTCACCCGCTTCAGCCTTGCCGTGAACGGGCTCGACGGCCGCGCGGTTGCCGCGGAGCCAGGCCGCAGAGCGCGCGTGGCCCCCGAACTCCTGCAGTACCTGCGCGAAGACCATGACCTCGCGAGCGTCCACGGCGATGCCGTCGTGGCCGAAACGAGGGTGAACCCCGACGGCACGCTCGACGTCCTCCGATGGGCGCGCCCCCAGCACGACGGGCCGCCATTGCGCGCGCTGGCGCTGCTGCGCTGGGCGGCCGGCGGGCACCTCGACGCGGCCCTGCTGGCGGAGGTCACGCCGCTGATTCGCTTCGACATCGACTTCACGTTGCGTCACTGGCGCGAGCCGTCGTACGACATCTGGGAGGAAGAACTCGGCCGCCACTACTACACACTGCGCGTCGCAGGGGCCGCGCTGGCCGAAGGCGCGGCATGGCTGGAGGGCCTGGGCGACGCGGCGCTGGCGCAGCGCTGCCGGGAGGAGTCGCGGGCCGTGCGGCGCCTGCTAGACGACTTCTGGGTGGACGAGCGAGACGATCGCGACTCGCTGCGCGGCTACTACCGTTCACGCGTGCTGGCGGACGGCCAGCCCAGCCCGAAGGCGCTGGACATCGCGGTGATCCTGTCGGCAATCCACGGCCTCGACACCGAGGCCACGCATGGACCGGCCGATCCGCGCATGCAAGCCACGCTGGCGCGACTCGACGCGCTGTTCGATGCGGCCTATCCGATCAACCACGGCCGTGCCGCAGGCCGTGGCGCGGCGATGGGTCGGTACGCTGGCGACGTGTACTACTCGGGCGGTGCGTACTTTTTCTCGACGCTCGGCGCCGCCGAGTTCTGTTTCCGCGCTGCGGCGATGGGCGGCGATGCACGCCATTGGAGCCAGTGGATGGAGCGCGGTGACGCCTACCTCGCCACGGTACGCGCATACACGCCGGCCAGTGGTGATCTGTCGGAGCAGTTCGACCAGCGCAGCGGCGCGCAGACCTCGGCGAAGCAACTGGCATGGAGCCACGCCGCGTTCATTTCGTGTGTCTCGGCGCGCCGCATCGCGGCCGCCGCTCGCCAGGCGCCGCAGGAGCGATGAGCGCAAGGCCGGAGAACCGTGTCGAGCCGGCTGCAAGAGCCGGCGTCTTCCGTCAGGTTCGCGAGTTGCTCGGCGCCTTGCGAGTGTCCCCGGTCGCGAAATCGCTTGTCGCGCTGATGGGCGCGATCGTCGTGGTCGTCGCTCTCACGGCGTATGGGCAGATCGAACTCAATAGCTGGAACAAGCCTTTCTACGATGCGATCTCGCGTCGCGACCTGAGCGAATTCGTCGTGCAGGTAGGCGTCTTCGCCATCATTGCGGGCGTGCTGCTGGTCTTGAACGTCGCGCAGAGGTGGCTGGGCGAAACCTTGCAGCGGAAGCTGCGCGAGGCCGTGGTCACTGACCTCGTAGGGCTGTGGCTGCAGCCGCGCCGGGCGTTCTGGCTCCAGGCCAGCGGCCCGATGGGAGCCCATCCGGATCAGCGCATGCACGACGACACGCTGAAGCTGTGCGATCTCTCGGTCACCCTCGGCGTGGGTCTGTTGCAGGCAGCGATGCTGTTCGGCAGCTTTGCGAGCGTGCTGTGGGTCATCTCCAAGGACTTCAGCCTCTTCTTCAACGGCGAGGACCACGTGTTGCCGGGCTTCATGTTGTGGGCGGCAATTGCCTATGCGATCGCCGGCTCGCTGCTTACCTACTGGGTCGGCAACGGCCTGATCTCGCGCAACGCCGAGCGCTACGCGCGTGAAGGCGAATTGCGCTTCTCGCTGACGCGCATCAACGAGCATCTCGACGGCATCTCCCTGGCTGGTGGCGAGGCCGACGAGAAGCGTCGCGTTGCCATGCATTTCGGCGACGTCTTGCGCGCCACGTCGCGCGTGGTGCTCGGGCTGACCAACCTGACCTGGGTCACCGCGGGCTTCGGCTGGGTCACCATCATCGCGCCGACGCTGGTGGCCGCCCCCCTCTACTTCTCGGGGAAAGTTTCGTTCGGTGGCCTGATGATGGCTGCCGCGGCCTTCACCCAGGCGCAGTCGTCGCTGCGCTGGTTCGTCGACAACTTCAGCATCATTGCCGACTGGCGCGCCACGCTGCTGCGTGTCACCGACCTGCGCCGGATGCTGGCGTCCGATCTGGAGGCACAGGCAGGCGGCAGCCGCATCGCTTATCAGGAGAGCGAAGCCGGGACGCTCGCAATCGAAGCGCTCGAGGTTCGCTCCTGGACCGGCCACGATCAGCTGGACGACCCCAGTCTCGTCGTGCACCGCGGCCAGCGAGTCTTGATCCTCGGCACACCGGGCACGGAGAAGACCCTGCTGTTCCGGGCGCTGGCGGGCCTCTGGCCCTGGGGCTGCGGCACCGTGCGCCGGCCCGTCGGCGAGACGATCCACTACATGCCGCGCGGCACGCCCTACATTCCCCGCGGCACGCTGGCCGAAGTGCTGTCGTATGCGATGGAGCCATCGACCTATCCGAGAGAAGCCATGGTGGCCGCACTGGCAAGTGTGGGCCTCCAGCGTCTGGAACAGTTGCTGAACAAGACGGGTCGCTGGGAGAGCGAGCTCAGCATGGACGAGCAGTTGCGGCTGGGCTTCGCCCGCGTGGTGCTGCAGGCACCGCCCTGGCTGGTGATGGACGAAGCCTTCGGCGCGTTCGACGACGACACGCTCGAACTCATCATCGACGCGCTGGGCAAGCTCACGCACACGGGCATCGTTCACATAGGCTCGGCCGGAGGAGCGCACGACCGGCTGTTCACGCAGGTGGTGCACCTGGTCAAGGCGCCGAACGCCGTGCCCGAGGAGCAGCGACCATGAGACACCCCGGGTCAACCGCCAGTCGTGCGCGTCGCGCCCTCATGCGGCTGATGCTTGCGCTACCTGCCTGGCCGACCTGGTCCTGGGCGGCGGATTTCGGCTTCCGGCCACCGCGCGATCCTGACGATGCCACCGCGGCGGACCTGATGCGAGACTTGGCCGAGCGCATCTTGCCGGTGTACCAGGAGGCGGACACCGATGTCTTCCTGGCCAACCTGACCGCCCTGCAGATCGTCAGCGGCGCCTATCGTGCAGCCTACGACAGCAGCACGTCCCTGCGCAGCCGCCGCCAGGGCAAGCCGTTCGACGGTCTGGTCGAGCGCGCGATCCTCGACGGCATCTATGCCCATGCGCGCACGCTCGAAGCGGACGGACGCCTCGGCTTCGCAGAAGCCTACGCGCGCTCGTTCCAGGAACTGGTGTCGCCGCTCGACAACGCGCAAGCCCAGGCCATCATGGCGCGGCTCGAAACCCCACCGGCGGTGTACAGAGAGCCGCTGCGCCAGGCCTTCGATCTCTGGCGCGCGAAGGGCAGCCTTCCGCAGGCCGATGCTCTGGCGCTCGTGCGAACCTGGCTTTCGTACCAGTCGCGCAGCAGCTTCCGTGCGCTGCTGCCCGAATTGTTCGCTGCGGAAAACCGCAACCGCTACGTGGCGGAGGCTGACCTCAGGATCCCCGTGCGCGGGGGTGTGATCCATGCGCGCCTGGTTCGGCCCGGCCGCGCGAACGACGCACTGGCAGCCCTGCCGACGCTGCTGCGCTTCACGCTCGATCCCGCCGAGGACGACGCCCAGCGCAGCGCTGCCAAAGGCTACGTCGGCGTCACGGCGTACGTGCGCGGACGCACGCCCGACGGCAAGGGTGCCGTGTGGCCGTTCGTTCGCGACGGCGAAGATGCCGCTGCCGTCATCGACTGGATTGCCCAACAGGCGTGGAGCGACGGCCGCGTCGCCATGCTCGGCGACGGCTACTCCGGCTACGCCGCCTGGGCCGCCGCCCGCAGGAGACCGGCTGCCCTCAAGGCCATCGCCACGATCGCACCAATGGCGCCGGGCATCGACTTCCCGATGGCCGGACAGATCTTCCGCAATGCCATGGTCCGCTGGGCGCAGGAGCACGCGGCTGCCGAGCCCCTGCGGGCCGGCGTCGACGCCGACGCCGACCCGGACGCAATGTGGCAGGCACTCGACGCGCGCTGGCATCGCGGCAATCGCCCCTACTGGGACATAGACCGCGTCCTGCTGGGCAAGCGCAGCAGGCTGATCCGAACCTGGCTGACGCACCCGAGCCACGATCGCTACTGGCAGAAGTTCTTGCCGTCGGCGGAGCAGTTTGCGCGAATCGACATCCCGGTGCTCAGCTTTGCCGGCTACTACGGCGTCGACGCCGGCGCGCTCTACTACCACCACGAGCATCTTCGCAACCGGCCGCAGGCCGACACGACGCTGCTGCTCGGCCCCTACGACGCGGCCTCGATCCGGCGCGGCACGGCGCCGACGCTGCGCGGCTACACGCTCGACCCCGCCGCACGCGTCGACCTGCCCGAACTGCGCTACCAATGGCTCGACCACATCCTGAAGGGCGCGAACAAGCCTTCTCTGCTGATGGATCGCGTCAACTACCAGGTGATGGGCGCGGACCAGTGGCGCCATGTGCCGACGCTGGACGCGCCGGAGCGCACCCGCCTGCGCCTTTACCTCGACACCCGCGAGCGCGACGACCCGCACCGCCTGTTGCCATCGTCGCCATCCGAAGGCGGTGGCAACGTGCGGCTCTCGATCGATCTCGCCGATCGACGCGACGTGCGCACTCCGTGGCCGGACGCGCTTCGCATGAACCAACTGCCGGCGCGCAACAGCATCAGCTTTGTCAGTGATCCGCTCCCGGAGGGCACCGAGATCGTCGGCAGCCTGCGCGGCGTGTTCGACATCACGCCCTCGCGGCAGGACGTGGACTTCAACATCTCGCTGTACGAGCAGACGGAAAGCGGCGAATACCAGCTGCTGTTCGATCCCTACGACTTTCGCGCCAGCTACGCAGGCCATCGCGTGCGTCGCAGGCTTCTGCGGGCCGGGGAGCGTCAGCTGCTTGCGTTCACCACCGAACGCGTAACGGCTTGCAGGCTTGCAGCAGGCAGCCGCATCGTGCTGCTGATCAGCATCAACAGGCGCCCCGACCGGCAGATCAACTACGGCAGCGGCAAGGACGTGAATTCGGAAACCATCGCCGACGCGAAGTGGCCCGTGCGCGTGCGCTGGCATGCGCGCAGCTACGTCGAGATCCAGACCGGCAAGTCTTGATTGCTCATCGTGTCTTCGGACCTTTGTCGTTCGTGGCGCCGATAACGACGCCTTCGTAGGGCGCCAGCACCAGGGGCCCCTTGATGAACTCGGCGCGCGCAGGATTGGTCGATGCCAGCACGATCGGCTGGTGCGACATTAGCGCCGGCGAAATCGGCGCCGGAATGGCGCCAAAGTTCAAAAGCACCACCAGTCGCTGCCCTTCGCCGTTGCGCGCATAGGCGAGCACCTCGCCCCCGGCTTCAAGCGTTTCATAGTTGCCCCGGTTCAGCGCAGGCTGCGCGCGGCGCAACGCGATGAGGCGCCGGTAGAGCGCCAGCATCGACCCTGCGTCACGTGATTGCGCTTCCACGTTGTTCGTGGGCCAGTCGGCTGCCAGGCGCAGCCACGGCGCACCGGTCGTGAAGCCCGCATGCTCTGCGGCGCTCCACTGCATGGGTGTTCGCTCCGGGTCGCGACCCAGGCCCATGCCAGGCTTGTTCTTCTCGAACGGGTCCTGCACTTCATCGGCGGGAATGGGGACGTCCGTCATGCCGATCTCGTCGCCGTAGTAGAGCGTCGGCGTGCCGCGCAGCGTGAGCAGCAGCATGGCCGCGAGCCGCGCCATCTGTGGCCCGACGCGGCTCGCAATGCGGGATCTGTCGTGGTTGCCCAGCACCCAGTTCGGCTGGGCGCCGGCGGGCAAGGCGGCTTCGTAGTCGCGCACGAAGCGGTCGATGCGCGCCGCCTGCCACTCGGTTGAGATCAGCTGAAAGTTGAAGGGCAGCTGCACGCCTTCGAGCACACCTTCGGCGTTGAGTCCGTAGTAGGCGACCAGGCGCGGGAGCGGCAGGTAGAGCTCGCCGATCAACATGCGCGACGAGCGTGCGTCGCTGAACGCATCGACCACGCGGCGCATCTCGGCCACGATCGGCTGCACCTCCGGCAGGTCGGTGTTGTAGAGCATCAGCCAGCGAAAAAATGGGTCTTGTCCCTCTGCGAAGTCCGGATTCGGCGGGTTGTCGCGGAACTGCGCGTCCTTGATGATTTGAGAGAGCACGTCGACGCGGAACCCGTCGACGCCGCGCCGAAGCCAGAAGCGCAGCACCTCGTACATCGCGGCTCGCACTTCGGGGTTGCGCCAGTTGAGGTCGGGCTGCTCCTTCAGGAACGAATGGCAGTAGTACTGGCCGGTGGTCGCATCGAAGGCCCAGGCCGGGCCGCCGAAATTGCTGAGCCAGTTGTTGGGCGGCCCACCGTCCGGCGCCGGGTCGCGCCAGATGTACCAGTCGCGCTGCGGATCGCTGCGTGCGCTGCGGCTCTGCACAAACCACGGATGACGGTCTGACGTGTGGTTGGGCACGAAGTCCAGAATGAGCTTGAGCCCTCTCGCGTGGGCCTCCTGCACCAGCGCATCGAAGCCGTCCAGCGTGCCGAAGCGCGGATCGATGTCGCAAAAATCGGAGATGTCGTACCCGAAGTCGGCCATCGGCGAGGGATAGATCGGCGAGATCCAGACGGCATCGACGCCGAGCGAGACCAGATGATCCAGCCGGGCGCGGATTCCGCCCAGGTCTCCGATGCCATCGCCGTTGCTGTCCTGAAACGAACGCGGGTAGACCTGATAGACGATTCCGCACTTCCACCAGTCGTCGGCTGACATCTTGATCCCCTCATGCTCGGTTTCGGGTGGGTCCATTTTCTCCAGAAAGAAAACAGCTGGCCTAGCCGTTCAGTACGAGAGACCCCTGCGGATACTGCGCGCACATGAAATCGACGAACGCCCGAACCTTCGGTGCAGGGAGTCGCCTCGACGTATGCAGGACCCAGAGCGCGACCTCCGCGCCTGAAACCATGCCCCACTGAACCAGTTCTCCGCGCGTCAGCTGGTTCCATGCGATCGACTGCGGCATCAGGGCAACGCCAGCGCCGGCGATCGCAGCGTCGCGAATCATCAGGAACGAGGAAAGTCTGAGCCTCGGAATCGGCTCCAGGACAAGGCGTCCGTCGTCAAGCGTCCAGTTCGTCGGTTGAAAGCTCGTTGAAACGATGCCGGGAACCGGGCTTACCTTGCCTGGCGTAGGCACGGGCACGGAGGGCGCGGCCACGACCACCAGCCTGTCCTTGGCAAAACACCGGCCGACGAGGCTGCTGTCCGGGCTTGGATTGATCCGGATCGCGGCATCGAACTGCTCCTCGACGAGGTCGACCAGGCGATCGTCCGCCACCACCTCGCAGGCGACCTCGGGGTAGGCGGTGCAGAACTCGGCGGAGATGCGACCCATCGCCAGTTGAGAGAACAGCACCGGCGAAGCGATGCGCAAGCGTCCGCGGGGCACCGACAAGCCCTCACGCGCGGAAGTCATGGCGTCGGCCACCTCGTGCATCGGCCCTTCGGTGCGGTCCATCAGCATCTGCCCGGCTTCGGTGAGCTTGAGCCCGCGGGCGCTGCGCTCGATGAGCCGTACGCCGAGCTGCTCTTCCAGATCGGCGATGCGCCGGGACAAGGTCGCCTTCGATCTACCGCTCGCGCGGCTTGCTTTTCCCAGGCCGCCGTTCATTGCGACGAGCGCGAAGTCGCTCAGTGCGTTCAGATCCATGGTGTTCCGTAATTGAAACGAGGTGTCTTCATTTTCGGATCTTTGTTTTAACAATGCAACGACCTAATCTTCTCCTTACCGCAACTTCAACAGGAGAAAACTGAAATGACCACCACCACCATCACTCAACGCGCTGTGCTTATCCGGGCCTACGGCGGTGCTGCCGCCGCCGAGGTCGCCGAGACCGCGAGGCCCACGGCCGGACAAGGCCAGGTCCTGGTGCGCGTCCGGGCGGCCGGCGTGAACGGCATCGACTGGAAGATTCGTGAAGGCTTCGTCCGGGATGCTTTCCCGCTTCAACTGCCCGCCGTGCTGGGTATCGAGCTTGCAGGTGTTGTCGAAGCGCTTGGCTCCGACGCCTCGCGTTTTCGCGTGGGCGATCGCGTCATGGGCCCGCTGGGCGGCCTGGGTGCCTATGCCGAGTTCGTGGCAGTCGACGAGGCGAAGCTCGTGCGCACGCCGCAAGGCCTGGACGACGTTCATGCGGCCGCCGTCCCCGTCGCGGCCGTGGCCGCCTGGCAAAGCCTGCACCACGCAGGTCCGATCGCCGCAGGTCAGCGAATCCTCATTCATGGTGCAGCAGGAGGGCTGGGCGGCTATGCCGTGCAGTACGCCAAGCAGGCAGGCGCCGAAGTCTTCGCGACGGCGTCTACCGCCCACGTCGAGTACGTGCGCAGCCTGGGCGCGGACCACGTCATCGACTACCGCACCGAACGCTTCGAGTCGGTCGTGCGCGACATCGACCTGGTGCTCGACTACGTTGGCGGCGAAGTGCTCGATCGCTCGTGGCAGGTGCTGACGAAGGACGGCGCGATCGTCGGTACGTCCTCGCCTGACATCCTTGCACGCACGCCCCCCGGCCGCCGCGGACTGTGGTTCATGACCAAGCCGGACGCTGCTCTGCTGGAACGGCTGGCGGCAGAGATCGCCCAAGGCACGCTGATCTCGAAGCTCGACGAAGTCGTGGGCTTCGGCGACATCCCCGCCGCCATCGAACGCAATCGCACCGACCCGCGCATCGGCAAGGTCGTTGCGGACTTCTCGCGCTGATCGATCTTTTCATCCCCCACCAACCTCCCAGGAGATTTCCATGAGTATTCTCGTCACAGGTGCCACCGGCACCATCGGTTCCCTCGTCGTCCAAGGCCTGGCCAGTGCCGGCGCCGAAGTCGGCGCCTTCGTTCGCACACCCGGAAAGCAGAGCTTTCCGGCCGGCGTCAAGGAGGTCGTCGGCGACCTGACCGACGTGCCCTCATTGCGCGCGGCACTGTCGTCGGTGCGCACGCTGTTCCTGCTGAACGCCGTCACGCCCGACGAAGTGACGCAAGCCCTCGTCGCGCTGAACCTGGCGCGCGAGGCCGGCATCGAGCGCATCGTCTACCTCTCGGTCATCCATGCAGACAAGTTCACCGATGTGCCGCACTTCACCGGCAAGCACACGGTCGAGCGAATGATCGAAAGCCTCGACATTCCGGCGACCATCCTTCGGCCGGCCTACTTCATGCAGAACGAGCGCATGGTCCAGCAGGTGATCCAGGGCTATGGCGTCTACCCGATGCCGATCGGCTCCACGGGCGTCGCGATGATCGATGCGCGAGACATCGCGGACGCCGCCGTCGCCGAACTGCTGCGCCGCGATCGCGCGACCGCGCCGTCACCACGCGTGACGCTGGAGCTGGTCGGGCCCGAGCTGTTGACCGGAGAGTCGGTGGCCAAAATCTGGAGTGCTGCGCTCGGTCGTGAAGTGACTTACGGCGGAGACGACGTGGCGGCCTTCGAAGCGCAGATGGCCACATCGGCGCCGTCCTGGCTTGCCTACGATATGCGCCTGATGATGGCCGGGATCCAGAAGTTCGGCATGCATGGCGCGGACGGCGCCGTGGATCGCCTGCAGGCCATCCTCGGACGTCCTCTGCGCAATTACACCGACTTCGTCAAGGAGGCCGTTGCCGCGTCGTAGGCTGCGTGCTTGGCGTACGTCAGCTGGGACCGCATCACACGCTGCGCTCTGGGGATCTGATGTCTGTTGCGTGCGCAGCGGTTGCCGGCATTCGGCGGCAGAGCGCGGATGAGTACTATCGGCCAATAGCCGTCACTCATGCCAGAGACTCAACTTAAATGAATAAGGGCGAGATTGCACTCAAGATCACTAATCACGAGAGCGTTGAAAGCCTGATTGGCTTCGCGTCATCGTGGTTGGTCGATCTAGGCTTCGTATCGCACGCCGGGCCAACTTGTGCGCTGCTGATGCCAGACGACCCTGAAGAGATCGACCTGCATGACCAGGAGCAATTCAACTGGTTTCGAGCCTCAGTGGTCGAGTCTCTGCACGTGGCGGGGCTGGCCGGAGTCTGCGTGGCTGCAGGGCCAACTGACCCTGCAGCGGAAGACGTCCGCCGACTCTGAGTGCATTTGGCTTCGAGCAACCGTAGTGCCGCAGGCGAGGCAGAATTCGGCCGGAAGCGGACTCTTACCAACCGAGCCACATCTGTTCATGACCAGCTACGTCCTCGCCCTCGATCTCGAAGGCACCTTGATCTCGAATGCGATGAGCCAGATCCCTCGACCGGGTCTGGCAAATTTTCTGACGCGTTGCGCTGAAATTTTTCCCCGCATCGTCATGTTCACCACCGTCAAGGAAGATCGATTCAGAAGGATCGCGCGCTTGCTGGTGGACGAAAAGGTCGCACCCGATTGGTTTGCGGATGTCGAGTACGTCACATGGAACGGGGAGACAAAGGACCTCCGATTTGTGCCCGGCGTGCAACCGCACCAGGTGTTGCTTGTAGACGATTTTGAGAAGTACGTGCATCCGGGCCAGGAAGCTCAGTGGCTGCAGATCGAGTACTTCGACTACCCCTATAGTTCGGCAGATACCGGCCTTGCCAAGATGCTTCAAGTTCTGGTGGCGCGTGCTTGATTTCCGACTTGGTTCAGCACGGTCGCGGCAAGAATCGGCGAAGGACCTTTTCGCCGGCAGTGCGACCGGCTACAGCCGGCCAAAACCTGCCATTCACTACAGGGATTCGATTTGTCAGCATGCCTTCCAAGGAAAAATCTGTGCAACCCTGTTCATGTTGCTCCTGCTTCACTCTTCTGGAGCGAGGCGCATACGAGATATGCCCGGTGTGCTTCTGGGAGGATGACGGGCAAGACGAACTGGACGTGTTTGTCGTCCGGGGCGGCCCAAACCGCAGTCTCAGTCTGGCTCAGGCCAGGGCTAACTACAGATTGGTGGGCGCCTGCGATGAGCGAAGCGTGCAGTATGTTCGGCAACCATACTCTTTCGAGCTACCGTGACGCCTTGCGGCCATAAGCAGCCGGTCGGCTGTAGCTCGGAATTCGTGGATAGCGGCCGATTGCCACGGCCGCGGACTGGAGAAGCCGCTTTGCGTCAAGACATCACCCTGAATATTCCGTATGACCTTTCCAACGAGGAGTGGGTGAAGGTCGCGGCTGTCTATGCGTCGCTCGATGGCTGGCTAGGCGACCAAAACGAACCCGCTTGGTACGGTCGAGAGGGTGACGCGCGCTACATCGGTGCCTCGGTCGAACCCAGCGGCATTCAATTTTTTGGCGAGGTCGAGACGCCTTTGTGGACCGGGTGGCTCACAGTTCTGTGCGCCAGGATGGGCGCCGGAAAGCGGTCAAGTTCGGATATGGATTGCTATCGGATGACTGGTGCCAGAGCGCCCGCGCTGCTCGTTGAAGTTCGGCGGAGTAACTAGCCTGCAGTGCCAGACGTTGGGTGTCATCAAGCGCGCCCTCGGGGACGGCTATGGCGGAGCCGCTGTACAAGAAGAGGTACAACGCCGCCAGTTCCTCAAGTCGCGTCGACGCCGACTCCACCTGAAAGAGTCCAGGATCGTCTTCGCTCGCCTCAATCGTCACTGGAGGCTCTTTGCGCGTCCGGTCTGCGATGTACAGCGAAGTCCAAGTACGGCTGTTGACTGGATGAGAATTACCCTCCGTATCGACGTTCCATTCCGGGCCGAATAGCAAATCAATGAAGACTCTGAAGACCATTCAAAATTCATCATGAACGACCAAGAGTGGACTGAGATCGTTTACAGGCTCGAAGCGTCAGATGTCGACATGGCCGTGGATGCAGCTGAACAGTTAGATGCACGAGCAAGCGTCGATGACGTGCCTCGCTTGCTGACCTTGCTACGGCACGAAGACTTCTTTATCCGCGAGGCTGCCGCTTGGCCGTTGTGTCACCTAGCAGGGCCTCTAGTTTTGAAGGAGCTTTTCGCCGCCTACCAATTGGGCTTTGAACAAGGTCATGACAACGATGGCTTCACTGCCGCCCTACTTGACATGGATCTGGTCAAGGCCCGAAAGCCCCTCGGCACATTGCTTGAGATCGGCGATGAGATCGAGAAATCTCACGCGGCTTGGCTGCTCGAATTTTGCTAGCGGTTTTGGCCAGCTCCAGACATTCGATATGCCACCTCGCTTCTCCGTTGATTTCAACGAACTCCTGGAGCGCGATCTCGTCATGCTGTCCCAGACCGATCTCCGGAAGGACATCAACGGCTCGTCCGTGCTACTCGTTGAAGGTCTGCCCGTTGAGGTCCAAGAAGAAAACCTCTATGACGACGGCACGCACGAAGTGCTGTTTGCTCGGGGAGTCGTTGAGGCCAACTCAACGGGCACCTGGTCTCATGTCAAATGGTGCTGCCGGTTTGACACCGACGGCTTCTCCGAAATTGGAGGTTAATGATGCCTACTACAGGTCCGTTCGGCCTGCCATGCGGCGGCGGAATCCGGCCAAGAGCGGAAGTTCGTCGGCGCCTCTCAGCTTTCCAGACGGGGCGCGCCTGCCTCCCGCCGCTTTCAGTGAACCGAAAATGACGCCTGAAGAAAACCAAGCCAATCAGTCGATTCTCGACGGCGTGGAAGCCGTCGGTGGCGGCTACGTGTGGGACGCGGAGGTCTTTGCAGCCACTCTTATGGATGTACCTTTGGCGGACGATAAGGTCATTCCGCTTTGCGGTCTGCGAGGCGTCCAGCAAATTGCGCTCGATGCCTCGCGGCTCTCCATTGCGACCATCGCGGCATTGGCAGGCATCACCGGGTTGCAGTCGCTTGTGCTCGCGCGACGCACCTTCACCGAGGGTCAGCGGAACGAGCTCAGTCGATTGGGGCCTGAGATTGTTGAGGTCGATGACTAGGGCTCGTTGCGGCCACTTCCGGACATTCACACCGAGTTCTCAATCAAGATATGAAAATGGATCAATCACAAATGCGATCGGCCATCCATCGATTGGTGCTGATGTTCGCGCTTGGTTGCATGGCTTTGGGGGGTGTGGCCTTCTTTTGGGCATGGTGGTTCCCATGGTTTGCGCCCGACCAATATCTGATGGCCTTGGCGTGGAAGTACTCCGCGCTGTTATCAATACCGACGGCAATCTTGATTCTTTCAACCGCGCGAGATAGGACAAAAGGAAAGCCGGGTGTCTGGATTTTCTTCTCGCTTACCCTTTACGTGATGTTCGGTGTAGCTGTTCTCTGGACTCCTCGGATCGCTGTAAATTTCGCAGACTTTCCACGTGCGAGCAGCGTTGCGACGGTCGACGCCATTTTCTCGGGGAGCAGAACATGCGGCGCCAAGGTTCGGATCAGCATGGCTGAATACTCCGTCTTATCTGGCTTTGTGCTTTGCGTTCCTGCCGAATTCGCGAGAACACTCGTGCGCGGCGACAAGCTGAGGCTTGAAGGTCGAGCTGGCCTCCATGGCCTTTCCGTAGACAACTACGTGAAACAGTAAACGACTTCGTTCCGCAAATTCAATCAGGGACTTTTGACGACCGCTTCGGAGCGATGGCAAAGACGGCTCGGGGCCCCAAGCGGATGTAGCGAGTGCAACGTGGGCCATCGCCAAGCGGCCAGTCACCGTAGTAGGCGTTTCGCGAAGATCGCTCGGTGTTTCGCGGTTCAATTAAGCGCTGACAGCACGGACGCCAGTCACGGTAGCCGAGTCACCGGGACGGTGAGATAGCCTGCAGCACATCGTTGAACACGCCGTACTGCAACTTGAATGCCTGCGGGCTGTAGTCCTGGTAGTAGCCTGCCGTCACGGCAACGACGAGATCGAGCTCGGGCACGATGCGGATCGATTGCCCGCCTCGACCGAGCGCACCGATCCAGCGGACTATTCGTCGGTGCGCAGCGGCATGGCCGCTCCACCAAAGGTAGCCGTAGTCCTGATCGTCCGTTGCCTTGATGAGCGACGCGGTGGAAGCTTCGATCCAGCCCTTCGACACGATCTGGCGTCCATCCCAGAGGCCGCCCGCCAGCACGAGCTGTCCGATCTTTGCCATGTCCCGTGGACGCATGCGAAGGCCTCCGCCGGCGTCGCTGTCTCTGCCCATTCGGCTCCATTCCTCGCCCGAGATGCCCAGGGGCTCCAGCAGGCTCGCTCGCGCGAACTCGTCGAGCGGTTTGCCGGTGGCCCGATGCAGGATCGCTGATACAAGCGCCAGCGCGCCGGTACTGTAGAAGAACTGCTGCCCAGCCGCCGCCGCAGTTCGGCGCGTGAGCACATAGCGGCACGGATCTCCCGAAAAATACATGCGCGTTTCGTCGTTCGCGAGATCGCCGGTCGCGGGCGTTGACTCGATCCATTCGAGACCGAGCGTCATGCTTAGCGCGTGTCGCAGCAACAGGCGATCCGATTCTGGCGTTCGCAGGTCTGCGAGTTCGGGGAAGAAGCTAAGGATCGGCTCGTCGATGTCATGGATCAGCCCCCGGTCGATCGCGATGCCGACGGCGAGCGACGCGACGCTCTTCGTCGCCGACTTCATTGCATGGCGCGTGTTGGCGTCGAAGACGATGTTCTCCACGCGGCTGCCGAAAAAGCTGGTCGGCACCTGATCGCTGCCTTGCAGGTAGCGCTCGAAGACGAGCTTGCCGCGATGCACGACGAGCACGGCGTGGATGTTCGCGCGCGAAGCCGCAAGCCGATCGGCCATCTTGCTCAGCGCGATGGTGTCAACGAGCTTGTCGTCGCCCGCGGCGATGTTCCAGCCATCGTCTCGCGAGGTTTTCGCGGCGAAGCCTTCGATCGAATGGGTGCACCCCGACCCGCCGAGTGAGGCGAGCGCAGTGCCAACAAGAACGAACTCACGGCGTTTCATGACACGTCGACGGCGGAAGGTGCATTGATGCTAAGCGGCGAAGGCTGCGCGCGTCAATCGCCTACTCCTCCGAGTTAGCGATCCCACACCTCTTGAATGAGGATAGAGCATCGCCGAAGCAGCCTTTCGCGATTGGCCGCTTGTGGCCGCACGGGAAGTCTGCGCAAAGGGCCGAAAGCGGATGTGCGACGCTCTCGAAAGCGGACGCTTAGGATTCCGCCGGATTCCCTTGAGCCTTACATTCAAGTAGGTCTCGCTGGCAATCCTGCTGCTGCGTTTCGCCGGGAGAGCATGGCGGGCGCATCTCGCATCGAAGGTCGAGCTTGCTCCTGGCTCAACCTATGCCATAAGACATGCAAGGTTTGATCGTTTGACAGTCGCTTGCTGAGCCTCATCCGCCATGAAAAATTTACGCCACCTTCTTGTTCTTTTCGCCGCGGTCGCGTGCACCCACATTGGCGCTCAAACAACGGGCGCCGCATCGCATGGATCCATTTCTGAATCCAATGCCGCCGTGTTCAAAGCTTGCGCCGTCGCCCCGACAGCGAATGGAGCGTGCCCGCTCGATGCGGTCTTTGGGCTCTTCAAGCTCGCGCCCAACAACGACGTGCTGGACTTCAAGGTTTCGAACACCGTGCCACGGGCGATCAACCAAAACTACGGTTGGATCCTGAAACTCAACCAGAAATCTGGCAAAGTCCGCGTTCTCGAACGCGTGACATTGCCGGAAACGCCGAAGACGTGGGGCAGCGGTGGCCAGCCTTACGGTACGTCGGCGGATCGCAAGACTATTTCGCTGGACGTGACCCTGACCATCTACGACGGCACCATTTCGAAGTCTTGGGACGTGGCCGATGGCGATCCTGCCGGCCACTACCTGATCAGCGCCTACGTCGAAGACTCCGCTCCGGTGCAGTTCGAGTTTGATGTCATCGATCCAAAATGACCAACTGCCGTGGACCTGCGGGTTGAACTCGTTGCGGCTGCCTGCCTCAGCTTCGAACGTCGGCCGCGAGGGAGCGCTCCTGGCCAAATTCTGCCGCACAGCAGTGGCGCCGAGAGGCCCAAGACGGTCAACAACCCAGTCCATTTCCGTTCGCTACCCGGCGCGGGCACGGCAGGCGGGATTCAGTTGATGATCTCTCCCATGCCAACGCGTACGCGCTCCCTGAGCTGCCGGATGTACTCCGGATCGAAGGATTCCCAGGTCTCCAGTTCGCCGACGATTCGAAGCGGCTCCCGGCTGCGGTACGAGCGTGTGGGATTGCCCGGAAACTTCTTGTCGGTGACGTTGGGGTCGTCTTCGTAAGCGCCCGTGGGTTCGACGATGTAGACGCGGCCACGGCCGTCGCCCCTCGCCATTTCGGCAGCCAGCCCGGCGCCCTTGGGCCAGGCGGTGAAGTAGATGTGGTTCATGACGACGCGGCCGTCGTAGTTTGACCGAAAGCCGGCCGTGAGCAGATCGCCCACCTGAAGGTCCGCCCGCGTACCGTGGAAGTAGGGGCCGGCGTCCAAGATAGCCATCGCAGCTCGCTCCTCTGCAGAAAGGAAAAGCCGCGGAGTCTACTCGTGTCGATCGTCACGGAAGCCGTCTCGCGTGAAGTCCGATCCAGGCCTGGGTATGCCCCTACGCCCCACGGCCTCATCCCCGATGCTGGAACAATGCCTCCACCATGGACGGCCTCGATCTCATCAAAACATTCCGTGAAGTCGCGTTCCGGCGCAGCTTCTCCCGCGCAGCGATTTCGCTGGGCATGTCGAAAGCCACGGTGAGCCGCTATGTGGCGGAGCTCGAAACCCGCAGCGGCGTGCGCCTGCTGAACCGCTCCACCCGCTCCCTGAGCCTGACCGATGCCGGCCAGGTGCTGCTCGACCGCAGCACGCAGCTGGTGACGATGGCCGAGAACACGCTGAACGACCTGCAGGCCCACGGCTCGCATCCGCGCGGGCGGTTGCGCATGAGCGCGCCGCACGGGCTTATCGCCGGCTGGCTCTCGGATGTGATCGCCGGGTTCATCAAGCTCTACCCCGACGTGTACGTGAGCCTGGTGTTCACCAACGACAACCTCGACCTGATCGAGGAAGGCATCGACATCCACCTGACGGGCGGGCGCATCGACGACATGAACCTGATCGTGCGCCGGCTGGTGCAGTTCGACATGGTGGTCTGCGCCACGCCAGGCTACTGGGCCCAGCGCGGCATGCCGCAGACGCCCGAAGACCTGGGGCGGCACGATGTGCTGAGCTTTTCGGCGAAGCCGACCACTCACCTGCCCTTCGAGACCGACGGCAAGCCATACGACGTGCCCGTGCACAGCCGCATGGAAGCCAACGACGCCGTGGCGCTGATCGAACTGGCGCTGCGGGGCGTGGGCGTGGCCTATGTGCCCGAGCCGCTGGCGCAGTCGCACCTGGAGCGCGGGGCACTGGTGCCGGTGCTGCGCGAGCACATGCCGCGCGAGCACTGGCTGTATGCCGCGTACTCGCAACGCCGCCACAACAGCGCCGCGATGCGCGCGATGCTCGATTTTCTGGAGCAATCGATGGGCGCGCTGGCCGAAGGCCCGGCGCTGCCACCACAGCAGCCCGTACACATGGCGCCGACTACATGCGCCCTTTCCAGGGCACCAGACGTCGCTCGAGCCACCGCATCAGCAGGTCGAACAGATAAGCAACCACCCCGATGACGATGATGCCCATGATGACGATGTCGGTGCGCAGGAAGTTCGACGCGTTCAGCACCATCTGACCCAACCCCATGTTGGCCGCCACCATCTCGGCGGCCACCAGCGTAGTCCAGCCGAAGCCGATGGCGATGCGCATGCCCACCAGAATGTCGGGCAACGCCGACGGCAATATCACGTGGCGGATCACCTGCATGTAGCTCGCGCCCATCGAGTAGGCCGCGTTGATCTGCTCCTGTGAGGCACTGCGCATGCCCGAGCGCGCAGCCAGCGCCAGCGGCGCGAAGCAACTCAGGAAGATGAGCAGCACCTTCGGCAGCTCGTCGATGCCAAACCAGATGATGATGAGCGGCAGGTACGCCAGCGGTGGCAGCGGCCGGTAGAACTCCAGCGGCGGATCGAAGATGCCGCGCCAGAAGCGGCTCATGCCCATCGCGATGCCCACCGGAATCGCCGTGGCGCAGGCCAGGAAGAAGGCAGAGAACACGCGGAACATGCTGGCAAGAAAATGCTGCCACAGCGGCTTGTCGTTGGCCTGGCCGGTGAGATATTCGTAGAACTGCTGGAACACCGCCTGCGGCGTGGGCAGGAACAGCGGCTTGATCCAACCCATGTTGGTGACGATGAACCAAAGCGCCACCAGCGCCACTACGGTGACGATGCTGATGGTCACGCTCGAGCCTTCGCCCGGCACCTTGAAGGCGCTGGTCTTGAGCTTGGCGCCTGCTGCTGGTGCGGGCGATGCGGCGGGTTTGGAAGGCGGTGGCGTCATGGCGACGGGGGATGCGATCGACACCTCAGACATGGGCAACCTCGCGATGATGAATGATCGACAGCACTTCTTCACGCATGCGGATGAATTCGGGCTCGGATTTCACCTTGCGCGAATCGCCGTGCGACAGGTACTGGCGAGAGAAAGGCACGTCGTCGTAGACGTGCGAGATGCGCCCGGGGCTGGGGCTCATCACGATGAGCCGCGTGGCGAGGAACAGCGCCTCTTCCACCGAGTGGGTGATGAAGAACACCATCTTGTTCGACTTGGACCAGGCCTGCAGAAGAATCTCTTGCACCTGTTCGCGCGTGAAGGCATCGAGCGCGCCCATGGGTTCGTCCATGAGCAGCACGGCGGGGTCGCTGGCGAGTGCGCGCGCAATGCCTACGCGCTGCTGCATGCCGCCCGACAACTCATACACCGCGCGGTCGGCGTATTTCTGCAGGCCAACGAGGCCCAGCTTTTCTTCGGCGATGCGGTCGCGTTCGGCCTTGCCCACTCCCCCTAGCCGCAGGCCGAGTGCCACGTTGTCGCGCACGTTGAGCCAGGGCATCAGCGCATGCTTCTGGAATACCACGCCGCGGTCGGCGCCGGGGCCGACTACCGGTTTTCCGTCCAGCAGGATCTCGCCGGTTGACGGCGGCAGGAAGCCCGCGATGGTGTTGAGCAGCGTGGTCTTGCCGCAGCCCGAGGCGCCTAGCGCTACGACGAAGTCGCCGTCATGCATCGTCAGGTTGACGGGGGCCAGCGCCTGCAGCGTGCCGCCCTTTACCGCGTAGTTGACCGTCAGGTCTCGGATGTCTAGCGTGGGCATTTCAGATCTCCGTTTTCTGTTCGTCTGTTCGTTTGTTCGGGGTGCGTGCGAATGACACCGGGTACTCCCCTCCGCGAATGTCCCCCGCCTTCGGCTCCTCCTTTATTTCGCTGCGGGGAGCACCCGATGCCATTCGCACATGGACGCAGCGCTTATGCCGGCCGATCGACCGCTGCGTCCATCGATCACGTCGATGGTGTGCTCTGCGCAGCGAAATAAAGGAGGAGGCCGCAGGCCGGGGGACATTCGCGGAGCAGAGCACGCCGTCGGCGTGAGCGCCCTCCGCTACTTGCCCATCGCCTTCTCGACATAAGTAGTGGTCACGAAAGCGCCGTAGTCCGGCTTTACCTCCTGCACCCGCCCCTGCTCCTTCAGGAAGGCCGCCGTGTTAGCCATCGCCTTGGCAGCACCACCGCCCAACCACGTCGGCGAAACCTGCTCAGCCATCGTCGGGAAGGTGTACAGCGCCATGGCCGCGCCAACGTCCTTCGGGTCGGCCTTGGTCCACTTGGCCATGGCCTTGGTCTGCGGTGAGTCGGGCGTCCAGCTCTTGCCCGTTGCCTTGTATTCCTCGTTCGCGCGGTTGAGCGCCTTCACGAAGGCGATCATGAAGGGCTCGTTGGCGGCTGCCCACTTGGCGTTGACCACGATGCCCTCGAAGGTGGGCGCGCCTCGCTTGCCGATGCTGCCCGAGGTGGCGATGGTCTTGCCGGTGGCCTTGATCTTGGAGAGCACCGGGTCCCAGATGAAGGTGGCGTCGATGTCGCCGCGCTCCCATGCAGCCGCGATCTCCGGCGGGCGCATGTTCATCACGTTCACGCTCTTGGGGTCGACGCCGTCCATCTTCATGCCGGCCATGAGCTGGTAGTGCGCGGTCGACACGAAGGGCGTGGCCACTTTCTTGCCGGCCAGGTCCTTCATGCTGTTGATGCCCGATGCATTGCGGGCGATGAGTGCTTCTGCATTCGCGATGTCGGCGGAGATCCAGAACAGCTTGATGTCCTGCCCCTGGCTGGCCGCGGCCGTCAGCGGGCTGGAGCCGGTTTCACCCATCTGCACGTCGCCTGAAGCCATCGCGCGGATCACGTCGCCGCCGCCCGCGAACATGCGCCAGTTGATCTTGTAGCCCGTGGCCTTTTCGACCTCGCCGGACTCCATGACGAGGCGCAGCGGCACCAGCATGTCCTGGTGGGCGAAGGTGACTTCCTTGGCCTGCTGTGCGGAAGCGGTGCCGCACAAGGCTGCCAGCGTGGCGGCCAGCACGGCGAGTTGCAGGGGGAGACGGCGGGACATGGTCATCGGGTTTCTCCAGTAGGTGAATCTCGCAGCGACTTTGCACGCATCGCCTCCAGCCAGGAAGTACCAGCACCGGGGCGGGCATGGAGCCAGCCGATGGGTGAATACCCTTGTTCTGGTGCACATGGCACTCAGACGGGGCGTTGCCTCCCCCGGACTCTTCAGCCGGTCAGTGGGTCCGTCCGCCCGCTGGCCGCTTCTCGCCGCGCGCCAGGGCCAGTTCTTCCACGGCTAAGCCCAAGGCCCGGATCCCCGCCGGAATCTGCGAGGCCGCAATGGACGACAGTCGCAGCCGGAAGAAGGGACACGGATACGGCGGCTTCGCAAAGAACACATCGCCCGCCTCAATCAACACCCCGTGGTTGCGCGCCATCAGCGACAGCTCCGTGGCATCTACCCAGGTCGGCGCCTGCACCCAGATCGAAGCCCCGCCAGAAGGCAGCCGGAACTCGAAATCGGGCAGATGGTCCCGCAGCGCCTGGGCAGCCAGGGCAAGCCGTTCCTGCATCGCGTGGTTCACCCGCCGCGCATGCGACTCGTGGTGCCCCAGCGAAAGAAACAGCGCATATGCATGCTGCAGGAATGCGCTCGGGTGCCGCACCATCGCATGCCTAATCACGCGCAGCTCCTTGATGAGCGCACGCGGCGCCACGATAAAGCCCAACCGCAGGGCCGGCGACAGGCTCTTCGACACCGACCCCACATAGATCACCCGCCCCGTCTTGTCCAGGCTCTTGAGCGCGGGCATCGGTGTGCCTTCGTACAGGTTCTCCGCCTCGTAGTCGTCCTCGATGATCACGAAGTCCTGCAGCTCGGCCTTGCGCAGCAGCCACTGGCGACGTTCGAGACTCAGCGTCGCGGTTGTGGGGCTCTGGTGCGAGGGCGTAACGAACAGGTAGTCCGCCGCGGGCAGCGCATCGACCACCAGCCCGTCTTCATCGACATCCACATCCACCCACTTCGGCTGCCGCAGCGAGAAGCTGTTGCGCGCATGCGGATGGCCCGGCTCTTCCAGCCCCACTCGCGTCTGCTCGTCGAACAGCGCCTCGGCCAGTAGGTAGTAGGCATGCTGTGCGCCCATCGTCACCAGGATCTCTTCCTTCAGCGCGAACACGCCGCGCTTGGGCAAGAGGCGCGTGCGGATCTGCTCGATCAGGTCGGGCACGTCGTCGGTCTCGAAGTCGGGCGTCCAGTGCGGCAGCTGCGAGCGCGCCAGGCTGCGCGCGCAGCACTCGCGGAAGTCTTCGGTGGGAAAGAGCTGCGGGTCGTAGTTGCCGTAGACAAAAGGGTACGGATAGTCGCGCCACCGGTCAGGCTTCGACAGCGTGGGCTTGTCGACCAGCGAGCGCAGCACGCGGCCCGACCAGTCGGGCGGCTGGCTCGCCTGCCCGCTGCGGCCCACCAGCGGCTCGGCATGCACAGCTGAAAGCGGACGGGCATCGTGCGCCACGAACACGCCGCTGCGCGGACGCGCTTCCAGAAAGCCTTCGTCAATGAGCTGCAGGTAGGCCGAAGTGACTGTGTTGCGGCTCAGCCCCAGCAACGCGGCAAGCTCGCGCGACGAAGGCAGCGGCGCGCCTGGCGCCAGGTGCTCTTCAAGAATGGCCTGCACCACGGCGGCGCGCAAACGGGCCTGCAGCGGCAGCGCCGGTTGATCGGGCAGCGCGAAGAGCTGCGCCCACTGGGTGGCTCGCGGATTCGGGGGCATGGTGCGCCGCAGTTTAGGGCAGCGCACACGGTTCGTGGTGCTCTGGCTCGGTCGAATCCTCCCAACTGGCCCTATCGCGTCGGCAGGCGGCTGCCTACTCTTGCCGCATCAATTTCCGGAGTTCCCGCGTGACCGCAATGCCTTCCACTTCAGTGACCACCGACACCCTTGCCGCCTTCAGCGACGCCTGGAACCGCCACGACATCGACGCCCTCATGAGCTTCATGACGCCCGACTGCATCTTCCAGACGGCCGCCGGCCCCGACGCCTGCGGCACCCGCCACGTTGGCACCGAGGCGGTGCGCAAGGCCTTTGCCGCCGCATGGCAGGCCGTGCCCGATGCGCAGTGGATCAACGGCCAGCACTTCGTGCACGGCGACTTCGGCACCTCGCAGTGGACCTTCACCGGCACCGCCGCCGACGGCAGCCGCATCGAGACCGACGGCATCGACGTCTTCACCTTCAAGGGCGGAAAGATCCAACTGAAGAACGTGTTCCGCAAGGCACGCCCGAACCTGCCGGCCGCGAAGTAAGGCAAGCACGCCCCGGCCCACTTCTTTCCGGCCCTCTTCTTCCCCTTCTCCTGGAGCCCTTCATGACCATGACAGGCACCGTGCAGTTCGCCTCCGCCACGGCCACCGCCAGCGCGGCCATCGACGCCGCCGCGTTCGAGCAACAGCCGCCGCAGGCCCCCTTCCGCCCCTACGACCCGCAGTACGACCCGCTGCGCGCCCCCGACCCCGGCGCCGGCCGCGCCTACGCGCCCACCTGGTGGGTGGCCAGCGCCGGCGAGCCGCCGGAAGACGACGGCCCGCTGCTGCGCGACATCGATGTAGACGTGGCCATCATCGGCTCGGGCGCCACCGGCATGTCGACCGCGCTCTACCTCGCGCAAGAACACGGCATCTGCGCCACCGTGCTCGAAGCCAACCAGGCCGCATGGGGCTGCTCCAGCCGCAGCGGCGGCCAGGGCCAGAACGCGAGCGGCAGGCTCAAGCGCTCGCAGTGGATCGAACGCTGGGGCCTCGACACCGCCAAGCGGCTCGACGCCGAGATCCGCAGCGGCTTCGAGAACTTCCGCCACCTCACCACGCAGATCGACTGCGACGCCTACGACGGCGGCCATCTCTACCTCGCGCACCGCCCCGAAAAGCTCGCCGGCCTCGACGCCGAAGCACGGCTCATGCGCGAGAAGTTCGGCTACGCCACCCGCATGATGAGCGCCGAGGAAGTGCGCCACGACTACTGCGACGAGCGCGAGACTGTCGGCGCGATGTACGAGGCCGAAGGCGTGGGCATCCACCCGCTGAAGTTCACCTTCGGCCTGATGCGGCGCGCCCGCGCGCTGGGCGTGACGGTGCACACATCCAGCCCGGTGCAGGGCTGGCAGACCATCGACGGCGTGCACCATCTGCAGACGCCGGCCGGCGTGGTGCGCGCGCGCCGCGTGGCGGTGTGCACCGGCGGCTACACGGGGCAGGCGCTCAACCCGCTGCTGAAGAACCGGATCATGCCGATCCTGTCGAACTCGGTGGTCACTCGTCCGCTCACCGATGCCGAGCTGCAAGCCACCAACTTCAAGTCGCAGACCTTCCTGACCGACACGCGCACGCTGCGCTTCTATTACCGGCTGCTCAAGGGCAACCGGCTGCAGATAGGCAGCCGCAGCGCGGTGAGCGGCGCCGACGCCGAAGGCCCGGTGCACCTGAAGCTGCTCACCGACGCCATCGCGCGCAAGTTCCCGCCGCTGGCAGGCATCCGCATCGACTACTCGTGGTGGGGCTGGGTCGACATGAGCCACGACATGATGCCGCGCATCACGCAGCCCGATACCGGCAAGAAGATCTGGTACGCAGTGGGGTACGGCGGCAACGGCGTGTCGTTCTCGACCTGGGCAGGCAAGCGGCTGGCCGAGCGCGTGGCCGGCAAGGACTCGGGCAAGGACGTGTTCGAGCTGCCCATCTACCGCTCGCCGCTGCCCTTTCCCAACGTGCTGGGGGTGGTCGAGTCGCGCGCGTTCGCGCCGTTCCGGCGCATCGGCCAGCGCATGCTCTACAAGTGGTACTGGCTGCGCGACGAGAAGTAGGCGCACCGCCTGCGCGCATTCACCGAAGTGGCGCACGCCCCTGCTGCACAACGGGGCAAACCCGCCCCTTCTGGCCCTGTGAGTCGTGCCGCGTTGGCTCTTCGCCGGTGTGTACCAAGCGCCTATCTTCGACACAAGGTCTTCGCGTTGGCGTTGGCCGAATCCGATTGCCTGTGTCGAACTCTCCGAGGTCTTGTCATGCAGCTCCCGCTTTCCCTTTTCACGCGCCGCACCACACTGCTTTCCGCCGCGCTCCTGGCCGCGAGCACTCTGCTCCCGCAGCCCGCCTCCGCGGCCGATGAGCCCAAGCGCGGCGGCACGCTGGTCATCGGCAGCACGCAGACGCCGCGGCACCTGAACGGCGCGGTGCAGTCGGGCATTGCCACCGCCCTGCCCTCGACACAGATCTTCGCGAGCCCGCTGCGCTTCGACGACAAGTGGAACCCGCAGCCCTACCTTGCAGAGTCGTGGAAGCTGGCCGACGACGGCAAGTCGCTCACGCTCAAGCTGCGCAAAGACGCTGTGTTCCATGACGGCAAGCCCGTCACCTCGGCCGACGTGGCCTTCTCCATCATGGCCATCAAGGCCAACCACCCGTTCACCACCATGCTCGGCCCGGTCGAGAAGGTGGAAACGCCCGATGCGTACACAGCCATCATCCGCATGAGCGTGCCGCACCCGGCCATCGTGCTTGCGATGTCGCCGGCGCTGTGCCCCATTCTTCCCAAGCACATCTACGGCGATGGGCAAGACCTGAAGAACCACCCGCGCAACACCACCGACGTGATCGGCTCGGGGCCCTTCCGCGTGACGGAGTTCAAGCCCGCGCAGCGCATCGTGCTCGAGCGCTTCGACAAGTTCTTCCTGCCCGGCAAGCCTTATCTCGACAAGATCATCGTCAACGTCACGCCCGACATGGCGAGCCTGGTGCTCGGGCTGGAGCGCGGCGACATCCAGATGCTGCCCTTCGCCACGCTGCCCACCGACCTGAAGCGCTTCGCGAACGACCCCAGGGTGTCGCTCACGCCCAAGGGCTATGACGGCATCGGCCCGCTCAACTGGCTGGCCTTCAACACCGCGAAGAAGCCGCTGTCGGACGTGCAGGTGCGCAAGGCCATCGCCACGTCCATCGACAAGAACTTCATCACCAAGGCGCTGATGGGCGGCTTTGCCACCGTGTCCGACGGCCCGCTGGTGGCCAGCAGCCCCTTTGCCGTGCCCGACCTCGTGCGCTACCCGCTCGACCTCAAAAAGGCCGGCGAGATGCTCGACGCGGCGGGCTACAAGGCAGGCGCTGGCGGCGAGCGCTTCAAGCTCACCATCGACTACCTGCCCGGCGGCGACGACCAGCAGAAGAACGTGGCCGAGTACATCCGCGGCCAGCTCAAGAAAGTGGGCATCACGGTGGAGGTGCGCGCCTCGGCCGACTTCCCGGCCTGGGCCAAGCGCCTGGCCTCGCACGACTTCGACATGTCGATGGACGCGGTGTTCAACTGGGGCGACCCGATCATCGGCGTGCACCGCACCTACCTGTCGACCAACATCAAGCCCATTGTGTGGACCAACACGCAGTCGTACGCCAACCCGAAGGTCGACGAGCTGCTCAACACAGCCGGCGGCCTGATCGATCCGACACAGCGCAAGGCCTACTACGCGACCTTCCAGAAGATCGTGACCGATGAGCTGCCCATCGAGTTCATCAACCAGGTGCCGTATCACACCATCACCAGCAAGAAGGTGGGCAACGTGCCGACCACCATCTGGGGGCCGCTGTCGCCGCTCGACGAGGTGTATCTCAAGTAAGGCGGGCACGACATGGGCACGCTTCGCTACACCGCCTCGCGACTGCTTCAGGCCCTGGGCCTGGTGCTCGCGGTGGTGGTGCTCAATTTCGTGCTGGTGCACGCGGCGCCGGGCGACCCGGTGGAAACCATTGCCGGCGCCAGCGGCGGCATGTCGCCCGAGCTGATGGCGCAACTGCGCACGCAGTACGGGCTCGACAAGTCGCTGCCGGTGCAGCTCGGCGTGTACCTGGGCAAGGTGGCGCAGGGCGACCTGGGCTACTCGTACTTCTTCAACCTGCCGGTGACGAGCATGATCGCCGAGCGCGTGCCGGCCACGCTGCTGCTGGTGCTCAGCTCGGTGCTGCTGGCCTTCTTCGTGGGCACTGCCCTGGGCGTGCTGTCATCGCGCAGGCCGAACGGGCTGCTCTCGCAGTTCATCACCGTGCTGTCGCTGGTGGGCTTCGCGGCGCCAGTGTTCTGGCTGGGGATCATGCTGGTGATCCTGCTGGCATCGGTGTTTCCGATTCTTCCTGTCGCGGGCATGCGCTCCATCGACTCGACGGGCACCGGCGGCTTCGCGGACATGCTCGACGTGGCACAGCACCTGGTGCTGCCCACGCTCACGCTGAGCCTGGTGTACCTGGCGCAATACAGCCGGCTTGCGCGCTCGTCGATGCTCGACGTGCTGGGCTCCGACTTCATCCGCACCGCACGCGCAAAAGGTCTGGCCGACCGCGTGGTGCTCTACAAGCATGCGCTGCGCAACGCGCTGCTGCCGGTGGTCACGGTGCTGGGGCTGCAGTTCGGCAACGTGCTGGCCGGCGCCATTCTGGTGGAGACGGTGTTCAACTGGCCGGGCCTCGGCCGGCTGGCCTTCGAGTCGGTGCTGCGGCGCGACTACCCGACCATTCTTGGCGTGCTGCTGTTCTCTTCCATCGTGGTGGTGGTGATGAACCAGCTCACCGACCTGTGCTACCGCTTCATCGATCCACGGATCAAGGCCTCATGAGCAAGGTGATCACGATGCCCACCGCTGCTGCTGCCGCATCTTCCAAGGCCCAGGCAAAGCCCGCCATGCGCGTCGAGCACCCGGGCGTGGAGGCGATGCGCATGTTCCTGCGCAACCCTGCCGCTATCGCCGGCATGGCGATGCTGCTGATCGTGCTGCTCGTGGCCATTGCCGGGCCATGGGTCTACCCGGCCGACCCGTTCGAGATCAAGGCCGCGCCGCTTACGCCGCCCTTCAGCGAAGACGCCTGGCTCGGCAGCGACTATCTGGGCCGCGACGTGCTCACCGCGCTGATCTACGGCGGGCGCGCCACGCTGCTGGTGGGTGCGGTGGCCGCGTTGCTCTCGGTGCTGATCGGCATCACGCTCGGCGCCTTCGCGGGCTACTACGGCGGCAAGGTCGATGCCGCGCTGATGAAGCTGACCGAGTTCTTCCAGGTGCTGCCCGCGCTGCTGTTTGCGATGGTGGTGGTAACGCTGTTCTCGCCCACGCTGGTAACGGTGACGCTGGCCATCGGCATCGTGAGCTGGACCGGCACCGCGCGACTCACGCGCGCCGAGTTCATGAAGTTTCGCGGGCTGGAGTTCGTGCGGGCAGAGCGCGCCATCGGCGCGCGCGACGCGCGCATCATCTGGAAGGTGATCTTGCCGAATGCGCTGCCGCCGCTGGTGGTGTCGGCCACGCTGGCCATCGGCGCGGCGATTCTGTTCGAGGCGGGCCTGTCCTTCCTCGGGCTGGGCGACCCGAACCAGATGAGCTGGGGGCTGATGATCGGCTCCAGCCGGCAGTACGTGCTCTCTTGCTGGTGGGCCGTGGCCTTTCCGGGCGCGGCGATCTTCGTCACCGTGCTGGCCGTGAGCCTGATCGGCGACGGCCTGAACGATGCCCTCAACCCCAAGCTGAGGGAGCGCTGATGACGAACGACGACGCATTGCTGCGCGTGCAGAACCTGCACGTCGAGTTCAAGACCCGCCGCGGCCAGGCGCTGGTGCTCAACGGAGTCGACTTCGAGATCCGCGCCGGCGAAACGCTGTGCGTGGTCGGCGAGTCGGGCTGCGGCAAGAGCATGACGGCGCTGGCGCTGCTGCGGCTCATTCCCTCGCCGCCGGGCCGCATCCGCGACGGCCGGGTGTTGTTCCAGGGCGAAGACCTGGTGCAGGCCACCGACGCACGCATGCGCGAGGTGCGCGGCAACCGCATCTCGATGATCTTCCAGGAGCCGATGACATCACTGAACCCGGTGTTCACCGTGGGCGACCAGATCGGCGAATCGCTTCAGCTGCATGCGGGCATGAACGCACGTGCAGCGAGGCAGCGCGCCATCGAAATGCTGCAGCAGGTGGGCATTCCCGCACCCGAGCGGCGCGTGGACGAGTACCCGCACCAGCTCTCCGGCGGCATGCGCCAGCGCGTGATGATCGCGATGGCGCTGGCCTGCCGCCCCGACATCCTCATTGCCGACGAACCCACCACCGCGCTCGACGTGACGGTACAGGCGCAGATCTTCGATCTGCTGCGCGAGCTGCAACGCGAGAAGGGCACGGCCATCATGCTCATCACGCACGACATGGGCGCGGTGGCCGAAATGGCCGACCGCGTGATGGTGATGTACGCCGGCCGCGTCATCGAACAGGGCACGACCGAGCAGGTGCTGGCGGAGCCCGGCCATCCTTACACACGCGGGCTGATCGATTGCCTGCCCGAGCTCGGCAGCAGCGCCGCCTACGACGACGATGCAAGAGAAGACCTGGCCGAGATCGCGGGCGTGGTGCCATCGATATGGGAGCTGGGCACGGGCTGCGCCTTTCGAGAACGCTGCCCGCGCGCGATGGCGCGCTGCGCCGCCGAAGTGCCGCCGATGTTCGCGCTGCACGGCAATGTCGCCGCTGGCGTGCCGCACGGCGCCGCCTGCTGGCTGCATGCCGAAGCGCTCGATCAACGCGAAAGAGAGGCCGCATGACATTCATCGGCAAGACCGACACGCTGCTTTCGGTCGACGACCTGAAGGTGCACTTTCCGCGCGGCAAGGCCGGCTGGGGCCGCACGCCCGAAGTAGTGAAGGCGGTGGATGGTGTCTCTTTCGAGGTCCGGCGTGGCAGCACGCTCGCGGTGGTCGGCGAATCGGGCTCGGGCAAGACCACGACCGCGCTTGCGGTGATGCGGCTGTCGCCCGTTACCTCGGGCCGCATGCGGCTTGGCGACACCGACCTGGGCGAGCTGCAGGGCGAAGCATTGCGGCAAGCGCGCACGCGCATGCAGATCATTTTTCAGGACCCGTTCTCCTCGCTCAATCCGCGCGAGCGGGCCGGCGCAGCGGTGCGCGCGCCGCTCGACCTGATGCGGGTGGGCACGCCGGAAGAACGCACACGCCGCGTGGCCGAGCTGTTCGAGGCGGTGGGCTTGCGGCCCGAGCAGCAGCACCTGTTTCCGCACCAGTTCTCGGGCGGGCAGCGCCAGCGCATCAACATTGCGCGGGCGCTGGCCACCAACCCGGAGCTGGTGGTGTGCGACGAACCGGTGTCGGCACTCGACATCGCCATTCGCGCGCAGATACTGAACCTGCTCGCCCGGCTGCAGCGCGAGCTGGGCCTGACCTACCTCTTCATCTCGCACGACATGGCGGTGGTGGAGCACATCTGCGACGACATCGCGGTGATGTACCTCGGCCAGATCGTCGAGCGCGCGCCGCGGCGCAGTTTCTTCGCGCGGCCGCTGCACCCGTACAGCGTGGCGCTGATGTCGGCCGTGCCCACGGTAAGCGGCGGGCGGCGGCGCGCGGCAAACCGCATCAAGCTCAGCGGCGATCCGCCGAGCCCCATCAACCCGCCGCAAGGCTGCCGCTTTGCCGGCCGCTGCCCCGTGGCGGAGCCGGCCTGCGCGGCCGAGCTGCCGCCGCTGCGCGAAGTCGCGCCCGATCATTGGGTACGCTGCAGGCGCGTCGATGTCATCGACGGCTTGCCGCGCCCTCCTCTTTCGATTTCCATATCGCCATGAGCGCCATGAGCCAAGCAACAACCACCGTCTACCCCGCCCGCAAGATCATCACCATGAACCCTATGCAGCCGCACGCCACCCACGTGGCGGTGCGCGACGGCCGCGTGCTGGCCGTCGGTGCGCTGGCGGACATTCAGGGCTGGGGCCCCTTCACGCTCGACGAGCGCTTTGCCGGCAAGGTGCTGATGCCCGGCCTCGTCGAAGGCCACTGCCACCTGAAGGAAGGCAGCATGTGGGACTGGACGTACCTCGGCTGGTTCGACCGCCGCGACCCCGAAGGCAAGGTGTGGAGCGGCTTGCGCTCAATGGACGAGGTGGTCGCTCGCCTGACCGAAGTGGCCGCGAAGATGACGGCCGACGGCGTGCCCGACACCGAGCCGCTCATCGCCTGGGGGTTCGATCCCATCTACTTCGGCGGCGAGCGCATGACGGTGCAGCACGTTGACCGCGCGAGCAGCACGCGCCCCATCGTCATTGGCCATGCCAATGGTCACCTGATGAACGTCAACGGCGCGATGCTGAACATCGCCGAGATCACGCGCGACAACGAGGTCGAAGGCGTGGTCAAGTTTGCGGACGGAGCCAGCGAAGGCGAGCCCACCGGCGAGCTGCAGGAGCCGGCTGCCATGTTCCTGGTGCTGCGCAAGATCGGCAACGCCGGCTTGCTCGCGCCGATGACCGAAGCCGGCGTGCGCTCTTTCGCGCGGCTGGCCTGCCTGCAGGGCGTGACCACCGCGACCGACCTCGTCAACAAGCTCACGCCCGAAGACTGCGGCGTGCTGGAGACGGTGACGCAGGACGACGGCTTCGGCGTACGCATATTGCCCGCGTTCCAGGCCTTCCACGGTACGCACGGCGCTGCACAGGGCGCGGAGCATGTGAAGGGCCTGATCCCGCGCAACACCGACCGCCTGCGCTACGGTCTCGTGAAGATGATGCTCGACGGCTCCATCCAGGGCTTCTCGGCGCGGCTGCGCTGGCCGGGGCATTTCAACGGCGCGCCCAACGGCATCTGGGTGACCGCGCCCGCGCAGTACGAGGCCGACTTCGAGACCTATCACCGCGCCGGGCTCACCATCCACACGCACACCAACGGCGACGAGGCCAGCGAGGTTGCCATCGACGCCATCGGCCGCGTGCTCGCGCTCGCGCCGCGCCCCGACCACCGCCACACGCTGCAGCACGGCCAGATGATCGATGCGCCATTGTTCCGCCGCATGGCATCGCTGGGCCTGTGCGCCAACCTGTTCGCCAACCACATCTGGTACTGGGGCGACCAACACTACGAAATGACCATGGGCCCCGACCGCGCCAACCGGCTCGACGCCTGCGGCAGCGCGCTGGCGGCGGGCGTGCCGCTGGCCATCCACTCCGATGCACCCGTCACGCCGCTCGGGCCGCTCTTCACCGCATGGTGCGCCGTGAACCGCATCACGCCCAAGGGCCGGCTGCTGGGCGAGGCCGAGCGCATCAGCGTGCCGCAGGCATTGCGCGCCATCACGCTAGGCGCCGCGTGGACGCTGAAGCTCGACGGCGAGATCGGCAGCATCGAATGCGGCAAGCGCGCCGACTTCTGCGTGCTGGAAGACGATCCGCTGGAGATGGACCCGATGGCTCTGAAGGATGCTCGCGTGTGGGGCACGGTGCTGTCGGGCCGCGTGTTCGAGGCGCAAAGAGCTTGAAGGCCACATGACGCCGAAGAAGAAGCGCCTGCCGCTCACCGTCATCGGCGGCTTCCTGGGCGCGGGCAAGACCACGCTGCTCAACCGCTGGCTGCGCGAGGCGAACGGCCTGCGCATGGCGGTGCTGGTGAACGATTTCGGCGCACTCAACATCGACGCCGGACTCATCGCCGCCACGCACGGCGACACCACCGCGCTGACCAACGGCTGCGTGTGCTGCCAGATCGGCGACGACCTGGGGCGCGCGTTGGTAGACGTGATCGAGGCCAAGACTCCGTTCGACGCAGTGGTGATCGAGGCCAGCGGCGTGTCAGACCCGTGGCGCATCGCGCAGATCGGCATGGCCGCGCCGGAGCTGAGTCTCGAAGGCGTGATCGTGTTGGTGGATGCGAGCGCGGTGGCGCAGCAGTCGGCAGACCCGCTGCTGGCGGACACGCTGGTGCGGCAGCTGAAATCGGCCGACCTGGTGGTGGTGAACAAGGCCGACATTGCATCCGCCGAGGCGCTCGCTGCGGCCAGAGCGTGGGTCGGGGCGACAGCACCGGGAACGCCGTGCATCGAGACGACTGAATCGGCGGTGCCGCTGGCGCTGCTGTCGGGGTTGCCGCATGGGGATGTGGCCCCGCATGTCTGCGGTCATGACTGCCACGATCACCACGGCCATGACAACCCCGATCACGGATCGTTGTTTCAGACGTGGAGCGCGCGGCCTGAAGCGGTGATTCCCACAGCCACGCTGCGCGCCTGGCTGCGCGAGGTGCCGCCCGGTGTGCTGAGGCTCAAGGGCTTGCTGCGCACTGGCGACGGTGAATGGTCGGAGGTGCAATTCGCCGGCCGCCATGGCAGCTTGCGCAAGGCCGCGCCACCCGCCGATGACACGCACCCCGGCGTTGTCGCCATCGGCCTGCGCGGACAGTTGCCTGAAGAAGCCCTGAAGGAGTTCTTCGCGCCCTGAGCCGGGTCATGTTGCAATCGCATGTCTTTCAACGTGCAGACCACCGACGCCATGACCTCCCCCTCCCTCCTGATTCGCCCGCCGACGCCGCAAGACTACGTGGCATGGAAGCCGCTCTGGGACGGCTACAACGCCTTCTACGGACGCGAGGGCACTACCGCCCTGGCCGACGAGATCACACAGGCCACCTGGCAGCGCTTCTTCGATGCCTACGAGCCGGTGCACGCGCTGGTCGCCGAACGCGACGGCCAGTTGGTCGGGTTGACGCACTACCTCTTTCACCGCAGCACCACGCGCCTGGAGCCGAATTGCTATCTGCAGGACTTGTTCACGCTGCCGTCGGAGCGCGGGCGCGGCGTCGGCCGCCAGCTCATCCAGGGTGTGTACGAGCGCGCGAAGGATGCGGGCGTGCATCGCGTGTACTGGCAAACGCACGTGACCAACACCGCCGGCCGCACGCTCTACGACAAGGTCGCAACGCACGACGGGTTCATCGTCTACGGCACGCTGGTCTGAGCCCGCGGGGCCTTCGGTACCCGACTCAGTACTTGATGGTGACGCCGGCCTTCACGCCGTTGTTGTTCTTGCCGTCCGACGACAACCCGCCCGAGAGCGACAGATTGCCGCCCGTGCTTCCGCCCAGCGAGTAAGTGGGCCGTGGCATGGAGGTGTCGGTACCGATGTAGGTGCCGCTGCCATCGGGCCGCAGCACGCCGACCGTGCCGCCCTTGACGGTGGCCGATGTTTCGGTCGGGTTGACGTTGGGCGCGACGTACACGGAGCCCTTCTCGTCGCTGTCGACGGGCACCTTGACGGGCTCGGCCTGTGTGGAAGCGCCGAGCGCGCTCAGCCCCAGGGTTGTTGCAAGGATCAATTGACGCATCGTGGCCATGCTTGGTCAGCTGGCGGGCAATCCGCGTAGGACTAAAGGAGATTCGGGGTGCGAACCACGGCCGAGAAGGTGTCGCCCCCGGCGAGGGGCAGGCGAAGCGACACGAAGTGCGCGAAGCCTTGGGGGGCATTTCATTACAGCATTGAGAACTTGTGTACTCAAGGGTCAAGCTAGTGGCAAGTGCATCGATCACGCTCTACGATTACCTGTCCGCAATCCAGACAGGAGATCGCCCCATGCCCCCCATCGAAGTCGTCATGCCCGAGCAGTTGCATAGCGCGCTCGAAGCCCAGAGCCGCACGCCGATCGCACGCATCGGCGAGGCGCTGACTTCGCTGGGCATGATCACCGACGAGCAGCTTCGCGCGGGGCTCGCGCAGCAACAGCTCGAGCCCACGGTGCCGCTGGGCGAGACGCTGGTGCGCATGGGCGTAGTGAGCCGCGGCCAGTTGCAGACCGCGCTGGTGCGCAAGATGGGCTATCCCCTCGTCAACCTGCATCTGTTTCCCGCGGCAGCCGAGGCGTTGCGCAAGCTCCCGTATGCGGTGTCGCGCCGCCTGCAGGTGATGCCGCTGATGCTGCACGAAGGGCGCCTCGTCGTGGCGATCGACGACCCGACCAGCCGGCATTCGGCACTCGACGAAGTGGAGTTCATCGCCCAGATGAAGGTCACGCCGGTCGTCGGGCAATGCCTCGACCTCGACGGCGTGCTGCGAGCGGTGTACGAAAAGATCGGCGAGCACACAACCTCCTCTCCTGGCGTCTTCTCGTCCAGCCTCGATCCCAGCCAGCCGCTCGATTTCGACATGGCCGGCACCAGCGAACTGCTGCAGACGCTCGAGAAGGAAGGCCCCGCCGCGCCCACTTCCGACGCGCCCATCGAGCAGTCTGACAACTCGCTGGTGCGCATGATCAACAGCATGATTCTCGAGGCGCATCGCGAGGGCGCATCGGACATTCACATCGAGAGCTATCCCGGCCAGGAAAAGACCCGCATCCGCTTTCGCCGCGACGGCCTGCTCTACACCTACCTGGAGCTGCCGCCGAGCTACCGCAACGCCATCGTCGCGCGCGTGAAGATCATGTGCGACCTGGACATCAGCGAAAAGCGCAACCCGCAGGACGGCAAGATCAACTTCGCGAAGTACTCGCCGCAGCACCGCATCGAACTGCGCGTGGCGACCATTCCCACCAACAACGGGCTCGAAGACGTGGTGATGCGCATCCTGGCATCGGCCAAGCCCATTCCCATGCGCGAGCTGGGTCTCTCGCCGAACAACCTTGCGCAGCTGACCAAGGCCGTCGAGCGCCCCTACGGCATGGTGCTGTGCGTGGGCCCCACGGGCTCGGGCAAGACGACGACGCTGCACTCGGCGCTGATGCACATCAACACGCCGGAGCGAAAGATCTGGACGGCGGAAGACCCGGTCGAAATCACGCAGGCCGGGTTGCGCCAGGTGCAGATCAATCCGCGCATCGACTGGACCTTTGCCAAGGCACTGCGCGCCTTCGTGCGCGCCGACCCGGACGTGATCATGGTCGGCGAAATCCGCGACGAGGAAACCGCGAAGACCGCCATCGAGGCCTCGCTGACCGGCCACCTCGTGCTGTCGACCCTGCACACCAACAGCGCGCCCGAGACTGTGACGCGCCTGCTCGACATGGGCATGGACCCGTTCAACTTCGCGGACTCGCTGCTGGCCGTGCTCGCGCAACGGCTGGTGCGCCGCCTGTGCAAGCAATGCACCAGCAGCAAGCCCGCAAGCCCCGAGACCGTCGACGAACTGCTGGACGACTACATGCACGCCTTCGGCGCGCAGCAGCACGATGCGGCCCAGCGCCAGGCGGTGCGCAACGACTGGGTGCAACGCTACGGCCGCGACGGGCACCTGCATACCTACACCAGCACCGGCTGCAAGCATTGCGGCGACACCGGCTTCAAGGGGCGCGTAGGCATCCACGAACTGATGACCATGTCGAAGACGCTGCGTCGACTGGTGCAGACCGGCGCACGCGCGGAAGAGCTTCAGCAGGCTGCCCTGCAGGAAGGCATGCGCACGCTGCGACAGGACGGCATCGAGAAGGTGCTGGCCGGGCACACCACCATCGAGGAAGTGCGCGCCACCAGCAACGTGTAAGAGCGGTAAGGGCGAGCCCGCGAACGCAGAGCCGCTACAGCTGGCTCTGCGGAATGAACGGCGCGATCAATCGCAGCTTGAAGCGCTGCCACGCCGAGGTTTCGGGCGGCACGTCGTAGGCCGTTTCCTTGCCGTCCTCGTCTTCTTCGACCCACTCGACGTTCCGGCCGGTGGCGTCGAGCCGCAAGCGATAGGAGCTGCCCGCATCCGCGAAGCTCAACAGCTGCCGCGCCATCTCCGGGCTGTCGATGATCACGCCCAGTTCAGTGTTGAGCCGGGCCGAGCGGGGGTCGAGGTTCATCGAACCGAGGAACACCTGCTTCTGGTCGACGATGCCGTTCTTCATGTGCAACGCGCCCGTGCGGTGGCCGAAGATGCCGTACTTGCCGCGCTTCACACTCAGCGTGGGGCTCAGCTCGTAGATGGTCACGCCGGACCTGAGCAGTTCGTGGATGTGCGGCCAGTAGCCCACGTACACCCATGGCTCGTCAGTGGACGCAAGCGAGTTGGTGACCAGCGACACGCTGATGCCCTCGGCCTGCGCCCGCGCCAGGTTGGCCACGGCCGCGTCGGACGGAACGAAATACGGCGACACCATCTTGATGCTGGAGCGCGAAGTCTCGAACCACTTGATCACGCCTTCGGTCACCGTGCCCTTGATGGAGTTCTCGCGCTCGTTCAGGCCCTCGGTCTTGGTGAGCGGATCGAACAGCACGCGCGCATTGGCCCACAGCAGCGGGCTCAACTGGTGCTCGGCCAGCTCGAAAGGCAGGTTCAGCATCGGCACCATGTCGAGCGGCACGACGGAAGGCTCGTTTGCGCTGGCGTTGAGGATCTTGCCGTCCAGCGGGATTCGGAATGCCTCGGGCGGTTTTGCCGTGGCGGTGAGCGCTTCGAAGTTCTGCTGCAGTTGCGCGGGCGTGAGCGTGCTGCGTGCAATCTGGCCCACGGGGTAGACGACTTCGCTGTTCCAGTAGTGGTCGAACTCGTTCGACAGTTCGCGCACCACCGGGCCGGCCGCGAAGACGTCCATGTCGACGAAGTTGCTGCCGGCGGCATTCATCACGTATTCGTCTGCCATGTTGCGACCGCCCGCCACGGCCGCGGCGTTGTCGGCCACGAAGAGCTTGTTGTGCATGCGCCGGTTGATGCGGTCGAAGTCCAGGCCCGAGCTGATGAAGCGCGTCACGTCGCTGCCGCGCCCGCCCGGGAACGGGTTGAACAGGCGCACCTGCACGTTCGGATAGCTGGCGAGCGCCAGCAGCAGATCGTCTTCGCCAGTGGTGTAGAGGTCATCGACCAGCAGCCGCACGCGCACTCCGCGCAGCGCGGCGTCGCGCAGCTCGCGCATGAGGGCACGGCCCGTGTTGTCTGCGGCCAGCAGGTAGTACTGCACGTCGAGGCTGCGCGTGGCGAGCTTCGCCATTTCCATGCGGGTGACGAAAGATGTGGGGCCGTAGGGCAACAGCTGAAAGCCCGAGCGGGCGTCCTGCGGCAGAACCTTCTGCGTGATCACGCTCAACGGCGTGGCCGAGAAATCGGAGATGGCGCTGACGGGCTGTTCCGGCACACGGGGCGGCAGGCTGGAGCAGGCGCTCATCAGCATCGAGAAGGCAAGCGCCAGTGCGGCAAGCGACGCACGCCAGCATGCAGTCATCATTTCTTCTACTCCCGGCTCGGTTGGCGCAACATCCCGCGAGGGGATGATCCGGCCGAGAGTATGACGCGAGCCTGACCGTCAGACCGTCGGCACCGCCCGCGACAACGCCTTGTGCTGCGCAATGCCCGCGTCCACCTGATTCTTGAAGAAGGCGTAGCAGTACCAGCGGTAGGAGTCAGTGTTGTAGATGGTGGCGTTCTTGTGTCCATCCGCAAGGCGCTTCACCTGCTTCGATCCGATGAAGTGGCCCCGCCCTGAAGCCGCCAGCTCTCCATGAGCGTTGTTGCCGCTGCATTGCGGGATATTGGCATCCGCACGGGGCGCGTAGTGAGCGGCATTGAGCAGGTCATGATGCTCCTGACACACTCCGCAGATGTCGGCGAGTCCGAGGTTGTGCCCCACTTCGTGGATCAGCACACCGGCATGGAAGTGCCCGACCGCCCCCTTGGGAAATGCCGGCCCGATCGCCATGAGATAGCCGCCCCGGCCGCCCTTCAACAGGGCGGCGTCGCCTTTTTCCTTGCTGTCGTACACCATCCAGCGTGGATCGCGCAGGTCGACCACCATCTGGTCGATCTTGGTTCGCACATAGCTCGCGCGCGACGCGAACCCGGACTCGGCGCTTGCGTTGCCACCGGCAACACCTGCCTTGCGGGTCGCGCTGCTGCCGTGCCACGCCCGTGAGCCGAAAATGGTTTCGTAGCTCGTCTTGCCCGGCCATGTGTACAGGCCGACATGGCGCCTGGCTTCCTGGAGCATCAGGAGTGCGGTGTCGAGGCAAGTCCCCAGTTCGTCGACCCGTGCCTGGTCGAATCCGACGAAGCGCACATGGCGGTGATTGCCGGCAGCGGGCTTCAGCACCACCTGGTCGACGATTTCCCGGCATCTTTCGACCGTCAGCTCCTGATTCATCAATCCGAGGCCGAGGCCGTCTGCAAACTGGATGGCGTGGCGAACCTTGCCCAACTGCAACTCGATGGGAAAGTTCTGACGGACGTAGTCGGACAGCCTGGGCATGCGTGGCACCTTGAAAACCGGGAGGCGATGAGTCTCCCATCGAATGAATACTTTTCACCTCCCATGAATTGGTCACGCGAGCCGCCGGCCCGCACCTTGGAAGCGGCGCCCAGGCCTCGGCGAGCGGCGGCGCGAACGGCGGGTCTTCGGGTGCGGCGGCATTGGTCACGGGCAGCGTGGCCCTCCGCTCCGGCAGCCAGGTAGCCGGCGGCGCGACCAACAGCGTCGCCATCGATGCGAACTCGCTCGCCACCGCGGCCAATGCTGTCTCCTTCGGCTCTGCCGGCCAGACGCGCGCATTGGTCAACGTCAGTGCCGGCGCGGTGAACGCCACGAGCACCGATGCCGTCAACGGCAGCCAGCTCTACACCGTGCAGCAGACCGCCTCGACTGCGCAGTCCCTCGCGCAGAATTCGGCGCAGCACGGCGCGGGCGGCACATCGCTGCAACTCAACGCCAACGGCGGCGCCGGCACCACCATCAGCAACGTGAGCTGAGTGAACCGTATCGCCTTGCGGCGGGCCGTCGATGTACCGCGCTGCGATTCGTATCAGAGTTTCGAACGGCTGCTTTGCGATTGGATCCTGAGAGTCGACGAAGAATGCTGCTGGATGGCGGTTTAGGGCCCACTGCGGGTCTACGCGGCGGCGAAAAACAGCCGTTCAATTCAGCCGTCGCATACGAGAGAGAACGGATAAGCTACGACCGCCGGTAGCAGGCCTATTTCTGCCATCCCATCAATTGACGAGCCATAAGATTGGCCTCTTCCATCCGAGCTTCTTTGAGGCACATTGATAGCTTCTTTCCCCAAATGCCTGCCACCTTGGCAACGACTATGGGTTCGTCTCCCACAGTTACCGCCAGCACCTGACCCATGTGGGCCGACGACCAGCGCTTGAGCCGCTCAGCTCCTTCATCTGTGAAGGTGAGCAGCACCGATGGCTCCTCAAGTTCTTGCGTGGTCACGTTGCAGTCTGAGCCAGCTGTCGCGCTCTCGATGTCCACGTCCGAGAGAACGGACTCTTTGGAGAGCCATACCCTGCCATGTGGACCTGCTCCCCCTCTCTGGCGTGCCTCCTCCATGCCGGGAACTTCTATGTAACTGGCCAGCTTCACTTGGAGCGAAACGCTGGACGGGCCAAGGCGTGCCGGAGGTAGGTTCGCTCGAGTTGCCTTCAGCTGATCCGCAATTTGATCAAGACGAAGCCAAGCCTCTTGCGGCATCTCTACCGTCCAGCAGGCGTTCGACTTTTTGACGGTAAGAATGCGCTGTTTGCGGCCTGGATTGGGCTCACCAATGGTGGTGTAGCCAACAACGATCTCCTCCCCGAACCACTGTGGCGCGCCACTAAGAATGACCACGTCCTTTACCCGCGTCGACGAGCCTTCTGCGGTCAAGAAGGCTGTGGCGAATTCCCTGTCTGTCGCGGCCTTCAGCCGAGCAAAGGTCCAATCAACGCCTAGGCGACGTTCACGGAAAGCCTTCGACCCTGGCGAATACTCGTCGTCCATGAGCTGCTGTACTCGTTGGCGGTATCGATTGAGCGATACCCGGTTCAGCAAGTCCAGCGTCTTGGCGCGGTCAGAGGCCGCGTGCGTGACGAAACGCATCGCGGCTTCCTCGCCGTCCTTCATGCATGAGGGTGATTGGTCTGCTGCATGCGCCACTCCCAAGAGGCTTGTAAATACAAAGGCTCCGGCCATAGCTGAAAGAAATCTCATGGGCTTCATTGATTCGTCAACCTCTGCATGTCTTCTGTGTGGAACTGAGGTTCGACCGACCAGTCTTGGCCGACTGTAGCCGGTGGAATCACCGTCGAGAAGAGGCCAAAGCGGAGGCTCATCGCGAGCGAAAGCAGCCGGCCCCAGCTAACCGAACATCCCGACATGCACGTCGGTCAGGGCTAAGCCATCGAAAGAGGTCAATCCGACGCTATGCCCCCAGAACATCTCCCCGTCGGAGTACCAGAAATCAATAAGGCCTCCACCCGTAACCTGGAATGAAGTCGGAGAAAGGTTTGCCGCAAACTCAGTTTCCGTGAGTGCGGGCTTCTCGAACTCCTCCATGGCACCGTCCGCTTTGGTAACTCGACCAAAGCGCCATTCTGTGTTGTAGGACGGTAGAAGGTCAGCCGCGATGAGCGTCCGGCACCGAGCATCAAGTTCTGCAAGCCTTGGCATCGCGTTTGCCGCAAGCGTTAGCGCATCGTCAAGCGGGCCGCCGTCTGAATCAACCCAAATCTCCAGTTCAACATCACCTAACTTTTTGGACGTAGCAAGAACGCCAGATAGTGTCTCGTGCGGTTCAAGCCTGCCCAGAACCGGATGGTCCAGGCCGGCGAGTTTGATTCGCTTCATCTGATGTAGCTTCGTTTAGGTCCGCTTGTGGCCGACTGTAGCCTCACGATTGACTAGCGCAAAGGGCCCAAAGTCGACACTAGCGGAGCGATTTGTAAGCCCGCCGGATGGCGTAGAACATCAGAGCGCCTGCTAGACCGTGAAGCGAGTAGACGGCCAAACTTTCAACATACTGGAACCAAGCAAACCTGGTTGGCTCCCCATCCGTGTACGTCTCGACATAGGTGCCGTGCCAGTTGTTTCCTGCGGAATAGCCGGGAAGTTGGCGAGGCCAAAAGATTCCGAGGGGCAAGGCACCAAGGATGATCCCTGCCGCCGCTATGGTTAGCCAACTGTCGAGTCTGTATCTATGGAGTAGGAAGAAGGCAGGAAGCCCCAAGCAGACCATCACCGCGAAACTGACGCCAAGCACAGCGGCAATAAGGAATCCGAGGCCGTCGAGCGACTCCATACTCGTTAAGTACACAGGAATCAGGGAGGCAAGCAACACGATAGGCTGAACGGCTATAGCTCCCAAGGTTGCGAAAAATAGTCGCATTCCATCCCTCATTTCAGTGTCCGGTTCTGGCCGTATACGGGCTAACCGTCGCTTGCCCGGAAGAAATGCGGAGCAATTGCGACGGCAAACGATTCGCCGAACTCCGCGACTCGTTTCTTTTTCAGAAAGCCCTTTTCGGTAATGCGGTAGGGCACGTAGATGAAGCGTGAGAACCCTGATGCTTCGAGGTGCACACGAAGTCCGTCAGGGGCGCTTGGTGAGTATTCAGCGGGAATGTTTACGTTCGCGGCCAGTGCCGCGGCCAACAGCTTCCCGGCGGCCGCATCGGCAGCGAAGCTGCCGCCAAGCAGTGCGTAAATCTCCTGGGGATTCGGCCGCTCCTCGCCGTTGTGACCGCCCACACTTCCGAGCTTGCCGTCGTTAGTCAACGTTGCGCCAAACGGATAGAAGTCCCCCGCGTCTTCGAGCATCGTTCGAGCGAAGTCGGTGCAATACGTGACCAGCGCGCTGAGTTGTTCGGGAGAGACCGCCATGCTTGCTCCATTTGATGCAGGTTTTGCTCACTCAACATTCTTGAACAGGCAAATTCTGCCCGCTCCTCGACCGTCCAGCTCTGCCAGAATTTGACCTGTTGGAGCGACGGACCGGTCGTGGCCGACTGTAGTCCTAGTCGTCAACCAGGGCGCTGCGCAGGAACGCGAGCATTCTGGGCCACGACTCCCGTCGTGCACGTGCCGTACCTTCAGGCGTCCCACCCATGTCCATTGCTTCGCCGGACACGGGATGCTTCGACTTGAGCATTGTTGTCGGAGCATTCGGCCAGGCAATGCTGTGTCCCGCACCCGCGTACGCCAGATGCTCGACGCGATGGTGAAAGCCTTGTTGCTTGAAGCGCTGAACGGCGAACTCCGTCAGTTCGGTCGACGGCCAAAGCTTGTCATCGATGCCGGTAATCATGAGGACGGGCCCGTTGATTCTTTCTACTCGGATGGAAGTTCTATTCGCGTATGCAGCATCTCTCAACGGAATGAAATACCAGTCGAAGCTGTCCTTTCTTGCATCGTCGGCGGCCAGCGCCTTGTCCCATTGCTCATAGGTAAGTGTTCGGGCATAGGGAATCTCTTGGCCGCTCTGCGTCCACGCGCCGTATCCGCTTTCGGGGTACGACGGCCACAAGATTCCGCTGGGCACGTAGGCGACCACCGTCCGAATCTCAGGGTAGGTCGCACCTAGAAGCAATGCAAGTTCGCCGCCTCGCGAGACACCCACGACGCCGATGTGCTTCGCGGCGACGCTAGTTTGAGCCGACATCCAATCCAGTGCCGTGCCAAAGTACTCGAGCGGGATGCGGTCGAGCGTTGGCGGCAAGCCTTCTGCGGCGAAATACGCCAAAGCGAGCGCCGCATACCCGTGGGATGCCAACAATGCCGCCATCTCCTGAGACCAGGCCAGCCCTCCGTTGGAACCACCAACTACGAGCACAGCCCGGTGTGGTCCGAGTTGGGCGGGCTCAAACATCTTGCCGAAAAGCCCGCCCTCTCGCACCTCTCGCGACACGACGCCTGGACCGACATAGACGCGACGAATTTGATGAGAGATCGGCGATGATTCGCCTTCCATCTCCGCAACCATTGTCGCGGTAAGAGGGTCCCTACTCATGCCCTCGAAGCCCTTGGCAAGGTCTCCATCCACTGGCGCCCGAGACCAGAAGAGCCCCATGGCATCCACACCTTCGTATGAGCCCGAAATCGGGGCATGACTACTGAGGTCCACAACTCCGTTGGAGTCCGCCTTGAAGGCGGCACTCGAAAAGAGAACAACATCATTGAAGCTGCTCCAGAGCTTCAAGGTAATTACCACCCCGGGCTGAAGGTCCAGAACACGAATCGCAACGGTCTCGTCAACGAGACAGGTTTGGGGCAATGTGTCGAACTTCATTGGCTAGGAAGGAATGTCAGGTTTTGAGCATATTCCGCCGTGGCCGCGAGCGACCGCTTCTGGCCGCAAGCCGGCGTTATTGCAAGATGCGCCCTATTGCGGTGCTTCCCAGATGACCCCATCGATCGCAAACGGATTGCGACTCCCAGGCGCAATGTAGCTGTCGACAGTCATCGACCGGGTGACCACGGACGTGGCCTTCAGGGACGGGTTTTTGGCCATGAAGAAGTCGACGTCGCGGTCGCGTCCATCGGTCGCAACTGACAGACCGTGATTGCCTAGCATCACGTTTCCAACGTACTGAATCTGTCCTCCTTCAACCGAAAACGTGAAGATGGGCGTGTTGACGACCCTCATCGCCGGATTGCCTGGCAGAGGGACAAGATAGTAAGTTCCGGCATTTAGGGTCAGAGAGCGGACGATAGTATTTCGCGCCGAGAACGTGGGTGCCGCCGTTTTGGCGTCAATGAAGATGATGACTTTGTCGAATCGTTTCCTGGAGGCGCCGTCGACGAGCGTCATCTTCCACGGAAACGAAAGGCTGGTCTCAGCCGAACTCGTCGAGAAAATGACGATGCCCTTCCCCAGTGGAACGTTTGACATGTCTGAAGCAACGCCTCTTCCGACGGTAGTACATCCGTTCAAGACAAGGAACACCGCAAGGATGAGCACATGCAGCCTTTGCAGAATGCCTCGGTCTTCAACGAATTCGCCTTGGTCAGACCGGCGGGGGGCGAATGCGGAGGTCATTGCCGAGAAGCGGATAGTTGGCACGACTGAGTCCTTGGAATCTTGAATGCCGATTGTTCCTGCAGGGCCGGTTGGTGTGCACGCGCTTCGTGCTTGCAACGCCAACCGCGTCGCAACCTGTTGTGTCGATGCCGCGAATGTCTGCAGCGGGACGAACTGGGCCTCGCCTGCGGATGTCGGTTGCTGGCCGTTTGCCGCCCTGCCTACTTTGACTCCAGCGTCTTCACCGACACCTGGAAATAGTGCCAAACATTGTCTTCAGCACCGTTCTGAAGACGTTTCTGTACCTTGATCTGCGGCCACATCTCCATTCGATTGGCCCCAACATGAAAGGTGGGAATTTCCCGTCCAGGATACAAAGCGCTCTGATTGGACCAAGTACCGCCGTATTTGCGCTTGAGAACCTCAGCGATGTACGCGCCAAACGTGAACGACATGACTACGATCTCTCGATCTGAAGGAGGGGCCATGCCAACAGGATTCTGGACACTCTTCTGCAAGGTGTCATGAAGCCCGCCAAGTTGGCGCTCGACGACTTCGACGCTTTCCGGTGAGTAGTCGAGCTTGATCCCCGCAGCAGCGGCCAGCTCTACAGCGCGGGCAGCACCCGCTGTCATCGCTTCATCCATCGTCTTGAAATCGGCCGCGGCGGCATGCGCCCCGAGGGGGAAGAGCATGAAAGAGGCGATGCAAAGTGAGTTGAGCAACTTTGAAATCAGTGCCATGAAAATTTCATCTGATGCGGTAGTTTGGGGGATAGCTTGTGGCCGGGTCCGGCCTCACTGCTCGACTGATTGTGTCGCGACATCGGACCCAAAACAGAAGTTCGCCATACCGAGGTTGGCGATACCTTTCCCCAAAGTGCACCCTCTTCCCATCAACGCTCCGTATTCACCACGTGGGCTGCGAAGCTCTCGCCATCAACCGCAGGTTCTGCACGGCCGCACCTGCAGCACCTTTGCCCAGATTGTCGAGAACAGCGCTCAAGACGATCTGACCTGTGCGTTCATTGAATGCAACAGCCAGACTCATGTCGTTCGAGCCGTTGTGGACTTGCGGATCCAGTTCGGTCATCGGCGCTGCAGGCGACATCGGCATCACACGCACATGCGCCGCATCGCGGTATCGTTCCGCAAGGCATTCGTGGATGCGCAGGCCCGAAGCATCAGAGGGAAGCATCCGCGCGTGCAATCCGATGGTGAGCACGATGCCCTGTCGGTAGCTGCCATAGGCCGGCACGAAGATGGGCCGCTGCGCCAAACCGCCATAGGCCTCGATTTCCGCGACGTGCTTGTGCTCGAGTGCAAGGCCATAGACCTTCAGCGAATGCGCTCCTGCGCCGCCAGCTGCGGCCTCGTGCGCTTCCGCCCCCGCCCTGCCCTGACCCGAATAGCCTGAGACGGCATGGATGACCAGCGGATAGTCGGTGGGCAACAGGCCCGCATCCGTCAGCGGTCGCAGCAGGGCGACCGCGGCGGTGGGATAGCAGCCCGGATTCGTGACCCGCAGTGCCGAGGCGATACGTTCGCCTTGCTGCGCATCGAGCTCCGGCAGGCCGTAGACCCAACCCGGGCTGGTGCGGTGGGCCGAGCTGGCGTCGATGACACGCACGGCAGGGTTCTCGATCATCGCCACCGCGTCGCGCGCCGCGGCATCGGGCAGGCAAAGGATTGCGATGTCGCACTCGTTGAGAGCGGCCCGGCGGGCAGCCGCATCCTTGCGCAGGCTTGTCGGCAATGTGCGGATGCGAAATTCCCCGCCCCGCAAGCGGTTCTGCAGATCAAGGCCGGTGGTGCCCTGGTCGCCGTCGATGAAGATATTGAGGTCCATGGAGCGCAATCGTAGGGATACGACCTCGATGGCTCCAGCTAAATATATGGAACCCCAGATTAAGAAAAGTTAAATTAGCGATATGCGAGAACTGAGCCTTGACCATCTGCGCACCCTTGTCGCCATCGCCGACCTCGGGTCTTTGGCCAATGCCGCGCGCGCCCTTCACCTGGCGGCCCCCACCGTCACCGTTCAGATTGCGGAACTGGAGTCGCGCCTGGGTGGCCAATTGCTCGTTCGCGGGCGAGGCCCCGCGCAGGCGACCGCCTTGGGAGAGCGCTTCATCGCGCGTGCCCGCAGGCTGCTGGCGGACGCGGACGACGCAGTGGAGGACGTTCGACGTCAGCTCGCCGGCCAAACAGGCCGCGTGCGAGTGGGTGCCTCGACGGGCGCCATTGCGCACTTGCTGCCGCCCGCGCTCGAACGCCTTGCCCGGAACCATCCCGGTATCGACGTGAACGTGCAGGTACTGACCTCCAACGACAGCATGGCCCGGCTCGCCGCAGGCAGCCTTGACTTGGCGGTCGTGGCGCTACCGCAGGCGCCTGTGCGGGGCGTTCATGTCACTCCCCTGCGGCGCGAGTCTGTCGTCGCCTTTCTGCCGGCGGACTGGAAAGCACCCAAGCGGCTTACCCCGCAGTGGCTGGCCCAGCGTCCGCTGATCATGAACGACTCTTCCACACGTCTCTACCGGCTGACAGCGGAATGGTTCTCTGCGGCTGGCGTCCATTGTCGGCCGCGCATCGAGCTCAACTACAACGATGCGATCAGGACACTGATCGCCGCCGGCTACGGAGCGGCCTTGCTGCCGGAGGAATCGCACGAGCCCGCGCGTGATCCTCGCATCGCCGTGCGTCCGCTCAGCCCGGCTCTGTGGCGGCAGCTCGGTCTTGCGGTCAGTGACCGGGGCGCAAGCGGCCCGACACGTTTCGTCCTGGAGGCGTTGCTGCCTGCGAGGGACTCGGCTGCCTGAGTCGGCACCGGGCCCTGGCCCGCGGTTGCTCAGACCCCTTCGATGATCCGTAGATCCCGTTCGGCACCGTCGCCCAGAGCGACAAGCGCGGCTTGGTAGTCAGGGCTGTCATGCGTGGACGTAGCTTGCTCGATGCTGTCGAACTCGATCAACACGGTGCGTTCGGACAAACCGAACTCGTAGACCTTGGCGGGCAGGCCACGCGCCAGAAAGCGCCCACCGCCAGCAGTAATCGCCGGACCAGCCAGCTTCGCATAGGCTGCAAGTTTGTCGGCGTCCTTGACGGCACGGTACGCACTGACCCAATAGGCTTTTGCCATGGTGACTTCTCTCCTGTTGCTGAATGAACAATATAGCTTCCGTTGCCCATGACCTTGCCTGGGCATGGTCGAGAAGACCGTGCTAGGTCGGCTCGACTACCGCTGTTGTTGCGTCCACCACCACCGTCGGCCGTGCGTAGCGCCATGCGATCAGCGCGCCGATGCTGAGAAACACCGCGGCGATAAAAAATGGCGCGCCTGGCAAGTGCACCGGCGCGTCCGCGCCGATGAAATAACCGAAGCTGCCGGCGAACATCGCTGGCCCGACGATACCTGCCACTGACACCAGGCTCGTCAACGCGCCCTGAACACGACCTTGCTCACTGGCATCGACCTGTTTGGTGAGCAGCGTCTGTGCCGCTGGTCCGGCGACCGTCAGCAACGTGCCGAACGGCAGCGCAGCCACAAGGACCCAGCCGACATCGGCGAAGCCGTAGATAACGAAACCGAGCACGCCGCAACCCAGCCCGAACAACAGGGTGCGGTGCTCGCCGAAGCGCTTCACGCCTGGCCCGATCAGCAGCACGTTGACCAGCACGCTGAGCACGCCTACCAGTCCGAGCACCCAACCCACGGCGTCTTCCTTCCAGCGGTATTGGTAGTCGGCGAACAGCACGAACACGCTGGGATAAACGTACTGCGCGAGGTTCACAAGGAAGATCACCGCCGCCAACCCAAACACCTGCGGGTAGCGCTTCAACAGCACCAGCGATCCGATCGGGTTGGCATGCGACCAGTCGAACTTCTGGCTGCGCTGTTCCGGCGGCAGCGACTCCGGCAACACGAACCATCCGTAGCAGAAGTTGAGCATGGTCAGGCCGGCCGCGAACCAGAACGGCAAGCGTGAATCGATGTGGCTCAGTTGCCCGCCGAGCACCGGCCCGAGCACCAGGCCCACACCGAACGCCGCGCCCACTATGCCGTAGCTCTTGGCGCGCTCCTCTGGCGCCGTCACATCGGCGATGTAGGCATTGGCTGCCGTGAGGCTGGCCGAGAACACACCGGACACCACCCGGCCGATGAACAGCCACGGCAAGCTGTTGGCCAGGGCCATGAACACAAAGTCCACGGCCAGCCCCAGGCATGACAGCAGGATCACCGGCCGCCGCCCGAAGCGATCGGACAAGGCGCCCTGAATCGGCGAGCAGATGAACTGAATCGCCGCAAACGCCGTGCCGAACACTGCGATCCAGTACGCCGCTGTCGCGGTACTGCCGCCAGCGAGGCGCTCCACCAGATGCGGCAGACCAGGAAGAATCAACCCGAACGCCAGGAAGTCGATCAGCACGGTCACGAATATGAAAGCGAGCGCGGCACGGCGGGCGCGCGGCGCTTGAAGGGTCGAAGTCATCGCGAGTTCAACCGCTGCGGCTCAGGTACTTGCTCATCCGGGGACGCGCCTCGCGGATGCCGCCAAGCCGACCCAGCAGGCCATCGAATAAGCCGACCATCAGCGCAATGCACTTTCTCAAACGATCGCGCTCGAACATCAGCATGGGCAGGATCTGCTTCAGCGTATAGACGTTGATGAACAAAATCGCAGGAAAGGCACGCACATGCGCCAGCGAGAGGTCGAGGGCGTTGCGCGCAATGTAATAGCGGCGCACGGCCGAATAGTTGATGACGTATATCTTCCAACCGAACAGCGACTTCGCCTGGAGATCGCCGATCTGATGCCGAAGCACGACCTGCGGATTCAGATAGATCGGTACATCGCAGTGCAGTGCGCGCATGCAATAGTCGGTGTCGACGTGGTCGATCACGTAGCGCTCGTCGAAGCGGCCGATCCTGGCCCAGGCCGCGCGCGAAATCAAAGAGCCAGAAGAGATCAGGAAGGCGCAGCGAACCAGCGGCTCGGTGAAGGGCTTTCGCAGGTCGAACTGATAGACACGCTTGCCCTCGATGCCGAATTGCGGGATCAGCGCGTCCAGGTTCGTGTCGTGGACGAGCGGGCCGATCAGGAAGGCAGCGTCTTCTTCTCTCTCGCCGGCATCGCCTGTGCCGCGGTCGTGTTTCCTGCCCTGTGCCGCTACCGCAGCCCGGCACATGGCGTCGAAGTAGCCGGGCGGCAGCTCCGAATCCTGGTCGAGCAGAAAGAAGAGTTCGACGCCCCGCGCTTCGAGTTCGACGATGCCGCAGTTGAAGGCACCCGCGATGCCGCCACGGTTGCCGTTGTGCAGCACGGGGATCTCCGCGTCGATGAGCGCGCGATGCCAGTCGCCCACTTCTGGCGTGTTGTCGACCACGCAAAGGCGCGGGCACGCCTCTGCAAGCGAATGGAGGTTCGTCAGTTGCCCGTCTGTAGGGAAATAGGTGACGACAACGGCACCGAACGAAAAGGACATCGCGATCTATCCAGAGTGACAGGCGTTCGGAGTGTGGGCCCGAACCGATGACAATTTCAAGCGTTGTTACGGGCGCGGATCGATATGCCGCTCCGGCGGTTGGTTTTGCGCAAAAGCGATACGCGATCGAGCTCACCGAAGTACTAGTCTGGTGCGATGAATGGCGAGGAGAGGTTGCGAGTTCCTGTCCGCGTTCATAACAAAGTATGAGTGCGGCTCGCTTGAGCGTCTTGCCGCCCTAGCAAGACGTCACGTCCATCTGAAGGAAGTGGCGCAGTGGTCGGATAGATACGAAAAAAGTTGGTGCGGCAATCGACGTCGATACCGGCAAAGTATCCCTTTGCATCAACAAAGACACAGAACGAAAACGGATTCTGGCTGGATTCAGCCTGTCAGCACCGTCCCAACTTTGCTTGCATCAGGCCTTGAACTTCGTTGATGAGGACCGCGAGTTCGGGCCGGTCCCCGTACATATCGAACTCGCGAACGGCGATGAGGCCCATCGAGAACGAACCTGGCCGGTCGTTCTGAGAGCCACCCAGAACGAAGTTTCGGCACCACCTAAGTTGGCGCTCTATGCTTATGGCCGGCTCGAACGACTGCGCGGCCATGGGCCGAATCTCAGCGAGGGCAGCGTCGATCTTCTCGAGAAGTGCTTCTTTCATGCTTCATCCGAAGTGCGAGGTTCCAGGTCCGCTTGTGGGCCGAACGCCGACCAATCGCCCCGCCGGCCTTTGACGGCTGTTCAATCCGCTAACTTTATCGACCGTTCCATCAGTTCCACCATGGGCATCCAGGTCGCGCGCTCTCTGTCTTGCATCTGGAACGTCACACGGAAGTTGTGGTCACTTGTCGCCACGATGTACTGCCGTACATAGAGATCGCCTCTCGGCGTCGTCTGCACCGCCTCGCTGAACAGTGCGGGGCGTCCCGCTAGCGTAACTCGCCGCAAAGGTGAAAGCTTGAGAAGTTCCATGCCCAACGAGCGGAGCGTGCTGCTCATGACCATTTCGGCCTGCTTTGAGTAGGCACGAAGATCCTCTTCAGTGGCTTTTGCAATAGTGGCTTCGGAGGTGTTGGGAGGCTGGCTCACGATGCGCACGCTCGTACCGAACGGCTGGGGCCCAGCCTGACGCGCAAGTAGCGTGGTCACCATCGACTCTTTTTGGGCGATGCGCCCAGCGTCCCCGGAGGTCGACGCCATTTTTCCGAGTAGTGCTTGGCGTCCCGCTGTGTTGGACGCTATCCAGTCGATCGGCGCGTCAATAGAAACGCCGTGTTCGAGCTTCATGGGTGATAGCTTGCCGTCCCGCTCGGACGGGGTTTGCGCCAGACCAATTGCACACGCCAGAGCAAGGCTCAGCGTCACGACGGCCCGGCCACGGATTCCAATTCGCATGCGCGCTCCCCGTAGTCGAGGCGCATCGTACTCGAAGGCAGGCTTCCAGCGGTCCAACGCACCCTTGCCCGGAAGCTTCGAACGCCCACTACCGGGCGAGCTGAGTCGAGTTTCCGAGCGACTGGGCCTGGCCGGATTCCGCCTATAGTCCAGCGCATGCATGGCTCACGACTGGAGATGTTCCGCTCGAGCCTGCCTGCGGTTCAGCTTCCAGGTCGACGCGGAAGATGCAAGAGTAGGGCGGCCACAGGTTGTCTCTCTGACTTGAGCACTGCAGCATCGCCTTCTTGCTCGATGGAACCTCAGGGCTGCAGTACAGGTATAGCCTTGCAGAGCCAACTTCTGAGCCAATTTTGCAGGCGGCGCTCCCTTGGAAGCTGTCAAGACGGCATCAAGCTTTTGACTTTCCCTCACTTCGATGGGAGCACATCCGCTTGTCACCAATAACACCGCGGAAAGAACTAGTGCCCGCCGAGCTATCGAGCGGGACTTCTGCATATTTGCTGCTGGCATGGTTTGAAGTTTGCTGCTTGGTAGAACCCCTGGGTCGCGCCTACCGGCACTCACGCGAGTTGCTTCTCACCCCCGCATAGCACCGCCTCCCCGCGAATCTTCGACCAATACTCGTCTCGAACGTCATCGTCTATAACGGGCCGAATGTGCGTCGCATAGAGGGCGTCTTTCCCGTCCCGTCGAGGCCCTGAAATCCAATAGTGCTCGCCGGTTTCAACGTCGAAATAGTTCGACTTGAAGCCGCTTCCCTTCAGGCTGCGAAAGGCCTTTCCTCCGTAGTACAGGGTTGCCCCCGACTTGGAACTGGTGACTCGGCCGATGCGGGCCGGTCCTGTCAGGCCGCCCGACTTCGCTTCGATGTACATGATTCGGCTCTTCATCAGGTCGCGCTCCCATTGTGAAGAAGTGGAAAAGAAACCCGACGCCACGACTTCGTTGTACTCAAGCTGCCATTGTGGGCTGAAGAAAAGTTATTCCCGCAAATCGAGACTTCCTAGGGAACATCTGAACAACGTGCTCTGGCTCGCGGCGGAGTTGGCGCAAGAGGCAGCGGCGTTGTTTCAGGAGAGCGCGCGCTGTTGAGGAGCAGCTGCATGACCTCCGCCACGTACGCGGCAAGCGGCATGGCGCGCGGGTCGGATGCCTGGCTGTCGCCCGTGAGTTCCATCTGCACACAGGGCGGCGCCAGCTCGAGCGACTACACCCCGCCGATCACAAAGAACAATTTCGCCATCGTAAATTCGCCGGAGGCTGGCCACTTGAAGGCGGAGAGCCGTCGCGTAATGCGCTCGTCCTGCATGCCGTTGACCGTGAACACCACCTGCTCCACCTTCCCCTTGACGATCAGAACAACCAGCTTCGCCCATTGCAGTTCCTTTGTCGGGGAGCTGTTCCGCAACTCCGCAGCGATCAACTGCTCGATCTGCTTCTGGGTGGCCTCATTGATCGACACACCCCGCTGCCCCCACTCGGACAAGAAAATCCGGCGCCGAGTGCCGTTGATCTCCCATGCATCCTTTCTGACATGGGAGTCGGCATGATCGAAGAGCTCTGCGTAGATCGGGTGCAACGTCGTAAGACAGAAGTTCTGCAGCGAGTCTTTGAACGCTTCCTCGGCGGTGCTCCCTATGCCCACGACAAAATCGTCGAGCCGACGCCCACCCTTGAACGTGATGGAAACCCGGGATTCGACCGAGTACAACTTGCTGGAGGAAAACTCCTTTGCCTCATGGATCTCACCGTCGAGAAGTACCCCTTGCGCGGGGAAGAAAAGCCCATTCGGCGTCTTCTCGAATTTCGTGAAGTTGTGGGCCTTGAGCCAGAGTTCGAAATAGGAGTTGACGTACTCGCGCCCCTGTCCTGCGTGTGCCACGCTACTCAACAACACGATGAGGGTTGCAAAAAGACGGATCACAGGGTGCATTGAATTACCCTTTCCTCTGAAGTTTTGGTCAGCAAATTCTGGCCAGGTCGCAACACCCTTCTCCAGAGAGATGAGAGGTGGCACCACCCGGCCAAGGCTGAGCGCAAGCTGCAAGCGCCCCCTCAACCCGGAATGTTCGGCTCGACCAACTGGGCCAGTGCGACAAGCGACTCCTGCCAGCCCAGGTAGCACATCTCGACAGGAATGACATCGGGGATGCCTTCCTGCACGACGGACATTTCAGTGCCGCAGGACACAGGGGTCAGCGTCACGGTGGTCTTCATGGTGCCTGGCAGGTTGGGGTCGTCGAACGTCGCGTCGTATGCAATGCGCTGGCCGGGGACGAGCTCCAGGTACTTCCCACCGAACGAGTGGCTGTGGCCGGCTCCAAAGTTAGTGAACGACATGCGCCAGGCACCTCCGACCACGGGCTCCATGCTGTGGACTTTTCCGGTGAATCCGAATGGTGGCAGCCAGCGCTCGAAAGCACCGGGCTCGACGAAGGCACGGTAGAGCCGGTCTGACGGAGCGCGCAGCACGCGGTGCAGACGGACGGTGTTGGTAGCCATGGTTGTGTTCTCCTGAAGTGAAGAGGATGAGCCTCGTTCCGAGGCTCACGGAAAGGAACGGCCCTGGTCGGCAGGCGCTTTTGCGACAGTTGCGGCGTCGGGCAAGGGGTCATCGGCGTCGTGGAGATGCCTGTACAAGGCCAGAAGATCCTTGAGTTCCGAAGCGCCAATTTGATGAACTTCCATGCATCCGTCCTTTGTTCAGGCCTTCGGAATCTGCGCCTCTATCTCCTTGATCACGGCCTCTTTCTCCCGGTTGTAGACCTGGGGATTGGCCGGGTCTACCGCATGGGCACGATCCTTCGCTTCTTCGTACCTTCTGCGCAGATCCGGGCGGCGGCTGAGTATGTCGATGAAGGCCAGCGAATCCTTGTGAACAGGATCGCCGCGATGACAGATGTGGATGTTGACGTTGAAGCGCCGCCCTTCGTGCAAGACGGAGCCACAGACATACGGCTTCTCATCCCTGTCGACCCAGACCGGCCGACGGTGAAAGCCGATGCGCTCGAACGCCCTCTGCTCTTCCCGAAGGTCATCGCGAGACGTGATCGCCGTGATGTCGATCATCGGCTTGCCACGCAGTCCGACCACCGCCGTGCTCCCGATGTGCACGAGTTCCACGTCGCTCAGATGCATTCGCACGTACTCTTGCACCCCGGCGAAGACTCGGGCGTATGCAGCGTCATACGGAACGATATTCCGGTGCTCAAGGCCTTCGTCGAATGCGTCGATCTTCATGGCTCGTTCCAATGATTACCGCGAGGGCTCAGCCTTCGGCGAAGAACTGGCTGGGCGTCTGGTCGAACTGCTTGCGGAACATTGTGGCAAAGGCACTGGGGCTTTCGTAACCCAGTGCAAGGGCAACATCGATGACTTTCTCTCCGGCCGCCAGCAGCTCAAGCGCCCGCAGCAGCCGAGCCTGCTGCCGCCATTGGCCGAAGGTCATGCCGGTCTCGTTCACGAACAGGCGCTGGATGGTCTTCACGTTCACCGCAAGGCGCCGCGCCCAATCGGCCATGGTGGAGGAGTCGTCCAGTTGCTGCTGCAGCAGTTCGCAGATCTGCAACAGCCGCGGGTCGGACGGCATGTGCAGGTGCAGTGGCAGCACCGGCAAGGCACGCAGCTCGTCCAAGATCAAGCGCATGACGCGGCCGTCGCGGGTGCCGGGCACGTAAGGCTGCTGCACCTCCATGGCGGCTCGGATGAGTTCGCGCAACAGGGGCGATATGCCCACCGCCCGGGTCTCGCCCAGCAGTTTGGGAGCGGCATCGGTCGCCACCTGCAGGCTGCGCATGTGCACTTCCCCGATGCAGCGGATCTCATGGGTCATGCCGGCCAGCATCCAGATGCCGCGAGTGGGCGGCACCACCCAGCGGCCCGCCCGGGCCTGCACCACCATGACGCCGCGCACGGCATAGATCAGCTGGTGCTTGGCGTGCACGTGCGGTTCGATGTACCAGCCGCTTGGGTAGTCGGTGGCCCGGCCGGTGACGGGCGTGGGCGCGTCGTCGATCTCCTTGAGCACCTGAGGCAGGGCCTTGGGCTTGCGAGATGAGTCCATGTCCTTTTCGCGAGGGTTTCTGGTGGATTGGCGCGAGACAGGCGCTGCGGCGCTTTCGATAATTCTCCCATGACAACCTCCGCAGCAGCATCCCTGGACGCCAGCGCCACGCCGACCGGCGCGGCCAGCGATCCGACCTCTTCTTCTCAAAAAGCCAAGCCGGCCTTCGGCATCCTCGCCGGCATTAGCAGCTCGCACATGATCAACGACATGATGCAGTCGCTGATCCTGGCGATGTATCCCATCCTGAAGGGCGAGTTCTCGCTGAGCTTTACCCAGATCGGGCTGATCACGCTGACCTATCAGTTGACCGCATCGCTGCTGCAGCCGCTGGTGGGCTTGTTCACCGACCGCCGGCCGCAGCCGTATTCGCTGCCCTTCGGAATGGTGTCCACGCTGATTGGCCTGATGCTGCTGGCCTTCGCGCCCAGCTTCGGCTTCGTGCTGCTGGCCGCGGCGTTCGTGGGTATCGGATCGTCCATCTTCCATCCGGAGTCGTCGCGCATCGCGCGGCTGGCCTCGGGAGGGCAGCACGGCTTCGCGCAATCGGTGTTCCAGGTGGGCGGCAACACGGGCACGGCCATCGGGCCGCTGCTGGCTGCCGCCGTCATCGTGCCCTTCGGCCAGCGCAGCGTGGCCTGGTTCGGGCTGGCGGCATTGCTGGGCATCGTCCTGCTGCTGCAGGTGAGCCGCTGGTATGCAACGCACCATGTCGCCGCCGCCGGCCGCAAGAAGCCGGCCGCCGCGGCGCCGTATCCACCCAAGGTGGTGATGGGCGCCATCGCGGTGCTGCTGGTGCTGATCTTTTCGAAGTACTTCTACGTTGCGGGCATCAGTACCTTCTACACGTTCTACCTGATGGAGCGCTTCGGCCTGTCAGTGCAGAGCGCGCAGCTGCACCTGTTCTTCTTCCTGTTCGCCTCGGCGCTGGGCACGCTGGTCGGCGGCCCCATTGGCGATCGCATCGGTCGCAAGCCGGTGATCTGGGTGTCTATTCTGGGCGTGGCGCCGTTCGCGCTTTTGCTGCCGCATGCCGATCTGTTCTGGACCACGGCGCTGACCGTCGTGATCGGGCTGGTGCTGTCCTCGGCCTTCTCTGCGATCCTGGTCTATGCGCAGGAACTGATGCCGGGCAAGGTGGGCATGGTGTCGGGCCTGTTCTTCGGCTTCGCCTTCGGAATGGGCGGGCTGGGCGCCGCGGTGCTGGGCATCTTCGCGGACCACACCAGCATCGCCTTCGTCTACCAGACCATCGCCTACCTGCCGCTGCTGGGCGTGGTGGCGGCTCTGTTGCCCAAGGGCACCCGCCGGGCCTGACCGATGGAAGAAGGGGACCGGCTTGCGCTGCTAATCGATGAACCTCGCCACGATGTCCTCGAAGGACGGCAAGTCCATCTGCGTGTGGCCGCCCGGATAGCCCTTCACGCTCAGCTGCAGGCCCTTGTAGTTGCGACTGGCGATCTGGTCGTACATCGCGGTGATCACCGTTCCTCCGACGTTGCCGATGCCATATCCGAGCAGCAAGGTCACGGGGATGTCCCGCCCGCTGCTGCTCGCGTACATCTGGCTTTCGAGCGGATCGATCTGGTCGTGTGCGCCGTTGAAAGGCGCCTCGGAAGAGAAGAAATACTGGAAGGTGAATTGGCTCGCGCCCTCCATGAAGAAGGCGCATGCGACAAAGATGCCGCCGTTCGACAAGCCCGAGAGCATGCGTTTGGCCGGGTTGGCACGGTAGTTCGACTCGACGTACGGCACCAGCTGGCCGGTGAGGAAGTCGTGGTACGCCTTGGCACCCGGCATCAGATAGTCGGTGTTGCGGCGCGCGGTGCCGCCGATGCCAACGACGATCGCCTTCTTGCCCGCCGCCTCGAGGATGTCCGTGAAGTTCTTGAAGCGCGTCACGCTGTTGTTGTAGACGGCGTCGCCATCGGTGATGTAGATCGCGGGATAGGACGACGTCGCGCTGTCGTATCCGGCCGGCAGATAGAACTGGATGGGATAGGTCGCGCCCGTGGCATCCGACTTCATCGAGATGCTGACCACCCGGCCGCTCGAGGTGTTCGCGGGCGGCGGTGTGGTGACTACAGGAGCTACGGGCAATACCGCTGCGCCGCCCCCTCCGCCCCCTCCGCCACCACCGCCTCCTCCGCCGCAGCCTGAAAGACCCAGCAGCAGGGCGCAGCCCGCTGTGAACATGAGCCTGCGAAGAATCCCTCTTGTCTCCATGTCGCGTTCCTTGATGATGGTTTTAGTGGAAGCCAGACTGTCCCGTGACTTCATCGAGAACAGGCACTGGCTCGGCAAGCGGGCTGGCGGCCTCATCAACCGCCAGCTCATGCACCACCGCCCATCCAAAGCTCGCCGACAGCGCGCCGGTGTCACCATCCTGCGCGACGCCGAACATACCCGCCACAAATCGCAGCTCTTTCTTCGAGCCGTTCAGCAGATCGATGCAGCGCAAGGGCGCGCTGGCCAGCGCCTGCGGCACCGCATGGATGCCAGGGCCTTCTGATGGCACGTCGTAACGCAGCCATCCCGTGCGCGCATTCGCAGCGTCGAAGTGCGCCTTCCAGTTGCCCAGGTACTTGTTTGGCCCAAGCGCCTTGGTTCTCCAATCGACGATCAGGTAGGGGAACAAGGTAACGATCCAGCCGGTCAGCTCGGAGGACCCCGAACCACTCTGGTAGCGAAAGAAAGAGCGCCAGAAATCGATGTCGACCTCGCCCGCTGCAGCGCGCTGGATCTTGTCCAGAACACCGCAGAGCGTTTCACCCCACTCCTCGAGCCCGTAGGTCGCGAGCTGCTTCACGCGCGGGATCATCGAAGCCCAGTCTTCCGGGGTGCCGAGCAGCGTGATCTCAGGAATGCCGCAACCGCAGCGCACTTCATAGTCGAAGTACCCCTCGAAGGTTTCCATCAGGCACACGTCGAACGCGGCTGCCTCGGTAGGTGTGGTGGTCGAGAAGCGGGCACCGACAACGTCCCTCAGCTCGCCCACATGTTCACCGATCTGAGCGGAGAAAGCATCGAAAACTTCGGGCCATGGGTTTGGCTGGCCGAGAACGAAGTCTGCTCTTTCAACAACGAGTGTTTTCTTGCCTTCATGCGCGACGAATCGTGACCGGAGCGCTTCGACGTTCTGCCCCACATGCGTCGCAAAACCCTGGGCAATGCAGAACCAGATGTCGTCTGGTCGGATGACCAGGGGATGGTGATCGTAGAAGGCGTCGTGCGCTGCCTTCACCAAGGCATGCTGTGTATCGCATGAGACGAGACGAGAGGCCGCGCAGTACAGGTCTTCGACAGGCTTGGCGAGCAGGCTGCGGATGCTTTCCTGCGCATCGAGCGTCTCGCATGGCCCGCCACGGGCCACATCGGAAACCACGAATTTCTTCATGTCTTGATCCCTTGTTTCATCTATTTTTTTACCAATGCGCAGATGCGTACGAACCGATCGGACGCGCATTCGACAAATTCAAAGCCTATCCCACACCTGGATCAATCCGACCAGATGGAAGATGCCGAACACGAGACAGATCGCCGAACTCCACACCCAGAAGGCCGTCAAGCGCCGCCGATCGAAGACGAACAACGCCAATACGACGAGCCCGCGCAACAGGTACACAGCCGTGATTGCAGGCAGCACGAACACCAGCAGCGGCAGCGGTTGCAGCACCCCTGCCCCCGAGAGCGCATACGCGGCCCACACCCCCAGCACGCACGCAATCAGCAACGTGACGATGGGCGGATACAGATGCCCGGCCGCCGCACCTGCGGCCATGCGCTCGCCCGCGCCGAAGAAGCGATACCACGCGGGCCCACCGAAGATCACGCAGATATGCAGCAGTGCGGCGATGGCGCTGAGTGCGGCGCCGACGATCAGGGGAATGTTGCAGGGCACGATGTCTTTCAAAGACGAATGATGGGCTTCAGTGCGCTCACCGCGTTCCGCATCGGGCCGAAGGCGCCGTAGCGCACGGCAAGGCCGCTCAGGGTCTCGACGCGCTCGATCCATTCCTGCGGCGTGGCGACGGCATCGGACTCGTACAGCGGCTGCGCGCTTTGCAGCAGTTGCATCAGGGCATGCTGGTGATCGAGGTCAGGCGCATCGCTGAGAGGCAGCGAGTCGAGCCGTGAACCATCTGCGCTGCGATAGCCCGAGCACCAGCGCAGGTTCGATCCTTCGATGGCATCGAGATGGCTCGCCACCAACCCATCGAGCTTGCCGACCGCATCGAGCGCGTACCTCAGCAGCACCGCATCCGGATGCCCTCGCCGAAACGCCCCTTGCCAGCCGTCGTCAGCGTTGTGCGGTTCGGCCAGCCGCGCGTCGAGCGCGCGGTCGTGCGTGGGCAGCGGACCTGAGCCGTGGCGCGTGAGATAGCTGCGCAGCACGCCGAGGTGCTGCACGGGCGCATCGATGCTCATGTCGCGCAGCACCGCTTCGACCGCTGTGGTCGAGATGGTGCTCCACGTGGTGTGCGGATGAAACCCGCGCCACTCGTCGAGCAGCACGCCCTGCGCGCCTTCGAAGATCATGGTGCCGGGCTGCGCGAGGCGTTCAGCGATGCGGTCCGAGCTTGCGGGCGGCGACTGCTTCAGGCACGGCGCCACGGCATCCAGCCAGCGCTGTGCGAGCGTGTCGTCTCGAAGCATGGCGAGCTCCTGCGCGGCATCGGCATGCGAGGGAACTGAGTTGGTTGCGAACTCGCGCAGCAGCGTGGTGCGCGAGGCTTCCAGTTTTTCAAGTGCGCGTGCGGGCTGCAGCAAGTCGCCGTAGAGCAAGGCTTCGTCGGGTGAAGCAAGCGCGTGCCGCACGGTCTCGCCAACACCCACGCCACAACTGCCATGCGCGCCCTCCCCTCGCACCCATTCGCGCAACCGCCCTGCAGCCTGATGGAACGGGGTGGTCACGCGGCAGCGTGCGTCGATCAGCAAACGCGAGAAGGCGTCTTCGACGCCCACACGGCGCAATGCCGCTTCCTCTACGCGCAGTGCCGTCGGGTGCACCACCACCGGGCTCGCAAGCACGGAGCCCACGCCCGCCTGAAAGCTGCCGGCGCCGAACTGCGAGAAGGTGTGATGCCGACCGTCGGCCAGCACCACGTTGTGCCCGGCCTGCGCGCCGCCGTTGAAGCGCACCACGGTGTGGGCCTGCAACGCGCCGCACAGGTGGTCGGTAAAGAGTCCCTTGCCGCAGTCTCCGAATCCAAGGCCCAGCAGCGAGACGTAGCGCGTGGCGGCAGTCACACGGCCATCAGCCGAAAAGCCGCTTCCACCACGACGAACGCGGGCCCGCTGCCGCGGTGGCCACGGCCGGCGGTGCGCGGCGCGATGCGCTCGGGTCGAGCAGCGCGGCATAGCCGTCGAGCGCATGCAGCACGCCGCCGACGCGCTCCTTGGCCATGCCGGTGCCGCTCATCACGCCGGCCAGCGCTTCGAGGCTGGGCACGGCCTTCTCGGTGAGGGCGACGATGCCGGCGGCCACGGCGCAGGCATCGTCGGGCGAATCCATGCAGATGACGTGATCGCCCAGCAATTCGCGCCAGCGCGGCTCGCAGCGGCGGCGGCGCTGGGCGTCGGGAATCAGGAAGAACAGGTTGGTGGTCTCGGCCGCGGCGGCGATGACTTCTTCGATGGGAATGTCCTCGTCGAGCTTCTCGCCGACTAGGCCTTCGACCTGGTGGCGCGAGACGGCCGGGTACGGCAGCTCGTCGCCGGTAACGAACAGGTAGCCGCGCTTCTTGCGCTTGACCCAGCAGTCCATGTCGGTGTGCTGCGCCATGACGTAGAAGGCCAGCTCGTAGCTCTCTTCGCCGGTACCGCCGCCACCGCCTTCGAGATAGCTCCAGGTGAGCCACTGGTCCATGAGGTTGGCGGTCGACTCGAACTGGCCGACCTGCAGCGGCGCGTGGTCGGAGGTGGCGTCGCCGATGGCCATGAACATGAGCTGCGGGTCTGCCACGCCGCAATCGGTAAGCAGCTTCATGAAGGTGGGCAGCTCGCGGCGCGCCAGGGTCTGCGGGATGTCGCCCATGGAGCCGGTGACGTCGAGCGCGAAGACGATGCCCAGCGAGTTGGGGTGGTCGGCGTTGTCGCGCGACTCACGCACCTTCAGGCCCTTCGGGTTCATCAGCGGGTGGGTGGAGCGCTGCGTGAAGACCTCGGCGCCGGGCTTGGCGGCACGATCGGCAATGAGCGCCGTGTGGGCGGCGTGCGAGTAGTTTCCGTATCCCATGAGCTTTTCTTCCTTGATGACTGCGGTTCAGGCGCCGACGCGCGGCGCGGGGTCGAAGTGAACGAACTTCGATGCGCCGAAGGCTTCGCGCGATGCGGCGGAGAGTTCTTGCTCGATGCCCTGCGCACCGAGGCGCCGGCAGGTGGCGGCGTCTTCGCTGCACTGGCGCAGCAAGGCGACCAGCGGTGCAGGGGTGTGAGAGCCGAAGCCGGGCTCGCCGGCCGCGCCGCCATGCAGCACGGCGCGCACGGTCCAGGCGGCTTGCATGAGGTCGCGAGCAACAGCGAAGCCTTGGGCCGAGCCGGTCGCATGCTGAGCGCGCGACCAGCCGACGAGCAGCACACCGTGATCACGCGGATGCACGAGCGCGTGCGCGGGCGACAGGTCACGATGCGTCCAGCCAGCGCCGTGCACGAAAGCCAGCACTTCGAGCATGCGGCGCCAGATCCACACGGCATGGCGCGGGTCGATGCCTTGTGCATTGGCCTGCTGCACGTCTTGCAGGCTGCCCCAGAAGCCGGGCGGATCGCGCAGCACCAGCGCCTGGCGGGCGCCGTCGCCCAGACCTTCGGCCACGCCCACGCCCAAGGGCTGCGGCAGGCGGCGGGTGAAGTAGGCAGCACCGGGCACCGACAAGTCTTGCAGGGCCTGCAGCACCGCGCCTTCGCGCACCAGCACGTCGTTGGCCGCGCTGTCTCGTGCGAGCTTGATGGTGACGCGCTCGGGCAATGCGCCGAGGCGCTCGGCCAGCAGTACTTCGCTGTGCTCGCCGGTAGCCAGCGGCGCCAGCACGCGGTAGCGCGCACCGCGCCACGCGAGGATGCGTCCGCCGGCCACGTCGGCATTGGCCCGGCGCAGCGCGGCGCGGAAGCTCTCGCGCTCGACGGTTTCCTCGCCGCGCACGACTGTGGCACCGCAGTAGCTGCAGTTCACCGTGCGCCAGCGGGCGGCGCGCGGCAGCGGCGCAGAACATTGCGGGCAGCTGAGAGCAAGCAGCGACAGCATGGCCCGCGCCTCAGTCTTCCTTGGGGGGCGCCGCCGGGTCGGGCGATGCCAGCACGCGATCAATGCGGCGGCCTTCGAGCGCGACGATCTCGAAGCACCAGCCGGCGCAGTCGATGTGCTCGCCCACCTCGGGCAGATGACCGGACACGGCCATCAGAAGGCCTGCCACGGTGTTGTAGCGGTTGCGCTCTTCGTCGGGCAGCTCGCGGATGCCCAGGCGCGCGCGCAGCTCCGACACGGGCATGAGGCCGTCGAGCTCCCACACGCCGTCGGGCCGCTCGCGCGCCCAGGCGTCGGTCTGCATGCCGGGCTGCAGCTCGCCGGTAATGGCTTCGAGCAGGTCGCGCGGGGTCATGAGGCCCTGCACCACGCCGTATTCGTCGACCACGAACACAAGGCGGCCGGCGCGGGCGCGGAACTGCTCCAGCAGCTCCATGCCGGTAAGGGTCTCGGGCACGAACACGGCGGGCGTGGCCTCCTGGCCGAGCACACCGGGGTGTGCGGCGCCCAGGCGCAGCAGGTGCGCCACGCTGATCACGCCGACCACGTCGTCGAGCGAGTTGCGGCACACGGGATACCAGGAATGCACGAGGTTGAGCGCGCCCGCCTCGGCCACCTTCTGCAGCGCCTGCTGCACGCTGAAGGAGGCGTCGAGCCATTCGATGTCGGCACGCGGGATCATCAGCGACGACAGGCGCCTGTCATCAAGGTGAAACACATTGCGCACCATCTGGTGCTCATGCTGCTCGATGACGCCGGCGTCCACGCCTTCTTCGAGGCTGGCCGAAATCTCTTCTTCGGTGACGGAGCGAGCCGCGTTGGCGTCGATGCGCAGCACCTTCAGCATGGTGGCCGTGGCACCCGCCAGCAGCCACACGAAAGGCTTGGCGGCCTTGGCCAGCCCGCGCATGGGGCGCGACACCCAGAGCGCCACGGGCTCGGGGTAGAGCTGGCCGATGCGCTTGGGCACCAGCTCGCCGAAGATGATGGTGAAGAAGGTGATGCAGGTGACGACCACCGCGGTAGACGCGATGCTGGCGGTGCCGCGACCCATGCCGACGCTTTCCATCCACACCGCAAGCGGCTCGGCAAAGGCAGCCTCGCCGACGATGCCGCTGAGCATGCCGATGGAGGTGATGCCGATCTGCACCGTCGAGAGGAATTGCGTGGGCGACTCCATCAGCTTCAGCGCGGCCACCGCGCCGGTGTCTCCCGTTTCGGCCAGTGCCGCGAGACGTGCGCGCCGGCTGGTGGAAAGGGCCATTTCGGACATTGCGAACAACGCGTTGAGCGTGGTCAACAAGGCCAGGAGGAAGACATCCATGAACTGAGGGAGAGAATGAGGGAATGTCACTTTACTTGATTGGCGACCTGCAGGGCTGCGACGCCCCCCTCGGGCGGCTGCTGCAAAAGATCGATTTCTCCCCCAGCCGAGACACCATCGTGCTGCTGGGCGACCTGGTGAACCGGGGGCCCGATTCGCTCGCGGTGCTGCGCCGCGTGCAGGGCTACGGCGCCTCGGCGCTGAGCCTGCTGGGCAACCACGACCTGCACCTGCTGGGCGTGGCGCACGGCGCGCGCAAGGCCGGCCGCAAAGACACCCTGGCCGAGCTGCTGGCCGCGCCCGACATCGAGACCCTGCTCGAATGGGTGCGCCAGCAGCACATGGCGCTGCACATGCGCATAGGCAACGGCGATCTGCTGATGGTGCACGCGGGCGTGCTGCCGCAGTGGACGGTGGGCGACACGCTGGTGCTGGCGTCAGAGGTCGAATCGGTGCTGCGCGGGCCGGCGCTGGGCGAGTTCCTGATGTCGATGTACGGCAACGAGCCGGCGCAATGGAGCTACACGCTCACGGGCAGCGCCCGGTTGCGCGCCATCGTCAATGCACTGACGCGGTTGCGCTTCTGCACAACCGATGGCGTGATGGAGTTCGATGCCAAGGACAGCGCGGCCACCGCGCCCGAAGGCTTCATGCCCTGGTTCGACGTGCCCGGGCGCAAGACGGCCAACGCCACGGTCGCCTTCGGCCACTGGTCGACGTTGGGCTGGCTCTCGCGGCCCGACCTGCTCTCTACAGACACAGGCTGCGTGTGGGGCGGCTGCCTGAGCGCGGTGCGCATCGGCGCGACGCTGGACGAGCGCGAGCTGATCCAGGTCGAGTGCGAGCAGGCGCAGAAGCCGGGCTGAAGCTCGGCTGAAGGACCTCAGAACGCCTGCGTCATCAGCCCGTACACGGTGCGCACGCCACTCACGTAGTTGCCCATGCGCAGGTTCTCGTTGGCTGCATGCTGGTTGTTGTCGGCGTTCACCAGCGGAATGATCGCGAAGGGCACCGGCAGCACGCGCACGATCTCGGCGGTGGGAACCGTGCCGCCCATCATCCGGATGCGCACCGGCTCGGGCTTGGCGCCGAAGGTGTCGCTCAGCGCCCTGTAGGCCCACCGCCCCACGGGCGAGTCGATCTGCGAGCCCGCTGCTTCGCCGCCCTCGCTCTGGTAGGAGAAGCTCGCGAGCTTGTCGTAGCGGCTGCGCTCCTCGTCGGTCGGTTCGCCCTTGACCAGGTGGTAGCCCTGGCGCTCGATGTGTTTCTGGATGAGCTGGCCGAGGTAGGTCGGATCGGAGTCGGGCGTGGTGCGAAGGTCCATCTCGGCCACGGCCTTGTCGGGCACGATGTTGGCCACCTTGTCGCCCACCGCTGCCGCGGCCATGCCACGCACGTTCAGCGAGGGGTACTGCATCGCCTCCTGGTAGTTGGCGCCGACCTTGTCAGTCTGGGCAATACCCAGGCGACGCTTGAGTGCGGCCTCGTCGTCGGGCACGGCGGCCATGATCTTGCGGTCGGCCTCGCCGATCTTCACGTGGTCGTAGTAGCCGGCCACCGTCACGCGGCCCTGATCGTTCTTCATCGAGGCCAGCAGGCTGGCCAGCCGCTGCGCCGGATTGGGCGCGTAGTTGCCATAGTGCCCGCTGTGCAGCGGCACCTTGGCGCCGTACACCGTGAGCTGGGCTCTGGCCGCGCCGCGGTTGCCGAACACCAGCGTGGGCCGGTTGGTGGCGTGCATGGGGCCGTCGTGGATCACGATCGCGTCGCAGCGCAGCAGGTCGCGGTGCGCCTGCATCACCTTGCTGATCGACGGCGAGCCTTTTTCCTCCTCGCTGTCGAGGATCACCTTGACGTTGACCGCCGGCTGCCCGCCGCCGGCCTTCAGGGCGTCGATGGCCGCGAGCATCATCATGATCGGTCCCTTGTCGTCGGCCGACGCGCGGCCGAACACGCGCCACTCGGGGTCGAGCGGTCCGCTGAAGAGCGGCGCCGAATCGATCTCTTCCCACCCCCCGTTGGCCGCCTTGCGCTTGAGCACGGGCGTCCACGGGCTCTTTTGCGCCCATTGCGCGGGAATGACGGGCTGGCCATCGAGGTGCATGTAGAACAGCACCGTCTTGCGCGTGGGGTCGCTGCCCGGGTACTCGGCATAGAGCATCGGCTTGCCGTCGTTGGGCAACTGCCGCGTGGTGAAGCCGCGCTTGCGGAAGGCCTGCTCCAGCCATTCGACGTTCTTGCGGATGTCCTCCGGCGAGATCGCATCGTTGGGCAAGGACAGAAGCTCGAAGTACTCGCGATAGGTGGCCTGCGCATGGCGTTCGGCATCGGCCGGGGAAAGTTCTGCGGCTGCGGCCATGCAGGTCATGCAGGCGCCTGCGAGCAAGGCCAGTGAGAGCAGCGCGAGCGAGCTGCGCGAGGTTCTGCGCTGTAAAGGCATGGGCGGGTTCCGCTTTGTGACAGTTCCGAGGCAGTCTAGGCAAACGCGTGCTTTTGAACAATTGCCGATTTTTCGGGATATCTTTGCTTTTTTTGCAACGCAGCCAACCCGCGTCCGCCGCCATGTCCTCCCATCGCCTGCAGGAAACCTCGCTTCGCTACTTTCTCGAGGTGGTCCGCGGCGGCTCGCTGACCGAAGCGGCCACGCGCCTCAACGTCAGTGCATCGGCCATCAGCCGGCAGGTGGCCATGCTCGAGGAGTTGCTGGGCGTGCCACTGTTCGAGCGCCACCCGCGCGGCATGGCGCCCAGCGCAGCCGGGGAGCTGCTGGCGGCGCACGCGCGACGCGGTGCGCTGGAAGCCGAGCGCGTTGTGTCCGACATCCAGGGACTGCAAGGCCTGCAGCGCGGGCATGTACGCATCGCCTGCTCGTCGGGCTTCGCGAACGAGTTCCTGCCGCAGGCCATCGTCGCGTTCCGCCCGCTGCACCCCGGCATCCAGTTCGAGCTGAAGGCCTGTGACCCCGCCGACGTGACCGAAGCCGTGCTGCTCGGCGATGCCGACATCGGCCTCACCTACAGCCGCGCCGCGGTACAGGGCGTTCGGGTGTCGCATCGCCAGGCGGCCTCGGTGTTCGCGCTGATGCGGCCCGACCATGCGCTGGCGAAGCAGCGCAGCGTGACGCTGGCGCAGATGCTGCCGTTTCCCATCGGGCTGTCAGGGCCGGACACCACCGTGCGCCAGCTGTTCGACGTGGCCTGCAGCAACCGCGGCGTGGTGTTCGAGCCCGCGCTGGTGAGCAACCGTTTCGAGGCGCTCGCCAGCTTCGTGCTGCACGGCGGCGGCCTTGCGATTGCCGGCGAAATCACGGTGCGCGAACGCGTGCGGCGCGGCGAGTTGCATGCCGCGGAGATTCGCGAGCGCGGCATGCGGGCGCGCTCGGTCGAGCTGCAGACCTTGGCCGGGCGCACGCTGCCCGAGGTGGTGCGTGCCTTTCTCGACTTCCTGTGCAAGGTGCTGCCTGCGCCCGGTACGCAGTGACGATGCAGGCTCAGGAAGGCAGGCGGAACTTGTCGAGCGACATGCGCTGCCTGCCCTGCGCATCGAAGTTCTCGGGCGCCAGCCAGCGCTCGAAGGCGGTGCGCAACGCCGGCCACTCGCTGTCGATGATCGAGAACCACGCCGTGTCGCGGCCGCGGCCCTTGTAGATCACGGCCTGGCGAAAGAGTCCTTCGTACTGGAAGCCCAGCCGCAGGGCTGCGCGCTTCGAAGGTTCGTTGAAGTTGTCGCACTTCCATTCGTGGCGGCGGTAGCCGAGTTCGTCGAAGACGAGCTTCATCAGCAGGTATTGCGCCTCGGTGGACATCGGCGTGTGCTTGAGCAGCGGCGAAAAATTGACCGTTCCTACCTCGATGACGCCATTGGCGGGGTCGATGCGCATCAGCGCCAGCGAGCCGACGGCGCGCCCGCTTTGCCTGTCGATGACGGCGAAGTGCATCGGGTCGGTGCTCTTCGCGATGCGCTCGGCGTAGGCCCGGGTGCTGTCGATATCGGTGGGCCGCTCCACGCCCAGGTAGGTCCAGTCGCGGCCGTCCGGGGCCTGCGCATAGGCGGCGTACAGGTCGTCGGTGTGCTTTGCTGCATCGAGCGGCTCGAGGGTGCAGAAGCGGCCCTCGAGGGGGCGGCGCGGCGGCAGGGAACGCGGGGTCCATTCGGGCAGGTCTGGGCCGATGGACTGGCCGAATTCGTTATGGCGGACTGGCATGCGAGTGTCTTTCTGAAAAACTGGAGCGGCAAGGTCGGAGGACGTAAAGTACCCGCATCGTGGCTCCAATGAAAGTGCCACGCATGCCTTATTCCATGGTGCCACGCCCAATCCCCTCCTCCACTGCCCTGCTCGAATCTCCGCTCGTGAAGGAGCGCGACGCCGGTTCGATGCAGCGCCAGCTGCACGACCGGCTCAAGCGCGCCATCCTCGACGGCAGCCTTGCGCCGGGCAGTCGCCTGCCCGGTTCGCGCGCGCTCGCCGAGGCGCTCGCCATCTCGCGCAACACCGTCACCGCAACCTACGAGCACCTGGCGGCCGAAGGCTATGTGCGGCCCGACCGACAGGGCACGCGCGTGACCGAGCTTTCGTCGCCCGCCCTTCCACGAAAGCGCGCAGGCAGGCCAGCCGGCACGCCCACCACCGCGCTGCGCCTCTCGAACATCAAGCCCAGCGTGCCGCGCGCCGAGACAGACATGGCACTGCGCCCCGGCGTACCCGCGCTGTCGCACTTTCCGTCGGCCGCATGGCGGCGCGCGCTCGACCGGGCGATCCGCAGTGCCGGCTCTGCCGCGCTGGGCTATGGCGATCCGCTGGGCGAATCAGCGCTGCGCGCGGCCATCGCACGGCACCTTTCGGTGGCACGCGGTGTGCGCTGCGAGCCGCAGCAGGTCGTCATTGCAGAAGGCGCACAGGAAGCCATCTCGCTGTGCGTGCGGCTGCTGTCCAACCCCGGCGACATCGGCTGGGTCGAAGACCCGGGCTACCGCGGCGTGAAGGCTGCCATGCACGCGGGCGACATGCGCATCGTGCCCGTACGGGTCGACGCTGAAGGCCTGCGCGTGAACGAGCGCGACTGGCAGAAGCACCCGCCCCGGCTGATCTACACCACGCCCTCGCACCAGTACCCGGTGGGTTCCGTGCTGAGCATCGCGCGCCGCCTCGACCTGATCGCGCAGGCCCGCCGGCATGGCGCGTGGATCATCGAGGACGACTACGACAGCGAATTCCGCCACACGGGCGAGCCCATCGGCGCGATGCAGGGGCTGGTGGACGACGCACCCGTGCTCTACGTCGGCACCTTCAGCAAGACGATGTTTCCGTCGCTGCGGCTGGGCTTTCTTGTGCTGCCTGCCCAGTTGATGTCTGCTGTGCAGGCGCCGTTGGAAGAGATGCTGCGCGGCGGGCACCGCCACGAGCAACTGGCCATGGCCGACTTCATCGAGAGCGGGCAGTTCAGCCGGCACCTGGGCCGCATGCGCCGGCTTTACCGCGACCGGCAGCAAGCGTTGCGGCTCGCGCTGAACAAACATTTCAAAGTGCTACACGAGATCGACGGTGGCTACTGCGGCCTACATCTGACGGTGCGTCTACCCGCGCGCTATGACGATCGACTTATCGCGGCCAAGGCGCTGCGCCATCGCATCGCGCCCACACCGCTATCGGGCTTCGCGCTGCAGCCCACGCCGTCGGACAACGGGCTGGTGCTGGGGTATGGCAACACGCCGGCGGAGCTATTCGAGCCGCTGGTGAAGCAGTTGTCGCAACTCGCACGCGCGGCAGGAAGGTTGGACGGTCCCAACAAAGAACCTGGCTATTGAGTGAGTTCTTCGTTGTAGAGCTTTCCTAGCGCAACCGGTCTATCGCAAACAACCGGCCTACCGCGAGCAGCGTATATGAATTCTTCTGCCGCTCCGTAGGATGCAAACCCGCTCCGATCATGTTGCTCGAAGCCCCACACACGAAGCAAAGGAATTCGTCATGACTGATGAAATCGGTGTCGATCCCAAGCACGGCCGAGCCGGCCGCCACCCCACCAAAGGATCGCTGGATGCGCTCGCTGGGCATGGCGACCCGGGCATGTTCGGCCGGATGTTCCCTCACCTGGCGCCTCTTTCTGTTTCCGACGACAAGTTGAAGGCGCTCGCCGCTGCAATGCTGGACGACAACAGCAGCGCAGACAACGCACGAGTGCCGGCGGGGTTCACCTATCTGGGCCAGTTCGTCGACCACGACATCACGCTGGATCTGACCTCCATCGGCGACAAGCTGGAGGACCCGACCGGGGTCGAGAACTTCAGGACGCCGGCGCTGGACCTGGACTCGATCTATGGGCGAGGTCCGGACGGCAGCCCGCACCTCTACGCCCGCGGCCCCAACAACGCGCCGAGCGCGAAGCTGCTGATCGGCAAGACCACCCTGGGCTTTCAACAGAATGCGGCCGACATACCTGGCGTGTTCCCCAACGACCTTCCGAGAAGCCCCGAGGGCCAGGCCTTGATCGGCGACCATCGCAATGACGAGAACCTGCTGGTCGCACAAACTCATCTGGCCTTCATGAAGTTCCACAACAAGGTGGTGGACCTGCTGATGGCTTCGCCAACGGCTCCCACGCCCGCCGAGCTCTTCTTTCAAGCCCGGCGCGAGGTGACTTGGCACTATCAATGGCTCGTGCTGCACGACTTCGTGGAACGGCTCACCGAAGACGGCATCGTGGCTCGCATTCTCAACGAGGGCCGCCAGTTCTACCGGTTCAAGAAGACGCCCTACATGCCCGTGGAGTTCTCCGGTGCGGCCTACCGGCTCGGACACAGCATGGTCCGGGAGGTCTACAGCCACAACAGGGTCTTCACCCCGGGCGGGCTCGCACCCGCCTCGCTGGGACTTCTCTTCGCGTTCTCCGGCCTCTCTGGTGGCATCGTGGGTGACCTGGCGCCCAATCCGCTCACCGCTCCGACTCCGATAGGCAAGCTCGCCAGCAACTGGATCATCGACTGGCGGCGCTTCTACGATTTCGGCAACAACCCACCAGGGGTCACGCTCAATCATGCGCGGCGCATCGATCCTTTCGTCGTCAAGACGCTGCATACGCTGCCTGGCGGTGCCAGCCTGCCGTTCCTGAACCTGAAGCGGGGCGTGATGCTCGGACTGCCTTCAGGCCAATCGGTTGCGCAGTCAATGGAAGTGCCCAACCCTTTGACAAGCGCCGAGATCTCGTCCGGCACGGACGGCGCGGTGGCCAAGGCGCAGGGACTACATGAGCAGACGCCCTTGTGGTACTACATCCTCAAGGAAGCGTCGGTCAGAGAGGGCGGCGAGCGGTTGGGGCCTGTGGGCGCGCGTATCGTGGCGGAAGTCTTCATCGGATTGGTCCACGGCGATCATGAGTCCTACCTTTGGAAGAAAGGCCCGGACTGGACGCCGACTCTTCCCTCGCGCACGCCTGGGACTTTTACGATGGTGGACCTGCTGCAGTTCGTAGGCGACGTAAGCCCCATCGACGGCGTGACCCAAGCCTGACTGGAGCGCTCGGCGTCTTGATCTAAGGAAACTACCCGCGCGTATTCACCACGTGGTCGCGCCGGAAGTTGCGCGGCGTACTCCCCACCCACTGACGAAAGCGCCGGTTGAAATACGCCTCGTCGGTAAAGCCGCACTGGTGCGCAATCTCCCGCACCAGCAGCGAGGTGGACGACAGCAGTTCCTTCGCCCGCTCGATGCGCCGCTCGGTCACAAGGTCGGTGAAGGTGCGGTCGGTTTCCTTGCGCAGCAGGTTGGCGAGGTAGTTGGGCGAGAGGAACGCAGCGGCGGCCGCATCGGTCAGCGACAGCGGCTTGTCGAGGTTGTCGCGCACGTAGCGCACCACGCGCTGCAACGCGTCGCGCTGCGATGTCTTGCCGTTGTGCTGGAGTGAAAGGCGCATCAGCGCCTGCTCCTGCCGCATGCAGGCCAGTCCGATGATCTGCTGCACGATGCCGCGCATCGCGATCTTGGCGCCGAAGTTGCGGCCCGCGTTCAATGCATGCAGCTCGTCGAGCCAGCCGCGGATGCGCGCGAAGTCGGCGTCGTCGAAGGCGAAGTCGACGTACTCCTGGAACAGGAAGGGCGCGAGGTCGGGGTAGCGCGCGAGCGACACGTCGTCGAGGTCGAGCGCATCGACCTCGAGCTCGGGCCACAGAAAACGCTGGTCGAAGTTGACGATGCAGTACAGCGCCTCGGGCGGATGCGGAATCACGTGCACCCGGTACGGCAGTACGAAGCTCAGGTGGCGCGGCCCGAAGGGACGCACCTCGCCGCCGATGGCCTGCTGCGAGCTGCCCTCGATGCCGATCTGGATCTGGAAGTACGCATGCCGGTGCGGCAGCGTGAGTTCGTTGCGCGCACCCTGGAAGCGGATGTCGAAGTCGAGGTGGTCGGCACGCTCGTGCATGCCATAGGTGCGAACGGACGTGGAGGGAGAGGGGCGCATCGGAACAGGCGTGGCGGCAGGCGTCTGCCCGCGAGGGTACGCCAACTTGCGGCCACGCGAGGCGGCCAGGCCCGGCAGGTCCGATGCGCGGACTGTCTTCAGGCTCAGACGACCACGACTTCCAGTGCGCCGACGCCCGCCACCGTGCCGCGCATGCGGTCGCCGCGCTGCACGGCCGCCACTCCGGCCGGTGTGCCCGTGAAGATCAGGTCGCCAGGCTGCAGCGTGAACAGGGTCGACAGGTAGGCGATGGTGTCGGGCACGTTCCAGATCATGTCGGCGAGGTCGCCGACCTGGCGTTGCGCGCCATTCACTTCGAGGCGGATCTCGCCGGTAGCCGGGTAGCCGGCCTTGGCCACGGGCACCAGTTCGCCGCAGGGCGCGGAGCCGTCGAAGGCCTTGCCGGTGTCCCAGGGGCGGCCCATCTTCTTGGCCTCGCCCTGCAGGTCGCGGCGGGTCATGTCGAGGCCGACGGCATAGCCGTACACGTGACTGAGCGCATCGGCAGCGGCGATGTTCGATCCGCCGGTCTTGAGCGCGACCACCAGTTCGATCTCGTGGTGCACGTCGTTCGAGAGCGTCGGGTAGGCGAACTCGCCGCCGTCGGCCACGATGGCGCTGGCCGGCTTCATGAAGAAGAACGGCGGCTCGCGGTCGGGGTTGTGGCCCATTTCGCGGGCGTGTTCTGAATAGTTGCGACCCACGCAGAAGATGCGGTTGACCGGGAAGCGCGCGCGTTCGCCCTGGATGGGCAGGGAGTGAACGGGCGCGGGTGCGATGGCGTAGAGGGTGTCGGTAGCAGAAATCATGTAACAACTCTAGCGAGCGGCGCCCCGCTTCCGGGGGACGCATCTATGCGAGTCTTGGACTTGGCTACGTTTTCGTTTTGGCGCTTCTGTTTCGGGGCGCGAGCACAGGAAGCGTCGTCGTTGCGCCGGGCGATCAACCACCGCGCTCCCAATCGACAGGTTGAAGCGGCGCTTGATCCATCTCAACACCGCCCGGTGCGGCGGCGCTCAACATTGCTTCCAGTCGGTTGCCGGAAGAGCCGCTCTCTCTTCCCCGAATGCCGGCTCCGCATTTGTTCGAACTAAAACTTAAGCATTCTGATTCGGAGCAAGCCGTCCAGAGCATGTCCTGATATTGTTGTAACGAATTGCGTGACGCTCTCTCGCCAGCCATATATATTGCGGCAACGAAGCAACTTGCTGCGTTCTCTGCCGTGCCGCATCGCCGCACACAGAGCTAACCGGCCTGTACCAACGACAGGATCAAATCCGATGTCAGTGTCCGTCTGGGTCAGGATTCGCTTGCCGCTGGTAATTTTCGTGGCCGGCACGGCACTGTCGATCGCCCTCGGTGTCTCCGCCCACCAGGAGATCGGGCGCAGTGCCCAGGCGCGCTTCGACGCAACCGCCTTCGATCTGGCACGCAAGGTCGAAGCCCGCTTCGACGACTACATTGCCGTCCTGATCGGCCTGCGTGCGCGATTCAACACCTCCGAGGCCGTGACGCGAAGCGATTTCAGGGACTACGTCGCGGGGCTGAACCTGGCGAGCGCCTACCCCGGTTTCCAGGCCGTCAACTATGCGCCCCGCATCGCGGCCAACGACAAGCACGCCTTCGAGGAACGAGTCCGCGGTGATGCCAGCCTCGACGCCGGCGTTGCCTCCAGCTTCGCCATCAAGCCGCCAGGTGGGCGAGACACCTACTACCCGCTGATCTACGTCGAACCGCAGGGCGGCAACGAGAAGCTGCTCGGCAATGACCTGGGCGCGATGCCCAACAGAGGAGACGCGCTCGAGCAGGGGCGCGACACCGGCGGGCTCGTCATGTCCGGCCGCAAGGTCCGCATCCCGGGTCGCGAGTCCGACATTGGATTGGCGATGCGGCTGCCGGTCTATCGCCCGAGACAACCGCTCGATACGCTCGAGCAGCGGCGCACTGCCTACATCGGTTCGGTTGGCGCGGGCTTCAGCATCGCGGGGATGCTGAGCGATGTGGTCGGTGCCGACGCCGCGAGGACGTTCCGGTTGCGCCTGATCGGTGCCGGGCCGGGTAAGGCGGCGATCGGGACCCGTATCGAAACCAGATTTGTAACGCCAACCCCATTCGGCGAGCGGCAATTGCTGTTCGACAGCGCGGCCCTGGCGAAGCCCGCTGCCGCACCGGCGCACAGCCTCGAGCGCATGCTCGGCTTCGAGTTGGGTGGCCACTCCTGGCTTGTGGAGGTCAGACAGGATGAAAACCAGGTCCTCGGCCCGCTCGACAAGGCCATCCCGTGGTTCATCGTCCTCGGTGGCCTGGCCACCAGCATGCTGCTTGCGGGCATCGTCTTTTCGTTGACCACCGCACGCAGCCGGGCCCAGGTCCTGGCGAACAGGATGACCAGCCACCTGCGCAGGAGCGAACGGCAGCTGGAGGAGGCCCAGCATCTGGCAAGCCTGGGCAGCTGGATCCTCGATCCTGAAACCGGAGCCCTGCAATGCTCCGAAGAAGCCCGGCGCATCCTGGGCTTCGAGGCGGGCCCCTTGCCGCCGGACCTGCCAACGCTGCTCTTGCGCATTCCGCCCGCAGAGCGTTTCGCGGTCGAACAGCGCATCGCAATGGCCTCCCGGTCCACGGAACGCAGCGAATTCGAGCATCGTCTGTGCCTGCCCGATGGCACCGAACGCTGGCTCCACGTCATCGTGCAGTCGGCCGACGATGAAGGCAGGAGACTGGTGCGCGGCACCGTGCGCGACGCCACGCAGCCGCGCAAGGATGCGTTGCGCCAGAAGCTCGAGTACAAGATCGCCCGGCTGCTTGCCGGCGACGGCAGGACCGAGACGGTGATTGCACTGGCGCTGGAGGCGGTATGCACCGATCTGCGCTGGGACTGCGGCGCGTTGTGGAGCGTTGGCGACGACGGCCTGGCTCGCTGTGCCGCGGCCTGGCATGCCGACAACGACCCGGCGGTGCAGCAATTCGTCAGCGCCAGCCGGTCGCTCACCTACCGGCCCAACGAAGGTTCGCTGGGCCGCGCCTGGGGGATCGGCGGCGTCGTGCGAATCGACACGCTGGCGGCTCCGGGCCATTTCACGCGCGATGCGATGGCTCGCCAGGCCGGGCTGACCGTTGGCCTCATCGTGCCGATGGTCGCCTCCGATGCGACCACTGCGCTGGAACTCTTTGGCTGCAATCCGTACGTTGCCGACACGGAGACGCTTGAGTCGCTGCGTGTGATCGCCTTGCAGATCGCCCAGTACAAGCAACGCAAGCGGGCCGAGCGGAGTCTTCGCTTCATCGCCAGCCACGACGAATTGACCGGGTTGCTCAATCGCGCCGCGCTGCAGCACGAGCTTGCCCGTGCCATCAGGCGCAGCAACCGCCATCAGAGGCAGTTCGCGGTGATGTTCGTCGACCTGGATCGCTTCAAGCACATCAACGACACGCTGGGCCACGGCGTGGGCGACGAGATGATCAAGATCTGCGGCGAGCGCTTCACGGCGCTGCTGCGCGATACCGACGTCGTGGCGCGTTTTGGCGGCGATGAGTTCGTGCTGGTGCTGGAGAACCTGTCCGGCCCGAAAGATGCCGAGGTGCTCGCCGAAAAGGTGCTGGCCTGTTGCGCCGAGCCTTTCGTGATCGAGGGGCGCGAACTGCACGTCAGCGCAAGCGTTGGCGTGAGCGTCTATCCGGAGAACGGCGCGGATGCCGAAGCGCTCCTGAAAAATGCCGACACGGCGATGTACCGCGCCAAGGAAAAAGGCCGCAACACCTACCGGTTCTACGCAGCGAAGATGAACGCGCAGAGTACCGAACAGCTGATGCTCGAAAGCGCGCTGCGCCATGCCCTGGAACGTGGCGAGCTGGAAATGTATTACCAGCCGAAGATGGATCTGCAGACCCAGCGCATCGTCGGCGTCGAGGCGCTGATGCGCTGGCACCATCCGGCTCTGGGCATGATTCCGCCGATGCAGTTCATTCCGATCGCCGAAGAGATCGGCTTGATCGTGTCGATGGGCAAGTGGGCGCTGGAGAGGGCCTGCGCCGATTCGTGTTCGTGGCAGAAATACGGTTTGCCCGCGGTGCTGGTGAGCGTCAATCTGTCGCCGCGCCAATTCGAAAGCCGCACGCTCATCGCCGACATACGGGCCGTCCTGGAAGTCTCGGGCCTGGAGCCATCGCTGCTGGAACTGGAAATCACCGAAGGCGCGGTGATGGCGAACCCCGAGCATGCGGCGAAATTGCTCCGCACGATTCGGGACATGGGCGTCAGGCTCGCCATCGACGATTTCGGAACGGGCTATTCCTCGCTCTCCTACTTGAAGCACTTCCCGCTGTCGACGGTCAAGATCGACCGCTCCTTCATCAACGACCTTTCGCAAGACCCCGACGCACGAGCGCTCATCGACGGAATCATCACCCTGGCCCACGGGTTGCGGATGAAGGTGGTGGCCGAGGGCATCGAGACCACAGCCCAGCTCGACTACCTGCGCAGCCACGGATGCGACGAGGCCCAGGGCTATTGGCTGTGCAAGCCCGTACCCGCCGACGAGGCGCGCGATTTCATGGCGCGTCACCTGCGCAACCAATTTGCCCCATCGGTAGTGGTCTGACGGCCGAGCCTTCGGAGCAATCTTCACCGGGCACGTTCGCTCGGACCTTCCAGCAACTCAACAGGAGCATTCATGGTTCATTCCACTCAAGGCAAGACACTGGAGCAGACGATCATCGCGATCAATGCGCTCGACCTCACACCGATCAAGTTCAAGGCCTGCCGCAAGGAGGACGGCTACGGCTGGTCGGCAGGCTACGCGGATCAGATGGAAGTGGCCTACAAGCGCTACTTGATACTGCACGCCAAGCATCCCGACCTGACGCTCGCTCCAGAGCAGGACGTCGACCGCTTCTGGCACATGCACATCCTCGACACGAGAAAGTACGCAGCTGATTGCGAAACCACTTTCGGCTATTTCCTGCACCACTTTCCGTACCTCGGCCTGCGCGGCGAGGAAGATGCCCAGGCGCTGCAGGCGGCCTTCCTGGAGATGCAACGCCTGACTGTCGAGGAATTCGGCGAGCCTACGCCCGCGTCCCGACACGAGGCGGCCAAGGATGTGGCCGCATGGTGCTCGCTTGAGGCGGGCAAGCCTGCAGCAGCATGGTGTTCGGCGGAGGTCGGCAAACCTTCGGCAGCATGGTGTTCGCTCGAGACGGGCAAGGCTTCAGCAGCGTGGTGTTCGCTCGAGGCAGGTAAACCTGCAGCAGCGTGGTGTTCGCTGGAAGCAGGCAAACCTTCGGCAGCATGGTGTTCGCTCGAAACGGGCACCGCGGCCGTTACCGCCTCCGCGGCAGAGCACTCGGTGAAGGCCGGCGCGCCTGGGCATCACTAGCCAGCCGCCACCCCGAAGCCCGTGTCGAAAGTGCCCTTCACATCAAGCGGCTGCTTGATGAGCCCGACCTGCCGGTAGAAGTCTGCGGTGCCCTGCTGATCGGCGATGACCTGCGCGTCGATGGGCACCCACTTCTGCTGGCGGCGTTCGAACTGCAGCTTCGCCGCCTCGGGCGGAATGCCGATGATGCGCGCCAGCGCGGCCGAGTAGGCGTCGACGTTGCGGTATGACCAGATCTGGGCCTTCACCACGCGCTGCAGGAAGTCTTGCAGCACCGGCCGCTTGGCCGCGATGGCGCTGTCGGTCGCCGCGAGGTAGCTCAGGCCCGGCAGCAACCCTCGCCCACTGACCAGCACGCGCGCATGGTGGCTGACCTCGGCCAGTGCGGTGTAGGGCTCCCATGTGGCCCAGGCATCGACGGAGCCCTGCGTGAGCGCGAGCTTGGCATCGGCCGGCGCAAGGAAGCGCAGGTTCACGTCCTCGGGCTTGAGGCCGGCCGCAGTGATGGCCTTGAGCGTGATGTAGTGACCGATGGAGCCGCGATTGGTCGCGACGCTTTTCCCCTTGAGGTCGGCAGCGGTCTTCAGCGGTGAATCGGGCCGCACGAGCACTGCCGTGCCATAGGAGTCGGAGCGGTTCGCGCCGATGGCTTTCACGCGTGTGCCGGCGGCCAGCGCGAAGATCAACGGCGCATCGCCGATGGGGCCGGAATCGACCGCAGCAGCATTGAGCGCCTCGGCCAACGGCGCAGCGGCCGGGAACTCCGACCACTGGATGTCGTAACCCAGGCCTTCGAGCCCGCCCGCCGCTTCGAGCAGCGCGCGCAGGCCACCCTTCTGGTCGCCGGCCTTGAGCACCGGGCGGCCCTGCGCGGACGCCCAGCCGGGCAATGCGATGGCGGCAGCGGCGGTGGTGCCTTGAACGAGAAACTGGCGGCGTGAACTGTGGGTCATAGGTTTGCTGATGCCGGGCTTCATGCCAGCGGATCGAAAGAAACATGCTCGGCGAAACGCACCGGGTCCGTGCTCTTCTTGAGCACGCCCACGCCACGGAAGTCGCGCGCATAGAACTCGACTTCGTCGCGCAGGTTGCGGCCGAGCGGATGGTGGTTGTGCGTGAGCGTGCCGAGCAAGGCGCGCAGATCTTCCACCGCAACGTTGGGCGAGTACTTGGCGAAGAGCTTGGCGGATTCGTTCGGGTTCTCTGCCACGTAGTCGGAGGCTTGCGCAATGGCGCGCACCAGCGAGGCGACGGTCGCCTTGTCTTTGCGCACGAGCTCGCCGCGCGCGCCGACGATGCAGCAGACCTTGTCCTTGTATTCGCCCGAGAGGTTGCTCGCCACCTCGACGTAGGCGCCCTGGTTGCGCTTCTCGATCAGGTAGATGTTGGGGTCGCCGTCGGCAATGGCCTGGATCTCGCCCTTCTTCACCGCGATGTCGAGCAGGTCGGCCGGGTACTGGCGCCAGGTGACGTCCTTGTCGGCGTCGATACCGTTCTTCGTGAGCAGGATCGAGAAGAAGTTCTTGCCCGGGCTCGCGATGTCGGACACGCCGATGGTCTTGCCCTTGAGGCTCGCGAGATTGGTCACGCCCGCGCTCTTCGCGCCCACCAGCCGCACGCAGCCGCCGTGCGAGCTGCCGACGATCTTCACGTCGAAGCCCGATTCGAGCGGCTTGAGCCAGCGGTGGATCATGCCCACGGCCGCATCGGCCTTGGCGGTAGCCAGCGACTCCAGCAACTGGTCGGTGGAGCCGGTGTAGTTGATGAGGTCGACCTGCAGGCCGTTGCGCTCGAAGTAGCCGCGCTCCTGCGCCACCACCACGGGCGAGAGGCAGAAGGCTGCTGCGTTCCAGGCGAAGGTGAGCTTGCGCGCCTGCTGCGAGAAGGCCTGCGAGGCGATCAGGCCGCCCGAGGCGACCACGGCGGCGGCACCGCCGGCGCGCAGCACGCTGCGGCGGGAAAGAGTTGGGGTCATCGTCGTCGCGTTACAGCAGCAGTTCGGGCTCGGCTTCGACCAGGCCTTCATAGAGGCTGTCGAAGGAATGGATGGCGCCCTCAGGCCCGCCGATCTGGCTGTGCGTGTGGCGTGCGGTGGCCTCGTCGATGGGCTGCGGCTTGCCGGCGGCTTCTGCCAGCAGTTGCGTGTGGCAGGCGTTGTCGAGCGCGATGTACCACCACGCGGCGGCCTCCACCGTGGGGCCTGCGGTCAGGATGCCGTGGTTCTTGAGGATGGCGCCCTTCTTGTCGCCCAGCGCGTGGGCGATGCGGTCGCCCTCGCTGGTGTCGACCACCATGCCGGTGAAGTCGTCGAACAGCGCCACGTCTTCGTGGAACACGCAGCTGTCCTGCGTGATGGTGTCGAGCTTGCGGCCCAGCGTTGACCAGGCCTTGCCGTAGGTCGAGTGCGTATGGGCGGCGGCAATGATCTTCGGGTTGTGCTCGTGAATGGCGGCGTGAATGGCAAAGGCGGCCTTGTTGAGCGGCCTGTCGCCGATGACAGTCTCGCCCTTCGAATTGACGAGCAGCAGGTCGGACACCTTGATGCGCGAGAAATGAATGCCCAGCGGGTTGACCCAGAAGTGGTCGGTGAGCTCAGGGTCGCGCGCCGTGATGTGACCAGCCAGGCCCTGCGCAAAGCCGAAGCGCGCGAACAGGCGGAAGGCACCGGCCAGGCGCTCCTGCCGGTGGCGGCGCTCGGCCTGCACGGTGGCGCGCGGCGGGATGGGGTCGAACCAGTACTTCTGCTGCGGATTCGGGTTGAGCTTCAGCGGCTGGGGCGCGTTGCGGTCGATGGAGAGAACGGCGCTCATGACTCAGGCCGCCTTGCGTTGTGCTTGCACGCGTTGTGCCACCAGCTCGCGCGTACGCGGGATCAGCTCGCGCCCGTAGTCCAGCGCGTCTTCCAGCGGGTCGAAGCCGCGGATCAGGAAGGTCGTCACGCCCAGGTCGTAGTAGTCGAGCAGTGCGTCGGCCACCTGCTCGGGCGTGCCGACCAGCGCGGTGCTGTTCGAGCGGCCGCCGATTTCCTGCGCGACAGCGGTCCACAGCCGCTTGTCGAGCCGCGAGCCCTTCTCGGCCGCGGCCAGCAGGCGCTTGGCGCCTTCGCTCTGCTGCGGACCGCCGCGGTTGTAGCCCTGCACCACGCGCAGACGCTTGGTCTCCGCCAGGATGTTCTCGGCGCGCGCCCATGCGGCCTCTTCGGTCTCCGCCACGATCGGCCGGAACGACACCGAGAAACGCACGCTGCGCCCGTGCCTGGCCGCTTCGGCACGCACGCGTGTGGTCAGCTCGCGCGCCTGGTCGAGCGATTCGCCCCACAGTGCATACACGTCGGCGTACTTGCCAGCGACCGGAATCGCAGCCTCGGAAGCCCCGCCGAAATACACCGGAACGTGCGGCTTGCCATTGCGCGTCTGCAGCGGCTTCACTTCGGAGAACGCGTTCTGGAAGCGGTAGTGCGCGCCTTCGTGGTCGAAGGGCTTCTCGGCCGTCCACACCTTGTGCAGCACTTCGAGGTATTCGTCGGTGCGGGCGTAGCGCTGGTCGTGGTCGAGCCAGTCGCCGTCGCGGCGCTGCTCTTCGTCGGAGCCGCCCGAGATGTAGTGCACGCCGAGCCGGCCGCCGCTGAACTGGTCGAGCGAAGCGAACTGCCGCGCCGCCAGCGTGGGTGCCACGAAGCCGGGACGGTGCGCGAGCATGAAGTGGATGCGCTCGGTCACCGAGGCGGCGTAGGCCACCGTGAGCGTGGCGTCGGGGCTGGTGGAGTGGTGCGGCACCAGCACGCGGTCGAAGCCGGCCGTTTCGTGGGCCTGCGCGAAGGCGCGCACATAGTCGCGGTCGAGCGAGGGGCCCTTGGCCGCGTGGATCTCCGAGACCTTCTGGCCCTGGATCATGCCGATGAATTCGACGCCGTCTTGGTGTTGCTGGCTCATGGTGTTGTCCTTGTTTGAATATGAATAGGAGGTGGATGTCAGGCAGCGGGCAGGCGCAGCGCGTTCTCGAAGCTGCGGTCCCACAGCGGCTTGACGTCGGCCGGGCCGTCGAGCACGCCGATCTTCAGGAAGGTGTCGGCCACGTCCTGGTGGCTGCGCACCACGGCATCGCTGACGGGGCCAAGGCTGTAATCGCCACTGCGGCCGTTGAAGAGCTCGACGATGTCGCCGACGGGCACGCGCGTTTCGGCCGACTGCGCGCGGGCATAGGCCAGGAAGTTGCCGTTGATCCACGCGAACGAGCGTTGCAGGCGCTGCAGCAGGTCGCTCAGTGCGGCGCGGCGCAACGCGTCGTCAAGCGCGCGCGGGTTGGCGTAGATCGGGAAGTTGCCCGATAGATACCCCACGCCGGTCTTGATGACACGCGCGCCGTACTGCGTGCGCGCCAGTTGGCCGTTGTAGCCGTAGATGGCCCAGGCATCGAGGTCGCCGCGCGCGAAGGCCGAGAGGCCATCCGACGGGGTGAGGCTCACGGCCTGGATGTCGCTGAACGACAGCCCCACCTCGGCCAACTGCTTGGCCAGGTAGTAGTGCGAAGTGGTGGCGCGCACGTAGCCCACGCGCTTGCCCTTGAAGTCGGCGATGGAGCGAATGGGTGCGTCCTTGCGCGCCAGCGTGGCCTGGTTGTTCAGGTCTTCGTGCGTAACGGCCACCAGCTTCACGCTGGACTTCTGCCGCGCCGCGAACACGGGCGGAATCTCGCTGCCCGAGCCCAGGTCGAGCGCGTCGCCGTTGATGGCCTCGATGTGCAGCACGCCGTTGTTGAGCTCGCGCCAGTCGATCTTGTAAGGTGTGTTGGCCTGGCCCGAAGCAGCGAGCAGCGGGCGCCAGAGGCCCTTGTAGGTGCCCACTCGCAGCGTGACGCCGGACAGGTCGCGCGAGGGGGTGGCGGCCTGCGCCCAGCCTGCCGTGCCGGCCGTGGCCAGCGCGGCAGCGGCTTGCAACAGGCGGCGCCGGTCCAAAGGAAAGTCTGGTTTCATGCACCGAACCGTAACCAGACGCTCCACGGAAGCGAACGCAGAAAAACGAGTTTGCATATGCGGGATGCGTCGTTTTCGGGCTGCGGGCGGCCCGGTACCGTGCGGGAACCATGAGTGCACTCCCCTTGCGCCGCACGTCGGCCACGCCTGAACACCCCTCCCCGCCTTCCACCGTCGATGCCGCCGTGCTGGCGCGCCTGTCGGCCCAGTTCGCCACCACCGCGGCCGACCACGACCGCAGCGGCGCCTTTCCGCGCGAGAACTTCGAGGCGCTGCAGGCGCACGGGCTCATCGGGCTGGTCGCTCCCGCCGAGCATGGCGGCGGCGGTGCCACGCTGGCGACAGCGCGGCGCGTGATCTCGGCCGTGGCGCGGGGCGAGCCGGCCACGGCGCTGATCCTCACGATGACCTATCTGCAGCACCACGCATTGACGCGCACCGACAGCCGCTGGCCACCGCATCTGCGCGAACGCGTGGCGCGGGATGCGGTCGCAAACGGCGCGCTGATCAACGCCCTGCGCGTGGAGCCCGCGCTAGGCTCGCCGGCCCGTGGCGGCCTGCCCGGCACGGTCGCGCGGCGCGACGGCAACGGCTGGAAGATCGACGGTCACAAGCTCTACACCACCGGCATCGAGGGCCTGAGCTGGCTCGCCGTGTGGGCTCGTACCGATGAGGCTGATGAAACCACGCCGCGCACCGGCGTGTTCCTGGTGCCGCGCAACGCGCCCGGCGTGCGCGTGATCGCGAGCTGGGACCATCTGGGCCTGCGCGCCTCGGGCAGCCACGAGGTGGTGTTCGAAGACGTCGCCATCGACCTCGATCACGCGGTGGACCTGCGCGTGCCGGCCGACTGGGCGCCCGATGCGGGCAGCCAGACCGACATCGACGCCCACGCCACGCAGCAGGCGTGGATGACGGTGCTGCTCGGCAGCCTCTACGACGCCGTGGCCACGGCCGCGCGCGACTGGCTGGTCGGCTTCCTGAACCAGCGCGCGCCCGGCAGCCTGGGCGCGCCGCTGGCCAGCTTGCCGCGCGTGCAGGAGCATGTCGGCGAGATCGAAGCGCTACTGCGAACAAACCGCGTGCTGCTCGACGATGCGACCGCCGCCGTCGACAGCGGCCATGCGCAACCGGCCGCCGACAGCGGCCTGCTCAAGTACACAGTGACGGGCAACGCGATCCGCGCAGTCGAGTTGGCGTTGCAGCTCAGCGGCAACCACGGCCTTACGCGGCAGAACCCGCTGGAGCGGCACTACCGCGACGTGCTGTGCAGCCGCATCCATACGCCGCAGAACGACGCAATCCTGGTGGCCGCGGGCAAGCGCGCGCTGCTGTCGTCGGGAGCCGCCGCATGACCGATCTGCTGTTTTCCAAGGCTTCGCGCCGCAGCTGGCTGAAGCAAGGCGCCGCGCTCTCGCTTGCCGCTGCTGGCTCGCTGCGTGTGTGGGCACAGCCGCAGCAAACAACGCTGGTGCTCGGCGACCAGGCCGGTGGCCTGCGCTCGCTCTTCGAGGCCTCGCGCACGCTCGAAGGCGCGCCGTTCGCCTACCGCTGGGCCAACTTCCAGGGGGCGGCGCCGTTGTTCGAGGCGCAGCGCAGCGCGGCGGTCGACACAGCCATGGCCGGCGACCTGCCCGTGCTGGCCGCAGCCGTGGGCAAGACACCGCTGAAGATCGTCGCCACGCGCGTCGGCAAGGCCGATTCGCTGGGCATCGTGGTGCAGGCCGATTCGCCGCTGCGCAGCGTGGCGGACCTGCGCGGCAAGACGGTGATCGTGTCGTCGGCGCGCGGCAGCATCTCGCAGTACCAGCTGTACGGCGCGCTCGAAGAGGCCGGCGTGCGGCGCGAAGAGGTCACGGTGAAGTTCGTGCTGCCGACCGACGCGGCCGCCGCCTTCGCGTCGAAGCAGATCGACGCGTGGGCCATCTTCGATCCGTACTACGCGATTGCGCTGCAGCAAGGCGGTCGCATCCTGCGCGACGGGCGCGGCATCAACACTGCCCTGGGCTTCATCACCGCGAGCGAGCATTCGCTGGCCGACCGGGCCAGGCGCGCGGCCATCGTGCAGTTTCTCGACCGGCTCGGCCGTGCGGGCGACTGGGCGTTGGCCAACCCCGAGGCCTACGCACAGGCCTACAGCCAGCTCACGCGGCTGCCGATCGAGTCCGCGCGCATCATCACCGCACGGGCTTCGGTGGCTGGCCGGCCGGTGAGCGAAGCCGACATCGTCGCGCTGCAGGCCGTGGCCGACCGCTCGGCGCGCGACGGCATCCTGCCGGTGCGGGTGGACGTGCGCGCGATTACCGACACCAGCGTCTGGAAGCGCCCGGCGTGATCGCGCCGCTGCGCGAATTCGTCGGCGCTTTCGGCCGGCTGCTCGACCGCGCGCCCGACGAGCCCCGCATTCTTTCCGAAGGTGGCGCATTGCTGCGCACGCTGGTGGCACGCGACGACTGGCTGCCAGAGGCCTTTGCCCAGCCCGACCCCGTGCGCTATCGGCAATTTCTGCTGCACGCGGACAGCACCGAGCGCTTCTCGGTCGTGAGCTTCGTGTGGGGGCCGGGGCAGGCCACGCCGGTGCACGACCACACGGTGTGGGGGCTGATCGGCATGCTGCGCGGCGCGGAGTACAGCCAGGGCTATGCGCTCGATGCGCAGGGCAATGCGCAGTCGCAGGGCGAGGCGGTGCGGCTCGACGCTGGCGACGTGGAAGCCGTGTCGCCCACCATCGGCGACCTGCACCGCGTGCACAACGCGCATGCGGACCGCGTGTCGATCAGCATCCACGTGTACGGCGCGAACATCGGCGCCGTGCGGCGGCATACTTACCCGACGGAGGGTGGCCGCAAGCCCTTCGTCTCCGGATACTCCAACGCGCTGCTGCCCAATCTGTGGGATCGCTCCGCTGAACTCGCATCCTCGAACACCGTATGACGACTGCCTCCTTTCCCGTTCTTTCATTTGCCGCCGTGCGCGAGCGCCTCATCGCCCGCGACGAAACCGCCCTGCTCGACGTGCGCGAGGAAGACCCGTTCGCACAGGAGCATCCGCTGTGGGCCGCGAACCTGCCGCTGTCGCGCATCGAGATAGAGGCGTGGCGGCGTATTCCGCGGCGTGACACGCTGATCGTGCTGTATGGCGAGCACGGCGGCGTCGACCTTGCGCCGCTCGCCGCGAACACGCTGGCCGCGCTGGGCTACACGAACGTGCATCTGCTCGAAGGCGGCCTCGAAGGCTGGCGCCGCGCGGGCGGTGAACTGTTCCGCGACGTGAACGTGCCGAGCAAGTCCTTCGGCGAGCTGGTCGAGCATGAGCGGCACACGCCTTCGCTGTCCGCGCCCGAGGTGAAGGCGCTGGTCGATGCGAAGGCCAACGTGGTGGTGCTCGACGCGCGCCGCTTCGACGAATACCAGACGATGAGCATTCCCTCGGCCACCAGCGTGCCGGGCGCGGAACTGGTGCTGCGGGTGCGCGAGCTGGCACCCGATCCTTCAACGCAGGTGATCGTGAATTGCGCGGGACGCACGCGAAGCATCATCGGTACGCAGTCGCTGGTGAACGCGGGCATTCCGAACCCGGTGGCTGCGCTGCGCAACGGCACGATAGGGTGGAAGCTCGCGGGGCAGGTGTTGGACCATGGTGCCGATCGGCAGGCGCCCGCTGCGGTGTCGCAGGCACATCGCGCACGGGCGCAGGCCGATGCAAAACGCGTGGCCGATCTGGCTGGCGTGCGCCGCATCGCGCTTGACGCTCTGCAGACACTCGAAGCACCGGGGCGCACCGTGTACCGCTTCGACGTGCGCACGCCCGAGGAATATGCGGCGGGCCACCTGCCCGGCTTTGCCAGCGCGCCCGGTGGGCAGCTGGTGCAGGAAACCGATCACCAGGTGCCCGTGCGCGGCGCGCGCATCGTGCTGGCCGATGACGACGGCGTGCGGGCATCGATGAGCGCGTCGTGGCTTGCGCAGATGGGGTGGGAGGTTCATGTGCCGGAGCTCGTGCCAACGGCTGCGGACTTCGTCGAGACCTCGGCACCGCCGAGCTTATACCCGCCGGTTGCGGCCGTTGTGGGCGAGCTCGCACCGAAGGAACTGGCGGCGTTGCTGAAGCAACCCGGCACCGCGGTGATCGACGTGACGACGAGCGCCAACTATGTGAAGCGCCACATTCCCGGTGCCTGGTATGCGATTCGCGCTCAGCTGGCGCAGGCCATCGATGCTGTCATTCCACCGGCCCAGCGCTACGTGCTGACCTGCGGCAGCAGCCTGCTCGCCCGATATGCCGCAGCCGACCTGCGCTCGCTGCTCGATGCGCGCGGCAAGGGCGATGTCGAAGTGCTGGTGCTGACCGGTGGCAACGCGGCATGGTTCGCCGCAGGCCTCGATGCGGAGACCGGCGAGACGCGCCTTGCAACTGCGCGCACCGACCGCTACCGCCGGCCGTACGAAGGCACCGATGCGCCTGCCGAAGCGATGCAGGCTTACCTCGATTGGGAGTTCGGCCTGGTGGCGCAGCTAGGGCGCGACGGCACACATCATTTCAACGTGATCTAAATGCAAGCGTTTTGAAAGGATGACAACACGGTGGTGACACTGTGTAGGCTGGGTAAAGGCCGTCATCCGGCGATGCCACGGGACGTTGGTTGTTCATACCGACAACAACTCATCCCAGGAGCTTCGCCATCATGAGATTCCCTGTTCTTGCCTTGTCCGCTGCCGCACTGGCAGCTACCCTGACCGGCTGCGTGGTTGCGCCGGCAGCCCCCGTGTATTCGGCGCCTCCGGGCGTGGCCTATGTGGCACCCACGTATGTGTCGCCCGGTGTCGGCTTCGTGTGGGCCTACCACCCGCGCTACGGCTGGGGCTGGCACCACCCGCAGTACGGCTGGCACCGCGGCTGGCGCTGAACCGAGGCGGCTGATGCCGCCTCTATTCGCCTGGATCAGCTCGGCTCGGCGCTCTTGAACAGCGCCGCGACCTTGCGCTTGGTCTTGATGTTGCTGGAGATGCCGCGTGCGGGCGTCGCGGCCTTGGCGGCGGCTTCCCATGCCGGCGTGGCATCGGGCTCGCCAGCTTCGTAAGGCTTGTCGAAGAACGGATCGCGCGGCGCCGACGGTGCGCGATGCGGTCGGCCACCGCCGCGGCGGGCTTCGGCCTCGCGGCGTTCGCGCGGCTGGTCGAGCACATCGCGTGCGTCGCCGGCTTCGCCTTCTTCGCGCCAGTGACGGCGTCCGTCGTTGATGCGGCCGCGCGGGCGGTCTTCTTCGAACTCGACGGGTTCGAGCTCGATCTTCTTCTTGATCAGTTTCTCGATGTCGGCCACCAGGCGCGCATCGTTGCCGCCGCTGGCAAAGCTCACGGCCAGACCCGAAGCGCCGGCACGGCCCGTGCGGCCGATGCGGTGCACGTAGTCTTCGGCGTTGAACGGAATGTCGAAGTTGAAGACCGCGGGCACGTCCTTGATGTCGAGGCCACGGGCCGCGACGTCGGTGCACACGAGCAGGTCGACTTCGCCGGCCTTGAACGAAGCGAGCGCCTTCAGGCGTTCGTCCTGGCTCTTGTCGCCATGCAGTGCGGTGGTACGCAGGCCATCGCGCTCCAGCGAGCGTGCGAGGCGCGCGCAGCCGAGCTTGCTGTTGACGAACACGAAAGCCTGCGTGATGCCGCGCTGCTGCACGATCTGCTTGAGCGCGCGGCGCTTGTCGTCGTCGGCCACGCTGTAGAAGTGCTGCTCGACGGTGGAAGCCGTTTCGTTCGGCCGAGCCACTTCGATGGTGACGGGGTTCTGCAGGTAGCTGCCGGCCAGTCGCTTGATTTCGGGCGAGAACGTGGCCGAGAACAGCAACGTGGTGCGCTGCTTGGGCAGGTAGCTCAGGATGCGCTGCAGGTCAGGCAGAAAGCCGATGTCGAGCATGCGGTCGGCTTCGTCGAGCACGACGTATTCGACCTGGTTGAGCACCGCGTTCTTGGCTTCGATGTGATCGAGCAGACGGCCCGGCGTGGCGACCAGCACTTCGACGCCCTTCTTCAACTCCAGCGTCTGCGGCTTCATGTCGATGCCGCCGAACACCACCGTGCTGCGCAGGTTGGTGTACTTGGCGTACAGCTTGACCTGCTGCGCGACCTGGTCGGCCAGTTCGCGCGTGGGCAGCAGCACGAGGGCCCGGACCGGATGCCGCGCGGGCGAGGTCGAGGCGTTTTCATGCTTGAGCATGCGCTGCAGCAGCGGGAGCGAAAACGCCGCCGTCTTGCCGGTGCCGGTCTGGGCGGCGCCCATCACATCCTGGCCCGCGAGCACGACCGGAATGGCCTGCTCCTGGATCGGTGTCATGGTCTCGTAGCCCATTTCGGCTACGGCGCGCGCCAGCGGTTCCGCCAGCGATAGATTGGAGAAGGAGCTTGTCATTGAGCCCGCTATTGTCGCATTGCCGCAAAAAACGGCAGTGACGGCGGCATGACAACGCCCGCGCCAGCGGAATTGCTATTTATTAGATAGCAACCAATCCAGCACCAACAAGCCCTTCAAGACGATGCAACTCAGAGGCTACGCGCATTGAAGGTGTCGCAAGACTTGATATCGCCGCTTTGATAACCCGCGCCGAACCACCGTTGGCGCTGCGCGCTCGAGCCGTGGGTGAAGCTGTCGGGCACCACTGCACGGCCTGCGGAACGCTGCAATGCGTCGTCGCCGATCTTCTGCGCGGCGTTCATGGCGGCCTCGATGTCGCCCGGATCGAGCCACTTCTTCGACTCCTGCGAATGGTGGGCCCACACGCCCGCGAAGCAGTCGGCCTGCAGCTCGACGCGCACGCTCATTGCGTTGTTCTGCGTCTGGCTCAGGCGGTTGCGCATGCCGTCGACCTTGGCGGTGATGCCGAGCTCGTCCTGCACGTGATGGCCGACCTCGTGCGCAATGACGTACGCCTGCGCAAACTCGCCCGGCGCGCCGAGCTGGTTCTTCAGCGTGTCGTAGAAGCCAAGGTCGATGTAGACCTTCTGGTCGCCCGGGCAGTAGAACGGGCCCATGGCCGATTGCCCCGTGCCGCAGGCCGTGGGCGTGGCATTGCGGAACAGCACGAGCCGGGGCGCGTGATACGTGCCGCCGTTCTGCTTGAAGATGCCCGTCCAGACCACTTCGGTGTTCTTGAGCACGGTGGAGACGAAAGCTGCCTCGCGGTCGCCGGACGGTGGCTTGGGCGCAGGCCCCTGCTGCTGTTGCTGCACCGGGGCCGGACCACCGCCGCCGCTGAGCAGGCTCAGCACCGTAAGCGGGTTGATGCCGAAGACCCAGCCCGCGATCAGCGCGACCGCGATGGTGCCGATGCCGATGCTTCGGCCTCCGATGAAGCCGCCGCCCCCACCACCGCCGCCACCTTCACCGCGGCGGTCTTCGACGTTGTCCGATTGTTCGTTGCCTTCCCATCTCATCGCAGTCTCCTTGCCGGCCATTGCAGGAGGATTTGCCGGCGGTCGCAGGATGGTACTTGCCCCGGCGCCCTCCGGGGTAACTGGCCGTCAGCAGACGGCCCGGTGTTTCGTCAGGTTTTTGGCAGGGTGACGCCGCGTTGGCCCTGGTATTTGCCGCCGCGGTCCTTGTAGCTGGTCTCGCAGACCTCGTCGCTCTCGAAGAACAGCACCTGCGCGCAGCCTTCGCCCGCGTAGATCTTGGCGGGCAGAGGCGTGGTGTTGCTGAATTCGAGCGTCACGTAGCCTTCCCATTCGGGTTCGAAGGGCGTGACGTTGACGATGATGCCGCAGCGCGCATAGGTGCTCTTGCCGAGGCAGATGGTGAGCACGTTGCGCGGGATGCGGAAATATTCGACGGTGCGCGCCAGCGCGAAGCTGTTGGGCGGAATGATGCAGTAGTCGCCGTGCATGTCGACGAAGCTCTTCTCGTCGAAATTCTTCGGGTCGACCACTGTGCTGTGGATGTTGGTGAACACCTTGAATTCAGGCGCGCACCGGATGTCGTAGCCGTAGCTCGAGGTGCCGTAGCTGATGATCTTGTGGCCGTCGCTCTCGCGCACCTGACCGGGCTCGAAGGGCTCGATCATTCCTTCGTTTTCGGCCATGCGCCGGATCCATTTGTCGCTCTTGATGCTCATATGCGGTCGCTACTGCTGCTGCGGGGGGAGATGGCGCGAATTGTGGCATGCGCCACTGCCCTCCCCGCCGCCCCGGGTGCTACAGCGCTTGCGAAATCACCGTGCGCTCGACCAGCCGGTCGTCGCCCAGCACGATCATGGCGAAGAGCATTTCTTCCAGCGTGTTCGCCAGCTTCGTCTTGCGCGCCAGCAGCGGCGTGGCCGCCGGGTTGAGCACCAGGAAGTCGGCCTCGCAGCCCGGCTGCAGGTTGCCGACCACGCCATCGAGCCCCAGCGCGCGCGCCGCGCCGCCGGTGTGGCGCCACCAGAGCTCGGAAGGCGCGATGCTCAGGCCGGTCTTGGTCTGGCCTTCACGGCCGACGTAGTAGGCGGCCATCATGGTGTGGAAGGGGCTGAAGCTGGTGCCGCCACCCACGTCGCTGGCCAGGCCGTACGGATAGCCCACGCGGTCGGCCGCGCCGAAGTCGAAGAAGCCGCTACCGAGGAACAGGTTGCTCGTGGGGCTCACGGCCGCGGCCGTCTTCGTCTCGCGCAGCAGGGCGCGGTCGGCGTCGTCGAGGTAGATGCAGTGGGCGTACACGGCGCGCTCACGCATCAGGCCGAAGCCGGCGTACACGTCGAGATACGAGCGCGCCTTGGGGTACAGCTCGCGCACCCAGCTCACTTCGTCGCGGTTCTCCGCCACGTGCGACTGGATCCAGGTGTCGGCGTACTTCGCGGCGAGCTCGCTCGCGCCGCGCATCTGGGCGTCGGTGCTCGCGGGTGCAAAGCGCGGCGTGATGGCATAGCCCAGCCGGTCGACGTTGTGCCACTTGCGGATGAGTGCCTCGGAGTCGATCAGGCTCTGCTCGGTTTCATCGCGCACGCCGTCGGGCGAATTGCGGTCCTGCAGCACCTTGCCTGTGATCATGCGCAGGCCGCGGCGCTGCGCACCTTCGAAGAAGGCATCGACCGAGGCCACATGCGAGGTCGCGAAGGTCAGCGAGGTGGTGACGCCGTTGCGCAGCAGTTCGCCGAAGAACACGTCGGCCACTTCGTTTGCATGCGCGGGGTCTGCGAATTTGCTTTCGGCAGGGAAGGTGTAGTTCTCGAGCCAGGGCAGCAGGCCCGGCGAGGGCGAACCGATGATGTCGGTCTGCGGATAGTGGATGTGCATGTCCACGAAGCCCGGCGCGAGGATGCGCCCCGGCAGATGGGTCACATTGGCGCCGGGGTGGCGCGGCGCGACGGCGGCATGGCTGCCGGCATCAAGCACGCGTTGGCGGCCGGTGCTGTCGGGGGCCACGACCAGCAGGCCGTCTTCATCGAAAACGGGCTGGCCGGCGGCGTCGAATCGCAGGAGGGAGGCGCGGTAGGCTTTTTTCATCGTGGGTGCGGAGGGTAATCCAGCCCCGCCGCACCGCAATTTCCATGCGCATATGAGTGCTATATGCGGAACGCACTCACCGCGGCGGCAACGCACGCGACTGAATGTCGAAGGGCACGCCGGTCGGCACGGGCCCGTCGCCGTCCTTGCGCTTTGTCAGCAGCGCGTACTTCGATTCGATGAAGTAGACGCGATCGCCCCACACCGCGCCCGACGAGGGGTCGTTGAGCCCTGTCACTACCGTCTGCAGGCCGAGCTTCATGCCGTCGACACGCGCCACTGTGATCTGGCCGCCGTAAGGGCCTTCGCCGAAGGCATTGCTCTCGAACAGCACGAGCCGGCCCGGCTTCCAGGCGCGGATTGCGTCGACGTTCTTCAGCACGCGCGGTGCATCGATGCGCGTGACCTCGCTGGCGCTGCCGTCGGCGCCCAAGCCGATGCGCAGCACGTAAGGAGCCGCCGCCACGAGGCTCACGTAGACATCGCGCCCGCCATCGATCGCGATGCCGTTCAGGCCCTTGTAGGGGCCCGGACCGGCCAGCGCCGGGTCTTCTTTCCACACAGTGAGCGCGGTGGCGCCTGGCGCGAGCCTCAGCACGCGCGGGTGGTAGGAGTCGGTCACGTAGAGATTGCCGCGGGCGTCCTGCGCGAGGTCGTTGCAGTAGCCGCTGTCGGGCATTGCATAGCTCGCGCGCGGCGCGCCCGTGGCCAGGTCGTAGCGCTTGAGCGCGCTCGGCGTCTGCGGCACGGTGGTGAAGCCGCTGCTGCCCGAGCAGACCCAAAGCGCCCGATGCTTCGCATCGACCAACACGCCCTGCCCGTTCGCAAGCCCGTTGGCACCAGGCTTCACGAGCACTTCGGCCTTCGGAGCGACGCCCGGCTTCAGGCGCGCGACCGCGCCCTCGCGCCAGCTGCCGACATAGAACGAGCCATCCGGGCCGATGGCAACGCTTTCCGGATACCAGTCCTCGGGCAACGCCTGCACGAGAGGCGGTGCGGCGGTGGCTGCTGTCGTGGCGAGCGCGAGCAGCGCGCCGGCCAGCCGTGTGTGGCTGCTCATTGCCACACGCGAAACACGCGCCCCGTCAGCGGTCCTTCGACACTGCGCACATAAGCCAGCGCCACGCGCGCGGCCGATACGGTTTCGACGCCCGGGAAGAGCGCGCCATATGCCGCCAGCGATTCGGTCAGCAACGTAGGGCTCACCGCGTTGATGCGCAGGCCGCGTGGCAGCTCGATCGCCGCGCCCAATACGAAGCCCTCGACCGCCGAGTTCACGGCGGCCGCATTGCTTCCGCCGCGAACCGGGTCGGCGGCCGCGACGCCCGTGGTCAGCGTGATCGAACCACCGTCATTCAGCACGTGCTGGCCGAGCAACGCGAGCCGCACCTGGCCGAGCAGCTTGTCTTGCAGGCCGATGTTGAAGTCGGCCGGCCGCATTTCATTCAGCGGCCCGAAGAACAGCCCGCCCGCCGCCGACACGACGGCATCGACGCGCCCTACCGCCGCATACAGCGCCTCAACGCTGGCATCGCTCGTGATGTCGACCTGGAGGTCGCCGCGCGTGCGTCCTGCACGAATCACCTCGTGACCGCGCTCGGCCAGCGTCTGAGCCACTGCGCTGCCAATCGCGCCCGTCGCGCCCACAACAAGAACCTTCATGGAAAACCTCGCCAAAAGTGAATCAACAAGCGGCGATTGTTTTACGAACCGTTGATTTGATAAATTGCCATCTGGTTCTGTCATTCGAAACTCTGGATTCTCAATATGGACAAGCTCCGCGCCATGGAGGTCTTCGTCGCCACGGTGGATGCGGGCAGCTTCGCGGCCGCCGCCGAGGCGCTCGACCTGTCTGCCGTGATGGTCGGCAAGCACATACGCGCGCTCGAAGAGCAGCTCGGTGCCCGCCTGCTGGAGCGCACCACGCGCCGCCACGCACTCACCGAGATAGGCGCCGCCTACCTCGAGCGCTGCCGCGACGTGCTGGCCAGCGTGCACACCGCCGACGGTGTGGCCGAGTCGCTACGCGCCATGCCCCAGGGCGTGCTGCGCGTCACTGCGCCCGTGGCCTACGGCGCGCACCGGCTCACACCGGTGATCGGCGACTACATCGCCGCCTATCCGCAGGTGAAAGTGGACCTGAGCCTCAACGACCGCGTGGTCGACCTCGCGGAAGAAGGCTTCGACTGCGGCATCCGCTCGGGGGCTGCGGTCGACGAGCGGCTCATTGCAAGACCGCTCGCGCTGGCGCGCATGTACGCCGTGGCCAGCCCCGCATGGGTCGCGCGCCACGGGCAGCCGAAGCACCCGTCCGATCTGGAAGCCTTTCCGCTGCTGGGCTTCGCGACCTGGGGGCCGAACCATTCGTGGCGCTTCACGCGCAAGGGCGAGACGGTGCACGTGCCGGTGCGCGGCCCGCTCACCACCAACAACGGCCAGGCGCTGCTGACCGCGGCCATGGCCGGCGTGGGCGTGATCGTGCAGGCCGACGCGCTGCTCGGACCCGCCCTGGCGTCGGGTCAGGTGGTGCGATTGCTGCCCGACTGGGAACTGCCCACGCGGCAGGTGCACATCATGCGGCTGCCGGAAGCGCGGCCGAGTGCGAAGCTGCGGACCTTCGTGGACTTCGTGGTCGAGCGGCTGGGCTAACGCCCAACCCGCCCCTGCACGCCCTCGACCAGCCAGTTCATCTTCAGGACCTGCTCGTCGCTCAGCTGCACGCCCTTGGCGATCACGACGTGGCCTTCGTTGTCGCGCACGTCAGCGGCAGCTGCACGAAACGGCTGCAGCTTGCCCGCCGCAATGTCCTTCTGCCGCGCCAGCACCTCGTCCTGCACGGCCTTGGGCACCTTCGTGCCGAAGTCGCCGACGCGGATCATTCCTTCCTTCACGCCGCCCCAGAGGTTGCCGCTCTTCCAGCTGCCGTCGAGCACGGCCTTCGCGCGCTGCGTGTAGTAGCCACCCCATTGGTGCGTGACCGCGACGATCTGCGCGTCGGGCGCGATCTTGCGCATGTCGGAGTGGTAGGCAATGGCCATCCTGCCGCGCTCCTGCGCCGCGGCCATTACGGCGGTGGAGCCTGTGTGGAAGGCGACGACGTCGGCGTTCTGGTTGAACAACGCCATGGCCGCATCGCGCTCCTTCGGCGGGTCGAACCACTCGTTGAGCCACACCACGTGCACCTTCGCGGCCGGGTTCACCGAGCGCATGCCGAGCGTGAAGGCGTTGATGCCCTGCAGCACCTCAGGAATCGGAAAGCCCGCCACGTAGCCCGCGATGTTCGTCTTGGTCATGCGGCCGGCCACGATGCCCGCGAGGTAGCGGCCCTCGTAGTAGCGCGCGTTGGCGGTCGCCACGTTGGGCGCGGTCTTGTAACCGGTGATCGACTCGAACTTCACCTCGGGGAAGTCCTTCGCCACTTTCAGCGTCGGCTCCATGTAGCCGAAGCTCGGCGTGAAGATGAGCGTGTTGCCCTGCTGCGCGAGGTCGCGAATTACGCGCTCGGCATCGGCGCCTTCGGCCACGTTCTCGACGTAGGTGGTATTGACCTTGTCGCCCAGCGCCGCATCGACGGCCTTGCGGCCCTCTTCATGCTGGCGCACCCAGCCGGCATCGGTGACGGGCGTGACGTAGACGAAGCCGATCTTCAGCGGACCCTTGGCTTGCTGCGTTTGCGAGAAGGCGGGAGATAAAAAGCACGCGGCGGCCAGCGCCAGAACGGCGCGGCCCGCGAGGTTTTTGTACATGGTGTTCCTCTACATGGCCCCGGAAAAGCAAAACCCCGCAGCAGGCCGGGACGCCCTGGTGCGGGGTGCGGATTTTATGCCCGAGCCGACTAGGCGGCGCGGTAGCGCGCCGCAGGCGCGGTGCTGGACAACCGCCCCGACATCGCACGCCGCGCCGCATCGAAGGCATCCCACTCGGCAAGGTCGGGCAGCGCGGGAATCGTGACCTGCTCGCCCTGGTCGAGCCCTGCGAGGGCCGCGTCGACCATGTCTTGCGCGGTCATCACGATCTCGCTGGGCAGGTGCTGCACCGGCAGGCCGGCAATGCCCCAGAACTCGGTGGCCGTCGCGCCCGGCAGCACCGCCTGCACGCGCACGCCCTTGCCGTTCAGCTCGTGCTGCAGCGATTGGCTCAGCGCCAGCACGAAGGCCTTGCTGCCGCCGTACACGCCGTTGAGCGTCTCGGGCGAGACCGCCACGATGGACGAAATGTTCACCAGCGTGCCCGCGCCGCGCTCGACAAAACCGGGCACGGCCGCGTAGGTGAGCCGCGTGAGCACGTTCACGTTGAGCGCGATCATTTCTTCCATCTTGTCGATGTCCGACGCGAGCAGCGGCGCGGTGGCGCCTACGCCGGCGTTGTTCACCAGCATGGTGATGTCGTTGCGGGTGCGCAGCGCCGCCTCGACGAGCGCGATGTCCTTCTTGTCTATCAAGTCGGCGGGGAGGATGTCGACCTTGCGGCCGGTCTCGCCCGCGAGCTTCGCGGCTAGCGCCTCGAGGCGTTCGCGATTGCGCGCCACCAGGATCAGGTCGAAGCCGCGCCGCGCGAGGCGGTCCGCGTACACGGCGCCGATGCCCGACGAGGCACCGGTGATGAGGGCTGTGCCCTTGGGAGTTGCTGAAGTTGCAGTCATGGAGTTTCCTTTTTTCGCCACGGGTTTATGGCCGTGGTGGAAGTCTCCTCCTACAAGGCTATGGCGTAAATGTCATATAAGCCACCTTTCAGGACATCCGGCGTTTCAGGCCGTCGCAGCCTCCCGCCGGGCCACGCGGCGCACGCTCTGCGGCGGTTGCCCCAGCGTGCGCAGGAAGGCCCGGCGCATGCGCTCGGGATCGCCGAAGCCCGTTTCGCGCGCGACCACGCCGAGCGCAAGGCTGCCCTCGTCGATCAGCGCACGCGCCGCCTCCACGCGCAGGTTCTCGACCGCATGCGCCGGCGACTGCCCGGTCTCGGCCTTGAAGGCGCGGCTGAACTGACGCGGGCTGAGGTGCGCGACCTCGGCCAGTTCCTCCACCGACAGCGTCTCGCGCAGGTTGGCGCGCGCATGCACCAGCGCCTTCTGGATGCGGTCGGACTTGGGTTCCAGCTCGAGCAGCGCGGAGTACTGCGATTGCCCACCCGCGCGGCGGTGGTACACGACCAGCTTCCTCGCCGCGAACCGGGCAGCCTCCACGCCGAGGTCTTCCTCCACCAGCGCCAGCACGAGGTCGATGCCGGCCGTCATGCCGGCCGAGGTCCACACCGGCCCGTCGTTGATGAAGATGCGATCGGGCTGCACCTTGACGGAGGGATGGCGCTTCTGCAGCTCTCCCGCAAAGGACCAGTGCGTGGTCGCCCGGCGTCCGTCGAGCAGGCCCGCATCGGCCAGCCCGAAGGCGCCGGTGCAGATGCTGGCCACGCGACGCGCATTGCGCAGCCCTGCACGCAGAAAGCGGCGCATCTTCTCGGACGTGGGCGCGATGAAGAGCGCGCCGCTCATCACCAGCGTGTCGAACTTCGCCGTGCCGAAGCGCTTGCTGTCGGCGGTCACGCCCGACGAGCTGGCCACGAGGCCGCCCTCTTCCGACAGCAGCTCGACCTTGTAGACCACCTTGCCGGCATGGATGTTGGCGAGCTCGAACGCCGCGATCGCGGCCAGGTCGAGGATCTGGAAGCCGGGGAAGACGAGCACGCCGATGCGTTTCATGGCCATGTCCTGAAAAGAGGTTTGCACTGAATGACGGACGCGAGGCTAGACGACCTGCGCCGACCGCGTTGGCGTGAGGGATACGCAGCATGGCCTTCCCACGCGGCGATGGGTGCCGCCGCCAATCGGCAAGCGCCAACCCGGACGCGCCGTCCCACAATGGGCGCTCCACATGACGCAATCGACGACAACAACCACCCCGCCAGCCGAGTCGGGCGCCCACATCCACTGGCAGCGCAACCTCGCTGTCTGCATGTTCGGCTCCTTCACCACCATCATCGCGATGACGCTGCTGCTGCCCTTCCTGCCGCTGTACGTCGAGCAGTTGGGCGTGAAGGACCATGCGGCCATCGTGCAATGGTCAGGGGCGGCATACGGTGCCACCTTCTTCAGCGCCGCGCTGGTCGCGCCGCTGTGGGGCCGGCTGGCCGACCGCTATGGGCGCAAGCCGATGCTGATTCGCGCGAGCCTCGGCATGGCTGTGGCGATGGCGCTGATCGGTCTTGCCGGCAACGTGTGGCAGCTCGTCGGCCTGCGGCTGCTGGCGGGGCTGCTCGGCGGCTATGCCTCGGGCTCGATGGTGCTGGTAGCCACGCAGACACCCAAGGACCGCACCGGCTGGGCGCTGGGCACGATGTCGTCGGCCATCATGGCCGGCAATCTCGTGGGGCCGCTGGTGGGTGGCGTGCTGCCGCCGCTCGTCGGCATTCGCAACACCTTCTTCGCGGCGGGCGCGATGATCTTCGTGGCTTTTCTCGCGACGGCCTTCCTCATCCGTGAAGAGAAGAAGGCGCCTTCCGCATCGAAGCAGCGCGGCGCCTCCGACGACACCGGCTGGGCCGCCGTGCCCGACAAGCGCCCGCTGGTCGCGATGCTCTTCACCGGCATGCTGCTGATGCTCGCGAACATGTCGATCGAGCCGATCATCACCGTCTACGTTGCCACGCTGGTCGATGACCCGAACCGCGTGACGATGATGGCCGGCCTGGTGATGTCGGCGGCGGCGCTGGGCAGCATTCTCTCGGCCTCGTGGCTGGGCAAGCTGGCCGACCGCGTGGGGCACTGGAACGTGATCGTCGGCTGCCTTGCGGTGTCGGCGCTGCTGCTGGTGCCGCAGGCCTTCGTCAGCTCGGGCTGGCAGCTGGTGGTGCTCCGCTTTCTGATGGGGCTGTCGCTCGGCGGGCTGCTGCCCTGCATCGCGAGCGTGATCCGCCACAACGCGCCCGAGCGCGTGGCGGGCAACATGCTCGGCTACTCGACCTCGGCGCAATACACGGGCCAGGTCGCGGGGCCGCTGCTCGGCGGCTTCGTGGGCGGGCACATCGGCATGCGCGCCGTGTTCCTCGGCACCTGCGTGCTGATGGCCGCGGGCGCCGGGTGGAACTGGTTGGCGAAGCGGCGCTGAAGAAGCACCGCTGCGCCCTCCTCCTTCCTTACTCGCGGATGGTCACGCTGCTGTAGGCGGCGTCGGCCTTGATCTCCGCTTCCGAGAACGGCAGGCGCAGCCACTGCCCGGCGCTGTAGGCGCGTGTGTAGTCGGCGTTGTGCGGCGACGCCGGGTCGTCCGACAGCGAGAAGGTGAGGAAGGTGTGAGCCTCGACGCCTCCTGCGGGGAAACGCACGATCTGCATGTAGCTGTTGCCGTTGGGGTTGGCGTCCATCGTGTAGCCGCCCTTGTCGAGCCGGTTCTCCGAGCAAAGGATCGTGAAGTAGCCTTGGCCGTCGCAGCCGCCCGACAGCGGAATCTTCTGGCCGTTGCGCGTCACGAACAGCGTGTCGCCGCGCAGCGCGTCGAGTGCATAGCCGCTGGCCTGCACACGCAGCACTGCCGCACCGAAGGCCTGCCGCAGGTCCTCGGCGGCGGAAGTCTTGAGGCCGCTCGGCGTGTTGATCGGATCGTTCGCGCTGAAAGGCACTTCATAGAGCCTGTCCGCGGGCAGCCGCGAGGCACGCGCCCAGAACTCGTCCCACACGTGGGCGCCGCGCGCCGAGGCCAGGCCGGTGTTGTTCCACGCCTTCAGCACCGCGCAGGCGGGGCCGGTGTCGACGCTGCGCGGCGGCGAGAACGCCTCGCCGGTCTGCGCATCGCCCGTCACGGCAATGCGGGGCACGTCGCACACCAGCTCCAGCGCGCGGGCCTTGAACAGCTCTGCGGTGTAGGCGCGGCTGCCGAGCGTCACGCGCTCGACGGCATCGACCGTCGCGCCGCTACCAGCGCCCTGCGCAATGAGGTGGCCGAGCCGCGTGCGGAAGGTCTGCGCGTTGCTGCCCGTCGGGCCGAATATGGCCGGGTAGCCCGTGAGCGGCGCTTTCGGATTGGCGAGCCAGTAGCTGTCGTTCATGTTGGCGACGTAGTCGTCGCGCAGCAGGCTCGGCATGCGCGAAGGGCCGACTGCCCCCTTCTGCACCGAGTCGGCATCGCTCTGCCAGTCGCAGGCGCTGCGCGAGCCGTCGAACACCGGCACGCGCGGCAGCGTGGCCGCCATCGCCTTGCCGGCGGGCGTGGTGCAGTTCGCCATCTGCTCGGGCGACACGTTGGGCACCGCGCCGATGTCCGCATACCAGGCCTTGGCGCTGCCGCGACCCACGGCTACGGTATTGACCCAGGGAATGGCGGCCTCTTCTCGCTGAATGGCGATGAGATCGTCGAGCGACCTCGCCTGCCCCCAGCGCAGCCAGGTGCGGAAGGTGCGGTAGTTGTCGGCGTTGATGTCGCGGATGGCGAAGGCCGTGCTCTGGCTCCAGGCCAGCGCCGGGTTGATCGCGCCCAGGTTCACCAGCGGGCCGTACTCCGAGGCGTAGAGCGTGCGCGTCACCGGCTCGACCTTGCCCGAGGCCTGCTTCACGTTCACGGTGACGATGCGCGCCTGCATCTTCACCACGCGGCCGTCACGCAGGTAGCTCGTGGCGTCACCCGGAGCGAGCTGCAATTGAAAGAGACCAAAGCGCCGCGCCGCCGATACCGTGTGGCTCCATGCGATGTTGTCGTTGAACCCGATGAGGAGCACCGGCACGCCGAGGAAAGACGTGCCGCTCACGTCGAGCTGCCCCGGAATGGTGAGCTGCGCCTGATAGAAGCGGTCGGGTCCGCGCCAGTACCAGTGCGGGTTGCCGAACAGCAGCGGGCTCGCGTCGCCTGTGCTCGCTGTGCCGAAGCCGATCATGTTGCTGCCCACGCCCGCCTCGCCGCCGACCTGCAGCGCCAGCGGCTGCGCATCATGCTCTTTGCGCAACGACACCTTGGCGGCAGGCGGCACCGCGTTGGCAATGTTCGAGAGGAAGTTGCTGTAGCCCGCCGCCAGGTTGGTGGCGTACATGCGGCGGTAGATGTCGTCGGGGCTCACCTGCCGCACCCAGGCCTCGTTGCGGCAGGCCGCATGCGCGTTGCCTGCATCGGCCTTCAGCTCGCGCACGTAGCGGTTGTAGCCAGCGGCAAAGCCTTCGACCATGCCGCGGATGCTGGCCGGCTGCGCGCGGGCCATGGCGTCGACCACGTCGGCTGAAATCACGTGTCTGTGGAAGAAGTCGGAATCGATGTTCTTCGGCTGGCCGATGGTGCTCTTGGCCGTCAGCAGCGCTTCGGCGCCGAAGAACTGCGAACGCTCGCCGCGGTAGGTGAGAAAGCTGTCGGCCATGGTGCAGAGATCGTCCTGCGCCTGCGCGTAGCCGTAGCCATAGCCGGCACCGGCCCAGTCGTCCGCCTTGATGTGCGGCACGCCCATGGCGGTGCGGCGGATCTCGGCCTTGTAGCTGCCGTGCGGCGGCGTTGAGCGGTCGGCAATGCCGGTACATGCCACGAGGGCCATGGCAACCGGCACGAGAAAAAGCGGCCCGAGGCCGCGCGTGAATTTCGAGCGCATGCGGTGTTCCTGTTGTGTATGAGGAACGCAGCTGCGTGGGCGTCGAGCGTGCGTGGCGCGTTCGGCGCCAATCTTAAGACGGGCGACGCGAACGCCTCGCCCGCGTGCCCTTCTTTACATTGACGCCAGCCCCTGCTGATGGCCCCAGGCGTGCGAGGCGCCGTCGTCGGCAGTCACGCGCACCTGGTTCGCCAGGAAGGACGGCGACAGGCCGAAGTAGCGCTGGAAGGTGCGGCTCATGTGCGCCGCATCGGTAAAGCCGCTGACCAGAGCTACGTCGGTGAGCGGGCGCCGCGCGGTGAACTGCTGCACCGTGCGGCGCACCTTGGTCCACAGCGCATAGCGTTTGACCGACACGCCCACCTGCCGGGCGAACAGGTGCGTGAGCCGGTCGGGCGAGAGGCAGGCCACGGCCGACAAGTCGCGCAGCGGAATCTGCCCCGCATGCGCGCGGATGGCCTGCAGCACGCGTTCGATGCGCGGGTCGACGGCCGCTTCGATCTCGGGAAACTCGTTGATGGCCTCGACCAGCTTCACGCTCAGCGCCCGCAGCCCGCGACTGCAAAGCGTGCCGTGCTGCGCCGGATCGAACTCGTCGCGCAGCCGGCCGAAGCGGCGCGCATCGATCGGCAGGATGCCGTGGCCGCCCATGCGCTTTGCGAGCATGCGGTAGGCACTAGACGCAGGATCGAGATTGAGCGACAGCAGCCCGCAGCCATCGACGTCAAGCCGGCGCGACACGTGCGGAGCGACCAGCGCCGCGGTGCAGTGCACGCGCGTGCCGTCGACCGCCTCCAGCGCAAAGGGATGCCCGCTGACCGACGCCAGCAGCGTGGCCGACGAGCGGGCCGTCAGGCCCGACTGGATCGCCGGCGTGATGTAGAGGAACCGGTCATCCCACAGGTGCAGGAAGTTTTGCGTTGCCATGCCGTGCCACTTTTGTTTTTGTCTCCAGCGGCGGATTCTCCTGCATCGGAACGGCCATGGGCTGCACATGCTGGCGCACCGCCTCCAGCAGCAGCATGGCCAGCCGGCTCGCCGGGGCCTCGGAGTGAGCCTGCGCGCGATAGAGCACGAGCGATATCTGCGGCAGCGCCGGCAGGGACAGCATCGTGCGATCGATGACGCGCACATGCGAAGGCAGCCCGAAAGGCGTGCGCACCGTGAGGCCCAGGCCGGCCGAGGCTGCAGCCCACAGCGCCGCAAGGCTGGCACTGCCAAAGGCGCGGCGCCATGGCACGCCAGCACGGTCGAGCGCAGTGATGACGATCTCGCGCAGCGGGCACGGGGCGTCGAGCATGATGAGCGGCAACGGCTCCTTGCTCTTGGCCTGGCGCGTGCCGGTACCGCGGTGTTCGCGCTGCGTCCACCAGTCGGCCTCGACACGGTAGGGGGCCTTGGGGCCAATCCACAGCAGAGGCAATCGCGCCACGCGCTCTGCGTACGGCGACAGAGGCTGGTCGCCCGCGTCCCATGCCAGTGCAAGGTCAAGCTGCCCAAGTTCGAGCCGCTCCCGCAGCTCGCCGCTGCGCGCCACGCAGGCTTCGATACGCACCTTGGGATGCGCGCGTGCAAAACGGCCGAGAACGGCCGGCAGCAACGTCTCGCCGAAGTCTTCCTGCAGGCCGAGGCGTACCCAGCCTTGCAGGTCGGCACCGCGCATGGCGGCGCCGGCTTCCTCATTCAGTTCGAGCATGCGATGGGCGTAGGCCAGCAGCGTCTCGCCGGCGTCGGTCAGCTCCAGCCCCCGGCCGGCCTTGCGGAACAGCACAGTGCCGGCCTGCGATTCCAGCTTCTTCAACTGCGCGCTCACTGCTGAAGTCGAGCGGCCCAGCTTGTCGGCCGCGCGGGCATAGCTGCCGAGCGCGATGCCGGTGGAAAAGGTGCGCAGCACGTCGAGATCGAACATCACCTGGCTCATGTCGGGGCTCCTTTTTGACCATCCTGTTTTTCAGGACGATTGGCGCATTATTTTCTGATTTTCAAAACCTTGGCGGCGGCGGACACTGCGCCGCAACATGACGCAATCCCCTTCTTCCTCCTCTTCGTTCTCGCCGCGCCACCGCTGGAAGGTGCTGACTGCGGGCGTGGCCGCCAACGCGGCGTTCTCCGTGGCCTTCAGTGGCATCCCGATGACCGCCGTGCTCATGCGCACCGGCTACCAGCTCGACAACGCCACGCTCGGGCTGGTGCTCGGCCTCATGGGGCTGGGCATTGCTGTGAGCGAGCTGCCCTGGGGCCTGCTGACCGACCGCTGGGGCGACCGGCCGGTGCTGCTGATGGGCCTGGGCAGTACGGCCATCGCGCTGGTGGTGATGGCACTGTGGGCCGCACCGGCGGCAGGGCACATTCCCGGCCTGGGCTGGCTCGGTGCCGGGCTGCTGCTGGTCGGTCTGCTTGGCGGCAGCGTCAACGGCGCCAGTGGCCGCGCGGTGATGACGTGGTTCGACGCCAGCGAGCGCGGCCTCGCGATGAGCATCCGGCAGACGGCCGTGCCGCTGGGCGGCGGCATCGGCGCGCTGGTGCTGCCTTTCGTGGCGCTGCACTTCGGCTTTGCGGCGCTTTACGGCCTGCTCGCGCTGTTGTGCGCGCTGAGCGCGGCGATGAGCTGGGCGTGGGTGCACGAGCCACCCATTGCGCCGCGCGGCAGCAAGGCCGTGGAAACAACGGCCGCACCGAAGAGCGGCCCGCTGCGCGACGTGCGCGTGTGGCGCATCGTGGCCGGCATCGGCATCCTCTGCGCGCCGCAATTCGCGGTGCTGTCTTTCGGCACCGTGTTCCTGCACGACTTCGGCCACGCAGGCTTCGCGACGATCACCGCGACGATGGTGTTCACGCAGGTCGGTGCGATGGTCATGCGCGTGTGGAGCGGCCGCTGGACCGACCGCAAGCGCAACCGGCCGGCCTACCTGCGTGCCTGCAGCGCGCTCAGCGTGCTGCTGTTCGCCGGCCTCGCGGTGCTGGTGATGGTCTCGGGAACGCATGCCGCCGATTCATTGGCGCTGCGCATTGCGCTGGTCGTGCTTCTGGGTGTGAGCGGAGTGTGTGTGTCGGCCTGGCACGGCGTGGCCTACACGGAACTCGCCACGCTGGCCGGTGCAGCCCGCGCCGGCACGGCATTGGGCATGGCCAACACCAGTGTGTTCCTGGTGTGCTTCGTCACGCCGTTTTCCATTCCGCACCTGCTGGCGCTGCAGGGCTGGCCGATGGTGTGGCTGGCGGCCAGCGCCTGCGCGCTGGTGGCGATGCCGCTGCTGGTGCCGCGGCCCGCCGTGTCGGATCAGAAAGTCGCGAAGGCCGCGTTGAGCCGGTCGACGTAGGCGCGCTTGGCGGCCGCGTCGATGAAGCTGCCTTCGAAGCTATTGGCAGCAAGCTGCCAGGCCTGTTGCACGCTGAGCCTGGTGGCCGCGAAGGTCTGCGTGAAGTTCTGGTTCATGTAGCCGCCGAAGTAAGCCGGGTCGTCCGAGTTGACGGTAGCGACCAGGCCTGCCCCCAGCAGCGCGCCGAGGTTGTGCTGCGACAGATCGGGGAACACACAGAGCTTGAGGTTCGACAGCGGGCACACGGTGAGCGGAATGCGGTCTTGCGCGAGGCGCTTCATCAGCGCCGGGTCTTTGGTGCTTTGCACGCCGTGGTCCACACGCTCGACCTTGAGCACGTCGAGCGCGCTCCACACATAGGCCGGCGGGCCCTCTTCGCCCGCATGCGCGACGAGGTGAAAGCCCAGCTCGCGGCAGCGTGCGAACACGCGCGCGAACTTCTCGGGCGGGTGGCCGACTTCGCTCGAATCGAGCCCCACGCCGATGAACTTGTCGCGGAATGGCAGCGCCTGCTCCAGCGTCTCGAAGGCTTCTTCCTCGCTCAGGTGGCGCAGGAAGCACAGGATGAGCGTGGCGCTCACGCCCAGCTTCGGTTGCGCATCGACGCAGGCGCGGTGCAGGCCGTTGATTACCGTTTCCATCGACACGCCGCGCGCCGTGTGCGTCTGCGGGTCGAAGAACATCTCGGTGTGCACCACGTTGTCTGCGGCCGCGCGCTCCAGGTAGGCCCAGGCCATGTCGTAGAAATCTTGTTCCTTCAGCAGAACGCTGGCGCCGGCGTAGTAGATGTCGAGAAAGCTCTGCAGGTTGGTGAAGGCATACGCCTTGCGCAGCTCTTCGACGCTGGCATAGGGAATGGACACGCCGTTGCGCTGCGCGAGCGCGAAGATGAGTTCGGGTTCGAGCGAGCCCTCGATGTGCATGTGCAGCTCGGCCTTGGGCATGGCGCGCAGCAACTCGGGCAGGCGGTCGGCTGCGATGCGGTCGAAGCTCTTGTCGTAGGCGGGGCGGAAATCAGTCATGGTGGGGGACTCTGCTGCTGCGTTGTGATCCCGCACAGCATAAAGCCAGCCACCGCCGGCGCGATGCCTGAAACCGTATAGGCGTCAGTCAGTCAGTCAGTCGATGCTGCGCGCCGAACTGGTCAGCGAGCGCGCGCACAGCAGCAGCGTGGGCGCCAGCTTGCGCACGGCTTCGTCGATCGTCCAGCGGCTGGTCGGCGCCACGATGTGCACCGAGGCCACCGGCCGTCCCTGGCTGCCCAGCACGGGCGCCGCGATGGTCATGTCGCCGAGGAACAGTTCCTCGGCATTGGTGGCAAAGCCCTGCAGCCGCGCTTGGCGCAGCGTTTCGAGGATCGCGTCCACATCGGTGCATGTGTGCATGGTGTGGGCCACGCGGTCGGAGGCCTCGATGAGCGCGCGTGCCTCTTCCTCGGGCAGCGCACTCAAAAAGGCGCGCCCCGAAGCCGTGCAGTACATGGGAATGCGGCTGCCGATGGGCATGTGCACCGGCACGAACTGCGCGCTGACGAAACGCGCCACGTAGACCATGTCGAGCCCGTCGGGCTCGGTGAGGCAGGAGGTTTCCGTCGTCACCTTGGTCAGCTCCGACAGGAAGGGGTTGGCCATGTCGATCAGCGAATGGGCCGCCAGGTAGTTGAAGCCGATCTCCATCACCCGCGGCGTGAGCTGGTAGCGCCGCGTCTTCGGGTGCTTGCGCACGTAGCCCAGTTTTTCGAGCGTGAAGACCATGCGCTGGGCCGAGCTCTTGGTGATGTCGGTGGCCTCGGCCACGTCGGCCAGCGTCATGGTGCGCCGCCTTGCGCTGAAGGCGCGCAGCACGGCCAGGCCCTTCTCCAGCGACTGGTTGAAAAGCAGGCTCTGGCTGTCTTCGGGGGCTGTGTCGGGTGTGGCGTCCATGGCGGTGGAGTATATCTACAGTCCCTTGAAATATCGAATATCGATTCTTATGGTTCGACTAGTGGTTTCTATTTATTGATTAGAGATTCAAAAGAATCGACTATTGGCATACATGTTGCATCGCAGGGTGCACCACCCTTTTCCGTTCCCTTTCCGTTCACTTCCACTTTTCAACGTCCTTTTCCTCCGAGGAGTGCTTCCATGAATCGCATCGTTCGCCGCCTTCACCGCCTGGCCCTGGGTCTTTGCATCGCCGGCACCGCCTCGCTCGCTGCGGCACAAGGCGCCACCCCGACCTACAACGTGGGCGCCACCGCCACCGGCGTGCCCTTCACCTTCCTCGACGTGAAGACCAACACCATCCAGGGAATGATGGTCGACACCGTCACCGCCGTGGGCAAGGCGGGCGGCTTCAACGTCAACGTGCAGCAGACGGTGTTCTCGGCGCTGATTCCCTCGCTCACGGCCCGCAAGATCGACATCGTCTCGGCGGCCATGCTCAAGACGGCGGCGCGCCAGGAAGTGGTCGACTTCAGCGACCCGGTGTATTCGTACGGCGAAGGCCTGATCGTCAAGGCCGACGACACCCGCGCGTACGTCTCGCTCGACGAACTCAAGGGCGAAGTGGTGGGCGCACAGGTCGGCACCGTGTTCCTCGACATGCTGAACAAGAAAGGCATCTTCAAGGAAGTGCGCAGCTACGACTCGGTGGCCGACATGACGCGCGACCTCTCGCTCGGGCGCATCAAGGCGGGGCTGGGCGACCAACCCATCATGGCCTACCAGATCCGGCAGAACACCTTCCCTGGCGTGAAGCTGGTCGACAGCTACAAGGCCGTGAACGTGGGCGACGTGTGCCTGGTGGTGCGCAAGGGCGACACCGAGACGATGGCCCGCATCAACAAAGCCATTGCCGCCGTGAAGGCAGACGGCACGCTCGCCAAGATCGTGCAGAAGTGGGGCATCTGAGAGCGCGCTGACCCATGGCTGCTCCCACCTTTCTCCAGAACGCGCAGGACTTCCTGCCGATCCTCCTGCAGGGCGCGGTGGTCACCGTGCAGGTCACGGTGCTCGCCTTTCTGCTGAGCAGCGCGCTCGGCCTTGCACTGGCGCTGATGAAGCTGTCGCCCGTGCGCGCCCTTTCCTGGGCCGCCACGGTGACGATCAACGTGATTCGCGGGCTGCCGATCATCGTGCAGCTGTTCTATATCTACTTCGTGCTGCCGGAGTTCGGCGTGCAGCTCACGGCCTTCCAGGCCGGCGTGATCGGCCTGGGCATCGCCTACTCGGCCTACCAGGCCGAGAACTTCCGCGCCGGCATCGAGGCGGTCGATCCGGGCCAGCGCGAGGCCGCGCAGGCCATGGGCATGCGCTCGGCGCTGATCATGCGGCGCGTGATCTTGCCGCAGGCCTTTCGCATCGCGCTGCCGCCCTACGGCAACACGCTGGTGATGATGCTGAAGGACTCCTCGCTGGTCTCGACCATCACCGTGGCCGAGATGACGCGCGCCGGCCAGCTCATTGCCTCGTCGACCTTCCAGAACATGACCGTCTACACGCTGGTCGCCCTGCTCTACCTGTTGATGAGCCTGCCGCTGGTCTACGGCCTGCGCCGGCTCGAGAAGCGTTTTGCCGCCGGGAGAAAACAACCATGATCCACGTCGAAGGACTGGAAAAGCGCTTCGGCGCGCATCGCGTGCTGCAGGGCGTGAGCCTGAACGTGGACAAGGGCGAGGTCGTGTGCCTGATCGGCCCTTCGGGCTCTGGCAAATCGACGGTGCTTCGCTGCATCAACGGGCTGGAGTCATACGAAGGCGGCGAAGTGCGCGCCTTCGGCGAGCGGGTGGACCGCAACGCGCCCAACATCCATCGGTTGCGCAGTCGCATGGGTATGGTGTTCCAGCGCTTCAACCTGTTTCCGCACCGCACCGTGCTGGAGAACGTGATGGAAGGCCCGGTCTACGTGCTGCGCCAGAACGCGGCGCAAGCGCGCGAAGAAGCGCTGGCGCTGCTGGCCAAGGTGGGGCTGGCCGAGAAGGCGCAAGCCTATCCGGCACAGCTCTCGGGTGGGCAGCAGCAGCGCGTGGCAATCGCCCGCGCGCTCGCGATGAAGCCAAAGGCCATGCTGTTCGACGAGCCCACTTCGGCGCTCGACCCCGAGCTGGTCGGCGACGTGCTCGGCGTGATGCGCGCACTGGCCGACGAGGGCATGACGATGATCGTGGTCACGCACGAGATGGGCTTCGCGCGCGAAGTGGCCGACCGCGTGTGCTTCCTGCACAGCGGCAGCATCGTCGAGGAAGGCCCGTCCGCGCGGGTGCTGGGCGCGCCGCGCCAGGCGCGTACGCAAGACTTCTTGCGGCGCGTGCTGCATCCGTCTGGTGCTGTAGCGTCTGCGGCGTCCGCGGAGGTGCGTGCATGAGCGTTCGCGCGTTGCCTCCTTCGCTCTGGGCCGACACCGCACCACCCGCTCCGCCAACGCCGCCGCTGACCGAATCGCGCAAGGCCGACGTGCTGATCGTCGGCGGCGGCTTCACCGGCCTCTCGGCTGCGCTGCATCTGGCCGAGGCCGGCGTGCAGGCCTGCGTGCTTGAGGCGCACGAACCCGGCTGGGGCGCGTCGGGCCGCAACGGAGGGCAGGTGAATCCTTCGCTCAAGCACGACCCCGATGAGCTGGTCCAGCTCTATGGCCAAGCGCGTGCAGAGCCCTTGATCGATGCGGTCTCGCGCTCGGCCGACCTGGTGTTCGACCTGATCGCCCGCCACCGCATCGACTGCCAGCCGGTGCGCAAAGGCTGGATCCAGGCCGCCTACGCACAGAAGGACGTGGCCGCGCTGCATGCGCGCGCCGAGCAGTGGGCGAAGCGCGGCGTGACGATGCTGCAACTCGACCGCGCCGCTGTCAGCGCGCGGCTCGGCACCGAAGCCTTTGCCGGCGGCTGGCTCGACGGCCGCGCCGGCAGCATCCAGCCACTGGCCTACACGCGCGGACTGGTGCGTGCCGCGCAGGCCGCAGGTGCTTCCGTGCACGGCGGCACCGAAGTCACGGCGCTGGAGCGCCACGGCACGCACTGGCATGCGAGCACATCGACAGGCGCGAGCGTCACGGCCGAACAAGTGCTGATTGCCACCAACGGCTACACCGGCGCGCTGTGGCCGAAGCTGTCGAGCACCGTGCTGGCCGCCAACAGCTTCATCGTTGCCACCGAACCGCTCAAGGGCGCCGCGGCCGACGCCATCCTGCCGGGCGGCGAAACCGCATCGACCTCGCAGCGCCTGCTGCTCTACTTCCGCAAGGACGCGCAAGGCCGTCTGCTGATGGGCGGGCGCGGCCACTTCGCCGACCCGGCCGGGCCCGCGGATTTCGCGCACCTCGAACGTTCGCTCGAACTGCTGTTTCCCCAACTGGGGCCGCTGCGCTACGAGTACCGCTGGGCCGGCCGCATCGCGGTCACGCGCGACTTCATGCCGCACGTGCACACGCCGGCGCCGGGCGTGACGGTGGCGCTGGGCTACAACGGGCGTGGCATCGCGCTGGCCACCAGCATGGGCAAACACGTGGCGGCGCGGCTGGTCGATGCGGGCGCGGATTTTCCGTACCCGGTGACGCCGATCGCACCGATCCCGCTGCATGGATTGCAGCGCTTCTACGTGGCCGGCGGCGTGGCCTGGTACAGCCTGCTCGACCGGCTGGCCTGAACGCGCTCAGCCCTTGTCCGACTTGCCTGCCGCGTCGGCGAACTTGCTCAGCAGCCGGTCGACCATCCACGGCCGGCTGTCGCGGTCCTCGGCCGCTTCCTTGCGGCGGATCGCGTCGCGCACGACGATGGAGCCGATGTAGCGGATCGGCTCGGGCGGAAACTGCCCCAGCGGCCCCTGGATGAGCGGGCTGCGCGTCCAGGCGTTGTCCTCGTCCAGCAGCAGCGAAGAGAGGATCTGCCCGCCCATGTAGGTCGGCCCCACGCCGTTGCCCGAGTAGCCGAAGCCGTAGTAGATGTGCGGCGCGCCGTTGAGCTTGCCGAAGAACGGGAAGCCGGTCACGGAGCGGTCCGAGGGCCCGTTCCAGCTCGCAGTCACTGGCACGTCACGCAGCGAAGGAAAGAAGCCATGCAGCGCGCGCGTGAGCTCGGCCTCGTAAGGTGAGCGCTGGTCGAACACCGGCGCGATGCGCCCGCCCCAGGTGAAGGTGTTGCCGCCCTTGCCCAGCATCAGGCGGCCGTCCACGGTGGTTCGGTAGTAATAGACGAAGGTGCGCGAATCGAGCACCGAGACGCCATCGACCAACCCCGTCGCGCGCAGCAGCTCGGGGCATTTTTCCGTGATGACCATGTCGCTCGACACGATGGCGATCGTGCGCTCGAACTGAGGCAAGGCACTGGCCATCCACGCGTTCATCGCCAGCACCAGCTTCGGCGCCTCGATGCTGCCGGCCGGCGTGCGCACCGTGACCGGATGGCCTTGCGTGAAGTCGATCATCGGGCTGCGCTCGTAGATGCGGATGCCCATGCGCAGCGCCACGCGCCTCAGCCCCCGCACCAGCTTGCCCGGATGCACGGTCGCGGCGATGGGCGAGTACACGCCCGCCAGGTTGCGCGCGGAGCCCGAGCGGCGCGCGACTTCTTCGGGCGGCAGCGTGCGGTAGGAATGAATGCCGCAGTCCTCCAGCCCCTTCATCACGGGGTCGAGTGCGCCGACCTGGGCCTGCGAGGTTGCGGTGTAGAGCGTGCCGTCCTGCCGCAGTTCGGCGTCGATGCCGTTCGCGCGGCAGAAGTCGGCGATGTGTTGCACCGCATCTTCCGAGGCTCTGACGAGGCGGATGGCCTCGGCTTCGCCGAACAGCCGGCGCAGCGTGAAGAACTTGGTCGACCACGTCAGCAGACAACCGCCGTTGCGCCCGCTCGCGCCGGAGCCGCAGAGATCGCTCTCGACGATGGCAATGTCGAGCGCCGGGTTGCGCTGCTTCGCCTGGATGGCAGTCCAGAGCCCGGTGAAGCCGCCACCAACGATGCAGACGTCGGCGCGCTGCGCGCCCTGCAGTGCAGGTGCGAGGTCGCCGTCATTGAAGAGGGCCTGTTCGATCCAGAAGGGGCGCATGTCGGAAGGCTCTCGGTTTCAGGTTATGGCTGCTGCGTGGCAGCCTGCCTCGACGCGAGCAGCATGTGCCGCGCGTAGTGCATCAGGTCGGGCGTCTTCGCATCGGCGCACTTGGCGCTGTCGTCCCAGCGGCGCAGGCGCACCGCGTCGAGCGCATGCGGCAGCGCTTCGAACTGCCTTGCCTGTGCTTCGTCGAACACACCGCCCTGCAGCACCAGGCTGCGCTGCGAATCGGCCGACAGCGCTTCGAGATATCCCGGTTCACGCGCGCACAGGAAGCGCTTGGCGTCCACGTGCAGCCGGATCGGGTCGAGCGTGGCCGGGCCGAACAGGTGCTTCAGGAAGGCACGGCTGCGGTACTGGTGCAGGTCGTCCAGGCCCTGCTGCGTGGGCGTGCCGTCCATGTCGTGCAGCAGGTGCCCCAGGTCGTGCAGCAGGCTTGCAGTGATGAGTTCGCTGGATGCACCGGCCTGCTCGGCCAAGTGCGCGGACTGCAGCGCGTGCTGGAGCTGCGTGACGGGTTCACCGTCGTACTGCGCGTGGCCCCTGGCCTCGAACAGGGCGACGATGCCCTCCACGTCCAGCGGCACAGCGAGCGATGCGGCGACTACCACGGCAACGAATAAGTCTTGGTATTGGTAAAGCTCTTCATGGCCTCGAGCACGCCTTCCTTGTACCCCAGGCCCGAGTCCTTGATGCCGCCGAAGGGCGTGAGCTCCAGGCG